>JAFODS010000072.1 GCA_017380575.1 Clostridia bacterium | reverse complement strand
CAATGGAGAACGGTGTGTTCTACGGTAACGGCACCATTCTCGGCTACAGGCGAGTTGAAAAGCTGCTTGAAAACAACAAAAAGCACGTAGACTTTTTTATCGACCCCGTGCAGGCTGAAACGGTAAAGCTTATTTATGAAATGTATCTTGAAGGTCACGGACTTATGCAGATAAAAAACGAGCTTGAACGCAGAGGCTACAAAACCGCAACGGGTAAAAGCAGGTGGTATGAAACGGTTATTTCCAACGTTCTGAAAAACTCGTTTTACTGCGGCATCATCACTTACCACAAGGAATATACACCCGATTACCTGACGCAGAAAAAGGTCAAAAACTACGGTGAAATCGACCTTGTGCAGGTTAAGGGCAGACACGAGCCGATTGTATCGGTAGAAGATTACGAAAGGGTGCGAGCAATTATGGCAAGCAAAACAGCTCAATGCAAAATGAACGCAAAGAAAAGAAGTCTGATGATTGGCAGACGACCGAGAACTACCGTATGGGGTAAGCTGCTCATCTGCGAATGCGGTCACAAGTTCAACACAAGGAACTGGTACAGAACGGCAACACAGTCAAACATCGGCTATCAGTGCTACGATTCTGTGCGGACAGGCTCTTATGAAAGCAGAAAAAGGAAGGGCCTGCCGCTTGAGGGTATCTGCCGTACCCCGATGATACCCGAATGGAAGCTGCAGCTGATGGCAAACCACATCTTCCGCAACTATCTTATGCAAAGGGACAAGGTGCTGGCACTTGCCAACTCAATGCTCGAAGCACATATCGGCGACACGGGCGAAACAGTCAATTACGAAGAGATTATTGAGCAGAAGAAACGGCAGCTCGCAAAGCACAACCGAAAGCTCGATAACTATATCGAAATGAGGGCGGAGGGTGATATTGACAAGGACTCGTTCACCCAAAAAACCTCGGAGCTCAGAGCCGAAATAAGGAAACTGAGTGATGAGATTGAAGCACTTGAAGATAAGCAAAACGACGAGCCCGAAATTGTGGACTACAAAGAAAAGCTGACGGTGCTTCAATATGCCCTTGTACAATACACAAATCCCGATGAAAACGACATACCCGAAAGCATAATTGAAGCCTTTGTTGAGAAGATTGTGGCAAAGAAAGACGGCTTTGATTGGTACCTGAGATTTGACGGCGACCCGAACGACCCGCTTCACCTGAAAACTGAGGGCAGAAGGCGCCAAAACAGCTCTGTATCAACGGTTGGGGGACACCTCCCAACCACTCCTTTCGGAGACGCAGGCAGCAATCGCTGAGATGAAACAAGAATTAAAAATTTTGTAGGGGTCGACGTCCTCGACGACCCGTAAATACAAACTATCTTCCCCGTGGAGAAATCCAAGGGGATTTTTTCAGCCTTTCCTTTGAATGGAAGGTTGATTTGCAATCAAGCAAAGACGTTTGAGGCGGAAAATTCATTATCAGAAAAAATAACGGTTGCTTCCGCAACCTACACCTCATCACCGTCTTACGACGGAGCTTCTCCTCCAGGAGAAGCCTTTCTTGTGGCAACCTGAAGGATTTTTGTTGACGAAATCATATGTGTTATCGTATAATAGTGCCATAAATGAAAAAAGGAGTCTGAGGTATGCTGACGTTAGAACGTGCAAAGGAATTATTGAATACCACAACAACAGAGGAACATCTTTTTCTTCACGCCAAAAACGTATCTGTAGCAATGGGTGGTATGGCGGAACACTTCGGCGAGGATAAGGAATTCTGGATGGCAATCGGTCATCTTCACGATTACGATTATGAACAGTTTCCTGAAGAACACCTTCAGCATACAGAAAAGGAGCTTCTTGCAGAAGGTCTTTCAGAGGTTGAAGTCCGTGCAATTCTTGCTCACGGATTTGGTCACTGTAACGACGTAGAGCCTCTTACAAATCTTGAAAAATCGTTATTTACCGTTGACGAGCTTACAGGTATTATTCAGGCGGCTGCACGTATGCGACCGTTAGGCATTACCGATATGGAGATTTCAAGCTTTATGAAGAAATTCAAGGACAAGAAATTTGCCGCAAAGTGCGACAGAGATGTTATCCGTAAAGGCTGTGAAATGCTTGGTATGGAAGTCCGCGATGTAGCAGAAATCTGCATTAAGGCTATGAAGGAATATGCCGACGAATTGCAAATCGGCCCGAAAGAAGTGTAAGGAGTGTTTATATGAAAATCATTTTGTTTGTTGTCGACGGTATGCGACCGGACGCTTTGACAAACATCGAAAATGCACAGAAAATCATAAAAAATTCAACATACACAATGAACGCACAGACGGTCTACCCTTCCGTGACTCTCCCCTGCCATATGTCACTCTTTCACAGCGTAGAGCCTCAAAGACACGGAACAACCACCAATATTTTTATGCCTCAGGTAAGACCCATTGACGGCTTGTTTGAAGTGCTCAAGCAAGCACGAAAAAACTGTGCTATATTCTATAACTGGGAAGACCTTCGTGATATTTCCGAACCCAATTCTCTTACACATTCAGCATTTTACGCGGGCAAAATATTGGGATATCACGAAACAGGCGAAATGCTTGCTGATGAGCTTCTTAAATACTTAAAAACCTTTGACACGGATTTCACTTTCTTTTATATGGGATACACCGACTGGGCAGGTCACAAATTCGGTTGGATGAGCGACGAATACCTTTCTGCGATGCAGAGCAGCTGGAACAACATTGAAAGAGTTATGACCGAGCTTGGTGACGAGTACACCTACATCATAACTTCTGACCACGGTGGTCACGACAGAACACACGGCAGCGAAATGCCCGAAGATATGACTATCCCCGCGATGTTTATCGGCAACGGTTTTGAAAAAGGTAAGGTTATTGACAATATCAGTATTCTCGACATCGCTCCCACAATCGCTACCCTTCTCGGCACAGAGCCTGATGAAGAATGGGAAGGCAAATCGCTTGTGTAAAATCAAAAATGCATTGTCTACTTATCACTAACCGCATATATCGATTTCGTTTTTGTATTAACTTTTCAGTCTTCCTCTTGAGTGGAAGGTGGATTTGCCGTTAAGCAAATACGGATGAGGTTTCTATGACAATTGACGGATATTTTATAAGTCACACCTCATCAGTCAACTTCGTTGCCAGCTTCTCCTCAAGGAGAAGCCTTTCGCCAAAGCAATCCAGGTATATTTTTGTGTGTTGCCACAATTAACAATATATGATACAATACAAAAAACGAATCAAACGGATGGTTGAATATGCTAAAAGACATTTTTGAAAGTTTCAATTCCAAAAAAGAGTTGACTGAAGATGAAATGATAAGAATAGTTTCTGATGTTAATAAGTTTTTGAAAGGCAGTGATTTTGAAAGCATATTTAATAATACTCTTGAAGAAGAATTGTCAAATCCCGAAAGCACAGATAAAATTTATACTGAAATTACGAACTACTATTTTATACTCTTGAATATACTTGAAATCAGTGATTTTAAAAGTTTCCGCTTCCCCGACTATGATGATTGCAGAATAATCACCGTAGACGGTCAAGAATATGACCTGAATGATTGTTTTGAACACGATGACATTGAAGCATCAGAAGCTCTTTGCGCTATTGATTGCCTTATTGCCGATTTGCAATCAGAAAGAACGGAACCGGTATTAGATAAAGTTGAAGAAATGATTAATAACAGTTGATAATTAATCCCCTTGGATTGTTCCAAGGGGATTTTTGCATCTTATAAGCTTTATTTGATACTGATTCTGAAAAGTCTTGCACCGTGGGGGGTGACAATTGCAGAGAATTTGCCGTCGGTTACTGTATACTCTTCGTGCTTCCACATATCGTGAACACTGTATTTTACACCGCCGATTGAAATATCGGTAATATCAAAACCTATTTCTCTTTCGTCATCATCAGTGTTGAAGAGTGCAACGTATTTGCAGTTTTCACCGTTTGATGTCCAGATGATTTCGCCCTTACCTTCTGTTTCTTCACGCTTGAACTGTCTTGCACCGTTTGAGTTTTTGAGCATATCAATAAGCTCTCTGTTCTGCAGAAGTGAAAGAGTAAATTCATCGTTTTCGCGCATTTCTCCGCCCATCATAAGCGGTGAACGGAAAATTCCCCAGAGTGTCATCATTGTTATCTGCTCATCGTGAGTGAAGCGTGTATAACGGTTTCTGTATTCAGGGAGTTCTTCTGTAATCTGAATTCTGCCTAACGGAAGCATATCGCAATCAGGCCATGCACCCGGCTGAACATACTCCTGCCAAGCATAACAGCGTTCAAACATCGCGTGAAGCCTACTCCATTCGTCCCAGAAATCGCCTGTCATTCGCCACATATTAGCATTAGCTGCAAGGTGCTCGTGCTCCCATACGGGTGCTGGTCCCGGAGAAAGGCTGAGAACCATATCTCTGCCGCATTTATCAATAGCCTTCCTTAACATTTCGATTTCTTTTCTCGCTGAGTAAGGATTATGCGGGAATATCTCTGTGTTTGCGATATCGTCGCACTTGATGTAATCCACGCCCCATGAAGCGTAAAGTTCGAAGATTGAGTCGTAATACTCCTGTGCACCTTTACTGCCTGTGTTAAGACCGTACATATCAGGATTCCAACCGCAAATTGATGACGGGTTTGCAATATCCCTTGCCGTAACACCTTCACACTTGATTTTTGTGTTCTGATGTGCCGCCTGACGCGGAATACCTCTCATAATATGAATACCGAATTTAAGACCGAGCGAATGTATGTAATCCGCAATCGGCTTGAAGCCTTTGCCGCCTGCAGAAGACGGGAAACGTTCAACCGACGGAATAAGACGTGAATATTCGTCCATACAAAGCGGAGCAAAATAATGGTAGTAGAAGCTGTTTGCAGTAGGTTCTGACCACTGGATGTCACAGACAACATATTCCCAACCGTAATCCTTAAGGTGTTCCGCCATATAATCTGCATTGGCAAGTAACTGTTCCTCGTTTACAGCCGCACCGTAGCAGTCCCAACTGTTCCATCCCATAGGCGGTGTAAGAGCTAATCTTTTATGCATATAATCGACCTCTTTGCATTTTGTTTGTTACGGTTATTGTACCACTCACAGCAAGCAAAAACAAGATTATTTTAGAAATCTGATAATGTTTAAAAATGATATCAACACTTTACAAAACTCTCTGAATAAGGTAAAATTAACGGGTTGCAAAAAGGAGGGATTTTATGTTGCTCATCATATCACAGATTATCGGACTCGGAGCTGTCGGACTTTATCTTCTGAGTTATCAGCTGAAAAAACGTAAGCATATTGTTTGGGCAACCTGTATCTCAAACGCCCTGTATGTTCTGCAATATCTGCTTTTAGGTGCTTTTTCAGGGGCAATTATGGATTTTATGTCAACCGTGTCTTCCTTTTTTGCCGCAAAGAAAAACGACCCGCCATTCAACAGATATATCCGCCCGTTAGCTTTTATTAATATGGCAGCGATTGCCGTTATCGGACTGATTTCTGCTTTTATTCAACGTGAATGGATTGAGCTTCTTCCGATTGCAGGTGCTCTTTTGCAGACAGGCGGACTTTGGTGCAACAATGAGCAGACTATACGCAGGTTCGGGCTTTGCAGTGCCCCCTTCTGGCTTGTTTATAACTATATTTCTCAGGCTTACGGTGCTGCCCTCGGCTCAGTAATTGCTATTGTATCTATCATTATTGCAATGGTGAGATACAGAAAAAAGATTTAAAACAACTAAAAACAATATTGTGTCAATCCTCATCGTAAACGGTGAGGATTTTCCGTTTATATTGTAAATATGACCGAACAGGTTAAATCTGTTGAAAACAAATTTTCTGTAAACTATAATATGCACGAAAGGAGGTAATAGTTTGAAATGCGAAATAATAATCGACACTGAGCACGAAGAAAAAATTGTTATCTACGCGAAAAAAGAAAACCGTTTCACAGAAGAAATCAAGCAAATTGCTGAGCAATACTCAACCGAATTTTTAGGATACAAAGGAAGTGAAATCACACGACTTAATCCGTTTGATATTTATTATATAAGTGTTATTTCGGGCAAGGTTTACGCGTTTTGCAAAAACGATAAATTCATTTTGAAAGAACGGCTTTACACTCTTGAAGAAAAGCTACCCGAAAACTTTGTCAAAATCAATCAATCCTGCCTTGCAAACATCAACAAGGCTGAACGGTTTGACACATCTATTTCAGGTACTCTCAAAATAAAATTCAAAAACGGTGACACAGAATATGTTTCGCGCAGACAACTAAAAACAATTAAAGAAAGGATAGGTATTTAATATGAACAGATATATTAAATCTTTTTTACACAGAGGTCTGATTTTTGCAGGCTTCGGACCGATTATTATCGGCATAGTCTACGCTGTTCTTCAAAAAACTGTAGCTGACTTTTCCCTTAACGGAGTGCAGATTCTCATCGCGATTGTTTCCGTTTATCTTCTTGCTTTTGTCCAGGCAGGAGCCTCGGTTTTCAATCAGATCGAAAGCTTCAGTATTCCGAAATCTCTTTTCTGCCATCTTTCAGTTTTGTATCTCGCATACACCTCATGCTACCTTATAAACAGCTGGATTCCCTTTGACCCGAAATTCTTGCTTGTTTTTACGGCAATTTTCCTGATTGTTTATTTCTGTGTATGGATAACGGTTTTTGTTGCAGTAAAAATAACGAGCCGAAAACTGAATGCAAAGCTTAAATCCTGAAAAAACACCGCTGAGTTTTCAGCGGTGTTTTACTGTATTGGAATTCAATTAAAGCTTCAATAACACGTAATTGTAAAATAAAGGAAACCTTTATTGCAAATCCGAAATATTTGCATTATAATTATCTTGTTAAAGGCGGTGTTTTTATGCATAAAAAACCTAATATATTATTCATCGTAACCGATGACCAGCGTTGGGATACTATCAGTACACTCGGCAACAAGGAAATAATCACTCCTAATCTTGATAAACTTGTAAAAAGAGGAACTTCATTCGTCCGCGCACATATCGCAGGCGGAACCTGCGGTGCCGTGTGTATGCCAAGCCGTGCGATGATTCTTTCAGGCCGAAATCCGTTTCACCTTGAAGAATTGGGTGGCAACATTCCTCCCGAGCACAAAACACTTGCAGAAACCTTTAAAAACAACGGATATGAAACTATCGGTCTTGGTAAATGGCATAACGGCTGCCCTGCCTACGCCCGAAGCTTCACTCAGGGTGCAAAAATCTTTTTCGGCGGTATGTGGGACCATTGGAATGTTCCGACCTGCAGATACGACCCGACAGGTAAATACGATAACACAATCAACTTCGTTGTGGATTTTTATAAAGATAACAATCCTCAGGCTCAGCACTGCGACGAATTTGACCCCGGTAAACATTCAAGCACCTTGCTGACAGATGCAGCTATAAATCTTCTCAATGAAAACGTCGGCAAAGAAAAACCGTTTTTTATGTACCTTGCTTATCTTGCACCGCACGATCCGAGGACGATGCCCGACGAATTCCGACAGATGTACGATCCCGATAAAATAACTCTGCCTCCGAATTTTCAGGAAATTATTGATACGAATTATCCGCTTATGGTTCACCGTGACGAGCATCTTGCCGCTTATCCGAGAGAAAAGGATGAAGTCAGACGTCATATTGCTGAATATTTCGCAATGATAACACACCTTGATTATGAAATCGGAAGACTGCTTGACACTCTTCATCAATCAGGTGAAGAAGACAACACTATAATCGTGTTTACGGGCGATAACGGTCTTGCTGTCGGTCAGCACGGTTGGCTCGGCAAAGAAGACATTTACGAGCACGGTGTCCGTATTCCGCTTATACTTGCAGGTCCGGGAATTGCACAGAACACGAAGAACGACGCTTACGTTTACCTTTACGATATTTTCCCCACTCTTTGTGAAAAGGTCGGCATAGAACTGCCCGATTCGGTAGACGGCAAGAGCTTTGCACATCTTCTTGACGGTCAGCACGGTGACAGCTTCCGCGATGAACTGTATCTTATTTTTGATCAGTTCGTCCGTGGTGTAAAAGATAACGAATTCAAGCTTATCGAATACCGTAACGGTGACAAAGAAGAAGACAAATGGACTTTTCTTTACAACATAAAAAATGATCCTTGGGAAACAAACAATCTTGCCGATTGTGAAGAGTACAAAGAAAAAATCAGCGAAATGAGAGAAAAGATGCTTCGCCACCGCGATGAATGGGAAGAACAGTCTCATCCTTGGGGCACAGACTTCTGGCCAAGGTTCTGATATACTTCAGTCAACATATAGAGTCAATGCATCATTACAACAGTAAGGAGTAAGTTTTATGCTTTTTGAAAGAATCATAGCTTTTTTCACAGCGCTGATATCTTTGGTTACGGGATTTTTCGGTGTGAGTGAAAATTATATTGAAAAAGTTGAAAGCTTCAGAGTGACGACATACATAAGGGGTGATTATGTTCAGAATTCTGACAGCCTTTATCCCGAAGATTTCGATATTATTACGGATGTAATCCTGTTTGAGTGTGCATCCTTCGACAGCGAGGGTAACGTTAATCTTCGCAAAGAAACACTTGAAACTGCACTTTCAAATATTCGCAATGCAATCGGTGAAAGAGATATTAACATCACGTTGAATCTTCTCGGACCGTCAGGCCATACCGATTCCGACGTTTGGGAAGACCAGATGGAAGCTCAAAGCGAAGAACACAACAAAGCTTTCACAAGCGGTGTGCTTGAAGACAATATCATAACCGTTCTTGACAAATACAATTTTGACGGGGTTCACTTCGATTACGAATATCCGCTTTCGCTTAAAGCGTGGCATTATTATAACAACTTCCTTGTTTCACTCGACAAACAGCTCGGTGATTACACTCTCGGAGTTGCAAGTAATGATTGGAACATAAAGTTTTCAACGAAAGCTATTGCTGCTATCGACGTGTTTGAATTTATGCTTTACGATATGAATGATGAAAACGGCAGACATTCAACATACGAAGATATGGCAGAGCTTGTCAGAAAGGTCGGCTTCTACGGCATTCCTCTTGAAAAGGTAAATATCGGACTCCCCTTCTATTCTCGTCCGACGGATATGTCCGCATACTGGTACGGTTATAACGGCTGTTACGGACAAATCGATGAAAACGGTTGGTACCATTGCAATGATACAGGAAAGGACTTCTGGTTCAACACTCCCGATGTTATTGCACAAAAAACTGAATTTGCTATCAAAAACGGTTACGGCGGAGTTATGATCTGGCATTATAACTGCGACCTGCCCTCAACTCACGAGGACTCGCTTTTAAGAGCCATCGGTGAAACGGTTGAAGCTAACTACTGATATAAAGATAACCTCCTTGCAAACGGGCAAGGAGGTTAATTTTTGCATTATTTAATTAATATCTGTTTACTACGATAAATGTCATTCTTTCCTGGATTGTCGGGCCGCCGTGACCTGTGCCGAATCCGCCGTGGTCAGATGTGATAATAATAAGCCAATCCTCTGTTTCAAAAGTATCTCTGTTCTTGATTGTACGGATTGTATCGTACGCAAAATTTTCACAATGGCTGAAGCCTAATTTGTAAAACGGATTGTTGATTGAGAAACCGAGGTTGTGACCGTTACTGTCTGTGTTTTCATAAATTGCAATTGTGAAATCAGGACAGTCAGCTTTTTTAAGTTCCTCTGCAGCCTTTATCATACTGCCTTCGTTACCCGATGTCTTATTGAAAGCAACATTGATACCGTTTTCTTCGCAATATTTCTTTTCGTTGATGTATGTAGAATCATCTTTAGAGAAATGTCCGCCCCATTTTGTGATAAATGATGCAGAATCGATTGTTCCGTTTTCAACAAGCTCGGTCATAAGAGTTTTATACTCAAGCGACTTCGGCTGACCGTTACCGTAAACACCGTTATCCTCTGCCCATACGCCTGTAAGCACCGAACACCAGCCCGGAGCTGTTGATGTGTCCTGTGTATTTTCACCGTCGGGATAGTTAACACCGCCACAGTAAGCAAGGTTGAAAGATGCACCGTCATTAAGAAGTGTTGTTATACCGCTGTACTTATCTTTAACAAGGCTGAGCGCATCTGCACGGCATCCGTCATAACCGATAATAATAGCTTTTTTCTCTGTTTTACCTGCAGGCAACTCAGATGTAAGATGGTCAACTACCATATCATAAATCTCTGTCTGCGGAATTGCTGTTTCAATTGTGTTTTCAACTGCAACATTTTCAAGTGCTGCAAGGTAAGCTTCTTCTGTATCCTGTGCATCATTCATATAATAACCGAAAAGAGCAGGGATAAGCATAAGAACACTCATAAGTTTTGCTAAGAACGTCATAACTGCGCACTCCTTTTATAATTTATGTTTAAATGATAACACGGAATAAATATCTCAGTCAATAAAATAATTATAAAACAAAAAAACTTTTGCACATAATAGTATCAGGATGTGATATAAATGCAATCAGTATGGTTTGAAAATATTAATAAACCTGAATTTGACAGTCTTGACGGAAACTGCGAAACCGATGTTCTTATCATCGGCGGTGGACTTGCGGGCATACTTTGTGCATATATGCTTGAGCAAAAAGGTGTTGACTATCTGCTTATTGAAGCTGACAGAATATGTTGCGGAGTAACCGCAGACACAACAGCAAAAGTCACCGCACAGCACGGACTGATATACGATAAAATCATCAGCAAATACGGTTTGGAATATGCCCGCGAGTATTATAATCTTAACAGCAATGCTGTAAAGATTTACCGCGACCTTTGCAAAAAATACGACTGCAACTTTGAAACAAAAAGTGCATATGTCTATTCACTTGAGGAAAACGAGGATATTGAAAATGAAATCGAGGCATACCGAGCAATCGGAATACCTTTTGATACAGTGACGCAAACGCCTTTACCTCTTGATATTTATAAAGCAATCCGATTGGATAATCAGGGACAAATCAATCCGTTGGAACTTCTGTTTAAAATTTCTGAAAACCTGA
Organism: Clostridia bacterium; assembly: GCA_017380575.1. GTDB lineage: Bacteria > Bacillota > Clostridia > Oscillospirales > Acutalibacteraceae > CAG-488. The sequence continues at coordinate 89,919 of JAFODS010000072.1, read as the reverse complement.
ACATCAGAGAAAAAACAAAACTCATTAACCTTGACGATACGTCTGCTGAAACCGATTGCGGCAGAATAAAATATAAACGTGCGGTTTTTACAACCCACTTTCCAATTTTGAACAAGCACGGGCTTTTTTCTTTGAAAATGTATCAGGACCGTTCATATGTTATCGCCCTGGAAAATGCGCAGGACGTTGACGGAATGTATATTGATGCAAGCGGAAAAGGACTGTCTTTCCGAAACTACAGAAATCTGCTTCTACTTGGCGGAGGGAGCCACAGAACAGGCAAAAAAGGCGGAAGTTATACCGAATTGCTTCAGTTTACCAAAACTCACTATCCGGAAGCGACCGTTAAAACTCAATATGCAACCCAGGACTGTATGACTCTCGATTCTATGCCTTACATCGGTCAGTATTCTAAAAACACACCAAATCTTTTTGTTGCGACAGGCTTCAACAAATGGGGGTTCACATCCGCTATGGTTGCGGCTGAACTGCTGTGTGATATGCTCACAAACAGTAAAAATATTGATGAAAATGCTAATATATATTCTCCGTCAAGGAGTATTTTTCATCCTCAGCTTGCGGTTAATATTTTTGAATCTTTTATCGGTTTAATTTTACCGACAGTTCCGCGCTGTCCCCACCTCGGATGTGCACTTAAATACAATAAAGCTGAGCATTCCTGGGACTGTCCGTGTCACGGTTCAAGGTTTACGGAAGACGGAAAGCTTATCAATAACCCTGCAACAGATGACAAACAGTTCTGAAAAAATACAAATAACAGGTGACAACTATACAAAGTATGTGATATAATCTCTCACGATGTTTAATCGGAGGGATACGATTTGTTAAAGGAATCTTCAAAACTTTCAAAAAAAGATATTTTTATATATTTCCTGATGGCGGTAACAGGAATACTTATCACGGTTACGGGAATTTATTACAAGCAGAGCTTTCTTCGGATTCTTCCGCTTTATAATTCGCTTATAATCGCAATGCTTCAGTCAAGGGTAAATCGCTACAGCAATCTTTTCGGAAGCATAAACTCGTTGCTTTATGCCGCTGTTTATTTTTATTACGGACTGCTCGCTTCTGCTTTCCAGGCTATCCTTTTTTCTTTCCCGATGCAGCTTATCACTTTCATCCGCTGGAATAAAAACAAATGGGAAAAATCTACCATATTACGTAAGCTTTCGTGGAAACACCGAATAATTCTTTCCGTTTGTTATGCGGCTGCCCTTTTTATAATGTGCAAGGTGCTTCCGTTGTTCGGTGCAAAGAATGTTTTCCTTGACAGTGCAACTAATATCCTCGGTGTATTCATACTGTTTATGACAATGTTTGCTTTTGTAGAATACACATTCTGTATGATTGTTAACGGTATAATCGGCATCATACTTTACATTCCGATGCTTAACGAAACTCCTGATATATTACCGTTTCTCATTTTCTCTGTTTACTCTTTCATATGCATTGTTTTCGCTTACTTTGAAGCACAAAGACTTTACAAAAAACAAAACGAAACTCAAATCTCTGTCTGATGACGGAGATTTTGTTGTATACGGATATTTTTTATGATATAATAATTTCAACTCAATTTTCGGAGGTAATGTTATGAACGGAATGACAAGACGTGAAAGACAGGTTACAGATATCAATGAAATTATAAAAATTCTCGATAATTCAAAGGTGCTTCACCTCGGTCTGGTAGATGGTGATGAACCCTACGTTGTACCGATGAATTACGGATATACATACGAAAACGAAAAGCTTACAATCTGGCTCCACTGTGCAAGACAGGGCAGAAAGCTTGATATAATGAAAGTCAACCCGAAGGTTTTCTTTGAAATGGAATACGGAATCACTCCGTTCGAGGGTGAGGTTGCCTGCAAATACGGTATCACCTACTCTTCAATTATGGGCAGAGGTGTCGCAACAATTATTGAAGATGTCGAAACCAAAAAGATTGCTCTTTCTTCACTTATGAAAACTCAGACAGGTAAAGATTTCGAGTTTGAGGACAGAATGGCAGAGGTTGTCGGTGTTGTTAAAATCGATGTGCTTGAATTTACTGCAAAGCACCGTCCGTTACCCAAAGAGATGAGATAAGGGTGTGATTTTATGACGAAGAAAAAAGTTTTAAGAGCAGCTTTATGTGTTATCCTCGCAATCGTTCTTTTACTTGTCGGGTATCTTGCTTATCTTCTTCTGAGTTATTCAAGAATTGACGACAACCAAGAAATTGAACCGATTAAAACAGGCTTAAGCGAAGAAATAAAGCTTGGCGAAAGCTATACCGCGGTTATTCAGAATCTCGGATTCGGTGCTTATACTCAGGATTTCACTTTCTTTATGGACGGTGGTACACAGTCCTGGGCAGAGAGCGAAGAAAGCGTTAAAAATTGTATCAATAATGCCGCTTATGAGGCAGAGAAGCACGACCCTGATTTTATACTTTTTCAGGAAGTTGATTTTGATTCAACAAGAAGCTATCACATAAACCAGAGAGAAATGCTTGAAAAGCGTTTCTCTTCCTACAGCAGTGTATTTGCCGTGAATTATCATTCTTCCTTCCTCTTCTATCCGTTCACTCAGCCTCACGGTGCTTCAAACAGCGGTATACTTACTTTAAGTAAGTACAATATTACTTCTACACTTCGAAGAAGTCTTCCGATTTCAAACAGTGTAAGCAAATTCCTTGACCTTGACCGCTGTTATTCGATTTCAAGAGTACCCGTTGAGAACGGCAAGGAGCTTGTTATTTTTAACGTGCATCTTTCGGCATACGGCGGAAGTGACGAAATCAGAGCCGCTCAGATGAATATGCTTTTTGAGGATATGAAAAAGGAATACGACAAGGGTAACTACTGCGTTTGCGGCGGTGATTTCAATCACGATTTCACGGGCGATTCAACACAGAAGCTCAACGGTGGAGCTGAAGTCGATTTCGGATGGGCACAGCCGTTCCCTATGGATCTTCTTCCCGATTGCATTGAACGTTGCGACGGATATACCGAGCTTGTACCAACCTGCCGCAACTGCGACATCCCGTACAAGACAGGTAATTTTACAATTATTGTTGACGGATTCCTTGTAACAAAGAATGTTGAAGTTTCAAGCGTAGAAAATATCAGCACGGAGTTTGTTTATTCCGACCACAACCCGGTTGTATTGGAATTCGCTCTTAAGTAAAATCGGTTATATTGACAAATGCGGGTTTGTGGAGTTCTTAGAAGGATGCACTTATGCGGCCCCCTTGCCTAAAGGGGGCTGGCACGACAAAGTCGTGACTGGGGGATAATTTTTATAAAATAATGAAAAACCAATATTTTTACAAAATATCCCTCCGTCTTTTGCTTCGCAAAATCCACCTCCCTTTAGGCAAGGGAGGCTTTGCTTGATTTAACAATTGTGCTAAAAACATCCCGCCAAACCCGAATAACATTAACAAAAAGGTGATAAAATGAACATTGCTTCAAAAATTTTACTCGGCACCGTCGGAACGGTTGCAGGATATCTTACCGTAACGGCAGGTGCATATCTTCCGTTTGTTATAAGTGATGCACGAAAAGGTTACCGCGACGATTGTGACTATCTTCTTATCTTAGGAGGTCGGGTTATCGGAGAAGAAACGCCAAGTCCTCACCTGCTTGAAAGAATCAACGTTGCCGCAGAATATCTTAAAGAAAACACAAAATGTTTTGTTATCCCTTGCGGCGGTTGTTTCCGCGACGGACAGAAAAAGAGTGAAGCACAGATAATAAAAGAACATCTTATCAAGCTCGGCATTGATGAAGAACGTTTTGTTCTTGAAGATAAATCAACAACCACTTTTGAAAACTTTGAAAATGCTTTTGAGGTTATAAAATCTCATTCAGGCAAAAATCCGAATGAATTCAATGTTGCTTTTCTTTCCTCTGATTATCATCTTCGCAGAGCAGGAATAATTGCAAAGCGTCGCGGATTTGAAAAAATCGGCAAGGTAAGCTGTGAAAACAAAAAGGGCAGAATACAAAACTATATCAGAGAATATTTTGTTGCTTACGAGCTTTTAGAAAAAGACAAAAGATAAAATGTCAACCGAGGTTTACACTAAAAACTCTTTTTGTAAACTTCGGTTGATTGTTTTATACTAAAATCTGTGATAAAATACATACTGAGGTGAAATGTATGTTTATTATGCTTACAAGTATATTTCTTTATCTGATTTCGCTTTTCGTCGGTGCTGTAGTAATTGGTATAATGTGCATTTACATTATACGTGACACTCGAAAATACAAAATGAACACTCTTTTCTGGGTTATCGTTACTGTTCTTCTTCAGTTTATCGGTATCTGCCTGTATTGGATAGCAAGGAAAAAGCTTTTAAGCAAACGCTGTCCTGTATGCAGAGCACAGATTCCCGAACACAAGGATTACTGCATCCTGTGCGGTGTCGAGCTTGACACCGTAAGGCCAAAAAATAAATCTTTCGGAAGATTTTTAATAAAGTTCTGTGCTTTCTTTGAAGCGATTTTTATAATCGAGCATTTTTTACGTATGTATGTATAAACTTTTATTTTGGGGTGTACTGAATGTTTGCAATGCTTTTGGGCTTAGCCCTTTCAATCCCGGCGATGATTTTCGCTATTTTTTGTCAGATGATTACACTTACAGTCGTTTCGCTTGTTGCATACAAAAATCATATGAGCGTTTTGTGGTGGTTCATCGGTACTGCTGTACTGTTTTCATGGGTAATAATTCCTTTTGTGTTTATTCTCATAAGAATTCGCACACGAAAATGTCCTGATTGCGGTGCGAGCACCAAAAACAATACAGGCATCTGTCCGAATTGCAATACGCAAGTAAAAAGAGTTGATGATAAAAAATTCATTCAGCGAATTTTACTTGGATGTGCTGTCATTATCGCTGCTATATTTCTTTTAGAGATGATTGTTCCGTTCTTTATAAACTAAGCTAATATAAAAAATAGTACATAAAATACAGTTTTTTTCTTTTTTGTAGTTTTCAATATTCCCATGTTATGATATAATCTATTAAAATAAAACAATGAGGTGAAGTTTATGAAAACTACAAAGAAAGTTCTCGCAATATTCCTTGCACTCTGCCTTTGCATGCTCCCGTTGGTAGCTTCAGCATCTGCCTCACCAAGAAGAAAGCCTTCAGTATCCACATCAGCAGGTATTCAGGCTCTCAGAGATGAATTTGAGCACGACGTTGCACCGAAAGCAGGTAACCACGCACTTGACTACGCTTACTATTCACCTGTAGGAAAATTAGACTTTGCAAAATATCCTCTTGTCATCTTCCTTCACGGAATCGGTCACGCGGATTATCCCAGTGCTCAGCTTGACGACAGCGACTTCCCGTATTGGGCATCGTCGGAGCTTCAGAACCGTTTTGATGAAAAGGGTGCATTTATTCTTCTTCCGCGTGCTCCGGAAGACAAGCTTGTTTATTGGGGCGAAACACTTATTGAATCTCTCCGTGCTGTTATTGACGATATGATTGCAAAGCACGGTGACCACATCGACACAACTAAAATCTTCATCGGTGGCAGCTCAGCAGGCGGCGAAATGACGTGGAAAATGATTTCTTCTTTCCCCGAATATTTCGCAGGTGCTTTCCCGATTGCTTCAACAGGAACAGTTTCCGAAACCGATACGCTTTACTGCTCAGATGTTGCAATCTGGATGATTTCAAGCAAGAAGGACCCCGTTGTCAATTACAACCTTGTGACTCTTCCTCTTTGGAGTAATGTTATCAAAAACAACAATAACCCTGCAAATTGCCGACTTTCAGTGTTTGAAAATGTTGTTGAGCCCGCAGGCGGTTCCGCAAGCGATAACCATCACATGGCAAAGGTTGTTACATATGACTTCCATATGCTTGACGGCAGTACATACCCGAACGTACGTACAATTGACGGCAACCAAAAGGAAGTTAAGCTCGTCAGTCCGAACGGTATGATATCATGGATGAACGGTCTTGAATCTGACTTCAACGGTGAGGCTTCTGAGGGTACGGGCAACACAAATGTTTCACCGTTTGACTCTATCTTTGGCATTTTCCGCAATTTCTTCCTTAAGATAGTAAATATATTCCAGCGCATATTGGGACTGTAAAATTTTATAATTAACTGCAAAAGCGTTGCACCTTTGAAGGTACAACGCTTTTTGATTTCTTCACTTGCAGGACTGCACCGCTTCGTTTGCCATCTGCGGGTAGTCCGTCATTATGCAGTCTGCTCCGTTTTTTGTCAGATGAACGACGTCTTCTGCATTATTAATTGTCCAATACTGCAATGAAATATTATTCTTATGCGCATAGTTTATCATTTCCGTATTGCCGAGGTTGATGAGATTATCGAGTGCATTTTCACCGTAAGGAATCTGCAGAGCAATATACGTCGGATTCACATCCTGCAAATTCCAGCCCATTCTGTAATAAAAATAAAACTGAATTGCTTCGACAGCATCTGCCGTTCTTGAAATTTCAGGATAATTCTTAACCATATAGGATGAAACATCGGGAGCAAATGTTGACCAGATTACCTTGTCCTCAAGATTACGTTCTGTGATAATTGAATAAAGCTTATCAACAGCTTTTCTGCCGCTTATGCCTATGCTCTTGATTTCAATAACATATTTATATTCTTTCTCACCGCAGTTAGCTTCGATATAATCAATTACCGTATCGCAGGTGACCATTCTGAGATTGTACGGAATTTCATCACCGCGAAGATCTCTGTAAGGATAGCTTCCGTCACCCTTGAAGTTTTCTCCCATATTAAGCTCCTGAGTTTCCTCAAAAGTTACAGACGAAACAAAAACATTCTTTCTTCCAAAGACTTCTTCCGCATTTGAAGTTCCGTCAAGAGTAAGATCGTGAAGAAGCACAAGCTCCCCGTCATTTGTAATCTGGACGTCAAATTCTATTGTATCAACATTGATAGTGTCTGCGGTTGCAATAATGTTTTCGAAAGCCATAAGCGTATTCTGCGGAGCAAGACCTGCACCCGAACGGTGAGCAGAAATATCAGGGTCAAGGTACTCTGCAATATACGGATTATCCGATTCGGGATAGCTTTCAACAGGAGTATTCGGGTCGCCCGCCTCACCCATTGTAAGCAAAATCGGAATCAGCATAAATATAGCCACTATTCCGTGGAAAATATTTTTTAAAGTAAGAAATACTGTCGTCATAAAATTCACCTCTTCATATGGTGCTTCAATTATATATCATATCTTGCGATTATTCAACGTGCATTTGAATTAATCTTCTTGTCTGACGGTTATATTTATGCTATAATCACAAAGTAAACTTTTTCAGGGGTTGAGGATATGTCTGAACTTAAAAGCTACATCGGCAGAATTTTTGAAAACAACGTGCAGAAGCTTGTCATAAGCAAGCCTGCAAGCAAGCAGTCTGAATTCAAAAAAATCACGGTTAACCTTATGCCGAAGTTTTATCAGATTGCAAAATATACAGAAAAGCAGGTTTTTCACGAAAACATTACTGCGGATAAAATCGCAGAACGTTGCTTTGAAATTATGGACGGCAGTTTTCAGCAGTTCAACGCCTGGAGTGACGAAAAAGAAGCATACATAACCGTTTCCAAAAAAGGAAAGGTTTTTTATAAAGAGAAAAAGCTTTCTTCATCTGTTACCTGTCCCGCTAAAGTTGAACACAACAGAAAAAAGCAATATCTTCTTCCCGAGGGCGAAATCATCGAACCGCTTGTTGATATGGGTATCTTCACAAAAGAAGGTAAGGTTGTACAGTCAATGTACGACAAATACAAGCAGATTAACCGTTTTATTGAGATAATCGACGATTCAATCCGTCAGCAGGACTATAAAAAGCTCAATATCATAGACTTCGGCTGCGGTAAATCTTACCTCACATTTATCGTTTACTATTATCTGACGGAAATCAAAAAGATTGATGCAACAATCATCGGACTTGACCTTAAGAAAGATGTTATTGAAAAATGCAACAAAGCCGCCGAAAAATACGGATACAAAAATCTCCGTTTCGAGCTTGGCGATATCAACGGCTACAAGTGTCCGTTTGATGTTGATATGGTAATCACGCTCCACGCCTGTGACACGGCAACGGACTTTGCACTTTACAACGCAATCAACTGGAATGCAAAGATGATTTTCTCTGTCCCCTGCTGTCAGCACGAGCTGAATTCACAGATTGAAACGGATAATCTTTCAATTCTTACGCGTTACGGAATTATTCAGGAAAGATTCTCTGCCCTTCTTACCGATTCGATAAGAGGAAACCTGCTTGAATACTGCGGATACAAAACACAGCTTCTTGAATTCATTGACTTTGCACATACACCAAAAAATATTCTGATCCGTGCAATGCTCAAACAGAATCCGACAAAGGCTTCGAAAGAAAAAGCTCTCTGCGAGGTGCAGAAAGCTATTGAAGAATTTAATGTAAATCCTACCCTTTATAAACTTCTTGTAAAGTAAAAATGAGCTGTCAGCTGACAGCTCATTTTTTATTGCTGAGAACAAATCATTCGCAGATTTTTTCAAGATAAGCTGCCATTTCACCGACAGTTTTATTGTTAAGGAAATCCACCGCCTTAAGTTCAACGCCAAACTCATTTTTGATATCGCCAACAAGACACATTGTGTCGAACGAACTCATTCCGAGATCAAGCTTAAAATTGTCTTCGCTCTTGATTTCGTCAGCTTCAACGTAGTTTTCAAGGATTTCAACAAGTGATTCGAACTTGGACATTCCGGTTTACCGTTCCTTTCTGCATCATTAAGTGCAATTTTATCAAGTATTTCCCCTACTGTTATATCAGGATTTTCCGCTCCAATCAAGAGGGTACGCTTAATTTTTTCAAATAAAATTTCAAGATCGTAGCCTGCTTCAGGCTCAGTTCTATATTCAAAGATAAAATCAAGACCTTCGCCGACTGCTCTGTGCTTGACTGTAACATAAAGAGGAATCATCGTTGCACCGTTATTGTACCAGATACTCTTTACTGTTTTTTCCATCTGTTCATTGATAGAAGCAAGCTTCATAAGTGGCTGATACGAAAGGCAGAAGCTGTCGTATGTTGAGTCAAACTTTGCTTCCTTAGGCATTGACTTATGTCTTTCCTTCAGCGTTTCAAGGAAGCTGAGATTTGAGTGAAGGTACATTTCATTCTGTACTTCTGAAATCTTATTTACCGCCTGTGTGAAGGTCTCCTCCGGAGCAATAATGCTTCGCATAGGCATAAAGTTGATTCTTAATCCGCCTGATTTCTTTTCTGCAATTGTTCCGCGACGATTGATAATCATTTTAAACGAAACGTCCTGCTGATTGTCGTTAAAACAGGAAAGTGCAGTTCTTACGCCCATCGAAATTACTGAGTTCATTGAAAGAGCGTTTTCCTGACAAAGCTTCGCAATCTTTTCGCTGTCCCTGTCACTCATACTGAATTTTCTTGCATGAGCATCAGGTGTACCTGAATGAATGTCCGCATAACGTTTGTCAAACTGCTTCTTCTGCTGTTCCTTGAGTCGATTCTTAATTAAATAGTCTGTGAAAATCGGCTCAGATGTTTTAGCAAGAGAATCGAACCAATACTGTTTGTCAACCTCGTGCTGCTCGGAAGCAAGATATTTCAACTCGTTCTCAAGAACAGGGATATACGGACGCATCGGCTTCGGATACGGTGTACCCTTAGTCTTGCTGTTATAAATTTCGATAATATCGTTAAGGAAAACTTTAACGGAATAAGCATCCATTGCAAGGTGCTGGATACGCATAAACAAACCGTGATAGCCTTTTGCAAACTTGATGATTGCAATTCTGTGAAGCTCACAGTTGAACATCGGAATGTTCTGTCTTGAAAAAGAGGTAAGCTTTTCTTCAGCTTCTTCAACTGTCATTTCGGAATAGTCCCAATTTTCGACTTCAAGTTCGCTTTTTTCCGTAACGTACTGTAAAATTTTAATTTTGCCGTCCTTTACAAAACGAAGTCGCATTGTATCGCAACGCTCAATCGCTTCATAAATCGATTCTTCCATTATTTCTCTGTCAAAGTCACCCTTCCAGTAATATCCGCAACCGATGTTGTTTACCGGATAACCCGAACCGTATTTGAGTGACATAAGATACATCATTTGCTGAGAGCTTGAAATGGGGTAAGCTATAACATTTTTACCGTTCGGCAAAGTTTTAACTATCATTTTTTCGCGTCCTCCTCAAAATTAAAATAATTTCTCTTAATTTTTCCTGTTGATGTTCTCGGGAACGGAATTTCTCTTATTCTGAAAGAATTAATCTGTCGGTCTGTATGAAGAGATGCATTGACTCTGTCAACAATCTTTGCGATTTCGGATTCTATATCTTCCTTGGACATTCCCGTGCAAAGCTGTTCTTCGGGGAATACCTCAGCGACAATGCTGTCCTTTTCAGCCATAACAACGATTTCCTTAATAATTCCGTCGTCAACAAACTTATTTTCAATTTCTTCGGGAGAAACGTTTTCACCGTTTGAAAGAATGATAAGATTCTTCTTTCTTCCGACAAGATAAATGTGTCTGTTTTCGATATATCCGAGGTCACCTGTATGGAGGTAACCGTCTTCTGTAAACGCTTCCGCTGTTCTTTCAGGCTTTTTATAGTATCCGAGCATTACGGACGGACCCTTGACCTGAATTTCACCGTCAACAACCCTTACGTCATCAACACCGGTCAGAACACCGTTTGAATATTTGTGATCTTCAGAAAAATCAGATGTTGTGATTCGCGGACTGCATTCGCTCATACCGTAACCCTGACGTGCTGCAATTCCGTACTTTTCAAATTCATCAATCAATGCACCGCTTAAAAATGCACTTCCTGCAATAATTTGTGTGAAGTTCTTACCGACAACAAGATCGGCAACTTCACGCTTTGAAAGTTCAGGATGTTTTCTTTCTGCAATTTTGATTTTTGTAAGAATAGATTTGCAGATGAGCGGTACTATACGTGCAGTTGTCGGCTGGAACGCGAGCAAATTCTTATAAAGACTTACCAAAGCTCCGTTAAGACAAACCGTAGCACCGTCATAAAGCAATTTCAGAACGTCACAGGCATAGCAAAACACATGATGCATCGGAAGAATTGAAAGGCTTACCTCACCTTCACGTGACTTATACGTATCGTAACAGGAGTTTGAAACAAGGTTGCTGTTTGAAAGCATAACACCTTTTCGCTCGCCCGTTGTGCCGGAAGTGTATATTATAAGAGCACAGCCCTGAGGGTCAATTTCAACATCAGAAAGCGATGCATATTCAGAATCTGATGAATATTTTATAAAAACATTATTAAACCATTTCCAGTTGCCGAGAGAAACAATTTGCCTTAAACGCTTGTATCTTCTGCCGATTTCATCTGCCTTCTTTGAAAATTCCTCCTCACAGAAAAGCATTTCAATATCAGCATCCTCAAAAAGCTGACAAGCTTCATCAACGGAGATATTCGGATCAAACGGAACAACAACATTGCCACTGCAAATCATACCTGTAAGGCATGCTACATACTCATAGCTTGTCTTTCCGATGAATGCAATGTGCATTTTTTCCTTTTCAATTGTTTTGATATATCTGCTTACGGCAAGGCAATCTTCCTTGAATTCAACAAAGCTTTTTTGGCATATTTCAAAATCTCTGAAAAATCTGCAAAAAGCCTTTTCACCGTATTCTTCTGCCGCAAAAACAACAAGATCTTTTACTGTTGAAATGCCATTTTTCAACTCGTCACTTCCCTCAGTTTTTGTTGGTTAATATACAAATTAAAATCGTGTGTTTTCAAAAGAAAGCTACACATTCCTACACGAAGCATATAATAACCTATTATAAAAAATTGTACTATTTTTTGAGGCTTTTGTCAATAAAAAAATCTTACAGCTCAGTTGAACCGTAAGACTTTTAGTGTTAATTATTCGTTATTTTCCGTATATTTTTCTGCCTGCAAACGGAACATATATGCATATTTTCCGTCAAGCTCCATCAGTTCTTCGTGGCTTCCCGACTCAACCACTCTGCCTTTTTCAAGCATAAGAATTCGGTCGGCATGACGCGTTGTTGAAAGCCTGTGCGAAATAAAAACAACAGTCCTGTCCGTGCAGGTTTCGCTGATTGCCTTGTTCAGCTCATACTCCGAAACAGGATCAAGGTTTGCCGAAGGCTCGTCAAGAATGATGTACGGACAGTTTTTATAAAACGCTCTTGCGATAGCAATTTTCTGCTGTTCGCCGCCCGAAAGCATAAGCCCGTCATCGTCGAATTCACGAAGAAGAATTGTGTCTGCACCGTTCGGTAAATCTTTTGAGAATCCTGCCTTTCTGAGTGCATCCATTACCCTTTCGCTATCGTAATTTTTTTCGAGTGCAACGTTTTCACCGACAGTTGCACCGAACATCTGAAAATCCTGGAACACGGCAGAAAATCTTGCCCTATGCGAGTCAACCGTAACGTCGCGTATATCCTTACCGCCGATTTCAACGGAGCCTCCCGTAACGTCGTAAAGTCGAAGAAGAAGGTTTGTGAGAGTTGTTTTTCCTGCACCGTTATAGCCGACGAGTGCAATTTTCTCGCCCGGTTCAATTTTGAACGAAACATCTGACAGAGCATTCTCTTCTTTACCCTGATAACGGAAGGAAAGATTTTTCACTTCGATGGTTTCGGGTGCACCGCATACTGCAACATCCTTACCATCAACCACTCTTGTTGTTTCAGCCAGAAAGATACGGTATTTCTCAATCATACCTGCCCTTTCGGTAAAATTACGCACACCGTAAACCGTAAGGAAAAGTATTCCGCTGCCTATCTGTACTGCACCGTTAAATGTTGCAACAAAATCACCTGCAGACATATTGCCCGTAACAAGTGTCTGATACCCGATATACAAAGTCAGAAGAACCATAAATCCGATAACCTGAATTACAGATTCCTGAACAAAGAATATTGAATCAATTTTCTTTACGTATTTATTCTGTGTTTTAACAATATCGTCTGCACTTTCACCGAATCTTTTATCAAGAAGCGGATAAAGACTGCCTGTTCGGATTTCGCCTGCATAATCGCGAAGGTAGAAAAGCCTTGCGAAATAGTCGCCTTTTCTGTGCTTTTCTGTTACTGCTTTTCTTCGTTTCATCATAAGGTCACCCGTATACTTTCCGACGGGTATAAAAAAGACAACAGAAAGAATTACAATCAGAAGACAAACAGGGTCAATCGTGACCATAACCGCACTTATTGCTATAAATGAAACAATTTCACCGATATAATGCTTGACGTTTGTAAGCATATACTTGATGTTTTCCGACGACATTTCAACGGCTAAAATAAAGTCGCTGTAATAACCCGGGTCGTCATACTTTTCCATATCAAGCTTTGCAGCTTTTTTGTAAAGCATAGACTGAATGCCGAGGTCAAGCTTTTCCCTTTCCCTGTGTGCAAAAAGCTCAAAGAAAAGAGAATTCAGAATTTCGCTGAAAACAAGAACAAGAAGAATTACCGCAACACCGACAATCACATTCTTCGTATCGCCACCGTTTGTCACTTCGTCAATGATATATTTAAGACCGATAACAGAAACCAATCTTCCCGGAAGCGAGTTTAAAAGTTGCTGTGCAACTTCTCCGATAACAAGCCAAGGCGACACCTTGAACATTATCCTGAGCATATACAGGATATTTGATATTGTGCCGTGCTGATTTTTATCCTTTTTCTTCATATGCAGTCCACACTCCCTTCTGCCTGAGTGTAGCTTGATGCCTGAAGAGAAAACATTTCGGAATAAATTCCGTTTTTGCTCATCAGCTCATCGTGAGTACCCTCTTCAGCAACAGTTCCGTCACCGAAAACGTAAATTTTATCCGAAAGAACGGCACTTGAAAGTCTGTGAGAAATATAAATAACAGTTTTCTCCTGAGTTGCCGCAATAAGACTTTCGTACATCTTGTATTCTGCAATCGGGTCAAGTGCAGACGAAGGCTCGTCAAGAACAGCAAGGTCGAACTCCCTTGCAAACATTCTTGCAGCTGCAATTTTCTGCTGTTCACCGCCCGAAAGCCCAGTTCCCTTTTCGTCAAATTCACGAGTCAGGACGGTTTCCTCCTTCTGCGGAAGTGCATTTACACAGTCGTAAGCACCGCTGTTTTTGAGTGAACAAGTGATTTTTTCTTTATCTTTTTCGCTGTTGACCTCACGGCAGATAATGTTTTCTCCGACGCTCAGTGCAAACACCTTGTAATCCTGAAAAACAGTTGCAAGTCTGTTGCGGATTGACGCGATATCATACTCTCTGATATCCGTTCCGTTGTAAAGAATCGTTCCCTCATCAGGGTCATAAAATCGCAGAAGAAGCTTTACAAACGTCGTTTTTCCTGCTCCGTTCTGACCAACAACAGCAACCGTTTCACCCTTGTTTATTTTAAGATTCACATTGGTAAGCGAAGGCTTTTTCGCTGACGGATAAGTGAACGAAACATTGCAAAATTCAAGTGTTTCAAGCTCGTCAGCCTCTTTTTTACCACCCGTCACAACAGATTCATATTCAAAAAATTCGCGCAGGTTTCCGAAATATTCTGCTTCCTTACGGATTGAACCGATCGACTCACTAAGGTCGTTGAAAACATCCTTCAGGTTGCTCATCGCTGTCATAATTACAGAGAAATTTGATATTGAAAGATTACGCTTGATTGCAAATCTGTATGCCGCGTAAATATAGGTTATAACAACAGGAAGGCTTGTGCCGAAAATTCCCGAAAGCACCTCTAAAAGAGCCATTTTCTTGCCGTATTTTTTAATAATTTCCCTGTTGTTTTCAACAGCTTTTTTGTACCTTGAATGCATTACTTCAAATATGCCCGATGTACGCATATCCTTTGCAAATTCACGAAGAAAAACCGTTCTTTTCACATAAGCCTTTGAGCGCTTATGCAGGGTCATTTCCCTGTCCTTTTTTACTTCGATTTTGCCCTTGATTGATTCAAAAATCACAACAAAAATCATTGAAAAAAGAATAAGAAGTATTCTTGCATCAATTGAAATTACATATGCAATAAGGAAAATTCCCGTCAGACTGCCTGAAATCATCATTGCGAAATAGTATCCGAAATCGCTGTAATGATTATCGCTGATTATTTCCGTTGCACGCTGATATTTGTCGTAAAACTCAGGGTTTTCGAAGCAAGCCATATCCACCTCTACGGCTTTTTTGAAAATCTTACGGTTAAGGTTTTTGTAGCACACCTTCATAAGCTTTGAACAAACATAGTCAAAGAAGCAGTCCGTACCCTTTGCAAGAACACCCGCAACTGCGAACATCGCGACGGCAAATGCAAACTTTCCGAATGTTCCGCCGTTTTCGACTATATCGAGCAAAACCTTCAGGAACAGAATTTCCTGAACAAATCCCGTAAAAAACCAATATGCAATCATCGTCATAACCTGTGAAAATATCAGCAACGGTGCACATGACGAAATAAGCTTGAGTGCATAAAAAGTGTTTCTCAGGTTTTCAAAGCGTTGTTTCTTTTTGGGTTTGTTTTTTTGTTTCATTTTTCCTCCTCTCCCGTAGTTTTTACTTTTGCTGTTTCTGCTGTTGATACAGACAAAAAAAGCCCGGAAACAAAACGTTTCCGGGTTCAACAAATCAATATGCCTGTTAAGCAGAAACAGACACAACTACCGGATAATCGTTCTTCATTTTCTTTACTGTTAATCTTGTCATTATGTCTGTCTCCTTTCTTAAAATTTAGCATTTACAATGCCCTTATAACTTAACATACAAGGCAGAAATTGTCAACAAAAACCGTAAAAATTATTTTTAAACAATACAAATTGTGTCCCGTTACCACAAAACATTGCAGCTGCATAGAATGTATTGCGGGAAGATGTTTCTTTCCTGCAAAAAAATGTAAAAAAATTTATATATTGTTAATATATATACCTATAAAACGATTGAAAGTAGATGAATTTTGATGTATAATATGAAAGTTAATAATGGCTTATTGTTGCTTGGAGGAATACACAATGGAAGCATATCTTGATAACAGTGCAACGACACCGCTTTGCAAAGAGTCTGTTGAAAAAATCAATTTCACCCTGACATCGTGTTGGGGCAATCCTTCGTCCCTTCATTCAAACGGTATTGCCGCTTCTGAGCTTCTTGAGGAATCACGGGGAATTATCGCCGGCAAGCTTTCCTGCGAGCCGAACGAAATCATTTTCACTTCGGGCGGTACTGAAAGCAACAATATTGCTGTCCTCGGTGCGGCAAATGCACTTAAGAGAAGGGGCAGCCGTATCATCACGACCTCCGTTGAGCATCCGAGTGTTGAAGAGCCGATCAAATACCTTGAAAGTCAGGGCTTTGACGTTATAAGACTCCGAGTTAACGAAAACGGACTTATTGACGAGCGTCAGCTTTATGCTGCAACAAATCCGTCTGTTGTTCTTATCAGCGTTATGTACGTCAACAACGAAGTCGGCACAATTCAGCCCGTTGAATTCGCAAAACGTGCCGCAGTACACGCAGGTGCAAATGCACTTATCCATTGCGATGCTGTTCAGGCTTTCGGCAAGGTTCAGCTCAAGCCATACAATATGGGGGTTGACCTTATGTCAATCAGCTCTCATAAAATCCACGGTCCTAAGGGTGCAGGTGCTCTTTTCATAAAGAAAGGTACACGCCTTGCTCCCCATTCATTGGGCGGACTTCAGGAAAACAAATTCCGTCCCGGCACTGAGCCTTTGCACGACATTGCAGGCTTTGCTGCTGCCGCAAAAGCACTGCCCGACTACCACCAGAGTCTTGAAAAAGCAACAGCCTTGCGTGATTACTTTGTTCAGAACGTTTCCGCAATGGAAAACGTAAAAATAAACTCCCCTGCCAACGCATTGCCGTATATCACAAACATTTCAGTACTCGGCATTCCGTCAGAGGTAATGCTCAATTACCTTGCAGAAATGGGAATTTACGTTTCAAGCGGTTCAGCCTGCTCAAAAGGACACAAGAGCCGCGTGCTGACAGCTATGAATCTTAATGACGAAAGAATTAACTCGGCGTTGAGAATCAGCATTTCAAGATTTACAACAAAGGAAGAAATTGACTACCTTCTTTACGGTATCGCAAACGCGCAGAAAACAATGAGAAAGTTAAAATAAATTGAGGTTTCGTTTAAAATGAAAGAAATTATCCTTTTGAAAAACGGTGAGCTTGCCCTTAAGGGACTTAACCGCCACACTTTTGAAAATCAGCTTGTTAAAAATATGAAGCAAAGACTTCACGACCTCGGAAAAATCCGCTATGTGCAGTCACAGTCAACAATTATGGTTGAGCCTATCGACGAAAGAGTTGACCTTGACGAAGCTTTCCGCAGATTGAAAAAAATCTTCGGTATTGCAGGATTGTCACGTTGTGCGGCAGTTGAAAAGAATATGGATGCAATACTTCCCGCAGCTTGTGAATACCTTCATGATGAGCTTCTTTTTGCTAAGACCTTCAAGGTTGAAGCAAAGCGTTCAGACAAAAAGTTCCCGTTCAATTCTCCGCAGATTTGTATGGAGCTTGGCGGTTATATACTTTCAAAATACCATCATCTTAAGGTTGATGTGCATAATCCCGATCTGATCGTCAATGTTGAAGTAAGAGACAGCTACGCTTACATTCACGGCAATCAGCACAAGGGTGCGGGAGGTATGCCCGTAGGCTCTGCAGGGCAGGCCGCTATCCTTATTTCGGGCGGTATTGACAGTCCCGTTGCAGCATGGATGATGGCAAAAAGAGGACTTCGCCTTTATGCAATTCATTTTGCATCTCCTCCGTACACAAGCCAGAGAGCCGAGATGAAGGTTCATTCTCTTCTTCGTCAGGTTTCAAAATACAGCGGTGACATTCCGCTTTGTGTTGTACCGTTTACACACATTCAGGAAGAGATCAAGGACAACTGTCCCGAGGACCTTTTCACAATCATTATGCGTCGCTTTATGATGCGTTGTGCTGAAAGAATTGCAAAGGATCAGGGTTGCGGTGCTCTTATAACGGGCGAAAGCGTCGGTCAGGTTGCAAGCCAGACCATGCAGGCAATCGCTTGCACAGAAGCTGTTGTTGAGGAGCTTCCCCTCTTCCGTCCGCTTATCGGTATGGACAAGGACGAGGTTATTGAAATTTCAAGAAAGATTGACACTTTCGAAACTTCAATTCTTCCTTACGAGGATTGCTGTACAGTATTCACACCGAAGCATCCGCGTACACGTCCTCAGCTTCACGTTGTTGAGGAGGCTGAAAACGTACTTGACGTTGAAGCACTCGTCGAAGAAGCGTTGAGCAATCTTAAATTTATCAACATTTCAGGTGAATGATTTGAAAACTTGTGAAATTATCAGTGTCGGCACTGAACTGCTTTTAGGTGACATTTTAAATACAGATGCACAGTTCCTTTCACAGGAGCTTGCAAAGCTCGGTCTTTCCGTTTTGCACCAGAGTACTGTCGGCGACAATCACGACAGACTTCTTGAACTGCTCGCACAGTCCGCAAAAAGAAGCGACATCATCATTCTTTCGGGCGGTCTCGGACCTACACCCGACGATATTACGAAAGAAGTTGCCTGCGAATTTTTTGAAAAAGAACTTGTTATTCACGAAGAGAGCCTTCAGAGAATGTCTGCTTACTTCACAGCCAAGGGTATCGAGATGCCCGAAACAAACAAAAAGCAGGCTATGCTTCCCGAAGACTGTGTTGTTTTTCAGAACAACAACGGAACTGCACCCGGTCTTGCTATGGAAAAGGACGGCAAACACATCCTCCTTCTCCCCGGCCCGCCGAGAGAGCTCAAGCCGATGTTTTACGAAAGTGCCGTACCTTACCTTAAGAAATTTTCGGACAAGGTTATTATTTCACACAACATCCGAACTTTCGGAATCGGTGAATCTGCAATGTCAGAAATCGTGACAGATTTGCTTGATTCGCCCAACCCTACCGTTGCACCGTACGCAAAAGACGGTGAAGCACTTCTTCGCGTAACAGCAATGGCAGACAACGATGATGAAGCAGAAAAGCTCTGTGCCCCGATGATTGCAGAAATCAGAGAAAGACTTTCGGATTACATTTACGGCATCGACGTAAACTGCATTGAAGAAGCTGTTGTACCGATGCTTATTGAAAAAAATCTTAAGCTTGCAACTGCAGAATCCTGCACGGGCGGACTTATAGGAAAAAGGATCACAAACGTATCGGGTGCTTCAAAGATTTTCGATTGCGGAATTATATCCTACTCAAACGAAATCAAACACCGCATACTCGGTGTCAGCGAAGAAGCACTCAAAGAATACGGTGCTGTCAGTGCCGAGGTTGCAAAGCAGATGGCAAAGGGTGCACTCGCAGTCAGCGGTGCAGACATTGCTGTTTCCGTAACAGGAATTGCAGGTCCCAACAGCGACGGCACATCAAAGCCCGTCGGCTTAAGCTATATCGCTCTTGCAGACAAAGACAACGTCTGGGTAAAAGAGCTTAACACAAGTCGCAAGGACCGCGACTACAACAGATTTGTAAACTCATCAAATGCACTTAATATGGTCAGAATGTATATCAATAAAGCTTTATAATGCGAAGAGAACAAGGCATCCCACGCAACAGTAGGAAAGGATGAACAACTGTGGCAGAAAACAAAAAATTCAATTCTGATGAAATAGAAGTTATCGAAAGTGCCATTGCCGAAGAGCTCACAAAAAATGATAATATCGTAGAATATATTCAGCCAAGCAATCTTGAACGGCTTAAGGCACGCTACGCTGCCGTTGAAGAGGACGAATCAATCCGAAGCGAAGGCTTTGAACTTGCTAAAAAAAGCGGACTTGTTAAAAAACAGCGTCCGGAAAGTACGGCATTCGATTATCTTGCTGCGCCTGTTAATCCGCGCGATGAAATCCGCACCGGAATTAACTCTCCTCTTTCGCAAGTTTTTGATTCAACAAAAAGTGAGTTTGATGCAGATATCGCTTCTTTCAGCGATATAAACATCAGCAAACCGAAAACTGAAATCAAAGAGGAACCCAAGCCTGAGGTCAAAGAAGAGCCGACTCCCGAAGTAAAACCCGAGGAGCCGCCAAAGAGGAAACGCGGCAGACCAAGAAAGAATCCGCTTCCTCCTGAGCCTAAGGTCGAGGAACCTGCACCGGAGCCGACACCTGTTGAGCCTCCGCCGACGATAAACAACAGATACGGTTTTGATACTCATACAAGAGTTATCTTTGTTGACGAAAGTGCTGATGACGGAATTAAACGTAACAGCGACGAGGAGCTTTCCTCTGCTTTTGTTGACGAAGGAAATACAAAGAAAAGGAGGCTGTCATTTTGGTCACGAAAAAAGAAGTAGAAAAATCGGTAAAGAACACATTAAGAAAAGTTATTATCGGCATTTCTTTGATTGTTTTTATCACTTGCACCGTTTACATTGTCGACTATGCAATTGACAATTGGAAAAACAAGCAGTTACAAAACGAAACCGATAATATTGACCATTCCAACACTGAAACGACAGTCGATGAAGATACCGGAGATGTTATCCTGGACAAATACAGTGCACTCCTTAAAATGAACGATGATTTCGTTGGCAAGCTTGTAATCGATGCAACCGGTGAATCAGGAATAAATGTTGTTCAGGGTAATGATAATTATAAATATCTGAACACAGGCTTCAAAGGCGAAAACACAAGATACGGCACACTTTTTGTTGATTACCGCAACAACATTAAAGACTTTGATACAAATACAATTATCTACGGTCACAATATGCGAGACGGTTCTCAGCTTGGTGCATTAAGCCTTTACTCTGACATTGAAAACTACAGAAACTTTCCTACAATCAAGTTTGATACAATATACAAGAACACAGAATGGAAAATTTTTGCCGCTTTCATTTCAAACGGTAAAGCCGCACAGGATAACGGGTACCAGTTCCCGTATATCACACCGAATTTTTCTTCCGATGAAAAGTTCCTTGAATTTATTGAGGAAGTAAAATCACGCTCGTATTACACAAACGAAGCTGTCGATATTGTTCCCGGTGATAAGATTCTTACAATTTCGACCTGCGATACAGTTTTTGAAGATGCACGCTTCGTCGTTATGGCAAGGCTTGTCCGTGACGGAGAAAGTGCAGAGGTTGACACATCAAGAGCTGTAAAAAATGAAAACCAGCGTTTCCCTCAGGCATGGTACAATGCAAAGGGAAAGAGCAACCCTTTCAAAAAAGCAAAAAAATTCACACTTGACTAAGAGGTGCACCAATGGATATAAAACTTTTTTCTCTTTGCAAGCAGGAGGTTCCGCAAACAGAAACAGGCAAAAAACACATTCTTAAATGCGTAAAAAAATTCTTTCCTGAATGCGAAGATTTCACACCCTTTACTTCACAGAAGCGGATGCTTCTTGCTGCAGCACAGAGCCTTCGTGCTGCAGACATCGTAATCATCGCTGTACAGAACAATATGTACAACGCAACTAAGAAGTTACTTGCTCAGGCACTTGGCCTGAAGATTTTGAAAAGCACTGCGGTTTTCAACTCGTTGAAGCCGTTATGTGAGGCCGGAAAAATCAGCCAACAGACACTTAACTCAAACTCAGCTTTCCCTCAGGGTTCTGTTATTATGCCTACAGAAGATATGTTCAACTGCGGTTTTGCTTTATCTTCAGGCTCACAGCATATTATTTACCTTCCCGTTGAAGCACCTCGTGCAGATGAAGTTGTTTTCGGCTCACTTTACGATTTTCTTGCTTCTCTTTGTGAGGACGATGTTGCTAGGGAAGGAATTAAAGCAAGACACAGAGCAATCATCAAAAGAACTGCAGACAAGCTCGATGAGGATTCGGTTAAAATCACTTTTGCCGCTTCTGATGTAACAGATATTATTGAAAGTATCGCTTCGGGTATTGCTTCCGCACATTGTTTTTCTTTCAAAGCAGAAAGACCTTATTACGACAACTTGCTCGAAAATCTTGTTACAGCAGCAAGGCACCTTAAAAGTGAGAATTTCTCCACTTTCACGGCTGTTTTTTCTGATATCAGCATCAACAGCGAAATAGGAGAAAAATTCCTCAAGGTTGCAATTGCAGATGAGGCAGGGACAAACACCTTCACTTTCTTTGCACTCGAAAACGAGTCTGACGAAGAGTTTCTTCTCAACTGCATTGATAAAACAATGTTGCTTCTTTATAACTACGAAAAATTATCCGACATTGACACATCATCTGATGTTACAACAAAAGCAGACAAAACTCTTCGCAAAAATCTGCTTTACATAACAGCCGGTGCAATCGGTGCTTCGACTTTAATCGGACTTATAATCTCGGCATTTCTCTGATAGAAAGGAAGACTTCTATGAAACGTATTATATCTTTATTGCTTGCAGCGGTTTTTGCTTTTTCCGTATGCGTAACAGCCCAGGCTGCACAGCGTGGTGACGTTAACGGCGACGGAAAAGTCAATTCATCCGACGCGCTCCTTATCCTTCAGTATTCTGTTGGTGCAATCAAAAAAATTGACAAAGCTGCTGCAGACCTTAACAGTGACGGCAAAATCAATTCATCAGATGCACTTACAGTTCTTCAGATCAGCGTAGGAATTATTTCCGATGCAAAATACAAGGCTGCGTTTTCACTCACAGCAAAGATTGACGATAAAACCTACGCCCCGACAGACACCATTCCCGTTAAAGCAGGTCAGACTGTTGCGGTTACCCTTTCACTTGCAACAAATTACTATACAGGCCCCACAAGTGCACAGATTTACTATAACAAAAACATCTTCTCCTCTGCTCCGTCAGCACAGTTTAATACAAGTGGAAGACTTTACCAGAGTGCAGGCAAAACATATTGCACATTCTGCGACTGGGACGGTCTTGCAAAGGACGTAAAGGAAAAATGCTGGCCTGATTACAGCGATGCAAAACTCAAGGATTTCAAAAACAATCATCAGTTCCTTCGAATCACAATGTCACCTAATGCATCATTCGCTTCCGAGGCCGAAAAGAACATAAACGAAGACCTTATCACAATCCACTTCAAGGTCAGCTCTTCAGCAAAGAAAGGCACAACAGGACAAATTATTATCCCCATTGAGTCAAAAAGAACACGTGATTTCCTTAACGGACATCTTATGTGTTCGGTTCACGAATCTGAGGACATCACAAGTAAATCAAGTGCCTATGTTGAAGGCCTTGCTTACGACTGTTCAAAAGCAGTTCTTAACTTCAAGGTATCATAAAATCACTTGACACTTTATAATTTTTCTGTTTTAATTAAATAAAACAGAAGGAGGTAATTACTATGACAACTTTCAAAAAAGCATTGTGCATTGCTCTTAGTTTAGTTATTGCAATGCAGTTCGCAATCATCGGTGTTTCAGCTGACACAGCAGACTACACAATCCTTAACCCGTACAGCGAGGTTATCTGGAGTGGTAACGATGCATGGGATGCTTACAAAGGCACAGTTCATTCACACACAACTTACAGTGACGCCGAGGATACTCTTCCCGTAATGGTTAAAGAGTATTACAATCAGGATTACGATTTCCTTGCAATCACAGACCACGGTATCACAGGTGTTGATTGGGACAAGGCTCCTGACACACAGCTTCTTTATACATATCAGTGGCTCATCGGCAACCCGTATGACCACCTCACAACTGAGGAATATGTAGCTATCCAGGACGGTTCATATCCCCTTTATGACGGCACAGTAAGAGGCGAAGGACTTCTTCCCATCCTCGGTGGTAACGAATTCAACCACTTCTCACTTACAAAGAACCACGTTAACGGCTTCTTCCTTGAGGGCACAACAGGCAGTGGTTATGCAGGTGCTGAAAACGAGCGCGGTTTTGAGCAGGTTATCAAGTTCATCGAAGAAAACGGCGGTATTTCTCACATCAACCATCCCGGTGACTGGCTTCGTTCAAACGACAACCCCGACATTGTAAACGACCCCGAAAGCATCAAGTTCTTCGGTGATCTTATGCTCAAGTACGATTCATGCGTTGGTATGGAAGTATTTAACGAGAGAAACGGCACAACAGGTTACGACAGAATCCTTTGGGACAACCTTCTTATGTACTGTCTCCCCTACGGCAAGAACGTTATCGGTTACAGTAACACAGACGCTCACTGGACATCAACAGTTGACTCTTCTTTCAGCGTATTTATGATGGAAGAAAACACAGTTGAAAACGTTAAGAAGACAATGCAGAACGGTGCTTTCTTTATGGTTACAAGAAAAATCCGTCCTAACGAATGGATCGGTCCCGATGAAGAAATCGACGTAATGAACACAGGTCTTCCCTACCCGATGTTTACAAACGTTGCAGTTAACGGTCACAAGATTTCAGTCGGTGCAACAGACAGCGACAGAATCCAGTGGATTGCTAACGGTAAGGTTATCAAGGAAGGTCCTATCACAGCAGAAAATCTTACAATCAACCTTGACGAAATTGAAGGTTCAGAAAACTTCCAGTATGTAAGAGCTGAGCTTTACGGTGAAGGTGGTCTTACACTTTCACAGGCATTCGTAATTGATGACGGTTCAGAACCGCTTGAATTTGTTGCTGAAGAGCCTACTTTCAAAGATAAGTTTATGAGCTGGTTCAAGGGCACAAAGCTCTGGGCAATCATTTTCGAAATCATCAACGCATTTTAATTAAACTGCATAAAAAAAATCTCCGACAATGTCGGAGATTTTTTTGTTTTATTTAATCAAGCTATAAGACCGTTATTGATAAACACTGTTGCGATTGCAAAGTAAATGAGGAGTGTGAGTGCGTCGACGATTGTTGTAATCATCGGACCTGCCATAAGTGCAGGGTCAAGCTTCATAAGCTTTGCAAGAATCGGAAGCGAACAACCGATTGCTTTAGCAACGATAACTGCCAACGCCATTGCGATTGAAACAACGATGAAGGTATTGCTTTCAATAACACTTCCCGTTACAAGCTTCGTTACCCACATTCTGCCGTAGTTCGCAACGGCAAGAACAATACCGCAAAGCACAGCAACACGGATTTCCTTCCAAAGAACACGGAAATAGTCGCTTATCTGAATATCACCAAGTGCAAGACCACGGATAATAAGTGTTGACGTCTGATTACCGCAGTTACCGCCTGTACCCATAATCATCGGGATTGCCGCCGTAAGTCCGACAACAAGAGAGAGCTTTCCTTCAAAGCCTTCAATTATCTGGCTCGTGAATGTTGCGAGAAGCATAAGAACAAGAAGCCAGAGAATTCTGTTTTTAAACATTGCAAAAACGCCTGTTTTAAGGTATTCATCCTCTGAAGGCAAAAGAGATGCCATCTTTTCAAAGTCTTCTGTATTCTCATCTTCGATAACGTCAACGATATCGTCGATTGTGATAATACCGACAAGTCTGCTTTCTTTGTCAACAACAGGAATTGAAAGAAGATCGTATTTCTTTGCGATATTAGCAACCTCTTCCTGGTCATCCATTGTATTAACGTAAATAAGCTGTTCATCGTCATACATAATATCTTTGACGATTGCATCCTCAGGAGCAACAATAAGACGTCTTAAAGGCACTGTACCGACGAGTTTTCGTGTACCGTCCGTACAATAGCAGGTGTAAATTGTTTCCTTGTCAAGAGCCGTTGCACGAATCTGTGAAATTGCCTGCTTAACTGTATAGTTTTCGGGGAAAGACACCATTTCGATTGTCATAATGCTTCCCGCTGAATTATCAGGATACTGCAGGAATTTATTAATAAGGTTTCTTGTGTCGCTGTCCGTCTGTGCAAGCACACGCGTTACAACGCTTGCAGGAACCTCTTCAAGGAAGTCAACCGCGTCGTCGAGGAACATATCTTCCATAAGGAAAGAAAGCTCCTTGTTCGTAATTGCATTAACAATATTTGCTCTGATTTCGTTATCAAGATATGAAAAAACATCAGCCGATGACTGCTTCGGCAACAAACGGAACAGGCGTACCTGCTGTTCTTCGGTTTCAAGCTCCTCCATCATGGAAGCAATGTCGACAACGTTCATTTCGCCGAGCATCTCTTTGATTGCCGAAAACTTGTTGCTTGCAAGCATCTTGCTGATGACTTCAACCATTCTGTCCATTTGAACACACCCCTTTTACTGCGGCAGAAACTACCGCCCGCAGGTGTGTTCGGTCAATCTGTGAAAACTGACGCACCTACGGCGATTTTTTCGCCACATAATGATTTGTTTAAAAAATAAGCTAAAAATCGTTGCCCGTAACTACCATCGCTACTCACAGAAATTCACCTCTTTAAAAATTCAGATTCTGCAGAAATATTCTGCCTTAATATTTTAAACCTATAGTATTGACTTGTCAACCTAAAATTTAAAAAACCAACAAAAAACTCAGTTGCGTTTTTCAACACAACTGAGTTTTAACTCTGAAATTATGCAGCAAACTTCATTTCATTTACGCAAGTCCATTTACCGTTGATTGTAGCAACCTTGATTGTAAAAGCAAGAGCCTTTGCTTCTGCATTTGTAACAGTGAGAGGCATTTCTGTCTTTACGGCAGTTACTCTGCCCTGACCGTCAATCATCGCAGTAAGCTTTGTTCCGGGGTAATTAAACGTACATTTTTGGATATCTACCGCTGATCCGAAATCAATAACCCCTACATCCAGAGGCCATGCGCATGAAGCGTTATACTTCGCTGTACCGTTGTGTGCACATGATTCCTGATTAAGAACAATAACAACCTGATAGCCTGCACCGCTCTTCTGAACATTTATTGTCTTAACGGCTGCATCGTAAAGATTTGCGGGAAGAACAAACTTTTCAACAGCAGAACCATCATCGGTTGCTTTACCGTTTACGAAACTCTTAGCCTGTACAATACCGTTTTTCTTTGTGTTATTTGCAATAATAGATTGAGCCATTTTAGAAACATCAATGCCGGCACCGCCACCACCAACTGAAATGCCATCAACGTTAACATCAACCTGTTCTGTCTTTGTCGCATTCATCTTCTGTGAATAAGACTTCTTAAGACAGGAGTTGTAATAGCTGATAAGCTGTGATTTGTTCATCTTAAGCGGGTCGTTTGATGAAGTCTGTGTACCGCCTGAATTACCACCCTGAGGTGCTACGGTCACATCCTGACCGGCTGAATTACCTCCGCCAAGTGACGAATCACCGCCAAGTGAACCGTTTACATCGGGAGTAACGCCCATCTGCCCGCCGTTATTCTGTGCAAAACCGCCACCGTTAACAACGCCCTGCTGTTGCTGAACACCGCCTAACGGCTGCATTCTGAGGCTGTTTGTGATTGAGTTTGTAATAAGGTTTGTTGTAACACACACCATAATCACAATTAAAAGTGCTGATACAACTATAATAAATTTTTTCCACGGATTCTTTTTCATAAAAATTCTCCTTAAATCTGATACGTTTTATTGTACCACACATTTTCTTCAAATTCCATAGTTTTTTAAAATTTTATGCATCCATACCTGAGTAAATAACTGTCGTTTTTGCTGTACCCGTAACAGATGAGCCCTCAAGCTTTACAAGAGTAACGCCTGACAAGGTGTATCTTTGTGTATAAGAAACCTCGAGCTTTTCAAGACCGCTGTCTTTCGCTCTTACAGTAGCTTTTACGGTTATATCTGATGCATTGACTGACATTGAAGTTGCGGATGATCCGAACTCGGACAAAGCTTTTTTGATGTCTTCCGTATTCTGATAATCAGAACACAGCCTATAAAGAACACCGGAATCATCCTTCGGATTTGCTTCGTTCGGAAAAACTGCGGTTATGACAATTTTATCTTCAACCTGCTGTGCAGAAATCGACTGCACTTCCTCTGCCGTATAACCGCTTGATGGGAAGTTTGCTGAAAAAGCATCTCTTGAAGCGTTATAGCTGTAATTCATCGTGATGTTCTTTTCACCGAAGATTGACCTGAAAGCCTCAGCCGCATTTGATGCCGCTGAAAGCGAACCAAGGTTTACATCGCTGACCTTGCAGTTTACATTCTTAGTGTAATTATAACAATAAAGCTCTACATACTCGACAGCTGAATTAAGCATCTTTGTAAGCTCTTCTTCATCCGTAGGCACTTCAACGATTTCAACGGGTTTAGTTGTCACTTTTGTTGAAAGCGTTAAATCCTCCTCGGGCACCTCTGCAGGTTCCTTTTTGCAGGAAGCAAGAGAGAAAAGCATACAAAAAACAACTGTAAAAGATATGCAATTCAACAATACCTTCTTCATTTTATCACCACTAATAAGATTAACTTATTAATGTGGTTTTGTCAAGTGTTGTCCTTGCTTATCGGATGCCGTACAAGAAGCCTTGAAAGCGTTTTTGCATTGAACGGAATAAGCGGATACATATATCCCCTTCCCGTTACGGTTTTGGTGAAAAACATCTGAAGCAATACTATCACAATACCTGCAACATATCCCCATAAATTGAACATCGCTGTCAATATCAGAATAAAAATTCTTGACAGCTTGAATGCATAGCCAAGTTCAAAGCTCGGCTGTGCAAAATTTGCAATTGCTACAAATGCCATAAAAAGAACTACCTCGGACGAAAAAAGCTTTGCCGTTACTGCAAGGTCACCAAGAACAAGTGCACCGATAACGCTGAACGAATTACTCAAAGCATTCGGAGTGTTAAGCGAAGCAAGCTTTAAAGTATCAATTACGATTTCGATAATAAGAAGCTGAACAATAATCGGAATTGTGTAATATTCTTTAACTGTTATAAAACTAAGCCACTCGGGAATGTAGCTCGGATTGCTGACCAAAAGATACCACGTCGGTGAAAGAAGCAGAGCAAGTCCGAAAATAAGCATTCGTATAAAACGGAGATACGTTCCGACAATCGGCGGAAAATAATAATCGTTCGTGTCCTGCAGAAATTCAAAAAAGCTTGTAGGTATAATCATTGCCGCAGGAGAGTTGTCCACCAACACTATTATACTTCCCTCAGCAATACAAGCCGCGGCAGAATCGGGTCTTTCGGTATATCGCACTTTAGGGAAAGGGTTGAACACCTGCTTTTTTATAAGACATTCAATAAGGCTTTCCTGACTCATACTCAGGGTATTTACATCAATTTCTGCAATTTTCTTCCTAAGTTTTTTTACTGTTTTTGTATCCGCCTTACTTTCAAGATAGCAGATTGCAACATCCGTCCTTGAGCGTTTGCCTGCCTCGTGCACTTCCATAATCAGATCTCGATCACGGATTCTTCGCCGTATAAGTGCCGTGTTTATAAGCAAGGCTTCAACAAAACCGTCGTGTGCACCTCTGAGCACCTTGTCATTATCAGGTTCCTGCACCGAACGACGCGGATAATTACGGGTTTTTATAAGAAATGCCGTCGGGAATCCGTCCACTATCAGTAGTATCGCACCTGAATAAATCACTTTTGAAATTGAATTCATATCCGTACTGATGTCCATTTCGATGTACGAAACAACACTCTGCACAAAGTCTTCAGGCGTTGTTTTCTCGGAAAGTTTATCCGTCCTGCTCATCATAAAATTAAGAACACGTTCCGATATCTCATTATTTACAAAGCCGTCTATATAATAAATCTTCGCCTGTCTTTGTGCTACAAAAAAGCGTGTATTAACAACATCAAAGTTTTTATCTACTTTGAAATAGCCGTCAAGCATTTTTTCATTTTCACAGAAATTATCCGAAAACAATATTTTATCACTCAAAGAAGTCACTCCTTTAAAATATTGTTTTCGGAAACTTACAATTTATTCTAACTGTAATCCTGATAAAGGTCTATTATCGCATTCCAGGTGATCGGCCCGACCTGACCCGTAGGCTCAAGTCCGTTGAGTCTTTGTACAGCTTCAACCGCAGCCTTCGTTCGGCTTCCGTACTGTCCGTCCACACTGATTACAGGAACAGACGGATTGTTCTGTCCGATAACACGGAGATACCGCTGAAGCTGACGCACAACGTCGCCTGTAGCTCCTGTAGTAATGAAATAACCTGGATAAATCAGATTTGAGTAATTCTTATACCTTGGCGGAAGTGTCCTTAAAATGCCGTCGTAGGCGTCCTGTATCGCATTCCACGTGCTTCTTCCGACAACACCGTCAACCTTAAGCTTATTTTTCTTCTGGAAGGTTAAAACCGCATCGTAGGTTTCCTGACCGAAGATTCCGTCAACAGATATCTGCGGAAAATCCGGGTCAAAAAATCCGATAAATGCAAGATAATACTGAAGCGTTCTTACAGGAACACCCCTGTCACCGCGTTTGAGCACTTTTGAAAACTGCCTCTGAGTGTCGCTTATTGAAAGACCCTCGGAATAAAGCTCCGAAAGACCTTTGATTCCGTTATAAATATACTTGATTTTGTACCATGTTTCTTTACCCACTATACCGTCCTGAGCAAGATTGAATATGCTTTGGAATTTACGTACAGCAGCAAGAGTTGTTTCTTCAAAAATACCGTTCGGATTTCTTATTTTCGGAATTGACGGATAATTGAGTGCTACTCTGTTGAGCTGACGCTGAATGTCGCTGACTTCTTCACCGACACTACCTAACCTTAATGCCGTACCCGGATACGACGGCACATTGCTTTTTATCGGTGCATTCTGCACGATATTTATATCGTTGCCGTAATAGTTCTGAAGAATCCTGTACGGAGTGTAACCCTGCTGAGCGAGAGGAACGGTTCCCCACTGCGAAAGACCGGGACACGACCCTGCACAATATTGGGTAAAGTAAGGTTGCACCTGACCCTGTTTAACAACGTAATCGTTAAAAATCTCGTCAACGATTCTGCTGATATTTTCAAAAATATCTCTGTTCTTGACAAACGCCTGATCGTATTGAGTTGAATTGGTTATATCAAAATTATATCCGCGTGAACGGTAATATTCCGTATAGACTCTGTTAAGTGCATAGCTTATCTGTGCATAGATATTGGCACGGATTGCATTTTCAGGCCATGTAGGATAAATTTCACTTGAAGCCACATTCTTTATATAATTCGGAAAAGTCACCCTTATATTTTCCGCATTCGAGGACGGCGTACCCAGATGAACAGTTATAAATTCAGGGATTGTCGGTGTTTCAACAGCCATCAGCGCTCACCTCCGAACAAGGCTTCAGGTTCATTCGGTACAACAGTCGGATCGTCCGAGCTGTCGGCACTCAGGGGCACCAATCCCACAGGTTGAATTGATTTAACTGAATCAAAAACAGGGATTCCTTCAAAATATGCGGGGGCATAACCCTGCCGTTCAACCCTTAGCTTATATACAGCATACGGAGCAACCGTACTGTTTTCATCAAATGAAATTGAGCTGTCAGGAGCAGGAAGACGGATTCCGTCCGCTACACCGTCAACGTCCGTTATTCCGCTGAAAACCTCCCGTTCACCATCATCAAGCTGCACATATACACGTACCGTTGCATTCGGTACAGGAAAGCTTCCGTTCGCGGCAAAAACCTGCACACGTAAAATTCCCTCCGAACGGTTATTTGCAATAAACTCATCGTAATCCGCAAACGGGACCCGTCCCGTTATTACAGCTTCAGGTGCGTTCACTTCGTCAGGCTGACTCGGTAAAACAGGCTGTGCCATTACATCCGCCGTCTGTCGCTGCGGGGCTTCATAAGCATCCGTATGTACAGCATTCTGTTTTGAAAATTCAAGCAGATCGCGCTTATATTTTTCAATCATATCTTCAAAATTATGCATAAAAAAACCTCCTTCGCTTACATACTATGCGAAAGAGGTTTTGATTGTTATTATTTCTTCGGTGTTGCACCGTAACCGTAGCCGTAGTTACCGTAAGAACCGTATTTGCCGTACTTACCGTATCTGCCGCCGTATCTGCCGTACTTACCGTATCTGTTGCCGTATTTACCTGCTTTGATTGTTGTTTCTGTTTCAGCATTGAAAATACAGCCGACGATTTCCGCACCGTTCGAGTCAATATCTTCAACTGACATACGGATTCTTGAGAACGGAGAGAAATCCTCACGAACAACAATAATTGCAGCATCAGCAAAGCCTGCGATGATTGAAGCGTCAGTAACAACACTTGCAGGTGCCGTATCTATAATTATAAAGTCAAACTCATCACGGATACCGTTAATAATCTCTTCAGTAACTTTTCTTGAAAGAAGCTCTGAGGGATTTGAAACCGCTTTAGTATCGGCAAGAACATAAAGATTGAATGTCTTGATAAGCTTGATTGCTTCTGTAATTGAAGCCTCCTGCTTGATTACACTTGCAAAGCCGTCACCTGTTTCGGGAAGAGAAAGAATCTTTGTGATTGACGGTTTTCTGAGGTCAGCGTCAATAAGAAGAACTGACTTTCCGTTTTCTGCAAGTGAAAGCGCAATGTTCGCAGAAACAGTTGTCTTACCTTCGTTTTCACAAGCACTTGTAATAAGGTAAACCTTGTTGCCTGTTTTTGCTGAGTTGTTTTCAATCTTTGTACGGATTGCTTTGTAAGTTTCAATAAACGAGAAGCCTGTACGTCTGTCTGCAACAAGCAAGCCCTTGCTTGCTTTGTTCTTATTAGAAACAAGCTGAACTGCACCAAGTACGGGAATCTTGAGCTTTTCGCTGAGCTCGTTGGATGTCTTGATTGTGTCCTTAACAATGAACATAACAAGAACAAAAACACAATACGCAAGCACGCCCATCGCCGCACTGATAACTGCAAGGATAACATCCGAACGGTTTTCTTCGGCAGACTGTGCAAGTACCGGAGTTTCGCAGACGTTGAGCTTCGCATTCGGGTAAATTTCCTCTACAACATCAGCATAAACATCAACAACAGCCTTTGCTATATTGTAAGACATCTGTGCATCCTCAGTTGTTACTGTAAGCTCAATTGCGTTTGTTGCATCAACAGCATCAACTTTGATACTGCTGTCAATAAGTCTGTAAGAAAGATTGCCGGGACATTTTTCTCTTACAGCCTCTTTGAGCACACGTCCTGAAAGAATGTATTTGAATGTGTTTGTAACGTTGATCTGTGCTGTAACCGCTGAGTTTTCAACTGCCTCGTTTTCAGCAAGAGTATTAACGATGAAAGCAACTTCGGACTTGTATACATCCTTACTTGTAACCTTTCCGGCAACTCCGCCAAGCACGCCAAAAACTATCGCGATGATTACAATTAACCACATCTTCTTTGAGAGTTCAAGCAAATATCCTACGATATTCAGTTCAAAACCCTTCTGTTTGTTAGAACTTTCATAATTATTCAAAACGATTCCTCCATTTCGTTATTCTCTATATAACTGTATTGCCGTCCGTCCATTTCACCGACGAATGTTGATGCATAAGCAATCGCTATAACAACATGCGGCATTTTTGAATTGTAAGTAACAAGACCCGTTTCAAGAACAACAAGTAATATCATAAAAGTCAGGAAAAGCATATTCATCCTGCTCTTTTTAATAAACGCTCCTTTAATAAGCCTTACAATTGTAACAAAGTACAGCGAATAGTAAATAATGAATCCGACAAGACCGAGTTCGCTGAGTATCTGCCAGAAATTATTATGGCTGTAAACTCCGTCAAGCATATAGACATTATCAATTATCTTTGCAAAGTTACCCATTCCCTTACCAAGCAGCGGAGCTTCCGAGAACATCCGTTGTGCAAGGTTAATGTAATACGATCTCATATAAAGGCTGTTATCAACTTCATGATCTCTCTCTTCAAACCAGAAAGTTACCAATGAAGCAAAACGTTTACCGATCGCATTGTATGCATATTCGTCCGTCATCACGAAGAAAATAACCAAAGCTGCAAGCGTTAAAATTGCTACGATATTGAAAAAATAATTCTTTTTGTAAACAGAAAACAAAACGAACAAAATCGGTCCTGCAACCGCTGCAAACATTCCTTTTCGTGAGCTTGAAAGGATTATAAAAACAAGGAACAGTGCAACTAACAGTATATATCCTTTTTTGTTTCTTGAATAAAATTCATAAAAAGCCATCAATTCAGCACAGAAAACAAGGAAAGCAACTCCGTTTGAGTTTGAACCGCTGAAGTGAGAACCCATATTACCCTTAGACCAATCAGAAACCGGAACAGATAAAAATTCTATAAGAACAATCAAAAACATCGAAAATATATAAAGCTTGATTAACCGTTCAAGATCTTCCGGCTTGTCCACGTAAATTGAAATAGATGTTATCATTGCAATGATGACAACCATTCGCAGAAAGTATGAAGCCATATCTGCATTGATATATGACGACCACATACTCGACAACGCCGAATAAGCAGTAAACAAAGCGTACCACACCGTATTATACGGAATAACTACCCTCTCTGCCCTTCTGCCAATCCAGAGAAGCATTGATGCAAACAGCATCAACAAACCTGTGGCTGTACCGATGAATTTAACATCATTGAATATAAACAGCGTTACAGTATTGACAAAAAAACATATTTCATAAATTGTTCGTGCGGTGTTTTCTTCCCCTCGTTGAACTTTGAGAACACCGTTTTTAAAAGATACCATAAGCACCCCTTAATTCTGAGTAACCAAATAATTAACAGCTACCATTCTCAGCTCTTGCCCGAAATTTCTTTTGCAAACTGCGAAAAATTCTTCTGAGCATCAAAATTATTTTCCCAGAAGTCACGGGCATTTCTTCGCATATTTATTCTTTCTTCCTTTGAAGAATTTATTATCTTTCTGATCTTTTCTGCAAGCTCTTCATCTGTAAAATCTAAAGAAACCAGCAATCCGTTATATCCGTCTTTGACAATTTCGCCGACTCCGCCGACATCCGTTGCAACAACAGGAATGGAGAATGAAATCGCCTCCATCATCGAAACAGGCAGCCCTTCGGTAGTGCTTGCATTAACACAAAGATCTACCTTTTCATTTCTGTAAAAATCTTTTACCTGCTGGTTGGAAACCTGACCCACAAGGTTGACTTCCATAAATCCAAGCTTTTCGTCGCAGACAGCTTTCACCTTCTGCATAGTTTCACCGTCACCGATATGTGTCCAGCGTATCTTTCCTTCGCCTTCAAGCAAAGAGAGTGCAGATGCGATTCTTTCAACACGCTTAAGCTCAACCAATCTTGAACAGGAAACGATGTGAAAACAATCATCATTCATTTCGGAAAGTCCGTCATCATCTGTGCCGAGATAACGGGATTTTATTTTATCTCTGAAGTAAGGAAACTGTTCAGCAATATATCTTTCACCATCAATTGAGCAAGGATGAAGTGAATCCACTCTTTCAAGAAGATACTCACGAAGAGGAAGATATCCGAGTGAGTTTGCATATCGGTAAACATCGTAGCCGTGTGCACGTGAAACAAACTTAATATTTTTACATTTCGGAGAAATCAACTCGCATACTTTGCTTCCGACAAGTGCCGCAACAAAAAACCAATAGCTGTAAACCGTTACACTGTCATATTCTGAAAAATCATATTTTTCAAGTATGTCCTTACACAGTGAAAACTCACGTTCACCGCGTGCATAGAAATATTCACAGAAAACACGCTTTTTAAAGTTGCTTTTTGCTTCAGCATCCTTCGGAGTATCGGAAGGCAGAACAGAATTAACAGCACCCTTAAAAAATGACATCATACGGCTGACACGCTTTGATGTTTTGCCGATGTTGTAGCAATCTGCGTTTTGGGGAGCTTCCCTTGTTTTTTTTGCATCCTTACCAAGTCCGATTGCAAGAATAATAATTTTTTCAAATTCTTTTGCAAGATACGGTATTTCAGGCTCAAGAAAAGCTTCTTCAGAGGAGTACGGATATGAGTTTGTCAAAAGGATAAGACAATTTTTCAACGCACTTCCTCCTTTTATATACATAATCAATTAATTGTAACATCATTTTTCAATAATGTCTATAATCAAATGCAAAATTTCGTTTAAAATCGATTTATTCACCTAATTTTTTTACTACCTCTTTATAGTGATTACCCTTATATTCGAAGTTTTTATAAACATTATAGCTCGGTGCTGCAGGAGAAAGAAGGCAGGTTTTACCTTCAGCGGTATACTTATACGCTGCCTCGACAGCCTCCTCCATTGTTTCAACAGGAACAACATTTTTCTTTGAACCTCTTGCAATAAGAGCGTTACAGATTTTTGTTCCCGTTTCAGGCATTCCGATAATGTTTGTTATTGAACATTCATCAAGATAGGTGATGAAATCATCGTAATTAATACCTCTGTCAAGTCCGCCGAAAATAAGAGTTTCAATATTACCGAGTGCATCAACAGCACACTCAACTGCGTGCGGAATAGTAGCGATACTGTCATTATAGAAAGAAATACCTTTGAAAACTCCTACAGGCTCCATTCTGTGCGGAATACCGACAAACTTTTCAACTCCGCGGATTATCGACTCGTCATCCGCACCGAAAAGTCTTGCAACAGATTCGGCAAAGAAGATGTCCTGATGGCAATGCTTACCGACAAGTCTGTCATTAATCGAGGTAAGGCTCTTCTGGTAATCGTTTTTCGGTTCAGCGCTGACAGCTATTTTTTTGCTTTCGTACTGTTGGAAATCAATAAGACCTTCAACATTCTGGTCAGCATTGTATATAAGATAATTGTCGCTCGTCTGGTGACTTACGATATTAAGTTTTGCATTGATGTAGCCTTTGTAACCGTCGTAATGGTCAAGATGCTCTTCGTAAATATTTGTAAAGACAGCTACATCAGGTGATGTTCGGCAGAATTCAAGCTGATGGCAGGACATTTCGATAACCGCAACCTTGCCTTCGCACTCGTCAATGATATCAAAAACAGGCACACCGATATTTCCGACAAGATAAGCATCGTTTCCCGCTTCACTTACAAGGTTATATATAAGTGTTGAGGTTGTTGTTTTGCCTTTTGTACCTGTAATTCCGATTTTCTTGCACGGTGCGTACTGTAAAAACAAATCAACCTGACAGGTTATAAGGACATTTTCGGGCACAGTGATATTCACAATCGGCACACCCGGAGTTTTGATTACAAGCTCGTAGTCAAAAACATGCTCCATATATCCGTCACCCGTAAGAAGGGTAACATTTTCATCATCAAGCTCGATTTCCTTTTTATCCGCAATTGCAATCGGTTTTTCAGGAAAATACTTTCTTATATAGTTATAAGTTGAAACACCTTCCCTGCCGAAGCCGAGAATAACAATGTTTTTATCCTTTAAAAAATCAACCAAATTCTGACACATTGCCAACATCTCCATAAAAAAATCAGAACTCACATTCAGCGTTGCAACGCTGAGTTCTTATCAAAGAGCCTTTTTCAACAGCTCCGTTTTCAGCTCCGCACCACGGACAATAGATATGATCCATCGGTGCAGACAAGTCCGTTGAAATCGGCACACTTGTATCACGTACCACTTCAAAACGTTTATAACAACAATCACACTGTTTTTTCATAATAAACCTGCTCCAAAAAAATAGGGCGGAAAACGACCGCCCGTATTATGATATATTAATTATCTGTTACCGCCGAAAAGACTCTGACGTGCCTTACGGATTTCAGCGATATTTGAAGAAAGAACTTCATCGCTGTTTCTCATAATGTCTTCAACAAACTCTGCAGCACCTGCACGGATTTCGTTAGACCACTTTTCAGCCTTCGTCTTCATTTCTGTTGCCTGATTGTTAGCATCAAGAAGGATTGCTTCAGCACTTGCCTGTGCATCCTTAAGGATTTTTTCAGCCTCAGCTGCTGCCTGAGCTCTTACACGGTCAGAATACTCGTGTGAAAGACGTGCGATTTCTGAATTTTCAACCATCTGACGAGCCTGCTCTGAAGCTGCTTCGATTGTAGCGTTAGCGTTTGACTCAGCAGTTGCAGCAATTGAAGCTGCCTTTTCCTTTGCATCAGCAATAAGACCGTCAGCCTCTGTCTGTGCAGAAGAAACGATTGAAGAAGCCTCGTTATTAGCCTTTGCGATAAGGTTGTTGTGATGAGCAACAACTTCCTGAGCCTTCTCGATTTCGATCGGAAGGTCATAACGGATATCCTCAACACACTGCTTGATTACTTCGGGGTTAACTGCAATTTTGCCACCTGAAAGAGGAAGCTTACTGCCTGTTTCAATGGTATCTTCAATTTTATCAAGTAATGCCTGTACGTTCATTTTAAGTTCATCCTTTCTTTTTTATGCCTTTAACAATATCTTCATATACCTCAGGAGGTACAAACTTCGAAACATCTCCGCCAAACTGACAAACCTGCTTAACTATGCTTGACGAAAGGTACATATAATCGGCACCTGCCGTTACAAAGACTGTTTCAACATCAGGATTAAGCTCCTTGTTTGTAAGTGCCTGCTGAAATTCATGCTCAAAGTCAGAAACGGCTCGCAAACCCTTTACAATTGCGGTTGCATCCTTTTCTCTTGCATAGTCTGCAAGCAAGCCTGCGTAATAATCAACCTTGACATTCGGAATATCCTTTGTGCAACGTTTGATAAGCTCCATTCTTTCTTCATAGCTGAAGCATCCGACAGGCTTTTTATGGTTAATCATAACCACTACAAGCACTTCGTCAAAAAGCTTTGCCGCACGTCGGATCACGCTGAGGTGACCGTTTGTTATCGGGTCAAAGCTGCCGGGGTAGATTGCAATTTTCATTTAGCATCCACTCCTTCATCAAGTCTGTAAACCGTAAGAGCAAGCTTACTGTATTTATACTCACGGTAAATTGAAAACCTTCCGACATTCTGCGGCATTTCTTCGCCGTAGGGATGCTCGCAAATAATCACTCCGCCGTCGTTCATAACATCAGCAACCAACGGAAGAGCTTTCTGCAAAAGTCCCTTTGAATACGGTGGATCCATAAAAACTATATCAAATTTTTTCTTGCTGTTTCTGAGAAATGCGAAGGCATCAGACTGCAATACTGCAGAATTCCTATGCAAACCTGTTGCAAGGAGGTTGGACTTGATAACGCTGACTGCATCCTTATTAAGATCAACAAAAGTTGAATAAGCTGCACCTCTGCTTAAAGCTTCGATTCCGAGCTGTCCCGAACCTGCAAAAAGGTCAAGGACTTCCCTGCCTTCGATTTCGAACTGTATTATGCTGAATATCGCTTCTTTTACTCTGTCTGTGGTCGGACGTACATCCTCACCCTCAAGAGTTTTAAGAACGCGACCTCTTGCTGAACCTGTTATTACTCGCACAGTACAAGCTCCCATCATATTATTTTACATTTTATTATCCCATTTTTTCGGGTGTGTTGTCAATATCTTTTCTGAAATAATTATAAACTTTTTCCGCAGTTGAACGGTTTATACCCTCTGCCTTGCAAAGCTCATCAACACTTGCCTCTTTAATTGCGGAAACTGTTTTGAAATGCTTGAGCAGAGCCTTGCTCTTTTTCTCGCCGACACCTTCAATTTTGGTAAGAGTTGCATTGAACATTGACTTTTTATGTTTCGAATGATGGTATGCAACCGAATAACGGTGTACCTCTTCCTGAATAGTTGAAATCAGAGTAAAAGCCTGACGTTTTGAGTTGATTGCAATTTCACCACCGTCGAATGCAATCGCTCTTGTGCGGTGCTTGTTATCCTTGACCATACCGTAAACAGGTATGTCAAATCCGAACGCTTTTATAATCGGCAAAACTGCATTGACCTGACCCATACCACCGTCAAGGAGAATAAGGTCGGGCAAAATGCCGAAGCCTTCTTCCGTATCTTTTTCTTCCATATATCGGTTAAGGCGACGAGAGATTACCTCTGCCATTGAAGCATAGTCGTCCTGACCGTCAAATCCCTTGATTGAAAAGCGACGGTAATTCTTTTTATAAGGTAATCCGTTTTTGAAAACTACCATACCTGCAACATTATCACTGCCTGCCGTGTGTGAAATATCGTAAGACTCAATAAACACGGGTGGCTTCGGCAGATTAAGAAGCCTTGAAAGTTCATCAAGTGCTGCTGTTGCTTTACCGCTTCTGCCCATTGAAAGTGCAAGCTTCTGCGAAGCGTTGTTGCGACACATTGCAACAAGCTCAAGCTGTCTGCCACGCTGCGGAATGTGGATTTCCACCTTACGTCCTGCAACCTCGGAAAGCCACTGTGTAAGCAATTCGGAATCGCTTACTTCACCATCGACGGTAACTCTTTTAGGAACTGTTCGTCCCATCGAATAAAAACGGGTTATAAGCTCGCTTCTCATCTCGGGAAGAGAATTCATTTCGTCAAATATAAACCATTCGTTATCACGGAGTCTGCCGTCAAAGAAACGGAGAACCGAAAGGCAGAATTTATCCTCCGCCTGAGCAATTGCAAAAACGTCCTGCTCCTTGACGTCTGAGCCTGCAACCTTTTGCTTTTCATTGATTTTTTTAATTGAGTTTATTCTGTCACGAAGTCTTGCAGCTTTTTCAAACTCAAGGTTTTCAGCCGCTTCTTCCATTTCAGCCGTCAGCTCGGAAACAATTTTTGCACTGTCGCCCTGAAGGAATTTGACAGCTGCATCAACAGCTTCGTTGTATTCATCACGTGTGATTTTACCCGCACACGGAGCTGAACATTGCTTTATGAAATAATTAAGGCACGGTCTGCCCTTTCCTATTTCACGCGGAAAGCTTTTGTTGCATCTCGGAAGCATAAAAATTTTAAGTGCTTCGTCAACGGATGAGGTTACGCTGAACGAGCTTGTGTACGGTCCGATGTAACGTGCATCGTCCTTGCCCTTCTGCAGAACAGCCGTAATTTTCGGCCATTCGCCCTTCGTAACCCTGATATATGAATAACCCTTGTCATCCTTTAAAAGAATATTGTATTTCGGGGTATACTGCTTAATTAATGAACATTCAAGCACGAGTGCTTCAAATTCGCTATCCGTAAGAATATAGTCAAAATCAAAGACGTTTTCAACCATTTTCCTTACCTTTACTGAATGAGTGTTCTGCGAACCGAAATACTGGCTGACACGGTTTTTAAGTGCCTTCGCCTTGCCGACATATATAATCGTACCCTTTTCGTTTTTCATAAGGTAAACACCCGGAGTTTTGGGCAAGGACATTGCCTTTTTTCTTAACTCCTGAATCTGCATAACACTCACCTCCGTTTTAAATACTGAATATAAACAAAAAAGGTTGCCGTATTCAGGCAACCTCTTCAAATCAAAATATAATTATACAGCAAAACCTGAATTTACAAGCTTAACAAGTTCTTCAACAGCCTGCTCCTCATCGGGACCTGCAGCGATAACCTTAACAGTTGTGCCACCGTCAATACCCAATGAAAGTACGCCAAGCAAACTCTTTGCATTAGCACGACGTTCTTCCTTCTCAATCCAGATTGATGATTTGAAGCAATTTGCCTTCTGAATGAAGAATGTAGCAGGACGTGCACTCAAGCCAACCTGATTCTGTACTGTAACTTCTTTCTCAAACATAACCTATATCTCCCAATTCAAATAAATTCAAAGCAATGCTTATCTACCAGCTTACTACTTGTTAATTATTATATCACAAAACTTTTCATCGTCAACAAATAAACTTCACTTTAAAAATAATTCGTATTGTGCTCCAAATGTTAAGATTTTATAAACCCTTTGTTTGTGCATAATAACTATGCTTATAAAATATTTTAATGCACTATGACTATTTTTCTTCGCAATTTTTAAGATTTTCCAAAAATTGTTTGTCTTTTTTGTCTAATTCTGCTGTTTCAAGCAGGTCAGGACGCCTGTAATATGTTCGCATCAAAGACTGCTCTCTGCGCCATTTGTTTATATTGGCGTGGTGACCGGAAATAAGTACATCGGGAACCTTCTTTCCGTGCCATTCGTAAGGTCTTGTATACTGCGGATACTCAAGAAGAGAGTTGTAATGGCTTTCCTCTTCAAATGCGGCATCCTCCGCAAGCACACCCGGAAGCATTCTTGAAATGCTGTCCGCAAGCACAAGTGCCGGAAGCTCACCGCCCGTAAGAACATAGTCACCGATTGAGATTTCCTCATCAACAATCTCTTCTATGACTCTTTCGTCAACACCCTCGTAATGACCGCAAAGAATTGCGATATTGTCCATCTGCGAAAGCTCTTTTACTCTTTCCTGAGTAAGAGTTTTGCCCTGCGGTGACATATAGATAAGGTGCGGTCTTGAACCGATTTTCTCTTCCAAATCACAGAAGCAATCGTAGATAGGATCAACCTGCATAAGCATACCGAGACCGCCACCGTAGGTTGCATCATCAACTCTGCGGTGCTTATCTTTTGAATAATCTCTTATATTAACACAATTTATTTCAACAAGTCCGCCTTCACGTGAGCGACCGATTATGCTTTCGCTGAGCACTCGCTCGCACATTTCGGGAAAAAGCGTCATTATGTCAATTCTCATCGTCAAAAATTCCTCTCAAAGGCTTTATTTCCACTCTGTTGGATTCAACATCAACGTTTATAACAACACTCGGAATTGCAGGAATAAGATACTCCTCGCCATCCTTTTTAATATGCCACACATCGTTTGCACCTGTTTCGCTTACATCCGAAAGAACACCGTAACAGATATTACCGTCTTCTGCATCAAAAACATCACAGCCGATAAGCTCAGAAATGAAATAAGAACCTTCTTTGATTTTAGCATCAGCACGTCTAATATAAAGCACCTTGTTACGCATCGCAGAAGCTTTTTCAACAGTGTCAATACCGTCAAGCTTAACGATTGCAACATTACCGTGAGGTCTTGCGGAAATTACTTTCACGCTTTTTGCCCCACTATTATCATAGTAAAAAGTTTTGAATTGTTTCACAAATTCGGGACCGTCCGCCCACGGATTAAGACGCATTTCACCGCGTACACCGTGAGTGCCTACAATCTGTCCTACTTCAAGAAATTCTTTAATCATAAAATCACCTGAATTTCAAAAAGGGTCGCAAAAAGCGACCCTCTTCGTTTAGCTTAGTCAATTTCAACAGAGATTTTCTGCTCGCTGCGGTTTGCCGCTGAACGCATAACTATTCTTATAGCCTTTGCAATTCTGCCCTGCTTGCCGATAACACGTCCCATATCGTCGGGAGCAACATGAAGATGATAAACAATTACGCCATCCTCATCCGGCTCGTCAACAACAACTGAAACAGCCTCGGGATCGTTTACAAGGCCCTGAGCGATCTGTGTCAATAACTCTTTCATCTTTAAACTAACTCCTCTGAGTAATTTTTTGCGAGTAATTACTTGATGATGCCGTTCTTCTTAAAGAGATCCTTAACTGTGTCTGTGGGCTGAGCGCCGTTAGCAATCCACTTTGCAGCCTTCTCTGCATCGATGTTGATCTCTGCAGGCTCTGTCATCGGATTGTAAGTACCGATCTCTTCGATGAATCTGCCGTCACGGGGATACTTTGAATCTGCTACAACTACACGATAGAAAGGAGCTCTCTTTGCACCCATACGACGAAGTCTGATTTTAACCATAATAAATTCCTCCAAAATAAAAATTAATTGTTTATATATCAATCACGCAAGTGAATTGTGCGTGTTGAAGTTTAGATATTGAATCCCTTAAGCTGAGAGAGGTCAGGCCTACCGCCTCTTCTGCGTTTCTTGCCCTTGGGATTAAGTTGCTTGAACATTTTCTGCATCTGCTTGTGCTGAGAAAGAAGTCTGTTGACTGCTTCAACATCCTGACCGCAACCCTGAGCGATTCTTCGTTTTCTTGACGGGTTGATGATTTCAGGCTTTTCTCTCTCCTGCGGTGTCATTGACTGAATAACAGCCTTGATTTTATCAAACTGTCTTTCGTCAATTTCAACATCCTTGATTTTCTTTTCCATACCCGGAATCATTGAAAGAGTGTCCTTGATTGAACCCATCTTACGAACCTGATCGAGCTGTTCCATAAGGTCGTTGAGGTCAAACTTATTCTGACGGAGCTTCTTTTCAAGTTCCATAGCTTTCTTTTCGTCAAGAGCCTGTTCAGCCTTTTCAATAAGAGAAAGCATATCACCCATTCCAAGGATTCTTGAAGCCATACGGTCGGGGTGGAAAATATCGAGATCTGTAAGCTTTTCACCGATACCGACGAACTTGATCGGCTTACCCGTAACGGCTCTTGTTGAAAGTGCCGCACCGCCTCGTGTATCACCGTCGAGCTTTGTGAGAACGATACCGTCGATTCCCAAAGCGTCGTTGAAGC
Source organism: Clostridia bacterium (assembly GCA_017380575.1). Classification (GTDB taxonomy): domain Bacteria; phylum Bacillota; class Clostridia; order Oscillospirales; family Acutalibacteraceae; genus CAG-488. The sequence continues at coordinate 45,732 of JAFODS010000072.1, read as the reverse complement.
TTGTTGCAACGTTAACTGCGTCCTGACCTGTCATTGAGTCAACAACAAGAAGGATTTCGTGTGGCTTTACTTCAGCCTTGACGTTCTTAAGCTCAGTCATAAGCTCTTCGTCAATGTGAAGTCGGCCGGCAGTATCAAGGAATACGTAGTCATAACCCTGATCTTTTGCAAGCTTGATAGCCTCGCGTGCAATTTCAACGGGATTGATCTGTCCCATTTCAAAAACAGGAACTCCGATGCTTTCACCGACAACCTGCAACTGCTTGATAGCAGCCGGACGGTAAATGTCACAGGCTACAAGCAAAGGACGGTGTCCTTCGTTTTTGAGTCTTAATGCAATCTTTGCACTGTGAGTTGTTTTACCTGAACCCTGAAGACCGCACATCATAACGACTGTCGGCGGATGATTTGCAATCGCAAGACGGGATTTTGTTCCGCCCATAAGTTCGGTAAGCTCTTCATTTACTATTTTAATAACCATCTGTGCAGGTGTAAGACTTTCCATAACCTGCTCACCGACGGCTCTCTGGCTAACCTTTTCGGTAAAGTCCTTGGCAACCTTGTAGTTAACGTCAGCTTCAAGCAACGCAAGGCGAACTTCACGCATCGCACTTCTTACGTCAGCTTCCGTCAAGGCACCTTTACTCTTCAGCCTTTGAAACGCGGCTTCGAGTCTGTCAGAAAGGCCCTCAAATGCCATAGCGGTACCACCTTTTTAAGAGTAATTCTCTGCAAGAAGTGTCTGTGCAATAGCCTTTATTTTGGCTGTGTTGTCGTTAACTTCCATTGAGAGAGAGTTTTTTCGGTTATATATCGCGATTTCCTCGGCATATTCGATTATTTCACTTAAACCGATTTTCATATTTTCAAAACGGGCAACAAGTCCGAGGCGTTCTTCCATTGCAATAAGCTGGGTTTCTGCCCTTTTGATTGCATCGCGTACACCCTGACGTGTAATACCCTCGTCAGCAGCAATCTCTGAAAGAGAAAGATCGTCATTGTAGTAATAGCTGATAAAACTGCGTTGCTTGTCCGTAAGCATATCGCCGTAAAAATCAAGCAAAAGAGTTATATCAAGATTTTTACTCACAACAAAGACTCCTTTCAAAAACTGCCTGTAAAGTTTTTTTCTTTACAGGCAGTCATTATACAGTATAGAATGCATATTGTCAAGCACTTTTTGAAGATTTTTGAATGATTTTTACGGACAGATTTTCCACACAGTTTTGTGGAAAGTTATGTGGAAAACCATTTTCTGTCCAAGATATTGTGTTCCATATTCTTTTAAAGCTCTGTATATGCCCAAAAGGTGTGGGAAACTATGTTGAAAGTGTTTAAAACTTACTTTCAGAATATTCTTCCGCCATTGTTTTTGCTGTATTTCTAAGGTCTTTAAAACAGGATTTCTTAAGTTCTTCAAAACTCTTTCCCACTTTATCGGTTACGTATACTTTCCTGATTTTTGAAATTTCGGGAAGCTCAATCTTACAGCATCCCGCAACAGCGATAACTTCAGTATCCCCTGCCATTTCAGCAACCCAATACGGAGCTTTACCGAGGAGCGACTGTTCATCAAAACAGCCCTCACCTGTAATAACAAGTCCGGCATTTTTCGCAAGAGTGTCAAACCCCATAGCCTTCAGTACCGTGGGAGCACCCTTCACAAGCTCTCCGTTAAGAAAGCTGACGAGAGCAAAACCAAGACCGCCTGCCGCGCCTGCACCTTCAAGGGAAGCATTATCAACTCCGACAGTTCTTTTCGTAATTTCTGCAAGGTTGCGGAGTCCGTTATCTAGAAGTCTGACAGTTTGCTCATCCGCGCCCTTCTGCGGAGCGAAGACAAATGCCGCACCGTTGGGACCGTAGAGAGGACTTACAACATCGCAAAGAACTTTTATCTTTGTTTCTGCAAGTCGCTTATCGATACTACTGAGGTCAATTTTTCGTATATCAGCAAGTCCCGCACCGTTAAGGCTGACCTCGTCACCGTTTTCATCAAGGAACTTTGCACCAAGAGCCGCCGCACAGCCTATACCACCGTCGTTTGTTGCACTTCCGCCGATACCGATAAGAATTTCACGGCAACCTTTATCAAGTGCCGCTTTTATGAGCTGACCTGTGCCGTAGGTTGTTGTAAGCAAAGGATTTTTATTTTCACCGACAAGAGGCAATCCGCTTGCCGCTGCCATTTCTATAACAGCAGTACCGTCGGGCAGAATTCCGAAAAATGATTCTATGTCGTTAAAATACGGATCTTTTACTGTAACAGAAATCCTTTCCCCTCCGTTAAAAAGCAATGCATCAACCGTACCCTCACCGCCGTCAGCAATCGGCAGACAGATGATTTCTTCATCAGGTATAATTTTCAAAAATTCGCTTTTAACCGTTTCGCATACTTCAACAGCAGACATTGTGCCTTTGAAGGAATCGGGAGCAATTATTATCATAAAATCCTCCTAAAGAAAAAGGGACGTATTACGCCGAGCTCCCGTAAGGCAGTTTTTCTTTAAAATGTGAACTTGCGGCACAATAATGCGTTGAAAACCATCGGTACGCGTCAGCGTTATTGATGGTTTTCGCCTTTTCTTGCACACGCAATTTCGCATTTTAAAGTGCTTCGCAGTTTCGTAGGAAGGCAAAATTTCTTGAATTGAAGCCAAAAATGTAGCAAGGCTGGCGCCTTGCGAGGCTTTTGGCAATAATACAAGGAATTTTGTTCGAGAAACAAAAACTTCCTTATGGGAACTCGGCGAACGCCCCGTGAATTAAAGTTCAAAATCTTCTTTTGTAAATCCACCTGCTGTCGGAGCACGTTCAGGCACTCTTTTAAGCGGATCGTATTTAAAGCTTCTGCAGCTTGAATCAAGCTGTCTTATGCCTGTTTTAACGCAGAGTACACTTTCACCGTCGGGCGAGAGTATGCCGTGAGAGCATATACGGCACGCAGGAGTTCTTTCTTGCGAATTTATAATATTCTTCCTCATTTTTATCATCCTTCGGAGTATAGTCTTAATAACTTAATTATTATATCATATTATTTTTTCTCTTTCAAGAGATTGGAAAATTAACGACAAACTTCATAACAAATTTGTAAGAATAATAAGAAAACAACGTATTATCAAGCATATTTTTATACCACATTGGGATGTTAAAAGTATAACAAATTCGATATAATTAACAAAAGAGGTTGATTTGTATGAAGTTGAAAGAACTCCGCAAAAGCCGCAACATATCTCAATTAAAATTAGCAATGGAATTAAACATGAACCAAAACACAATCAGCAGATACGAAACCGGGGAACGCGAAGCCGGCTACGCCGAGCTTATTGCGATTGCCGATTACTTTAACGTGTCTATCGATTACCTTTTGGAAAGAACCGATAATCCTGAAATTAACAGATAACGACGAAGTTATGCTTCGCCGTTATTTTTATTTCTGAACACTGTCGTCATCTCTGCGGTAAGCATTAATGCAAGAATCACGGTTGCAACTGCCGCAGGAACAGAGACCGAATATAACTGTGGTAACACTTCTGTATTTGTCGAAAAAACACTCGTCTGACAAGGGAAAAGCCAGAACAAAAATTCAGCAATTGTAGCGGATAACGCTCCGTGAAACAAACGAGATAAGATAAAGTGCAGGTATTTCACCTGCGTTTCTTTTATGTACGGCAAAAGCTGACAGTGAACGGACAGACCGGCCCATCCAATTATCAAAGCCTGAATACTTACGGGATATTTCCCCGAAGCCGCAACACACCCTCCCGTTACTTCCGTTATCATTTTAATCCACATCATTACGCTGTCAGGAATACTGAAGCTTTCAAGCAAAGCATTTACGCACGAAAAGAGCACCACCCAGGCACAAAGGTTAAACATTGAATTTATGCTGTTTGTTACGCTCTGATTCATAACGCCCGATTTAAATTCGGGTGTTTTTGTTTTTATTTCCAACGCTGAGCTTTCAAAGAAACGAAAGAACGCTCCCATTACCAACGCAGATACTATCATAGACAGATAAAGAATTATACCTGCTTTTCTGTTTGAAAACATCACCGTACCTACTGTGCCGATAACAAAAGCAGGTCCTGCATTAACACAAAACAACATCATACGTTTAGCCTGATTCTGACTTATGCTTCCGTTTTCAAGGAGCTTTACAATCATCCCTGCACCAACGGGATATCCGCCGACAAGGCTCATAATTACGGCACAGCCTGCACTCCCCGGCAGACGGAAAACAGCTTTTGTAACAGGCTCAAGAAATCTTCCGAAAATTTCAACTGACCTTGATCGGATAAGATAATCCGAAAGCACAATAAACGGAAACAGCGACGGAATTACTGACACGGCACAAAGCTTCAGTCCGTTACTTACCCCTCCTATCACCGTTTCGGGACTTATGAAAAAAGCCGTTATAAAAACAATTACTGCAAAAAAACATAAAACGAACCTTACTCTGTAATTTTTCATGCGAATCACCCGTAAATATATATGAGAAGAAATCGCCTTATTATGATAGGAGGTTTTTATGGCTTTTTCAGATTACAGGCAGAACCGCACTCCCCTTTCACACCGTATTTGCGACAAGCTCGAAATTGACGAGGATGTATGTACAAACTGCGGATACATTGAAATTATGTCCAACCGCTGTGCTCTTATTGACGGCTGCAAAGGAGTTTCGGAGTACAGCGAAAATCTAATCACTCTCAGCCTTGGTAAAAAGAGCGTTACCTTTGAAGGAAATTCGCTGACAATCAAATCCCTTTCCATGGAGCAGGCTTTGGTAGAGGGATTCATTGTCAACGTGGAGTTCAGCGGCTGATGGTAACAAGAGATATACTTAATTTTGTTTTCGGGTGCGTCGAATTCACTGCCGAAAACGGATTCAGCGAAAGATTTATAAATTCCTGCACAGTAAATAATATCCCGCTTTGGGATGTTGCAAAAAAAGACGGTTTAATTTCAGCAAAAACAACCGCCAAAGGCTACCGCAGAATACGTTCACCTGCAAGAAAAAGCTCTATGAAGGTACGCATAAAACACAAATACGGTCTGCCGTTTTTCATTAACCGCTATTCGCGACGTACAGCTCTTATTTCAGGCTTTGTTGTCGCTTTCCTTATTCTTGTGCTTCTCACGGGACACGTATGGATTATCGAGGTTTCGGGAAATGAGCATCTGACAGACAGCGAAGTGCTTGAAGCTTTTGAAGAATCGGGACTTAAAATCGGAAAAAGGATAAACAATCTTAAGTTTGCACAGATAGAAAGTTCCGCTATGCAGAAGCTCGGCAATGCTTCCTGGGCAGCAATCAGCATACACGGGTGTACTGCGGAAATAAAAATACGTGAACTGAAAAAAACGCCTGAAATCGAAACACATCACGGCACTTCAAATATAGTCGCTTCAAAAGACGGACAGGTAGAAATCCTTGAGGTTTACCGCGGTTCCGCAGCTGTCGGAATCGGTCAGCCCGTGCTTGAGGGTGATCTTCTTATCAGCGGAATTACAGAAAGCAGACTGCAGACAAATCTTTTCACCGATGCCGACGGTTATGCCGTTGCAAAAACAAATATTAAAGTAAAAAGTGAAACAGACAAAAAAATTACTGTTTGCACGCCTGAAGAAAAGAAAGTCTGGTCAATTTTCTTTTTAGGTGTGGAAATCTTTCCTCCGAAGGATGACGGCGACTGTTACATTCACCGTTCAAGACTTAAAATAAACGGAAAAGAATTGCCGTTCGGAATCAATTACCGTATTTACACAACTTACGAAGACGAAAAAGAAATCACCATGAGTAAAGCTCAGGCAGAACTCATGGCGATGACAGAATATGCACTTAAAAGCCACTCGGAAACACAACACACACAGATTATAAATCAGGAGGTTTCAATGACCGAAAAAGATGATTTCATTGAAATTAACGGAAACTATTTCTGTTATGAAAACATCGGAAAAAGTGTACCTTTCGATATTGAAGAAGCCGAGATCGAAGAAACTAATTGAATAAATATCCGTACTTATTGCTTTGTGCCATTGAAAAAGTATCGTCCGTAGAAACGATAATGTGGTCAACAAGATTGACACCGATTGCATCAAGCACGGGAATCAGGTCTTCCGTTGTTTTTACGTCAGCCAACGAAGGAACCGCAAATCCGTTCGGATGGTTATGTGCAAGAACAACGTGCTTTGAATCAAAACGTACAACAGTTTCAACAATCGCACGAGTGTCAACAACTGCGGTATCGGGTGAACCGTCGCAGACTTTTATACAGCGTTGAAGCTTTCCGTTTGCATCAAGGCAGATAAGATAAACAATTTCTCTTCTTTCACCCGAATATTTTGCTTCTATATAAGGTATAAAAGCTTTTTCCGTTTCGTCAAGAGCACGTTGCTGTTTTCTTTCGTTATAAAGAAGTGCAACGTCGTGCGTAAGTCGTATCAGTGCAGCTGTATTTTCGCCGACTCCGTCAACCTTCATCAGCTCCTCTTTCGGAGCTTCAAGTATGCCGTTGAGGTCACCGAACTTTTCAACAAGACCGTGGGCGACATTGTTTGTATCCTTGAACGGTATACCGTAAAAAAGCAGGAACTCTATTATATTGTGGTCAGCCATAGAGCCGATACCTTCTTTGAAGTATCTTGAACGTACTCTTTGTCTGTGGTCTTTGTGAATGTTTTTCTTCTCCATAACCAAAAATCCTTTGCAATTTACATTGACTGTCAATATAGATGTATGCTAAAATCTTTTCAGGTGGTTTCACCTGAGAAAGGATGATTTTATGCCGATTACATTTGATAAAGAACGTAAAATTTTTAAGATTGATTCACTTGAATCAACTTATGCGATTGGTATTTTCGAGGGTGATTTCCTTGTCCAGCTTTATTACGGAAAGAAAATCCCCGACACCAATCTTATTTCAACAGCTTACAGAGGCGGATTTGCTTCAATCTCTCCCCTGACAGCATCAACTGCCGACAACGGTGTTTTCTCTATGGACATTCAGCCGATGGCTTATTCCTGCAACGGCAACGGTGATTTCCGCCTTGCAGCACTTGCAATCAGGGACAGCGAAGGCAGAGCAACAACGGATATAAGATACCTTGACCATAAGATTTACAGTGGTAAACCGAAGCTTAAGGGTCTTCCCGCAACATACTGCAACTCCGACGACGAAGCAGACACACTTGAGATTATCACCATTGATAAATTCACGGGAGCAAAGGTTACACTTTGTTTTACCGCTTTTAAAAATCATAGCATAATTACACAAAGTGTCAAGATAGAAAACACAGGAAACGAAGCTTTTGACATTGAAAAAGTTGCAAGTTGCTGTGTAAACTTCCCTTCAATGAGCTATAACATGATTAACCTCTACGGCACATGGTTAAGAGAAAGAACCGTACAGACACGTCATCTTGCTCACGGAATTCAGTCCGTCGCAAGTAAGAGAGGCTCATCAAGCCACAATCACAACCCGTTTGTAGCCCTTGTTGATGACAAAGGCGGAGAAGATTACGGTGATGCATTCGGCTTTAACTTTGTTTACAGCGGAAACTTTGCAATCGACATTGAAACTGATTATATGGATTGCACACGTCTTGTTATGGGTATCAATCCGATTGATTTCAACTGGTACCTTGAACCCGGCGAAGAATTCCAGGCACCTGAGGCTGTTATGGCATACTCACCAAACGGACTTGGCGGTATGAGCCGTACATTCCACGATTTTTATGCTAACAACCTTATCCGCGGCACATGGAAAAAGAAAAAGCGTCCGCTTCTTATCAACAGCTGGGAAGGCTCAGGCTTTGACTTTGACGACGAAACTCTTGTACGCTATGCAAAGCAGGCAAAGGAACTCGGTTGCGAGCTTCTCGTTATGGACGACGGTTGGTTCGGTGTAAGAAACAGAGACGATTCATCTCTTGGTGACTGGTACGTAAACGAAGAAAAGCTCAACGGTCCGCTTTCAAAGCTTATTGAAAGAGTAAACGCTGAGGGTATGGAATTCGGCATATGGTACGAGCCTGAAATGATTTCTCCCGATTCCGATATTTACAGAGCACATCCTGACTGGTGCGTTCACGTTGAAGGAAGAGATATTTCACCTGCAAGACAGCAGTATGTTATCGATATGACAAGACAGGACGTTCGTGACAATATCTTCAATCAGATGTACGACGTGCTTTCAAAGAATAATATCGCTTACCTCAAATGGGACTATAACCGTCCGATTTCAGAACCCGCTTCAATGGGTCTTGACAAAAAGCATCAGAAAGAATTCTTCCACAGATTCATCCTCGGCACATACGAGCTTATGGACAGAATCACCTCCGCTTTCCCTGACATTCTCTTCGAAAGCTGTGCAGGCGGTGGCGGAAGATACGACCCGGGTATTCTCTACTATATGCCGCAGACATGGTGTTCAGATAACACAGACCCGATTGAAAGACTGAGAATTCAATTCGGTACATCAATGTGTTATCCTGCTTCAAGTATGGGCGCTCACGTTTCAGCATGCAGCCGAACAGGAATTGAAACAAAAGCAGCAGTTGCACTCTGGGGCACATTCGGTTACGAGCTTGACCCGAAACACCTTACTGATGAGGATAAGGAAATTGTTAAAAAGACTTCTGCACTTTATCACAAATATTACGACCTTACTCACTACGGTGACCTTTACAGAATAATCGCTCCCACAGAGGATGAATTCAAGTGTGCATGGTCATTTGTTTCAAAGGACAAGAGCGAAACACTTCTTACGGTTGTTATCAAAAACCGTACTCCGCACAACTTCCTTAACGTAAAGCTTAAGGGTCTTGACGAAAACAAGATGTATGTTAACGAAGAAGACGGTGAAGTTTATTCAGGTGCATTGCTTATGAATGCAGGTGTAAACCTCACAATCGGCGGTGACATCAACGGCGGTATGAACTTTATGGTTCACTTCAAAGAAGCTTAAAAAATTAAGACCGAGGTTTTAAAGCCTCGGTCTTTTGTTTTGATTGAATTAATACTGCGGAGCGTATGACTGCTGAGCTGCCTGCTGTGCGATGATAGTTGCGATTCTGTCGTTCAACTTCTTCTCTGCATACTCAACTGTACGCGGACCGTAAGTAACCTTGTAGTCATCTGACTTGAAGAGTTCATCAAGCTCTGCCTGAAGGTCAATCTGTGCCTTTGAATTTCTGATTGTTGCATCGTAGTACTTACCGTCGTTAGCAACGAAGTACATTACGTGGTAACCGTAAACTGTTTCAACGATTTCTGTGTCGCCTGCCTTACGGTTCTTGTCGAAGATCCACTGATCAAACTCGGGAACCATACGACCCGGACGAACGTTTGCATAAAGACCGCCTGACTGTGCAGAACCTGTGTCTTCTGTATGCTCTGTTGCAAGAACTGCAAAGCTGTCTTCTGTCTTGTCGCCCTTTGACCACTCGTCAAGAACAGCCTTTGCATCCTTTTCCTTCTGTGCAATCTCATCTGCTGAAAGCTTTTCGCCTGTCTGTGCATCTGAGTTTGAGAAAAGGATATGACGTACGCTTACAGTTTCAACCTGATACGGCTTAGCTGTAAGAAGAGCTACATAATACTTTGAACCGTCAGCTGATGTGAAGATCTTCTTATCGTTAACCTTTGTGTCGGCATTGAATGCCCACTCGCCAAGATCCTTTGAAATGTTTGTTGCTTCTGACTTAAGTGTACTGCTGCCGTTAGTTGCTGAATCTTCGTCGTATTCCTTGTTATCCTTATTAAGATCCTTTGCTTTTGCAAGGAATGTAGCTTCGTCTGTAACAGCTGCAAGGAATGCATCTGCATCCTTCTTAACCTTTTCGTCAGCTTCCTTCTGACGCTTTTCAAGTGCTGTCTTTGATTCGCCTGTTTCAGCTGTAAGAGTTGTCTTTGAGAACGCATACAAACGGAAGTCAACAAGGTCAAAAGAGCTCTTATCCTTGTTGTACTCAGCGTCGATATCCTTCTGGTCATATGAAGCTGCGATTTCCTTAAGTCTTGCCTCAAGGTACTTCTGAGCGATGATTTCCTTCTCCATAATCTTGCGAAGGAATCTTTCGTTCATATATTCACCAAAGTTCATACGAAGGTAAGCGTTGAGTGTGTACTTCGGCTGTGTTGAACCTTCTGCTGCATTTGCACCTGAAGCCTGCTCACGAAGTCTGTTAACTGTTTCGTCAATCTGCTTCTCATCTGCAGCTGTAAGCTCACCGAGACCCATCTTAACAGCTTCGTTGTACTGGATATTACTACGCTTGATATCATCAAGAGTCTGCTTACGGATAAACTCAACCCAGGAAATCGGGTTACCCTTCTCGTCTTCAGCAGTTGATGTCTGCTTATCGGGGGGAAGGTTTGTATCGTAGTTATAATTGATGCCTGTTGAGTACTGATTAGAAACTTTTTCCAATAATGTGTTATACATTACCCAATAATGATACTCATATTCAGCCATTGAGAACTTGTCCTCAGAACCTACGTAACCTGCTCTTAAGGTTCTGTCCCAAACACCGTAGTAGTTAAGAGCAACTGCTACTGCACCAAGAACGATTGCAACTGCAAGAACGATTGCAACAACCTTCTTTACAACCTTCTTTGTTGCATTTTTCTTCTGCATATCTTTTGCATTTTTCTTTGCTGCTTCTGCAATACGTGCCTTACGTTCGTCACGGTACTGCTCAGCCTTTGACTTTTCGATAGCCATAATTTTCATCCTTTACTTATGTTTTCGCCGCAAGGTACGGCATAACACAAGTATTTTAAACTATTTGAAAGATTTTTACAAGAGTAAAAACGGATTTTTTTACGTTATCTTAATCAATTTACAATTTCTTAATAAAAAATAAGACCCCGACAAAAGCCGAGGTCTTAAAAAGTCAGAAATTATACGTTTTCTTTGCCGTATTTCTTTACCATAACCATCTTCATAAGGAAGAGGAATACAACCGTTACAGCAACACCAACCGGAAGCACGATTGCAGCACTCTGTACAAAACCTGCAAGAACATACATTACAAATGAGATTGCAGCAACTGAAATTGCATACGGAAGCTGTGTTGAAACGTGGTTAAGGTGGTTACACTGACCGCCTGCTGATGACATAATTGTTGTATCAGAAATCGGTGAGCAGTGGTCGCCGCAGACTGAACCTGCAAGACAAGCTGACATTGCAACGATCTGAAGCGGATCTGCTGCATCAAAGATTGTGATAACAATCGGAATAAGGATACCGAATGTACCCCATGATGTACCTGTTGCGAAAGAAATGAAGCAAGCAACAAGGAATACAATTGCAGGAATAAAGCTTGCAAGACCATCAGGAACATTGCTCATAACTTCGTTAACAAACGGCTTTGCACCGAGAACGCCTGTCATATTCTTAAGCGCTGTTGCGAATGTAAGAATAAGGATAGCGGGAACCATTGCAATGAAGCCCTTAGGAATAGCTTCCATTGCTTCCTTGAATGTAACAACCTTACGGATGCAGAAGTATGCAATTGCAAAAACAAGAGCAATAAGGCTACCCCAAGGAAGACCGACAGTTGCATCTGTATTTGAGAATGCATCAATGAAGTTTGCACCGTCAAAGATACCACCGTTATAAACAAGAGCAAATACGCAAGCAACGATAAGAACGAGAATCGGAAGAACAAGGTCAATAACCTTACCCTTTGAAGAATGACCTTCGTCAGCAACTTCTGCCTTCTCACCTGCTGTGTAAAGGTCGCCCTTAAGCTTTGCATTAACTTCGTGAATTCTCATCGGGCCGTAATCGAACTTCATAAGGCTGATTGCAACGATGAAAACAAGTGTAAGAAGTGAATAGAAGTTATAAGGAATTGCCTTAATGAAAAGTGAAAGTCCCTGTCCTTCAGGAGCGTAAGAAGCAACTGCTGCTGCCCATGAAGAAATAGGTGCGATCATACAGATCGGAGCTGCTGTTGCGTCGATAAGGTAAGAAAGCTTCGCACGTGAAACCTTCTTGCTGTCTGTAACAGGACGCATAACTGAGCCGACTGTAAGACAGTTGAAGTAGTCATCGATAAAGATAAGAACACCAAGAACGAAAGTTGCAAGCATTGCGCCTACTCTTGACTTGATGTGCTTTTCTGCCCAGGCACCAAAAGCAGCAGAACCGCCTGACTTATTGATAAGAGCAACGATAACACCAAGAACAACAAGGAAAATGAAGATACCCGCTGTACCTGAAACCGCATCAATCAAACCATTGTTTGTGATAAGATCCATTGTGCCTGTGAATTTGAAGTCTGAGCCAAGGATTGCACCGGCAACGATACCGATGAACAATGAGCTGTAAACTTCCTTTGTGATAAGTGCAAGACCGATAGCAATAACCGGGGGAACAAGAGCCCACCATGATGCTGTTACATTGCCTTCGCCGCCGCAGGTTTCGCAAGCTGCTTCATCAACAATACCTGCACCGCCACAGTCAACACAAGCTGCTGTTGCAAGATGACCGCCGTTGAAAGATGCAAATGCAAGAAGAGCAACAATTGCAACTGCGACTACTGCCAAGACAATTTTCTTTGTTTTTGACATAGTATAAACCCTCCATTTAATTTTAAAGAAAAAGGACATGGTTGAGCAAGATCACCAACCATGTCCGAAGACTTCATTGATAGCACTCCACAACCGTGACAGTACGTTACATATTCTGCAACGTCCCAGCAAAAGGTCAAAAGGCATTTTCCCTTCGCTTCGGCGGTCAATCTTTTGGCTCTCTGCGTTGCCTTACCTTTAAGAGTTAATTGTATTAACCGCGCCTCCATCATCAACCATATTCTGTTTCCTATTATAAAAATTCTATCATTGACAAGGATAAATGTCAACGATTTTTAACAATTAATGTTGTTTATCAACTTTATCTGAGCTTTAATTCGCCTTTGGAAGTCCATTTTACCGTATCATACGGATAATAAATTTTTCCGTTTTCGTCAAGATGAATGTAGTTCACATTCTCTTGCTTTTCAAGCTTTTTCTCAATATCGAAATAAAGATATCCTTCTTCGTCGATATATGTTATCTCTGCAATTCGCATAAATCTCCCGTTAAGAGAGCTGAAATATTCACGCCCTGACGGATCTTCGGTTATCACATATTGGTTTTCGTCCCTGTCGTAATATCTCACACTCTCGACTGTTTCGTATCTGTTGCCGAGGCGGTCGAAATACGTGTTCGAATTTATATAAACAACCGAGCAGACAGCTTCAACTGCAACAAAAGCAACAATCAACGCAACGATTTTCAAGCCTTTATTTTTTCCGTCTTTTTTCAGCATTTTTTTGATTATAAGCGGCAACATAATCAGGTCAATCGCAATCATTATTCCTATTATCACATAAGGATTCATAAAATCACCTTTTAAAATAACTCCCGAAACAAGTTAAATTTATATTCCGAACATTATTCCGAGGAAGAGCTTCATATTCATCTCTTCGGAAAGCTTGACGGGCATTGAATCAAACTTATCAATTACCGCATAAAGAGCTTTTACGTTTTCTTCTGTCTTATCTTTGAGAGTAGCCATAAGCTTTTCAAAAATTTCACAGGCAACAAAGAATTTTTCGCTCCATTTGCTGAGTTCATTGCATATCGGCAAATCCTGACGAAGGTAATCGCTTGTTTCTTTCATTTTTGCAATGTATTCCTCAGCAATTTCAATCGCCTTTTCTGTTTCGCCCTTTTTAATAAGCATAAGCACCTTTTCAAAATGCTTTTTCATAAGCTTTGACGGCTCATCCTTAAGGCAGGAAACATAAAGATGGTCTGCAAAAACAGCGAATTTTTCAGCTTTTTCCTTTCCGACAACCTGAGAAATTGCATTCATCCAGGATTCGTCGGGATTATAGCCTTCGCTGTCCCAGAGATAGTCTGCAAAGGTTATAAGCGGAATCTTTGAACACTCTGCATATTCCATACAATTTGAAATGATACCCTCTGAGTATTTCCACAAATCAGCATCACGGTTGATTATCGGAGAAATGTGCATTTCGTTGAACATAGCCATATCATTAACAGGATAATTGTCCCAATAAAGTGGCTTGTGGTATGTACCCTCAACGAATTTTATTGCATCGGCACTGCGAAGCTCTCTTGAGCAGATATCCTTACCCGTCCAGAAAAGCGAGATAAGCGGAGAAATATTCTGTCCCAATTTTGATATATAGTATTCGTCGCCTATACCGTTATAGAGTGTCGGACAGACTGTAAGCTTGTTTGCAGAATCCATTTCAAGAAGAGTGCTGTAATATCTTTCAACAAGAGCGATGTGTGCATTAACAGTTTCACCGTAAACAGCCTTGTCGCTTTCAAACTCAAGCTCTTCGTTGATATCGTCAAGCAACAAACCAAAACTGCGGACACCGATTGAATAAAGCTGTTTTGTTTTTGCGATCAGGGCTTCAAACTCAGCTTCGGATGAATACTCCATTGAAAGACCGGGTGCGATACACCAATAAAAATCCATATAACAACTCTTTGCGAGGTCAACAAGCTCCTTGAGTCTTGCAAGGTCAGCTTCGGGATAAAGATCGCGCCAGAGCTCTCGGTGATAATCGTCGTCCTTCGGAGCATAGTAAACAGTATTCATCCTGTTCTTCGCCATAAGAAGCATAACGGATTTTCTTTTTTCGTGGCTCCAGGGTGTACCGTAAAAGCCTTCAATATATCCTCTTACTTTAAAGGTTGGTGCACAGATATATTCGCCCTCTGCGAGCGTTCCGTTATCAATTCTGTTTTTTATATCAATCAAAGCATAGTAAAGGCTCTTTTCGCCCGAGCATTCAATTTCAATTCTCTTTTCTGCTGAAACTTTAAGAATATATTTTTCATCTGTTACTCTGTGTGTTTTTTCGCAGTAGCAAACGCTTCTGTTATTTTTCTCTGTCACCGTGATTTCAGCATCGATATCCTTAAGGAAATCAGGCATCACGAAATTTTTTATCATAAACAAACCTCCGAAAGTTGATTTTTATGAAATTTAATGTTAAGATTTTATCGAAAGTATTTTCTAATATAGGAGATTACAATATGATTATAAGACCTTTTGAAGAAAAAGACAAGGAAAATGTGCGTTTTGTCTGCCTTAACAGCGAAGGTCCCTGTCAAATGACACCTGACGAGTCACATTACATCCTTACAACATACTGCAATTACTACATTGAAAACGAAGGACACAACTGTTTTGTTGCCGCTGACGAAGATGACAAAGCAATAGCTTATATCATCTGCACAGAGAATTTTGACAAATACAAAAAAGTTTTTCTTGAAGAATACGTTCCGCGTCTTGACGAAAATCTTATAGTATGGGGCGGTAACGCAAGAGAGGGAGCCAGAACCTCTTTCAAGCTTCAGGAAAAATATAAAAACGACTACCCTGCTCACCTGCACATTGATGTGCTTCCCGAATATCACCGTCAGGGTATCGGACATATGCTTGTTAACACGCTCAAAGAACATCTTCACAAAAAAGGTGTGTGCGGTGTTATGCTGACCGTCGGTTCTCAAAACGAAAGAGGCAAGGCGTTTTACAACAAGTACGGCTTTGAATTTCTTGAACAGTGCGGTGACGACGTAGCTTTCGGTTTGAAGTGTTAAGGAAACATTATAAATTGGAGGTAGCTTTATGAAGTATTATCTCGGAATAGACGGTGGCGGTTCAAAAACAACAGCCATTATCTGCGATGAAAAACTGAATCTTGTTTCCCGATTTGTGGGTGAAAGCATCAACTTCAATTCTGTCGGAATGGAAGAGGCAAGAAAAAACCTCAGAGCTACGGTTGACGGTGCGATTGACGGAAAGAGCATCAAGCTCAGCGCCGCTTTTATCGGAATGTCTGCAATTGCAGAAAGAGCTGACAATGAATTCACCAAAAAGCTCTGCGACGGAATTATCGACTGCGATAAAATCACAATGGACAGCGACGTTTACATCGGTCTTGAAGCTATGCGCTGTGACGGTTCCGCAGCTATGGTCATCAGCGGAACAGGTTCAATGGCTGTCGGCAGGCTTGCTGACGGTGAAATTATACATACGGGCGGTTGGGGCTACATCCTCGGCGATGAAGGCTCGGGCTATGCAATCGCAATTGATGCACTCAGGGCAGCAATCTGCGGTTATGAGGGCAGTGCACCCGAAACACTTCTTACGGATGCAATCAAGGAGTATTATCAGGTTAACGATATGATGAAGCTCATCGATATTTTCTACGACCCGCCGATGCCGAGAAGTGAAATTGCAAAGCTTGTCCCCGTAATTTTCAGATGTGCTGAAAACGATGTGGTTGCAAACGATATTGTTGAAAAACACGCAAAGCTTCTTGCAGATACTGTTTCTGCTTTACTCCGAAAGATGCCGTCGGGTACTCCCCTCGGTCTTTGGGGCGGAATTTTTGAAAACTACGAAAAATTCAGAACCTTGTTTTCTTCAATCATCAGCGAAAATTTTCCCGAAACGAAAATCAACGTGCTTGAATATGCACCCGAATACGGTGCTGTTTTTGCCGCAATAAAAACGGACGGAGAATAATTATGAAAAAACATATTGAATATTTTGATAACCTTTCACGTGTTCTTGACGAAATAAGAGAAAAACAGCTTGATTCGATTGGAAAGGCTGCCGAAGCTTTTGCCGTCGCACTTGAAAACGGCAGAAACATTTTCCTGTTCGGTACAGGTCATTCGCATATGCTTGCAGAGGAGCTTTTTTACAGAGCCGGCGGACTTGTTAAAATCCAGCCTGTTTTTGAAGAAGACCTTATGCTTCATATTTCAGCTTCAAAAAGCACCGAGTTTGAAAGACTTGAAGGCTATGCGGACAAGCTTTTCAGCGACTATTCAATGAAAGAAAATGACGTTATCGTTATCATTTCCAACTCGGGCAGAAACGGTGTCTGTGTTGATATGGCTCAGCTTGCAAAGGAAAACGGACTGACTGTTATTGCTCTTACAAACCTTAACCATTCAAAGAGCATGTCATCACGCCATCCGAGCGGGAAGAAGCTTTATGAATTTGCGGACATTGTGCTCGACAATATGGGTTGTGTCGGAGATGCGAGCGTTTATTTCCCCGAAATAAACAAAAACGCTGCCCCCACATCAACAAGTGCAGGAGCAGCGATGCTTAACGCTGTTGTAGCAGGATGCATTGAAAAAATGCTCGAGGACGGATTCGAGCCCGAGGTTTTTTCAAGCAGTAACGTTGACGGCGGCGATGCCGTAAACGAAGCCTACCTTAACAAATACAGAGATATAATCAAATCACTTTAAACTTTTTTGAGATCTGCTTTTGCAGGTCTCTTTTTTCTGTCGAAAAGAACTTTATCGAGTGCGGCAACTCCCCTGTCAAAGAGTTCTGCCATAATAACCGTTGCAACAAAACTAAGGATGAAGAAAAGATATCTGTTTGAATCGATTACATCTATTCTTTTGAAAATTGCCATCGGGAAACGTTGCAGGATATAAACGCTGAAAACGTGATTTCCGAGCCAGTACAATGCCTTGTTGCCTATCTTCACCTTCATTGTTACAAGAACAACAAGAACTGTGAAAAGCAGAGTCCACATTGTATAGATGACAAACGGACGTTTGTTTTCGTGTGCAAACATAAATGCAACAAAAACAGCCACAAGTGCGATATGATAAATTATATCGTTTTTCATAACGATACTGTGTATTTTTTCCTTGAAGAAAGAATAATACATACCGAGTGGCAGACACATTACCGTATTGTACCAATACTCTTCCTTACCTGAAAATTCGTGCATAGCAATTACGTATACACCTGTAAGGACAGTTGAGGCAAGAATTGCAAGGAATTTATGCTTTCTGAACAGCATAAACGAAAGGTAAATTGCAACATAAAGAATTAAAACCGCAAACATAAACCAGTTGCTGTTACCTACAGTATCCCAACCGAAAAGAGAAAGAATAATCTGCATAGGCTTCATTTTCACGTTCATTATCAGGTTGCGGATAATATAAAGCACCAAAGCCAGATCAAGGTGCAACAATGTCTTTAAAATACGGTTAACAGGAAAACCTTTTATGTAATCTGTACCTTTACGCTTAACACTTTCAAGTATACCGTATCCCGAATAAAAGAAAAACATTACAACAACAAGCTGACCGATGAACACGCGTATCGCTTTATACTGCATATCAAAAGCGTCAACCGGTGTATAATACTGCAAAAAGTGGCTCATAAAGATAAGAAAAACGAAAACGCCCTTAACCGCAGTAGTATTGCTCATTGAGATATAATCCTGATTAAACTCTTTAGGTCCGTAAATTTTCATTCCGTAAACGCAAACCAACGCCAGAATGATAAAAAACAGAATCATTTTTCCTCCCCCTCTGTCGGAAAATTTCCTTTCGTATTATAATATTTCACCTTTAAAAAGTCAATCAGGAGGGAAAATATACTGTCAAAACACTTTAATTGTCAGTTTATATTGATTTTTTCTTCGTACTATTGTAAAATAAAATGAAAAATATTTTGAAAAGGACTTGTTCAGATGTCGGATTTTGCTTACAAAATTTCAGTTGTAATCCCTGTTTATAACTGCGAAAAACATTTAGAAAAGTGTATGAACAGCCTTAATCAGCAGACAATGAGTTCTTCTGATTTTCAGGTTGTTTTTATCAACGACGGCTCCAAGGACAAAAGTGACGAGATTTGCACCCGACTCAAGGAGAGTTGCAGTAACGTTCTTTACTATAAAAAAGAAAACGGCGGTGTTTCCTCCGCACGTAACAAAGGTCTTGAGCTTGCTGAGGGTAAGTATATCCTCTTCCTTGACGCTGACGACTCAATTTCCAACAACACACTTCTGGACATCTATAACTTTTTTGAAAAGAATTATAACGAGGTTGACCTTGTTACTTATACAATCGACTACCTCAGCGAAACGGGAAAAATTACAACTCATAAGAGATACGACGTTGTAAACCACACAGGAATTTACGATATCAACACTGACTCTAACCTTATGCAGACAACAATGAACGTCTGCGTTAAAAACGTTGATGCGAAAGACCGTATCCTTTTTGACGAAAGCCTTACGCTCGGCGAGGATCAGCTTTTCATCTTCTACTGGATTTCACGTAAGCAGAAATTCGGATTTGTCAAGGAAGCTGTTTACACTTATTTCCGCCATTCAGGCTCCGCAAGTTCAATTTATAACGACCCGTATTACTGCTTTGATCAGTACATCGGCTTTTTCAACAAGCTTCTCGGCGTGCTTAAAACACCCGACGGCAAACCGCATCCGACAGCTCAGGCAATGGTTGTTTACAACCTTAACTGGAGAATCACTTCTGACCTTCTTGTTACCCACGCTGACAAGGAGCTTGAAGCAAAACAGCTCTCTGTTATTAAGGAAATTCTCAAAAAGATTGACGAGAGTATCATTGTAAGCTCAATTTACGTTGACCCGTACCACATTGAATGCTTTATGCGTCTTAAGGAGCTTGATTACGATTACGCTTGTAACAACACATCCTTGAGCGTATTCAGTAAAAATCAGCTTTGGTTTTCACAGCCGCATACAATTGTTTTTGATACAGTCCGTATTATCGACGACAGAATCAATATTTCAGGCTTTGTGAAGACGGGCGTCATCCCCTATACTGAGCTTCGCCTTTTCTACGATAACGGCAAGAACAATCTTCAGGAAATTCCGATGACTGATACCCTTTTCAGCTGTTACAAAGCAAAGGGAATAACCAATAATTTCGGCGGATTCGAGATTGACGTTAATCTTACAGGCAATAACTACATCGGATTCAAAATTCTTATCGGCGACACATACATTTCACCGTCCGTATTTTTCAGCTTCAAGTGCGTAGTCAACAACGTAAGAAACGTTGCTGCCTGCGGAAAATATGTTGTTAACTTTGATAAGGCATCAAGAGGCATTACCGTAAAATCTGCATCTGAAGCTGAGCTTAAGGCAGTCGGTAACAGAGCTGACATTGCAACATCAAAGGAAAACAGAAACGCTTTTATTTACAGAAAAACTGCTAAATTCAAGAGAAACGGAAAAGAAATCTGGCTTTACTGTGACAGAGAAAATATCTTTGACAACGCTTACCAGCAGTTTATCCACGACTTTGAAATCAAAGACGGTGTGCAGAGATATTACATCATCGACAATCTCAAGGATAAGAGTAAATATTTCTCTTTCAAGCACAGAAAATATCTTGTTGAATTCAAGAGCTTAAAGCACAGAATACTTTTCCTCAATGCGAAGAAGGTTCTTACATCTTTCAGCTCAATTTCAATCATCAGTCCATTCGGAAACCTTCCTTTAAGATGGTATTACGACATTATGGACCTTGACATCATCTATCTTCAGCACGGTGTGCTTCATGCAAACCTTCCGTTTATGTACACAAAGGAAAAATCCAACGTTGACAAGGTTGTTATTTCCTCTGAGTTTGAAAGAAAGAATTTCTGCGAAATTTACCGTTTCAAGGAATCGGATCTTCTTTACAGCGGTATGCCGCGATTTGACACAATCGACGTTTCCGTTCCCGCAAAGAGAAAAATTCTCTTCTCTCCGTCCTGGCGTAAAAACCTTATCGGTGAGTACGTTGATAACACACGTGAGCTTTTCGTTGACAAATTCCTTGATTCTCCGTTCTACAAGGAAATTCACAGCTTCCTCAATTCAAAGGAGCTTGCGGAAATCCTTGAAAAGCACGACCTCACTCTTGACTTTAAGAATCATCCGATTTTCAGTGACTACGATAAATATATCAAGGTTGACAACCCGAGAATCAACGTAACTCAGGAAGGTATCAATATGCAGGATTATCTTGCAATGATTACCGACTATTCTTCCGTTGTTTTCGACTTTGTTTATCTCAGCAGACCGATTATCTATTTTGTGCCGGATTACGATCAGTTCCGTGCAGGTGTTACTCACGGTTACCACAAGCTCGACCTTCCGCTTGAAGAAGGCTTCGGCGATATAACACTTACATCCGCTGAGCTTATTGAATCCGTCAGAAAGCTTGCTGAAAACAACTTTGAGGCTGATCCCGTTTACAAAAAGAGAACGGACGATTTCTTCGGTGAAAGAGATACAAAACACCGCGACAGACTTTACGAACTTATTAAATAACTCACAAGGAGCTGTAAAAACAAATTGTTTTTACAGCTCCCTTTTTTACAGCCCCTTTTTTCTTTTAATAAAATTTGACTTTTTTCTGTTTCTAATATATAGTTGAATTATAATAATTCTTTGGAGGGATTTTTTATGTGGCCAATCATAAGAATAATCGTTTCCGTATTTATTGTTTTTGAAACTGCGTTTGCAGGACTTTTTAACGGTATCGCAATGATGCCTGTTGAAATGCCCGAACCTGTTGTCGGAGAGTACACACAGTACGTTGATCCGTTTATCGGCACAGGCGGTACACCCTGGGCTTGCGGTATGCTCAGCCCCGCAGCATGCACACCCTTCGGTGCAGTAAGACTCGGTTCTGATACCTCATTCATCGGCGGTGCATACATATTCAAAACAAACACATCGGGATATTATTACGAACACGGACATATTAAAGGTTTCAGCCATTCCCGACTTTCAGGTACAGGTGC
Organism: Clostridia bacterium; assembly: GCA_017380575.1. Lineage (GTDB taxonomy): Bacteria > Bacillota > Clostridia > Oscillospirales > Acutalibacteraceae > CAG-488. Next base: position 24,085 of record JAFODS010000072.1, on the reverse strand, counting down.
GGAAGATTATCAGATTTTCCGTGTAACACCTACTGTCGGAAACAGTAAGGTTGACATTCTCCCGTACTCTCATAAAAACGAGGTTGCAGCTCCCGGATATTATGCTGTTCATCTGAAATCTGTTGACTGCCTTGTTGAGCTTACAGCGGATGACCACACAGGTGTTCACAGATATACTTTCGGCAATTCCAAAGATGCCCGACTTTTTATTGACGTGACAAGCACAGCCGGTAACTACGGTTCTGACAGTGGCTTTGCAGAATATGACCCTGAAACAGGTCTTATTACAGGCGGAAGCGTTATTTACGCCGCTTTCTCCAGCAGATACGACGGTCTTCCCGTTTATTTTGCCGCTAAAGCAGACAAAGAAATCAAGTCATTTGAAGTTACAGGCGATTCTTCAGACCTCGGAGTTGATATCAACTTCGGAAATATCAAGGACGACAGCGTTGAACTTAAGCTTGCAGTAAGCTTTGTAAGCGTTGAAAACGCAAAGCTTAATCTTGAAGCTGAAACAGGTGACCTCGACTTTGACGGTGTAAGAAACAAAGCCGTTGAAAATTGGGACGAAAATCTTTCAGAAATCAAGGTTAAGAGCTCTGACGAAGAGATTATGCGAGTATTCTATACCGCTCTTTACCACAGCATGATTATGCCGACAGATTTCACTGACGTTAACGGTGAATACCTCGGATTTGACAAAAAGGTTCACGTTGCTGACGGCTATACTTACAGATCCGATATGTCACTCTGGGATACATGCCGTGATACTCACTCACTTTACACTCTTATTGAGCCCGAAATCCAGAACGACTGCCTCAACAGCCTTGTTGAAATGACAAAGATCGGCGGATCAATTCCGAGATGGCCGATGGGTGCGGGTTATGCTTCTTCAATGCACGGTGACCCGACAAACATTATGATTACAGAAAGCTATCTTAAAGGCTTCCGTGATTTTGATGTTGAAACTCTTTACAAATATATGAAAAACTCATCAGAAAACAGCGTAAACCGTTCGGGCAGAAACTTCATCAAGGAATATAACGAGTACGGCTACATTCCCGATGACCTTGCAAACGGTGAAGAATCTGTAAGTTTTACACTTGAGTATGCGTGGGAAGACAATGCAATTGCCGTTCTTGCCGAACAGCTCGGTTATACTGAAGACGTTGAAAGATACAGCGAAAAGGCTATGTATTACAAAAACCTTTTCAACCCTGAAACAAAGTACTTCCAGGCAAGAAATTCCGACGGCACATTCGTATGGAACTTCAGCCCTTATATCACAGCATTCTATGATGCAGTTATGATCAAAAAGTTCGCATCCTGCTACAGTGAAGGCAGTGCAAGACAGTGGCGTTGGAGCGCTATTCACGATATCGACGGAATGATTGAACTTTTCGGTTCAGAAGAATACTTCGTTTCCGAGCTTAACAAGTTTATGCAGGATGCTTCGCTCAACCGTGCGGCAATCGACCCGAGTCACGGCTTCTGGATCGGTAATCAGCACGATATCCATACGCCTTACCTCTTCGCAAACGCAGGCAGACCCGACCTTACACAGAAGTGGGTTCGCTGGACACTTTCCGAACGTTTCAGCGACGACATAAACGGACTTGACGGTAACGATGACGGCGGTACACTCAGCTCCTGGTACGTATTCTCCGCAATGGGTTTCTATCCGCTTGCAGGCAGCGACAAATACTGGCTCGGTTCACCGAACCTTGACAGTGCTGAAATCGCTCTCGGCAACGGCAAGACTCTTAAAGTTACAGCTCACAACCAGGGTAAGAAAAATGTTTATGTTGAATCAATCAGGCTTAACGGTGTTGAGCTTGACGGTTGCTATATCACTCACGACCAGCTTATGGGCGGTGGCGAGCTTGAATTTACAATGGCAAACAAAGCAAAGTAAGGATGTGACCTTATGTTAGAATATATCAAAGCGTTATTCTGCGTTATTGAAGTTCTGTTTCTTTCAATGGGCCTTATTCCGGTTGACAAAAACATCGACTACGGCGGAGGAGTTTACACTCCCCCGTCAGTCGCAACCGAAATGGTAATTGTTGATAACGGAGTTTCTGAATATTATATTGTTACAGCTGAAAACCCTGACGAATGTATTGTTACCGCAACCGAAGAATTGCAGACATACATTGAAAAAATCAGCGGTGCAAAGCTTGATATCGTCACAGAAAGCAATCTTCCGAAAGGCAGTAAAGCTTTCATCGTCGGTGAAACAGAGCTTGAAGAAAGTATTGTTGCAATCGACCGTTCCGAAATCAAAACTGATGGTTTCAGACTTTATTCCGACGGTGATTATTTCATAATTACAGGTGCAGACAGCCGAGGCACACTCTACGGTGTTTACACCTTCCTTGAGGAATATCTCGGTGTTCGTTGGTTCACACCGACACTCGAAGTTGTTCCCGAGAACGAAGATATCATTGTTGATGCTGATATCGACAGAACGGTTGAACCGTCATTCTCAGTAAGAAGAAACGACTGCGCAGGAACAAACGATGCACACAGAGCAAGAACCAAGATGAACGTTTCTTTCTGGCAGCCTGCAACAGCATACGGCGGTGCACTTACTTATGTTGTATGGGACGCTTCACTCCCCTCTCTTGTTCCTGATTCACTTTTTGCTGAGCATCCCGAATACTTTGCTCTTCAGGAAGACGGTACACGTTCAACCGACCACGTATGCCTTTCAAACCCGGATGTTCTCGATATCACAATTGCAAGCGTAAGAGAAAAAATTGAAGCGAACACAATCGGTGCAAAATATGTTCATATCGGACAGAAGGACAATCAGAACTACTGCCATTGTGAAAGCTGTGAGGCTCTTTACGAAAAGTACGGCAGCGTCTGTGCTCCGACTCTTATCTTCACAAACAACCTTGCAGATGCACTCGACGAAGATTATCCTGACTTTATGTTCACATTCTTCGCTTATCTTGAAACTGAAAGACCTCCGCAGGATTTAAGCCTTAAGTGCAATAAAAATGTTGCTCCTGTTCTCTGCGGACTCCACAGTGCCTGCCGAAGCCATCCGCTCACAGAATGTGGTAACGAGGATGTTCAGGAAGAAACACTTCTTACAGCTTACGGTGAACACGAGCCGAGAATTGCTGAAGATTTCCTCAACTGGACAAAGGTTGCAGAAACAACTTACATCTACGATTACACAATCAATTTCCTTAACGTTGCTCAGTTTTTCTCAAACTTCGGCACAATGCAGTCAACAATTAAGTATATGCACGACATCGGCATTACAGGTTACATTTACAACTGCGGTGACGGACACTACGCGGCATTCAACGAACTCAGAAACTATCTTCTCACAAAGCTTCAGTGGGATGTTGACTGCGACGTTGAATATCATATGATGGACTTCATCAAAGCATATTACGGTGAAGATGCAGCACCATATATCAAAGAAATCCTTGATATTCAGACAGCACAGATTGCCGCAACAGCTCACGCTTTCGACTTTGACTGGCATTATCAGTCCGGATACTATCCGATTCACACGATATCAAAGCTTGACCGCCTTTGGAAAAAAGCACTTAATGCAGACATCACGGATGAACAGCGATTCAACGTTGAAGTTGCAAACTTAAGCTGGGAATATTTCAAGGCTAACCAATTCCTCGGTGAGTACTTCTTCCTTAACCCATTCAGACTCAAGGCTAACGAGGAGCTTTACGATGCTTTCAAATCGCACGGAATAAGCAGAGTTTCCTCCTTCGGTCTTATCCCCGAAAACAAAGAAGACGTCGACTTTATGCTCCGCCCGTTCAACTGGAGATAAATAAATCAAACAAACAACCCGTTAAAAGTTAAAGAAACTTTTAACGGGTTTTGTCTTGCTTAAAAGCTGTCGGTTTCAGACATAAAAAAACAGGGCTGTTAAACAGCCCTGTCCTGATATTATAAATTATTTGTCGCCTTTGGATTTCTTTGCGTTGTCGTAAGACTCTGCATCGAAAACATAGTCGTTGCCGGGAAGGATTGCATTAAGAAGAATACCTGCAATAGCAGCAACTGCGAGAGCTGTAAGTGTAATGCTAACCTTGCCGATTGTGAAGCTTACGCTTCCAAGACCGAGTGCACAAACAAGGATAACTGCTGCAACGATGAGGTTACGGCTCTTTGAGAAGTCAACCTTGTTTTCAACAACGTTTCTTACACCGATACCTGAAATCATACCATAGAGGATGAATGAAATACCGCCGATGATTGCTGTCGGGATAGAGCTGATGATTGCAGAAACGATCGGGAAGAATGAAATACCAACTGCGAAGATAGCCGCAATTCTTACAACCTTCGGGTCATAAACCTTTGAAAGAGCAAGAACGCCTGTATTTTCGCCGTATGTTGTGTTTGCAGGTGCACCGACAAGTGATGCAAGTGTTGTTGCAACACCGTCACCGATAAGTGTTCTGTGAAGACCGGGTTCAGAAATGAAGTTTCTGCCGCAGGTTGCACTGATAGCAGAAATATCACCGATATGTTCCATCATTGTTGCAAGTGCGATAGGAGCAATTGCGATGATTGAGCTTACAACCTTAGATGTCTGACTGAAATCAACACCAAGGATAGTTGCTTCCTTTGTAATCGGCCAACCGATAAGAGCATCCGCACCAAGGATTTTACCGTTTGCGATGTTGTCAATGATAATCTGAACTTTTGAAAAATTAATTGCCATCGGCTCGTAACCGAACCAGTTACCTACGATAAGAGCAATGATATATGAACCGACAACACCGAGGAGAATCGGAACAATTTTTGCCATTCCCTTACCCCAGATGTTGAAAATAACAACAATTGCAAGTGCGATAAGTGCAAGAGGCCAGCAGGTTTTACAGTTATTAACAGCTGAACCCGCAAGGCTAAGACCGATTGCGATAATAATCGGACCTGTAACAACAGGCGGGAAGAACTTCATAACCTTCTTAACGCCTACAACTTTAATAAGCAAAGAAAATACAAGATAGATAAGACCTGCAACAGCAACGCCAAGACAAGCGTACGGAAGCATTTCAAGATTTGCAAATTTTTCACCCGCTCCTTCTACCCAGACATTTCCGTATTTGTCGAGAAACGGAGCCACAGCTGCATAACCGCCGAGGAAAGCAAATGATGAACCGAGGAAAGCAGGAACCTTACCTTTTGTTACAAGGTGGAAGAACAGTGTACCAAGACCTGCCATAAGAAGTGTTGTTGCAACATCAAGTCCGGTAAGAAGCGGAACAAGAACCGTCGCACCGAACATTGCAAATGTGTGCTGAACACCAAGCACTAACATTTTCGGCCAACCGAGCACAGACGCATCGTGAATACCCTGGTCACCGATGACAAATTTTTCTTTTTTTGCCATTAATATCATCCCTTCAATTATTTATATCCGATGACGATTTGAGAAACATTTAAAATGCTCACTAACGTCATTCGTTACCCCGATAAAGAAAAATGCCCCGTCAAACTTACTGACAAGACACAAAAACTATATTCTTTAAATCCTGTCGGCATTGACTTATTGCTTCTTAGATCCCTTTTGTATAATTTTATATCACAAAACGACACTTGTCAACAAGATATGGTAGACGAACAATATTTTCTAACTTTTGAACAAAAAAGCAGCCTTGGATTTTATATCCAAGGCTTCACTGCTTAATCAGCTCACTTTTTCACTTTTTCGTTGCTGATTATGGAAACATTCTTTTTTGTTTCCAGTCTGTCAAAGTACTTTTTGAATCTCACGGCTACACGTGCATCATAATTGCATACAGGACAATGGAAATTTGCTCTGAAAAACTGGTTTGAATAACGCCAGTCTGTCAGCTGTTCTCCGCTTGAACCGCACTTTTCACAGGTGAACGACAGAAGAGATTTATCAACCAACGGATGGTTGATGTTGCCGATTGCATGAGGCTTATACTGCAGTTTCTGATAAAAAGCATCGTCGCATTTCACAACGTGTTTAAAGAAATCTTTTTTGTCAAAAACTTTTTTAAGGCACTCGGCGGTTACCATACTGTCATCAAGCGCTCTGTGATGAGCAAAAAGCTCCGGGTCGATATCCACAAGCTCGGCTGCAGCAAAAAGACCGATCTGCTTCGCTTTAGGAATTTCCTTTTTAACCTGGAAATAATGTTGGATGTCGAGATAATTCGTGAGAAACGGTAAAACCTGTAGTCCGTTAAGATAACGGAAGTTTTCAATAAGCACTCTGATGTCTCCGTCGCCCCAAGTAAGAATAACATTTTCCCTGTCGCCGATCCAATTTTTGAAGTCGCTCATAACCTTTGTAAAAGGTTCGCCGTTTCTGACCTCATCGTTTGTGATATGAGTCAGCCTTTTAACGTTTCCGCGAAGCTTCTTTCCAATCTGCGAACGCACCATACGGGAAAACTCGCCAACGTAATTGAAGTTTTCGTCAAGCATCACAGCTCCGACTTCAATAACTTCGTTGATAAACCCTTTGATGCGCTTTGCGTAAGTGTTATTCCATTCGAGGTCCATAACAATGTAGTGCATCGCTTCTCCTCTCCTGAATAAGGATAGAATAAGTATACAATACAGAGAAGGATATTTCAACAGAAAATTTGAAATCAGGAAACTTTTTCTATCTCCCTGCGAAGTCTTTCGATAATCCTTTTTTCCAACCTCGAAATATAGCTTTGAGAAATGCCTAAAATATCCGCAACTTCCTTTTGCGTATGTTCCTTTCCGCCGTCAAGTCCGAAGCGCATAGACATTATCGTACGTTCACGCTCATTCATTGAATTGATTGTTTTTATAAGCAGATTCTTTTCATCCTCAAATTCGATATCCTTGTTTACAACATCAGCATCGCTTCCGAGAATATCGGATAAAAGCAATTCGTTTCCGTCCCAATCAACATTCAGAGGCTCATCGATTGAAACCTCGTTGCGAAGCTGACTTGTTTTCCTAAGGAACATAAGTATTTCATTTTCTATACACCTTGAAGCGTAAGTTGCGAGCTTGATGTTCTTGTCGGTACGGAAGGTATTAACGGCTTTTATAAGTCCTATCGTACCGATTGAAACAAGATCCTCAAGTCCCACACCTGAGCTTTCAAACTTTTTAGCTATGTAAACCACAAGTCGCAGATTATGAACAATCAGCTTTTCCCTGACAGCTTCGTCACCGTCACCAAGTCTGTCCATAAGCTCCTGTTCTTCCTCTTTTGATAAAGGCGGCGGAAGAGTTTCGGGACCGTTTACGTAAAAAACAGTATCATATTCGGATGTTTTCAGTTTTAAAACAAGTTCGCGTATTTTATTTAAAAGCTTGAGCATATCGTTTCTCCTCTTCAAACAAAGCGGGGTTGAGTATCATTTCGTACTCTCCCCTTGCAAGATTGTTTTTGGTTACTGCAACATAAACTTCACTTGTTTTAATGCTGTGTGACACAGACTTTACTTCTATATAATCAGGTCTGAAAACAGGTAAAACACCCGTACCTGAAACAGTTTTGTGCATAACGAGCCTCATTTCGTGTGAAGATGAAACATCATCCCCGTCAATGAACGCCCTTACGGCATCAGGCATTATTTTTTCAAGACTTTCCGCTTCTCCGAGGACAACAGGATATCCGCTGAACGTTTCACAAAGTGAGTTTCCTGTATCAATGAGTGCGGCCAGCTTAACTTCTTTACCTTTGTACGAAATCTTCACAAGAGCAATACTATCCTTCGGTGCACGTCTTGCCGTAAAATGTGCAATCAGGCTGACAACAGCAAAGCTGACGACAGTCGAAATTGCAAGCACCGCAAGGTCTATATCAAAATAAACCGCACCGTTATTGTAAATCATACCTATCGGTGCAACAGTCACCCAAAGCACAAGCATTATGCCCCCGAACGCAAAGCTGACAGCAAAAAAGGTAAAAAAACTCCGCAGAAATGACGGAAGATTCTTATAACCGAAAGCCCCCAGCACAATCAGCACAGTTGTCGCAATCCGTAAAGCAAATTCAGCCAACGACGGTAGTTCAGGCAAAAACACAACAAAGCCGTAAAAAGCACCGATTGCCGCACCCAACAACATCCGTAACCGTTGTGTATGCTTTTTCATTATCATTGATGAGCACAGAAGAAGCACATAATTCACAAAAAGATTTACAATCAGAAGCACGTCCGCATAAACAACCATCTCGACCACCTCACAGGTATTATAAAAACTCCGCGAGGAAAAATTTGTCACAAACGGGCAGAGAAAAAGAAAACGTCGGAGCTGTTAAACTCCGACATTTATTCGTTTATTTATAAAGAATGAATTTACAGATTATGTGGGCCAAAAGATAAAGCTTATTTTTAACAAACCGCGTCATCAGCCAGTCAACCGATTTTGATTTAAACTTATTTATATCATAATCAGCAAATGAACGACGCATCATTTCGGAATTTCCGAGACGTTTTAACACCATATAACTCTCTTCAGGTTTGTTTCTGTAAACATTTCCAAGAAGAAGAGGCAGAATCACCTTAACGGTATACTCGCCTATATCCTCATAGAAAACCTGCGAAGGAGTGCAGTTTTCCGAATAATATTTAAGCTTAAGCGACCAATTCCAATAAAGCCATTTGTCATAATCGGGAACATACCTCTGACGCTGAAGACTGTCCTCCCTTATCCTGTAGCAAAGGACAGGGATATCGACAGCAACGAAGCGTTCTGCTGAAGAAAAAGCCTGCATATTGAACGGCCCGTCCTCTATCATCTTCAGACCTTCTTCAAAAACGATTCCGTGTTTTTGAAGGAACGCTCTTTTGTAAAGATTTCGCCAGACAAAAATAATTCTTCTTTTTGATGAAATAAAACAAAGTTCCCGATCCATGTCCTTGTGAGTATGGAGCTTTTGGATTTCAAATGAAGTTTTCACAAGATTTTTCTCGCCGTTTTCCTCATTCAAACTAAAATAAGATGTCTGCAAAACATCAGCATCAAATTCTACCGCTTTTTCATAAAGTTCTTTTACTCTATCTGAAGCAAGATAATCGTCACTGTCAAGAAAGAAAATATAATCACCCTCGGCAACCTTAAGACCTGCATTACGGGCAGAGGCCAAACCACCGTTTTCCTTATGCACAACGCGGATTTTCTCGGGATATTTTTCGGCATAGCGGTCACATATTTCGGGGCAAGCGTCAGGTGAACCGTCATCGACGAGGATAATTTCATAATCATCCATCGACTGCGACAGTATCGACTCTATACACTCTTCAAGATATTTTTCAACTTTATAAACAGGTACAATATAGCTCAGCTTCACAAAAAGCACCTCTGCCTTTGTTTAATATATTTATATTATACATTAGGCACAGACAAAAATCAAATTTATTTGTACTTGAAAAAAAACTGAATACTGATATAATAATTACAGAAAGGAGTGTCCGATATGAAACAGACTTTTAAAATAATCTCCGCTGTTGCAGTTTTTCTGACGATAATTACTGTTTTCTGTGCTTGTGAAATCAGCTTCGGCGAGCAGGAAACAACAACCATGCCCTCTCTTTCGGAGCTTGAAGAACCTACTCAAAGCAAAACAGAGTATAAAAAACCGACTGAAACCTCAACTACCACAACAGTAAAGAAAATTGAGGTTGACAGCCTTGAAACCATTCTTCATAACATCAAGGATTTCCCTTCAGGAACCGCAGGTTCAACAACCAAGGGATACCTGATTGCATACAAGCTTCTTAACTTCACACAGAACAGTAATTTCACTGTTGATGAAGTACGTCAGGATTATCAGTTTTTCCTTGATTCGCTTGACGAAACCGACAAGCTTATTTATGAAGAAAACCTTCCCGAAATTGATTACTATGCAAGAAATATCATTGATAATCCCGATGTATTGAAGGATCACATTGAAAAATATGATGATATTTCAAAAGACGGAAAAATCTCGCTTTCAAACTATGAGGCACTTTACGTTATAATTTCAAAATAACATCAAAGCAGACGGCAAAAGCCGTCTGTTTTTTCTTGACGGAAAAAACAAACTATGATATATTTTATTCATTAATAAATTAAATCTTGGAGGGATTTTTATGTCAACAGCTCAGCAGGGCGCAAAAATGATTTTTGATTTTTGCAAGGTAATTATCGACAAGCACGGTCCGCGTCTTCCGGGCAGTGCCGAAGAAAAAGCAGCACAGAAGGACATCGCTGCAATTATGGAAAACGCAACAGGTGTTAAACCTAAAGTGGAAAAGTTTATGCTTGCTCCAAGAGCAAGTATCGGTGCAATCCCCTATCTTGGATACGCAGGCTTTGTTGCTCTTGCACTTTATTACATTCATCCGATTCCTGCATTCATTGTTTCACTCTGCACATTGCTTTTTGCAGTTGTACAGGTATTTACATACAAAGGCTGGTTTGACAGATTTTTCAAGCAGGAAGAAAGCTGTAACGTATATTCCGTTATGGACGGTAAAGGCCCGATTGACCACACAATCGTATTCAGCGGTCACGCAGACAGCAGCTGGCTCTGGCAGATGGCGGCAAAGAACCCAAAAACAATGATTCTCCGTACAGTGCTCGGTGTTGTAGGCGTTGTTTCAATCATCATCGGTTCTCTTCTTCGTTTCTTCGCAGGTATGTGGAGCGTTATTAAACCTGAAGAGCTTTCTACAGGTTATTATCTCTTCCTCCTTATCACTCCTCTTCTTTTCGTATACGGACTTTATTCACTCTGTGTTTATCTTACTCACGACAAGAAAAAGGCTTCACCCGGTGCTATGGACAACCTCACAGGTGTCGGCGCTTCAATCTTTATGGGTAAGTACTTTAAGGAAAATCCCGACAAGCTTCCCGACAACTGCCGTGTAATTATCGCATCTCTTGGCAGTGAAGAAGCAGGACTTAAGGGATCGGAAGCATTTATGAAGGCTCACGCAGGCGATGATAACCTTCTTATCAACCCGTATTTCTTCAACATCGACAGTCTTCGCGACTACGAGCATTTCAATGCTGTTAAGGGTGACTCCTGGCTTATGTCAAAGTTTGACGATGATATGAAGAATATGCTTGTAAAAGCATTTGAAAATGCAGGTGTTAAGCCTAATATCATCGTTAATCCCGTTGGCGGCTGCGACAGTACACCGATCTGCCGTGCTGGTTATAAGACAATCACATTTGCCGCACAGAAGCCTGACGTTACAGATTACTACCATACATACCGCGACACTTGTGACGGACTTGATATGAATACTCTTGAAAAGAGCGTTGACATTATCATTGATGTTACAGAGCAGATTCACGAGCATCACAAGAAAAACGGTTACCACCTTACAAAGTGCAAATAAAAAGTTCAATCCCTGCAGATTGCTCTGCAGGGATTATTTGTTTCATCTTAAAGATTTGCATCATTCAGCACAGTAATTGTTTCGTAAATAATATGTCCGTCAAACTGTGCTAAAACGACATACTGTTCATCATCTTCAATATATTCATTAAGCACATCATAATTCTCATTTTTGATTACATCGTCAATAACTGTGCGATCTGTAATTTTTGCCGTTGCTTCTGATTGTTTCACCCTGTCAAAAGCGGATAATTCGTAAGCTACTACCATTGATTCACTCTTCGTGATCAACAAAGAAGACACTTCATCTTTTGAGATGCTCGGAAAAACATAATTCTCATCTACATACCACCTATAGTGTCTCAGAGGGCTTTCACCAAAAAGAAGAAGAAAATCAACATCCTTTTCTGAAGTGCCAAAAGCAGCAACATAATTAGAAGAACTGTAACAACCTAAATAACTGTCTTCGATATAGTACATATCCACAGTCGGCCTTTCATTCATAGGCAAATGTTTCACTGCTTCATAATTATAATCTTCTGCCTCTATATACTCTTTTCCGTTAAAAGAATATCCGTTATCGGTATGTTCAACAGGTTGACTTAACTCAATCTCGGTATCAATACACAATGAATCAAACCAAAACTGATCCTTTGGTCGAGAAAAAAACTTTAATGCATTAATTACATCGGGCACAAAAATCAGAATTGCCGTTAATGATACAAGCACTATTACAATAAATATCAGACAGCCTTTTTTAGTTTTTTTCATATTTTATCCACCCTTCCGTTTTTGATTATAACACGAACATCAAAATTTTACAATCAGAACATCAGTTAAAACAATTCAACAAATTCGGGTTTGTGGAGTAGAATATTCAATCCGCATTGTAGGGGCGACCATCGGTCGTCCGCAAAAATCCTGCGTAATTCAACGGACGCGCAATGCGCGCCCCTACGAACCCTGCTTCAGTCAACTGCGTAGGGACGGGCGTCCTCGACCGTCCGTTAACTCAGCAGAATCTGAGGATGGTCCGGGAAGCCCATCCCTACGAACACAGAATCAGATTGTGAGAAATCAAAGAACTCCACAAACCCGAATTTGTACGCTTAACACAGGAAAAGCGAAAACCTCCCGATTGCTCGGTAGGTTGGATTTTCAATTAATATTTAGCAAGGTATGTGTCGATTTCCCACTGGGAGATTGAAGTGCGGTAGCCTTCCCACTCTTTTCTCTTTGCTTCGATAAACTTTGTATAAACGTGTTCACCGAGAGATTCTTTGATGAAGTCACTTGCTTCAAAAGCATCAACTGCTTCTTCAAGAGAGCCGGGAAGCGATGTGATACCGTCCGCTTCTCTTTCTTCGGGAGTCATATCAAAGATATTCTTAACGGTTGATTTCGGAGGCATATATCCTTTTTCAATACCGTCAAGACCTGCAAGAAGGCAGAGTGCCATTTCAAGATACGGATTACATGCAGGGTCTGCACTGCGAAGCTCGATTCTTGTTCCCTTACCTCTTGCCTTAGGTACACGAACAAGTGCCGAACGGTTTGATGCTGACCACGCAATATAAACGGGAGCTTCATAACCCGGAACAAGACGCTTATATGAGTTAACAAGCGGATTGTTGATAGCTGTTGTTGCTCTTATATGCTTCATAATACCTGCGATGAAGTGAAGTGCAGTATCCGAAAGTCCGAACTCTCCGTCAGGATCATAGAAAGCGTTGTTTCCGTCCTTATCAAAAAGTGACATATTTGTATGCATACCTGAACCTGCAATACCGTAAATCGGCTTCGGAAGGAATGTAGCATAAAGTCCGTGAAGCTGAGCATACTTTTTAACAACATATTTAAAGGTCATAACCTTGTCTGCAACGTCAAGCACATCGCCGTACTTGAAATCGATTTCGTGCTGACCTTCAGCACATTCGTGATGAGAAGCTTCGATTTCAAAGCCCATATCCTCAAGTGCGATACACATATCACGACGGCAGTTACCGCCAAGGTCAACGTTATCAAGATCGAAATATCCACCTCTGTCGTGAGTCTTTGTTGTCGGTCTACCCTCTTCGTCGTTATAGAAAAGGAAGAATTCAAGCTCGGGACCAACATTGAATGTGTAACCCATTTTATCTGCTTTTTCAATTGCGCGCTTAAGAACGTTACGCGGGTCACCGATGAACGGAGTTCTGTCTGCATTGTAAACGTCACAGATAAGACGTGCAGTTGTTCCGAATCTTTCGTGCTCCCACGGAAGTACAACAAAAGAATCGTAATCGGGATAAAGGTACATATCCGACTCTTCTACACGGACAAAGCCTTCAATTGATGAACCGTCTGCCATACACTCATTGTTAAGAGCTCTTTCAAGCTGGTTGATTGTGATAGCAACGTTTTTCATACAACCGAGGATGTCGGTAAACTGAAGTCTTACAAAACGCACGTTCTGCTCTTTTGCAAGACGGAGAATGTCTTCTTTTGTGTACTTGCCCATATTATTACCTCTCAATAGTAAAAATTCCAGAATAGATTATATAGCATTTTATGCAAAAGTCAACTGAATATAATCAGTTTTCCAAATTCATTTCGTCAAGTGTAAGGCTGTAGCTTTTAAGGAAATCTTCCATAAAGCACTTAACCTCAGGCATTTCGATTTCTTCAAGATTTTTCAGGTTGGTTTTTGCCGCCTTGTCAAAATCGTGGTTGCCTGCTTTCGCCTCTTCAATGCACTTTGTGTAAGCACAGATTTTATCCGCAGCCTTAACGAACTTCCAGAGCTGACGGTCTTCTTCTCTTTTAATGAAGTAAGGTGCATACTGTTCCCTTAAATCTTCAGGAAGCATATCAAGAAGTGCATTACATGCATCGTCCTCAATCTGGCTGTAAGCCTCCTGAATCTGCTTGCTGTAGTATTTTATCGGTGTCGGCATATCACCTGTAAGAATTTCGGGTGCATCGTGAAAAACGCCGAGCACAGCAACACGGTCAGCGTTGATATTACCGCCGAAACGTGTGTTATGAATAACCGCAAGAGCGTGTGCAACAGTTGCAACCTCAAGAGAATGCTCGCTGATATTCTCGTTGTGAGTGTTTCTCATCAGTGCCCAACGGTTGATATATTTCATTCTTGAAAGCATTGCAAAAAAATGATTTTTCTTTTTTGACATAGCTATACCCTCTTTAAACCTTAATAGAAAAATTTTATCATACAGAAAACTTATTTGCAAGAAAAATATCTTTTATTTATATTTTATATATGATATAATTAATTATATTCTCGTGATTGTGAGGGATTTTTTTGAATTTTACTGAAATCAACTCAAACGGCGGTGTTGAGGGCTTCTGCCTTGTTAAAAGCCTTGAAGTTAAAAAGACTGCCAAGGGTGTGCCCTTCCTTGACCTGATTCTTACAGACAGCTCAGGTGAAATCGGTGCAAAGCTCTGGGATTACAAGGAAGATGTTCACGGCGGTATCAAGCTCAATTCGCTTATCAAAATAAGAGGTACTGTTTCAATGTTCAACGATGCACTTCAGCTTCGTATTGACCGTGTTCGCCCTGCGATTGAAAGCGACGGAGTTAACATGGAGGATTTTGTTCCGAGTGCTGATTACAGCGGTAAAGATATGTACGACTACATCGTCAGCACAGTGAACGTTTTCGAAAACACTCAGCTCAAGAAGCTTATTCTTACCGTACTTGAGAGGAACAAAGAAAATCTTCTTTACTGGCCTGCAGCTTTCAAGCTTCATCACGCAATCCGCGGAGGTCTGCTTTACCACACTCTTTCAATTCTCAAGCTTGCAAAGGCTGTGTGCGATATTTACCCGAGCCTTGAAAGAGAATTGCTTTATGCAGGTGTTATCCTTCACGATGTTGCAAAAATTCAGGAATTTGACGTAAGCGAAACAGGTGTTGTTTCAGGATACACAGTTGAAGGTTCACTCATCGGTCACCTTGTTAAGGGTGCAATGAACATCGAAAAAGTCGGTGAAGAACTCGGAATTGACAGAGAGCTTCTTATGCTTATCGAGCATATGATACTTTCACATCACGGTGAGCCTGAGTTCGGTGCGGCTGTTCGCCCGATGTTCCTTGAGGCAGAGATTCTTTCTCAGCTTGACTTGCTTGATGCACGAATATATGAAATTTCACAGGCTGTGTCCGAAGTTGAACCGGGTGACTTCACTCCCCGTCAGTGGGCACTTGACAACAGAAAGCTTTACAACCACGGGTTAAAAGAAATTAAGCCTAAGGCTGATTTATTATAAGAGGTATACTATGGAATGGACAGAAGTTAAAATAAACGTTAACACAAAAGACGTTGACAAGGCGGGAGACATTGCACAAATGGTTGTCCCCTACGGCATCTACATTGAAGATTACAGCGACCTTGAGGAGGCTGCGTGGGAAATTGCCCACATCGACCTCATCGACGAAGACCTTCTTCAGAAGGACAGAAACAAAGCCGTTGTACATATTTATATTTCTCCCGAAGAAAGTCCTGCAGAGGCTGTAGCTTTCCTTTCAGAAAGATATAACGCAGAAGGTATTGAGCACGAAATCGACCTTAGCATCTGCAGAAACCAGGATTGGGAAAACAACTGGAAAGCTTACTTCAAGCCTCTTCCTGTCGGTGATAAGCTTCTTATCCGTCCTGTCTGGGAGGATGAATACGATGCAGACGGACGAATCGTTCTTGACATTGAACCCGGTCTTGCTTTCGGTAACGGCGGACACGACACAACAAGACTCTGCCTTGAAACTCTTGAAAAGCACATCAACCCTGAGGTTGAGCTTCTTGACATCGGATGTGGAAGCGGTATTCTCGGAATCGCAGGTCTTCTCCTCGGTGCAAAGAGCGCAACGGGAGTTGACATTGACGCTCTCGCAGTTAAAACAGCAAAAGAAAACGGAACAATCAACGGTTTCGAAGAGCCGAAATTCACTGTTTTTGAGGGCAATCTTACCGATAAGGTTACGGGCAAATACGACGTTGTTGTCGCAAATATCGTTGCCGACATCATCGTTATGTTTACAGAAAACGTAGGTCAGTTCCTTAAAGATGACGGTGTTTATATCACATCGGGAATCATTGATACAAGAGAACAGGATGTTCTTGATGCTTTTGAAAAGTACGGTTTCGAGGTCATCGGCAGACACGAAAGCTGCGGTTGGCTCTGTTTTGAAACAAAACTTAAGAAATAAAAATTAAACCTGCTGATTTTCGTCAGCAGGTTATTTTTATCGGTTATAAACAATTAAAAGATATCCGTTTTCAACGCTGATCAGGACTTTTTCTTCTTTAATCTTATTGCTCACACCAAGAGGAAAGAAGGGAGAAAGCGAAGCATTCTCAACGTCGAACAATGAACCCTTAATCGTTACACCCTCTGCTTCTCTTCCGTAAGCAAAGACAGAGAAAGTAGGATTAACACCCTTAAAAATTTCAATTGCAGTATTCTTGATTAATGTGAAAATCTCACCGTTTCCGACAAGTGTTCCCTTACCGCCTTTTTCCGCTATAAAAGCAAGAGACTGTATATTGGCAACGGTATGGTCTGTCCGCTCACCGCCAAGTGCACCGTAAATCACAAATTCAGTATAGCCCTTTTCAAATCCGAGCTTAACCGCAAGCATTGTGTCTGTATCATCCTTCATAACGGGATGAACAATGATATCCTTATTTTCGGGAGCTGACATTGAATCGAAATCACCAAGAAGAATATGTGGCTCCATATTGAGCTTTTGCAAGTGTAAATATCCTGCATCTGCAGCTATGAGCAAATCATCAGGTTTAATAATCGGGAACTCATCGAACATATCACCTGCTGCCACAATATAACAAACTCCCATTGTTTCGCCTCCCGTTATCAAGATTAAATCCGCCCGAGTGGGCGGATTTATTTAATTATGCTTTGTTCTGTCCGATTGTCTGAAGGAACAGTCCGCTCATATCCGTATGCTCTGCATCAATTGAGTTTACCTTGCCGTCAAAGTTAATGTCTGCAGCTTCAAGAACCGCCACTGACGTATTTTCAGCTGTAAGCAAACCTTCTGCAATTGCACCGATGAGAACCGAGTCCTGACCGTCAATCGCATAGTCACAGTTCGTATCACCGTAAACTACAATTGTTACCGTATCAATAACCTTGCTTGTATCGGTACTGTCACGAAGCTGAATGTAGCAACCAGTTGTAAGCAGGTCTGTGTTTTTAAGTGCCACTCTGCTACTCTTCGGACTGTAGAACTTTATGAGTGATGAACTGTTTTCAAACTTCTGCAAGTAGTTGCCTACTGTCATCTTCGTGAGGTCAAGGCCCGAAATCAAAGCCTTGTCCTTGTTAAGCTCAAGTCCTGATGTTTCCTTCGGAATAAGCTTGTTGATACCAAGCGTACCGTTACTGAGAATATAATATCCGTATTCAGCGGTGTCAAAAGCGATACAGAAGTTTGAAACATAAGCACCGGTAAGAACAACCGAGCCGAGAGTATACTTTGCGAAGTCAAGCGTCATTGTGCCAAGACTTAAATTGTCCTCAACAGGCACATTGTTCGTATTTGTTATAATTGTTTCCTTGCTTTCCTTTGCGGTATACATAAGGTTATTCGTAAGGTAAACAGCATCACCGTGCTTTATGAAAATATCCGTACTGACTGTTGAATAATAAACAGGGTCTTTGGTTTCGACATATTTTCCGTCAGCATCATAAACGTGTTCCATATAAAGGTAGTCATAAGAATAAACCGTTCTTACTACCTTGCCGTCCGAGTAAACTGCATTACCGCCTTTGGTTGCAGTGTTGTTACAGATTACACCGCCCATTGTATGAAGCTCGCCGCCTGTTTTAACATAAACAGCTCCGCCGTAGGTTGAAATGTTATCGCAGATTGTACCGCCGTACATATACATTTTGCCTGAAATGGTAACCACACTTGATGTTGTATTTTTAAAGTTCTGAATTATTGCATCGTCATAAAGATGAAGCTCGCCACCCGATTTAACATCGATTGCTGCTGCACCGACAACGCCTGTATGACCTAATCCACCGTCAAGAATCATCTGACCCTCAGTACGTGTGCCTGTAGCATAATCCTTCTGAGCCTGCTGTTCAGGATTCACAACTTCGTCGCCAAGACGAAGAACTGCTCCGTTTTCAACAGTAAACATAACTCCGTTGAATGCACCGCCTCGCATAGAAACAAAGGTTTCCTCGTCGCATGTAAGAAGAATGTCACCTCTTACCGTAATCGGTTTTGTAATGGAGTTATCTGCAACAACGGTAATGATAGCCTGCTCGCCTGCCTTTACGGATTCAAAAGCATCGTAAAGGTTTGTGAACTGAACAGAGAACGCATTTTCTTTGGTTACCACTGCAATCGTCTTTGAAGCGAGGCTCGTAAGGTTACCGTTAGCAAGGATGTACCAATTGGAATTTGTTACACCGAATTTAGCATATCCCGTACCTACGAAATCACCGCTGAGCACCTGCTGACCCTCAGAATAACTTTCAGGAGTTACAACAGCCGCATAACCTGCACAGTCAAGTCTGTCTGTGATTGCAATATACTTATCCTTTGCAAGGTAAACATCGTTCGAAGAATCAATCTGTGCAAGACCTTTCATTGTAAAGGCTCCTGTATTGTAAACAGCTCCACCCTTTGAATGGTTTGAAGAGTTGTTTGCCATATAACCGCCTGTCATATTAAGCGTTGCACCTTCATTGACAAACACAACACCGCCCGAAGAGTAGGCAACGTTACCTGTGAACGAACCACCTTCTATGTTGATTGTACCGTAATAATCAGCACTCAGTGCACCGCCATCCGTTGACTGATTACCGACAAATTCAGCCGAATTAGCAATCGTTGTCTTGCCGTAAAGGCCGTATGTTGCACAGGCACCGCCCTTAAGGCTTGAAATATTACCTTCAAACTTACCGCCTGTTATTGTCAGCGTGCCGTCATAGTTATAAATCGCAGCACCCTGTGTTGCCTCATTTGATTTAAAATTACCGTCAGTAACGGTTACAGTACCGCTGTCGTTATAAATAACACCGCCCGTTGACTTTGAAACATTCTGATAGAACGAGCCTCCGTTAACAACGAGGGAACCTGTCTTAACATTAATCACAGCACCTCGTACAGCTGTTGTTGAAAGAGGAACCGTTTTGAAATTGCGGAACTGAACACCGTCTTCGATTGTAAGAACGCCATATTTCTGCACAGTAATTGCAGAAGCCACACCTTCAACAAAATTACCGTCAACATAGAATGCAGGAGAATCGTCAAAGCCATAAACAGCAGAACCGATTGTAAGCTTGCCCGTTACATTGATCATTGTTCCGTTAAAGCCTGCTGCCCTTTTAAGAGTTGCACCGTCCTCACCGAAAATACCGATTGTTGATGAAACCTCAAGAGTTTCCGAAAGCTCAAAGTCACGTACAAGGTAAACCGTAGGAAGAACAACTGAAGCTGTTGTTGAAGCATATTCAAGAGCCGCATCAAGCGTCTGATAATATGTATCTGTTCTGCCGTCGATTTCAACTCTTGCAACATACTGTGGCTGAACTCGTCTTACGCTTTCCTTTGAAGTTTCCTTGATTGTTCTTGATGCCGCATATGCCATTGTGTTGATCTGCGGATAATAATAGAAATATTCGTCATCATTGAGGAAACGCCACTCACTTGTATAAAGACCAAGTGCATTGATAGCACGTGTGCCTGACATTTCTTGTGTTGTCTTTGCTGTAGCACCCGAAATTGTATTTGAAATTGTCAGGTATGCTGAATCATAGAAGCACTCTGAAATACCTGTGCCTGTTATCTGTCCGAAAGCAATACCTGAAAGAGAAGACGCTGTAACCTTACCTGCTGTGTAGCATTTTGAAGCTGAACCCTGATTGTAGTAACCTACAATACCACCACAGTTTGTATTACCTGTAATGGTAGATGTACTGTAGCAATTCTGAATTGTACCGCCAACGTTATTACCTACAACACCGCCGACATATCTTGCAATTGCAGCATTGATGTCTGAATAAGAAAAGCTCTTCTTAACCTCTGAACGGTTATTGTATCCTACAACACCGCCTATATTCTGAACGAAGGACTGATCGCCTGTTGTATTAGTTGCATTGATTGAGCCGATCATACCGCATCCCGTAATTTTTGCACCTGCAAGTATATTACCTGCAACACCGCCGACAGCCTTGTCGCCGCGAACTTCGCTGTTTGATACACAGTTTGAAACCTGAGCACCCATTACGTAACCCGCAATACCGCCGACATTTTCAACGCCGCAGATAAGACCGTCCATAATAAGAACGTTATCAATCTGTGCACCTGAGCCGACATAGCCGAAGAAACCGATATTTTTACCGTCTTCCGTTGCGTTAACAGATGTATATATACCTGCTATGTTGAATCCGCCACCCTTGAACGAACCTGTATACGGCTTACTTGAGGTGCCGATAGGTGTCCATTCAGTAATGGCCATTGAATCGTCATAAACGTTTATGTTGAAAAGAAGGTTATCCATAACCTCTGCATTTGCCGAAGGGTTAGCGTTAACACCCGGAATAGTACCGTTTACAAGACCTGCAAACCAGGCAAGTTCCGAAGGCTTGTAAATAAGATAATATCCTGAATCGTTTTTCTTCGGAACCTCAAGCTCACCCGACCATACATCAGACTGAAGCATCCACATAAGTACAGGGAAGCCGTCGTTAATTTCAGTATAGTCAAAGCAGAAATACGGCATCGCCTTGTTGAGCTCTTTAACAAAATCAGCTGTGTAAAGCTCGTCCATTGTTCGTCCGATACCGACAGGTCCGTCGCACTGTGACATTTCAAAGCAATAGAAAATGCTTGCAAACTCACCGCCGAAAATAATGCCTACGGCACCGCCCTTATCTGCTCCTGCACTGTTAACTCCGCCGATAGCATAAGCACCGCGAACAACGCTCATTGTTGAATAGCCGATAATACCGCCGACTCTGTTGTCAGCTGTAACGTTTCCGCGGAAGAAACAACCGACAAGGCTTCCGCCCGAAAGAGTTCCGACAATACCGCCGACGTTTCTTGTACCTGCAACGCTTGCATTACTGTAACACTTTGAAACAACAGAGTTACCGTTTGCATAACCGACAACACCGCCTGTACGCTGTTCACCTGTTACCGTACCCGTTGTCTGGCACTGATTGACTACAGTTTCAGCGTTTGCGAGGCCGACAATCGCACCGACACTGTTATATGTACCCTTAACATTTCCTTCAAAATAACAATCTTTTATGCCCGCACCATCGCTGTTGCCGACGATACCGCCGACATTCTGATGTCCGGTAATATCAGAATCAGTAACACGGAGATTTTTAATCAAAATCATCTTCTTTGATACGATAAATTCAGGTGCAACGCTTTCCGTCTTACCTTCGTCTGCTGTATTACTTATCTTTCCGAAAAGACCGACATTACTTGCTGTTGTATTAACATAAACACCGCTGATTGTATGACCCGCACCGTCAAATGTTCCTTCAAACGGATGTTCTGTTGTTCCGATAGGTGTCCATTCGTTTTCAGTTGAACCCGGAGCGTTAAGTTCGATATCAGCTGTGAGTACAGCCTTTATCGTGGTTGTTCCGTTATTGACCGCATTGGCAAACCATGCAAGCTGTTCAGCAGTTGAAATCTGATAGAAACCGCCTGAAATCGGAGGCGTTGTCATTGAACCGCTCCATGCCGCACTCGCTACCGTCAACGCAGGATAAACCGCTCCTATTATTAAAATCAATGAAACAATAACCGACAGAATCTTTCGTTTCATAATACTCCTCCTTGTAAACATATCCATATATAAAGCAAGACATAAATCTACTATTATACTTTAACCATTATATTATAAAGGAAAACATTAAAAAGTGCAAGTGAATCGAGGTCTACCAATTAAACAAGATTGTCGTTTACTTTTTGTAAATAATGATAATTTAATTAAAAAATTTCTCAAAAAAGACTTGATTTTATCAGAGATATGGTATATAATCATTGAGCAATCAACGGGGTGTAGCGCAGATGGTAGCGTGCTTGGTTCGGGACCAAGAGGCCGTGGGTTCAAATCCCGCCACTCCGACCATATTGAGTATTCATAAGGGATTTGACCTGTGAATACTCAATTTTTTTGCTTAAAATAGAGTTTTGTATATATTTTTATCATTTTTATGTATCGTCGCATTCCTTTCGGAGTGCGACTTTTTGTTATGCTGACTTTTCTGTAGGTTTTGCAATATAACCTATTGCTACTCCTTGACGGGTATCTGCCGTGAAACAAGGCTCATCATTTTCAGGTATTTCAAGATAGCCTACAAAGTTGTAGTGAATTACAACTCTCTGTGTCTTGTTCTTGCCTTTGCCCTCTGCCTCGTAAACATCAATATGGTCAATAAGCTCGTGAATGAGTGGTGCCGTGATAGTATCCATATCAAGAAACTTTCTTACCGCACCAATAAACATATCCTTGCTGTGCTGAACTGTCTGCATATTTGCTACCTGCTCTCTCAGGTTAAATATTTTAATCTTCAGCTCTGCTCGTTCAACCTCATACTTATGGGACATGTGGGTAAACCACTCATCCGTAACCTTGCCCGTAGCATTGTCCTCATACAGCTTCTCGTAAAGAGAAGCAACTGTCTGTTGACGGACTATTGCTTTCTGCAACTGCTCCTCAAAATGCTTTTTCTCGTCATAGAAATCCTTATTAGTCTTCCTTTCAAGAATATCTACAAGAAGGTCTTCATCCTTTTGAAGCATTATTGCAAGGCGTTTCAGCTCATAAATGACTATCTGTTCAAGAGCATCTGCACGGATATAGTGTCTTGCCTGACAAGTACCACGTGTATCCTTTACATAATTACCACAACTGAAATAATGAATATCCTTGTTGACGGTATTAGTGTGATACCTCATATTACTGCCGCAATCTGCACAGCGTATAAGACCGCTGAAAATGTGCTTTCTTGCATTTTCTTTTTTAGGTGCTCTGCGTTTTGTCCTTGCCACAAGCTTTTGTACTGTTTCCCAAGTATCACGGTCAATGATGGGCTCGTGAACATCCTTGAAGATTTTCCAATTCTCTACGGGATTATCAATACGTGTTTTGTTCTTGAAATTTTTGGAATAGGTCTTGAAGTTGATAACATCACCGCAGTATTCCTGTTGACAGAGAATTTTCTGTACCGTTGTCTTACACCACTTATACGGATTAGGCTGTGTTTTCTTACCGCCACGGTTCAAGCCTTTACTTTGCCAATATGCCATAGGGATAAGAACTTCACGATTCTGCAATTCTCTTGCTATCGCTTCGTTACCCATACCCTCAAGACACATTATGTAAATATCCCTGACCACCTCTGCAGCTTCGGTATCAATTATCCATTTTTTCTTGTTCTCAGGACTTTTCATATACCCGTATGGTGGCTGTGATAACGGCTCTCCCATGTTGCCTCTGATTCTGTGTGCGGAGCGTACTTTTCTTGAAATATCTCTCGCATACATTTCATTCATAACATTCTTGAAGGGTGCAATTTCGTTTTCACCCTCATCACTGTCAACCATATCATTAACAGCAATAAACCTTACATTATGCTCAGGGAAATAGTTGTCTGTATAATGACCAACCGAAACATAATCTCTGCCTAATCGTGAAAGGTCTTTGACAATAACAACAGAGATATATCCCATT
>JAFODS010000019.1 GCA_017380575.1 Clostridia bacterium | reverse complement strand
TCTGCGTTTTTCATCTGGTCAACAAGAGTGTCAA
Source organism: Clostridia bacterium (assembly GCA_017380575.1). GTDB lineage: Bacteria > Bacillota > Clostridia > Oscillospirales > Acutalibacteraceae > CAG-488. Next base: position 156,913 of record JAFODS010000019.1, on the reverse strand, counting down.
ACATATCTCTTGCCTGAGTTTCGACTTCAGCACAGTGCTGATAGAGTTTGCCTTGGGTAAGCAGTGTTGTAAATAACACCTTTTTATTTTTTAGCAAATAATCCTTACCCCATTTATCAAGCCTGACACTTGCTTCTTCGGGCGGTAAGATAAAGTTAGGAATGTTGAAATCTCCAACTTGTCTATATTGAATATTTGTATTGCTTTTCATAGGGCATTCATCCTTTCGTATTCTTAACAAATGTATCGTATATAAATTTTGCACCAAGTCTAAAGCCTGATATAAAGCTGTCAGCGTTACTTGTTATTGAAAACTCAATATATGCACTTATATAGTTTTGAAACAGCTCTTTATCCTCACCAGCGAGTCTTGCTGTGAGTTGTTCTTCTTTCTCGGCAAGATTGCTCAATTTCTTCTTGAGCTTGGGTGTTAATTCTGAATTGACATCTTGCGGCTCAATGTTGCCGTAATAAAAATCTTCAATGATATTTGACATTATGTATTCCTCCCTATGTTTCTCTATTAAGCAACAGCAGGAGTGCAGAATACTATGTTTGAAGCCGGTTTTGCTTATATTTTGAGTAAATCCCTTATGAACACTCGCACCAACAAAAAAGGACACCATACGGTGTCCTTTTTTGTTGGTTTAGGGACTTGAACCCTAAGAGGGTGAGGAACGTTAAGAAAACAGTCCGGTGGACTGTTTTTAGTTCCGAAGTCCGAGGCGGGTACTGTTGCGAAGCAAAGCCGTGTCCCCCTTTCGCACAATGTTGAGTATTCATAAGGAAGTTGACTTGTGAATACTAAATTTTTTATACCTTTTTATCAGAGTATACAACCTACTATGACACATTAAGCTATACTGCAAAGATGTCAAGTGGGATTTTTTTGTTAAGTTATTGCAAGAAACTAAATAATTGTGATATACTAAACATGCCAAACAAACTGAATAAACAGAACAACAGGGATATTTTATCTTTTTATAGGGATAATATAACCTTTATTCGGTCATAATGATTTTGAATTTGTAAAAAACGCAGATTCCTTTTAATCATTATGGCTTAGCTTGCTATCCCCATTCTGTTTAAGTTTGTTTGGCGACAATCGGAGTTTGCGTTTTATGTGCGTCGGCTTCGGTTGGCGCACTTTTTTATTTTACGAAGATAAATCAAGTGCGTTTGGCATTTTCAGGTGCGGTGTTCATAAACTTTAGCAAAAATATTGAAAGAAGGTTCTGAATGAAAAAAATTATTGCATTACTTTTAGTTGTAGTTCTTTGTTTTACTTGTGTAGCCTGTGGTAAAAAAACTCAAAATCAAGAACTTGACGACAATCATAGTGAATCAACCACTAAAACAGATAACACTATCTATCAATTCGGCGATACCGTTACTGTAAATGAGGGTAAATTTGAATTTACTCCTGTTTTCGAAGGATTTGCCGAAAAATTAGCAAATTGGCCCGATGAGAATTATTTAACTCCTGAAGGGCTAATTTCAGGAAAAACACCTTACGAAGCTTCTGAAGATAAAGTTATGATGTATTTTTCAGGAACAATAAATTATATAGGAAATTCAAAAACTAACGAGACATTTAATTATACTTTCATTGTCGATTATAACGACGGTTACATATTTGATTTTGCAAATGGAGAAGCTTGGAACCGTGGAAAAGGATATCACTCAGGTTGTGGTATTACTGATGATATAAAGAACGGTGATTGGGAATATAAAACATTATCAACTTTCGAACCTTTAAGCTCTAATAAAACAAGGTACGTCAGGTTTTGCATCGAAGTACCATATCAATTAGAAGCTGAACGCGAAAAAGTGATTGTAAAATTTAACATAAATGGTGAAGAAATCAAATTCACTTTAGCGCAATAAACATCTGATTATAAATTTCAAACGAAGTTATAGCTTTATTTATGAACACTTGCACAAAAACTCTCAAGTACCTTTGGTATTTGAGAATTTTCTTATTATAAACTCCACACTCAAAAAAACTTTATCAACATACTAATCAATAACATATATTTTAAGCAAAAACACACCGAACTCTTGTCGAATTCGGTGTGTTAATTTTATCGGGTTAAAATTCAAATTAACCTTAGTAACCCCAAATATTATCTGCCCAGAAGACCGTCAATGATTTTAACATCAAATCCGTCTTCTCTGAGATCATATAATCTGCCGAAGTTGCTGAAGAAAGCAACAATCTTGCTGATAAATCTTACAATAGCATTGAAAATGTTTTTAAAGATATTGCTGTTATACTCATGACCGCCATCATCAGTTGTCTTTACGAGTGTATATGAATAGAACGGTTCTTCATCCCCTACCTCATAAGACTCAACTGTGATTGAATCTTCACTGCAGATAAGAATATTGTAGGTTGGCTCCTCTGTAAGATAATCAAAACCGATTTCTTCGTTAAGACCGATTTCATCGTCACCGCGCGGTCTGTTGATTGAACACGAAACCATATAAATTGTTCCGTTCGGATCAACCATTTCGCTTTCAAGCGGTGCGACGATTTTGTTGTTACGAAGAACATTGGAAACTGTATAATAATGGCTGTGTCCGAGAAGAACAAGGTCAATTCCGAACGCATCAACAATCGGAGCCCATATCAATCTCAAAAGCTCGTTCTCACTTTCGCGGTGAGGAATTCTTCCGCTGTAAAGGTCGTGATGTGCCATCATAACCTTCCACTTTACGTCGGGGTTAGATTCAACTGCCTTCTTAACAAACTTATAGTGGTCTGCACCTGAAGCGTTATTTGAATCCACAACAAGGAAAAGAACATCACCCTTTACAAACCAATAGTCATCACCGATATATGAAGAAACAGCCGCCTTTTCATATTCATTCGGAAGGTTTGAAAATGTCTTGTATTCCGCACCCTTAAGGTCGTGATTACCGATTGTTGTTGCCACTGAAATTGACTTAAGAAGCGGTGAAGCAGCAAAAGCTTTATATTCGCACTCAAGACCGTCAGAAGCCTGGTCACCCGTTGAAAGAAGGAGCGAAATATCGCTTTCCTTTGAAAGTGCATCCTCAAGAGCATTGTTGAGATTGTATGATGTATTCTTCAAAGAGTAAGGATTTTCCTCGCTGTTCTGTGTGATATGAATATCAGTCATATAAACAGCCTTGAATTCATCGTCAGAAGCTGTTTTGAAAGAATAGACATCGGATTCATAATCACCGCTGATACATTTGTAGTAGTAAACCGTATCTTCTTCAAGCTCCGTAACGGTAACGTGATTTGCAAAGTCACCTTCTGTAGCCTTAACAGAAGTGCCTTCGAACTTTTCAGAATCAGTGAGCATACCGTTTGTACTTACCACAACACTCGGCGTGTTCTGTTCTTCCGTATACCAGGTAAAATTACGTTCCGATTCATCAGAACCGACAAACATAATAAGGCCTGCTTCAGCATCAGCTGATGACCAGACAGAATCCCATGAAGTTTCACTCATTGCAAAGGTCGGCACAACCGATGTTGCAAGAAGAACAGCTGTTAAAACAAAACATAATAACTTTTTCATTGCTTAACCCTCTTTTTTCTTTTTCTGTATTATAATTCTTATTAAAATCAATGTCAATAATTAAAATTCAACCGCACAATTTTTGCCTATCTCGAACCGAAGACCTTTTCTTTTAACAAGCTTTCCGTTAGCAGTAACGTTTTCCAAATCAACATTCACGGTATTGGTTCCGCTTCCGTTACCGTCGATTTTTGACGGCATATACGATGTATAGGAAATATTTCTGAATTGCACATTCTCAATTTTAAAGTTTTCTTTTTCTTCATCATAAACTTTAACAAGAATTGCTCTGCCCTCATCACGGAAAACTTCGATATTCTCAAACGTTATTCCGTCAATGCTTCCTTCACATTGCTCAGCAACAACAACGAGCGAGCCTATGCGGTCATTGTCCCAGATACCGTCACGGTAAATAACAGCACAGTCGCGGAATGTTATATCAGAGATGCTTTTGCACACTTCTCCCGTAACACCGAAGCAACGGGCATATCCGCCCCAGGCAACACAATTCTGAAATGTTACATTTTTAGTACCCATTTTTCCGCCGAGAGCCTTTACCTCGAACTCGTCATCAGCTGTTCGTGCAAAACAATTATCAACAAGCACATTTTCGGAATTACATATTGCGAAGGCATCGCAATTTCCTCTGTATCCGAGAATATCAACATTTTCAATATTAACATTACGGCAACAGTAATTTATCAAAGACCATTCAGGAGCATTGATAATCTTGATATCACTGATACTTATATCCTCACAATCAGTAAAAACAACTCCCCTGCGTTCTCTTCTGTCAAGTCTTGTCATATCGATAACTCCACGACCTGTGAGAGTAATATTTTTGCAGTTATAGAAGTTTATAAACGGATATCTTGTAAGACCGATCGCATTATCTGTGGAAGCACCCTCTTCGACATATTTCTGCTCATCTTCAAGGCATGTTATATCATAATGATGATTTGCAGTGACATATGCACCCTCTTTGAGATAGATAACCTGATTCTCCTTACCTACCATATTGAAATAATCAAGATTATGAACACCTTTTTCAACTACGATTACATTCTCTTCGCCGTATTTCTCGATATATTCTCTGATTTCCGCTTCCTCATCGACCTTTTCACGGACAAAAAGAGTATAGCCGTAATGTTGCTTTGCACCGTTGAAAAGGAATGTATAAATTCCCGTTTCAGATATCGATGCAGTTACAACGCCTTTCTTACACTCAGCTTTAACCCCAAGCTTTTCAGGCAGAACGATAGCATTTCTGAGCTTTACCGTATCGCTTTCAAGCACAATATTGAACGAAAAATCGCTGTCTATGTCAACATAAACCTCGGAAAAGGAATGTATTGCACCTGTATTTTCAGAACGGTTAAACACCATAGAAGCATAAACCGGAACATCGGTTTCGCCTATGTTTGCCGTAAAATACGGAGAAATAAAAACACCTCCGATATCATCATATCCGCCTGACTGTACATATTCCTCATGCTCAGCATCGGCACGGTATGTAAATTCATTAGGTGTAAGACCTGCCTCTTCAAGCGAAATAACAGCTTCTTCGGGATACTGAAGAGATGTAAAATAAAAGTTTTCCGTCATTAGCTTTATTTCAGCCGGGACAAAAACCGACGCAAGAAAAACTGAAACTGTTGTGATGATTGTGTATATAAATTTTACAAGCCCCTGCATAATATCAACTCCGATGTGTTTTTGATGCACATATTATATCATTCACCTGAGTATTTGTAAATCGCTGTATTTAAGATTGAAAAAGAACACAGAGTATGATAAAATTAATTAAAAAATTCTCAAGAGGTAGTTTATGAAAACTTTTCTTTTTCAGGGTGACTCGATTACCGATGCAAACAGAGATGACGACAATGATGACAGCCTTGGCTGTGGCTATGCCTTTTTGCTCGCTTCTGACTTACTTAAAAATAAAAAAGATGAATTTCGTTTCATTAACCGCGGAAACAGCGGTGACAGGATAACCGATGTTTATGTCCGCATAAAAGAAGACATTATAAATCTTAAACCGGATATGATGTCTATTCTTATCGGAGTTAACGATGTTTCGCACGAGTTGACTCAGAACTGCGGAGTAACTCCCGAGAAATTTGAAAAGATTTATTCGATGCTGATTGAAGAAGTAACAGAAGCATTGCCCGAAATAAAGATTTTTATTTTAGAACCGTTCATTATGAAAGGAATTCATACCGAAGCAAGATGGGATGAGTTCAGTTGTGAAGTTCATAAAATGGCAAAAGCTTCGGCAAACATTGCAAAAAAATTCAACCTCTACTTCATTCCTCTTCAGGATAAATTCGACGCGGCTGCAGCTGACGGTAACCACCGCTACTGGAGCGTTGACGGAATTCACCCTTCTGCTGCAGGTCATCAGCTTATAAAAGAAGAGCTTCAAAAAGCAATCACTAAAACTCTTGATTCGTGAGGTTAATCTATGAAAAATAAAACTTCATTGGTTTTTACAGGCGATATCGGCTTTGACAGATATATGTATAAAAAATGGGAAGATGACGAGCTTATTTCCAGGGAAATATTGGAGTTTCTTCACAGTGCAGATCATGTTATAGCGAATGTCGAGGGACCCGTTGCACCCGTTGAGCAGAACACAACCAAAGACGGTGTTCAGCAGCTTCTTCATACAATTGACCCTGCTGCTGTAAAAGTGCTTAATAATATGCACGCTGACATATGGAACATCTGCAATAACCACATTATGGACGCAAAGGAATACGGTATCAGCAAAACTCTCGAAATCGCAAAAGAAAACAACGTGCAAACAATCGGCGCAGGAATGAACATCGACGAAGCGAGAAAGCCTGTTATTCTTGACGAAGCAGGCGGAATCGGAATGTTCGGTGTGGGTTATCAGCGTGCATGCAGAAAGGCTGACATTGACAAACCCGGTTGTTACAGTTGGAGCGACCTTGACGCAATTCAGGAAACAATCGATGAAATAAAATCAAAATGTCGTTGGTGTGTTGTTGTTGCCCACGCAGGCGAAGAATTCACTCCTCTGCCCTCTCCGTATACAAGAGAAAGATATCATAAATACCTCGAAATGGGCGCAGATATCGTAGTTTCACATCATCCGCACGTTCCGATGAATTACGAAACTGTTGGTGACAAGATTATCTTCTATTCACTCGGCAACTTCATTTTTGATACAGATTATCAGCGTTCACAGTTCAACACTGAGCTTGGACTTCTTGTTAAAATCAACTTTACTGAAGATGAGTTCACCTGGGAGCCTATGGGTCTGGAAATCGAACGTGGCCCCGAGCATATCATCAAATCCGAGCTTCCTAGGATTTTTGTTGACGTTCAGGAGGATGAATATAAGCTTCTTGCTCCCCTTTCCGCTAAAGTCCTTGTTGCTGCAACAAAAAGACAGATGACTTATCTTAATCCTGCACGATTTAAAGATGCAACCGAAGAGGAATGGACTGAACACTTCAGAGAACCGCTTCGTACAGGACGTGTACCGGGGGAAACGCTTGATTTCTTTTTAATCTGCCCTCTTGCCGAAGAAGCTGATAAGGGTGAATGGAAAAAGAGTAAGCTTGAAGAAGTGAAAAAATATATGCTTGAGCATTTCGGAGAGATATAAAACTATGACCAAGGAAAGACTTTCAGAAATAAGAGCAGCAGAGAAACAATCACATGAAGAAATATATTCAAGCACCGAGCTTTTTAAAGAAGGAAGTTGGTTGCAGAAACCTGTTAAAACAGTATTGGATATCCTACCGTTGTTAACCGAAAAAGAATATATAAACATTCTGGATTTGGGATGCGGAATAGGAAGAAACTGCATACCAATAGCAGAAACTTTTATTAATAACTGTAATATTGACTGTGTGGATATTTTGGATTTGGCAATCGAAAAACTTTATCAAAATGCCGAACTTCACAAAGTCAAGGATAATATCAACGGTATTGTTTCAACAATTGAAGATTTCGATATTAAACCTTGTTCATATGACTTAATTATTGCAGTTTCCGCATTGGAACACGTTTGTTCAGAATCTGCTTTTACAGAAAAGCTTAACGAAATCAAAAACGGACTAAAACCTGAAGGTATTGTTTGCCTTATAATCAATTCTAATGTTACAGAAACCAATAAAAATAACGGCGAACTTTTACAACCTCATTTTGAAGTAAATCTTACTTCTGATAAACTCACAAATATTTTAAATGACACATTTAACAATTTCATTAAGCTTAAAGAAACTAAAATCAAACAGCAATACGATATACCAAGATTAGATAAAACAGTTTCATTATCAACCGATGTAATCACACTTGTGGCAAAAAAGCAAAATAATAATTAAATTAACCTTCATTTACTATTGCAATTTAAACCATTGAAGTATATAATTCTATTGTAAATTTCCGAAACGGAGGAATAAGTTATGGATATTATCAAAACAGCTGACAGAATGAAGAACGTTCACTCAGATATCAGAGGTCCTTTGTTTGTTGAAGCAATGGATATGAGAGCAAGAGGAATCGATGTTTTAAGACTTAATACAGGTAACCCTGCAACATTCGGTTTCAAGCTTCCCAAGAGCCTTGAGGATGCTCTCAAGGGTAACGAGCAGAAAGGTGTTGCTTACTGCGATTTCAAGGGCATGCCCGATGCACGTGAAGCTATCTGCGAATACGAAAAGACAAAGGGTATCGAAGGTATCGTTCCTGACGATGTATTCATCGGTAACGGTGTAAGTGAAGTTGTTAACTTTGCTCTTATGCCTCTTCTTAATGACGGTGACGAAGTTCTTGTCCCCTCACCCAGCTATTCTCTTTGGGGCAACTCAGTCTACCTTGCAAGCGGTAACCCCGTTTTCTATACATGTGACGAGAAGAGCAACTGGTATCCTAATATCGCTGACATCCGTTCAAAGGTTACATCAAAAACAAAGGCTATCGTAATCATTAACCCCAACAATCCGACAGGTGCTCTTTATCCGAAAGAGATTCTTCTTGAAATCGTTCAGATTGCAAGAGAAAACGGCCTTATCATCTTCTCGGATGAAATTTACGACAGACTCGTTATGGATGACCTTGAACATATTTCAACAGCTTCGCTCGCTCCCGACATCCCCGTTGTTACAATGAACGGACTTTCAAAGTCACATCTTGTCTGCGGTTTCCGTTGCGGTTGGATGGTTCTTAGTGGTCCGCGTGAGCTTACTGCAGAATACCGTAAGGGTATCATTCAGATGACATCACTTCGTCTTTGTGCAAATACACTCCCCCAGCTTGTTATCCCTGCAGCTATGGCTGATATGGAAACTCCTCGTTCAATGATCGTTCCCGGCGGACGTATTTACGAACAGAGAGAGGCTACCTGTTCAGAGCTTGAAAAGATTGACGGTATCTCATTCGTAAAGAACAGTGCTGCTTTCTACCTCTTCCCGAAGCTTGATGTTAAGAAGTTCAACATCACAGACGATAAGAAGTTTGCATGGGATCTTCTCCACGCTACAAATATCCTTCTTATCCCCGGCAGTGGTTTCGACTGGAAGGAACCCGATCATTTCCGTATCGTTATGCTTCCTGAGGCTGAAGAGCTTCGCGCAGCAATGAGAAGAATGGGCGAATTCCTTGACGGATATAAGCAGAAATAATTTTAAATATTAAGCACTAACCCGTGGTAAGAAAATTCTTACCACGGGTTTAATACATTGTCTGTGACAAAGGTTACCCAATGAAGTTTCAGTTTTCAACTAACATAGAGAAGTGTCATCTTTGTATCCTGCCGTTAGTTTTACATCTTTTCCTATGTGTTTAACATTCCCTAAAAAACATTAGTTCCACATCCAACTGAACAGCGGCATGATAGTTCCGCCGATTACACCGATAATAACCATAATTGACATCATAATATTTGCCGGAAGATCCTCCCAAAATGATGTATTATCTACATATTCCTTGAGAGTAACCTCGTCCTCGGCAAGCACCTCACCGCTTGTAGAAACAAGTTGCAGTCTGACAACAGATTCACCCTTGAAACGCACAGCAACATGGTCTTTGGTTGACATTTTATCATCTTCCGAACGTATAAATTTGCTTTCACCTTCAATCGTCCAGACAAGATGTGCATTTGCATCGGTGTTTGAGTAGTATTCAGCATACAACTCTATTTTGTCATTACGGCTAAAACCAATTACTGTCAACAGTTCACCCTTAATTTCGCAATAATCCTCAGGGAACGGCTCTTCGGGAACCGCAAAAGCTGTTGTACACATCGCAAAAGCTAAAACTACACATAAAACAAGTGACAAAATTTTCTTTAACATAATTTTCATAATAATTTTTCCTTTCTGATTTTAAAATAGTTTGATTGTATTTTTATTACGTCAAACCACCTCTTTTTTCAATCATAAGCATTTGAGATTGGTTTTATAAAAATTTCCCTTGAAAGAATTATAAAGCACAGAATAAGAAAAAGTAAGGTCAAATGCAAAACTATAGAAAAAAGCGACAAAATTATTAATATTTCAGGTTCAAGTAAATAAAATCGTAGTTGTGGAGGTCTTTTTACAGTTTTAAAACAGAACGTAGCCCCCCTTTATGCAAGGGTGTCTGATATATGCACAATTGAATATCTCAACAACTTAGTTTGTTTATAGCATTTATAAGAACAATGGATACCATACAAAAAGTTCTATAATAAAGAAGGCAAATAATAAAACGGCAAAGATTTTAGACTCTTTAGCAACTACTAATATGTAAATTAAATAAAACAAACATCTCATAACAAAAGATATTATTATTAACCTCTGATTTGAAGTAAAAGCACTTGCCCATAAAAGGATTCTACCGCCAAATAAGACTACAGAAAAAACTACCAAAATGAGTTGTTCTTTTTTGCTTAATCGTTTCATAAAACGCCTCCCATAACTGTGCCTAATAAATAAAATTGAATGTGCAACAAACCAATTACCATATATCAGTTGCTATGTTACGAAATAACTATCTAAAAAGAAAGGTGTGAAGCAAAACTATCGAAAAAAGCGACAAAAATATTAATCTTTCGGGTTCAATTAAATAAATTCGGGGTTGTATAGCAGAATAAAAATCAAGATCGTAGAGGCAGATATTATCTGCCCGCGGATTTTGTGCAAATCTTAACGGGAACATATTATGTTCCCCTACGAAGTCATCCGAATCGTGGTTCGTAGGGTTTTAACATCCTGATAAATTCGGGTTTGTCGAGCTCTTCTAATCTTTCAAGCTAAAAAAGGGCGTAGCTCCACTTTTCAGGGGAGCTGGCTTGCCGCAGGCAAGACTGAGGGGTAGTAAAAGCTCGTGCTATCTCTCCCTCCGTCTTTTGCTTCGCAAAATCCACCTCCCTCATCAGATGGAGGTTTTTGTTGTTCCGATATTCACCTTATTCAACACCATCAACAAAGCGAACTTGATGATACGAAAAAGGCAAGAAGATTCTGTCGTATTAGCGGACGGTCGAGGACGCCCGTCCCTACGACAAACAAAATAAATCTGTTTATTAAACCCGAATTTGCTGACACAAAAAAGACAAGCAATCAACTGAGATTGCTTGTCTTGGTGGGTATTAAAATCACTATTTTGAACTCATTATTTTCAAACATCCACTCAAATTCACCGTTATAATTCTTCAATGCTTTGGCTACACTTCGCATTCCGTAACCGTGGGACTTCTTGTTTTCCTTGGTTGTAATCAAAGTATCCTTATCCGCAACCGGTTCGCTTGAACAACTGTTTTTAAGAATAATCTTATGGAACTTGTTGTCGCAATCCAATGTAAGCTCGATGTACGGGTCAGATTCCTTTTCGGCTCTCTCGATTGCATTTCTTAAAATGTTATCGAGAATGGCTGATAAATCATAATCGCTGATAAACGAAAGGTTTTCGTTAGGGGCAACTGTTGTGAAACGGATGTTTTTATCTTTGCACAGCAGAGCGTACTTATTGATTATGACATCAAGCACACGGTTCTTTGTTTTAGCCTTGATTGACACTTCGTTCGATTTATCGTAGATGTCCTGAATATACTGCTTGACATTTTCTTCTGTGGTCAGATTGCTTATGTTGATAAGATTATTACGGATGTCGTGAATAAAGATTCTTGTCTCCTCGTCTTTCTTTTCGAGAATATCAAGGTATTCAAGGTTGATTGTCTGCTTCTGCTCAACCATTTCCATATCGTGCAGTTTCTTCTGATTGTCAATCGTTCTTTCATGAACGCTGAAAACAACGATGTTTGCAACAAACATAAGAACTTCAGCAATTATACAAACGGTTGTTGAAAGAACATTTGATTGAAAATATTGGCTTTGTACTCGCAAAGCAACCGTGATAAAAAAGGTTGTTGCAGGAAGTATTGTTAAATATAGCGAAGATTTTGTGCCACCCTTTTCCATTTGCTTTTTTGAAAATGATGTGATTATCGTCAACAGAATGAAATATAAAAATTTTGAGGCGAAGGCTTCTTCAACTAATATCACGAAATCGTTTTTAAAATGCGTTATCTCCAGATTGAGAATATAGGAAACCAAGAAAATTATAATATATTCTGCACTTGCCATTAAAGTAACCAGCACCAAAGAATGGAAAACGGCAAGCTTTTTATCGCATCTGAAAGCGAAATAAAGAACTAAACCATAGAGAATGAGTGTTGCGACGATGTTTGTAACTTCATTAAGAAAAATGCTGAAAAGCAGCCAAAGTATAACATTTGCACCAAAGCAGATGCTTATAGATGTTGCAAAGTTTTTTCTGTAGGGAAATAGTCGGTAACCATACCAGAACAAAATATATGTCCCTAAAGCATAAACCAAAAACATTGTTGCGGAGAGTCCTAATTTACTCATTTCACACCCCTCTTTCTGCAAACGAAAACATTTTCTTGCGGAATTCTGACTGTTTGCTCGGTGCAATTGAAATAATATACTTTTGGTCTTCGTGAGCCAATGTAAGCGATGAACGGTTAAAGCTCTCGACAAAATTGAAATTTATTATATAGCTTGCGTGCGGTGAGCAAAAATTCAATTCATCCAACTTACCTTTCCAGTATGCAAGAGATTCATTTGATATATACTGACCTTTTGTTGTTACGATTTTAGATTTTCTTTTGTATGTCTCGCAGAAGATTATTGACTGAGTTGAAACCATTACGGAGTCATTGTTCGGGCAGATTATTTTGATATCCCTGCCTGAAATCGAAAGCAACGCCGCATCCAATGAACGGTACAGTCGGGTAACGTCCAACGGCTTTTGCAGAAATCTGTAAGCACCGAGCTCGAATGCATCGTCAAGATATTCAGAGTATGCTGTAATCATAAAGATTATAATATTGCTGAATTTCCGCTTTAGCTTTTTACCGACCTCAACACCGCTGACGGACGGCATTTCAACATCAAGAAAAGCCATGTCGAAACTGATATTGCTGTGCAGTAAATCTTCACCGTTTTCAAAACTGAAAATCTCTGCGTCTATGGACTTTATTCCGAAATAATAGTTCAAAGCCTTTTCCACTTCTTCTATTACTCTTGATTCATCATCACAAATTGCAATTTTCATTGTACGTACTCTCCTATGACTGAATACAATTATACATTTTCATTATTACAAAATGAGTATAACTTGTCAATGGAAATGCAAAACTATCGAAAAAATCGACAAAATTATTAATATTTGAGGGTTAATTAAACAAATTCAGGTTTGTAGGGATGTTTTAAAATCAACACCGTAGGGTGAGATATCATCTGATCGCGAATTTTATGCGATTTTTCGGAAACATAATATGTTCCCCTACGGACACGCCTGAATCTATTTAGTAGGGCACGACGTTTACGACGTGCCGATATCTGCTATATTTAACAGCGTGTCGACGAGCGTCACGCCCTACAAGAAGGGTTTTAACATCCTGACAAATTCGGGTTTGTCGAGCTCTTCTAATCTTTCAAGCTAAAAAAGGGCGTAGCTCCACTTGTCAGGGGAGCTGGCTTGCCGCAGGCAAGACTGAGGGGTAGTAAAAACTCGTGCTATCTCTCCCTCCGTCTTTTGCTTCGCAAAATCCACCTCCCTCGTCAGATGGAGGTATTGGATTCTGCAAAATTCAAACACTCCGACAAACCCGAATTGGTAGCAAAAAACGACGGCAGAATCTGCCGTCGTTAATTATGTATTCAATTATCCCTTAAGCTTGCCGCCCTTCATCTTTATGAGTTCACGGTAGCTGATGAGTTCAACATCGTGCTTTTTAAGATACTCGTGAACATACGGGTCTTTCATAAGCTCGTATTCCCAGACTCTGTCCTGCCATCTTGATGTGATGCCTTTGAGTTCATCACACTCTACTGATGGATGTACGAACGTTTCTGTTACACCGTCTTCAGGAATGTTTGTCCAGATTTTAAGAATTGTATCACGGTAAACCTCATAGCTTACGCGCATATCATCATTCCAGTCAGGGAAAAGAAGATAATCAGGAATAACAACATCGTATTTCTTACCCCAACGCTTTGAAAGAAGAGTAACAGCTGCATAGAGGGGATACGGTGTACCCTTCGGGCAGATTCTCTTATCGTGCTTTGTGTAAAGACGGTAAGCATAGCCGTATTCACCGCAGACACGAAGAGTCATTTTAGAAAGACCGAGTCTGCCTGTATAGTGACCGTAAAGTGAACCCATATGGTTGTCAGTATGTGAAGGCTTCATTCCCCAGCTGTGTGCAAGGTCAATCTGTGCACGGATTTCAGCTTCAAGATCCTCATAAGAAGCATTCTTCTCAACCTGATCACTCTCGTGCCACATAAAACCTGCTTCGTCCATAAGAGTCTTACCTCTTGTAAGCGGTTTCCAACGGTACTTGCCCCACTCACTTGTCATTGTAAGATGAACACCGATTGCGTGCTCCGGATGAGCATTTGAAAAATCAACAGCAGCTTTAGCAGCCGGACAAGGTATCATAACAGTAGCTGACTTAAGCCAACCACCTTCAAAAAGTTCATTAACAGCTTCGTTAGCAGCATTACACATTCCGTAATCATCTGCGTTAACAATAAGATACTTAGGCATAGTTTAAAGTCCTTTCTTTAAAAACTGATAATATTATACCATATTATTCAGAATAATCAATATTTATTTAGCGTACAGCTGACCGATAACAAAGTTTTTGAATCGGCACGGAAACATTTTGCAGAGTATACAGACAAGCTTGTAGCTTGCACCTATTGCATATATCGGTTTCACTTTTGATTTAAGAGCAATTTTTGCAATATAATTACCTGCGACCTCGGGTTTCATACCCTTTTGCTCGTCACGCTCCATACCTGCAACACTCTTTGATATTCTTCCGTTATAAACATCATCACCCGCAAAAGTCTTTTTTCGGGCCTGAGTGAATTCTGTACAGATATCACCCGGCTGAATTGCAACAACGCTGATTTTAAAAGGCTTAAGCTCATTTGAAAGTGCACAGGTATAGGATTCAATTGCTGCCTTGGATGCAGAATAATATGTCTGAAAAGGAATATGTGCAACCGCGGCAACGGAGCTGATATTCACAATCCGCCCTCCTCCGTTTTCCCTCATATACGGTATAACTGCTCTATTAACATTTACCATTCCGAAAAAGTTAACATCGAACTGCGATTTTGCATCTTCAAGAGTCGTAAATTCAACTGCACCCGATATTCCGAATCCTGCACAGTTTATAACAATGTCGATTCCGCCCTCTTTTTCATACACTTCTTTTACAGCATTAATAACATTATTTTCATCCGTGACGTCAACCCGAATATGGTTAATCTTTTCAACAGAAATATCGCGTCTGCTGAAGTCATAAACCGTACAACCGGCATCAGTCAGTGCTTTTGCCGTACAGCGGCCTATGCCTGAATTAGCACCCGTTACAATTGCAATCTTTTTATTCATTAAATCACCTGTTTTCGTAAATACAGATTTTTAATCAGTATAACATCACGACATTTCAATGTCAAAGTCAAATTGACAAACCAAAGCAAAATTGTTACAATTAATATGTTAATTACAAAGGAGTTGATGTTATGTTTTTAACTCAGGGAATATATGATTTAGATGAACTTGCACGATTTAATCTGCACATTCACACCAATTTTTCCGGCTGTGCCAAGGATGAAATGAGCTTTCAGAATATCGTTTCAACAGCTCAAAAAGCAGGACTTCAAATGATTGCCCTTTGCGACCATATCTACGAGCCCGAGGATCTGCCTGAATTCATTGAAAGCTGCAACAATTTAAGAATACTGAGAGATGAACTCAATCCCGACATAAAAGTTCTTATCGGCGGAGAATTTTCGTGCTACGCAAGCGATACATACACACTCAAAGGAATTGAGCTTGATACCGAGTACCGTCTTTATGCACAGAATCATTTCCATGTTACAGGTTGGGAACAGCCTGCCGAAAAAACACCAGAAAACTACAAAGAGCTGACAAAAGTCATGCTGAGAAATCTTTTTAAAGATAAAGCTGCAGACACAATCGCTCACCCGCTTAACGGCAAATACCTTACAAAAAGCACAGGATGGAGCGACGAAGCTGTCGGCAGCTGTTGGTCAGACAATGAAATCGGCGATATTCTTACCGAAGCTTACAACAGCGAATGTGCATTTGAGATTAACACAGTTGCAGTTATGGCAGATGCACCATTAGCAAGACGTATGTTTAATATCGGCAAGGAAATCGGTGCTGTTTTTACCCTCGGAACTGATGCTCACAGACTCGACAGCATCGATCCCAAAAACTTCCTTGATGATATAAAGAGAATATTGCTTTAAAGGGGTATACATATGAGAAAGAAAGTATACACACAAGAACAGCTTTTAAAACTGCAGAAAAAGCGAGACAAAGAAATTCTGAAATGGGAAAAAGAAAAAGCAAAACCAAAAGGCAGATATTATTTCGCTTATCTCGTATTCATAATCACGCTGATATACGCTACCGATGAAATCGCCTCTCAGATAGGTACTCTGATGAAAACAGAAATTGCGAACGACCTTCTCGCTTCTTTCGGCAAAAGATCAGGAACATTCCTTGATATTCTCTCTATACTGATTGTTCCGTTTCAGGCAATAGGGCTTTTGTACCGTCCACTTGCCGACCGTTGGGGAAGAAAAAAGTTTCTTGTTATCAACACTTTCGGAATGAGCTTTGCACTGCTTGTAATTTTCCTGTCCGACAATCTCTTTCTGTACTTTTTCGGTGCGTGTATGGTGCAGTTTTTTATTCCACACGATATGCACGTTGTTTACATAATGGAATCCTCACCTACAGATCACCGAGGCAAAGTTTATTCTTCAATCAAATTCATTGCAAATATGTCCGTTATGCTCGTACCCGTGCTCAGAAGGTTGCTTATGCACAATGCTTCAGAGTGGAGAATGGTTTACCTTATCCCTGCACTTGTCGGTCTTGTAACAAGCTTCATCGCACTTTTGACCGCGCGTGAGACGGATTCCTTCATCGAATCAAGACTTCGCTACCTCAGAATGACAGACGAGGAAAGAGAAGCTGAAAAGAAGCTCAAAGATGCACAGAACGCACAGGGAGGACTCATCCCCGCTTTGAAATTCGCGATGAAACACAAACAGCTCCGTTGGCTTTACATAACATCTTCAATCGTCAACGTCGGTTTCATCGGAACGGTTAACTATCAGATAATTATGACTTACGGATATGCTCAGCATCACGTCAAAGCAGGGCTGTTTGAAACAATTGAAGCGGCATATCAGGCTGTCAGCATCGGCGATATAACTACAGCTTTGTTTATGTTCCCCGTAGGATGCGCAGTTTCTCAGGTTATAATGGGATTCATTTCCGATATCAAGGGAAGAAAATCAGCCGCAATCGTTACCGCTGTCAACTGCCTTATTGCATTCTTTACGTTCACAGTCGGTTCAACACTCGGTTGGAATCCGTATCTCGTAGGTTTCCTTTGCGGTGCAAGCATCGGCAGCTACTATTCAACAAATGACGTTCTTATCATGATGATCGGCGAATCATCACCGACAAACCTTCGTTCATCAACAATGTCTGCGCAGTTTCTTGTCACGGCTGTCGGCTTTGCGATATCCTACATTGTAGGAATCGGTGTACCGTTTATAACGGGTCTCGGAAACGAGATTATCGGAGTGGTTTCACTCGCCCTCCTCGTCCCCGGTTTTATCGGCGCATTCTTTGCACTTCTGCTTAAAACACACGATACCAAGGGAATTGATATGGATACCGTTACAGGTTGCGAGTGGGATTGATTTTAAAAAAATATTCCTTAGCTATATAAAAAACAAGTCACTCTTTTTCAGAGTGACTTGTTTTCGTTTCAATGGCATTATTCAAGTAAAGCAATAATATTTTTGAACTCAATCATATTTTTAAAATCTTCTGTCAACGGATATTTTTCTGTCAAAAGCTCTTTTATCTGTGTTTTGGCAACATAAGTAGTACCCAAAGTATGCTTATCAAATTTATTTCCTTCAAACATTACTGAGTGCATGGTTGTTATTCTGTCCATATTATCAAACTCGATAGCAAGGTCACACATTTTTCTGAAGTTTTTCAATGCATTAACTGTATCACCAAGTTTGAAATATCGTACGCCTAAATGTCCGTAATTATAAATTACTGTTCGCCACATTTTTCCGTAATGACCGTCATCATACACAAAATTCAAAAAGTCGAGTTCTGTTTTGAAAGCGGAAAGCACCCATTCATCAGAGAAGTTTCTGTCATAGAAAAAACCGTTGTAATGAAAATAATGAGAATACACTGTATTGAGCAGTAAAAACTGTTCTTCAAGTGTGTTCATTATTATCTCGTCACCGTTCGGATAATTTTCGGGGTAATAAAAGCAGAACATTTCCTGTCCGTCTCTCATCCTCGGCATTTCTTTTATAATTTTTTCACAGTCCTCAAAGGTTATACCGCTACCTTCTTTCTGTGAAAGCCCTTTATAGAGCTCTACAATATGCCTTTTAGCTGAAATGCGTATTTTATCATTGTTGCAGTTCTGTTTGATGTTTTCATATATTGCAATTATTTTTGCGACATTTTCGGGGGTGTTTTCTTTGAAATGAACAAGGCAAGTCATATATCTCAAAAGGACACGAAAATCATTAGGAAACTTTTCTTTAAGTTTATTTATTATTTCCAGCTTTAATTTTTCGTCTCTGAGATTATCATAAGCTTCAAGTTCTCTGATTATTTCTGCCTCGTCTTCGGCTCTGTTAATCCCCAGAAGATCATCAACACTTACCTTGAAAAAGCCTGCAATTTCAGGAAGAATTGTAATATCGGGATAACTTTCTCCGCGTTCCCAATTACTGACGCTTTGAGAAGTAACACCTAAAAACTCTGAAAGAGTTTCTTGTGTAAGTCCTTTTTCTAACCTTAATCTTTTTATGTTTTCACCTAAATAAATAGTCATTGTTCTTATCACCTCTGATTAGCTTTGTTGACCGGCCTGTATGTATAATAACGTATTAAAATATAAAAAACAATAAATCATTTATTGTAAGCAACTCAAGCAACACTTGAAAAAAGAAAAAATAACTGTATCATACCCTCTTTCGAGATGGTTTATATAGAAAAAATCAGGCTGTTCCATTACAGCCTGATTTTTTACTTGTAATATAATACTAATGTTACAGTTTTGCCGTCATTTGCATTTATCTGATCACTAAAAGAAATGTTCTGATATTGCTTTTTGTAATTTTCGACATTCTCTGTTTCAATTAAATTATAGTATACTTTTTTGCCGTCAATCCGACAAAAAGACTCTCCGATATCTCCATCAATTTCTTCTAAACCACTTAACGTATCAACATCTGATAAAGAAAAATACTGACTATTTTTAATTTTGAAAGGAGTGATAATATATTCTTCGGTTGTTGTTTTGCATAAAGCTACTGCAACATTATCTTTTTTAACTAGTGTGATTTCTTCATTTATAATGTAATCATCGTTTTCAACATTATACGCCTCGATAATTGTATCGTAATATCTTGTCGAAAAAGAAAAACCAAAAACATTTGCAGAAACACCTAAGGCAATAATAATTAGAGCAATAACAGCAAAAACCATTATCTTCCTGTTTTTCATAAATACTCCTCACAGCTTACTATCAATCCCCTGCCGCCGGCGGCGTAAAGCCTTTGCCGAGAATTTCATTTGCTTCTGTCAAAACAACAAATGAATCGGGGTCAAATTCTTTTACTTTTTTACGTATTCTCGGTATTTCGTGGCTCCTTGCCGCACAGATGACAAGTTCATTTGAGTCGCCTGTGTAACCGCCTTTACCTTCGATTATCGTTGCACCTCTCTTACAGGTTTCGGTTATCATTCTCGCTATCTCGTCACCCTTCTTAGTGAAGATATAAAGCATTTTACCGCTTCCCGTACCATAGAGAATATGGTCCATAACCTCAGAGCTTGCAAAAATAAGTATAGCCGCATACATCGCACTGTCAACGCTCCTGAAGACAATAGCAGCAGTTATAACCACAACGGCATCGCAGACGAGAATCATTGTTCCCATTGTCATATGAGGCCAGATTTTTTTAAGTAATCTGCCGAGGACATCCGTTCCGCCCGATGTTGCACCGCGAACAATAATCAACGCAATTCCTGCACCGCACATCGCACCGCAGAAAAGAGAAGCAAGAAGCTTGTCTCCCGTGTATGCACCAATCAGTCCCATATCCATTACAGCCGCAACACCGTCAATACAAAGCGACAGAATTACGGTTGTCCACAGGGTTTTGAGAGTAAACGCCTTTCCGATAAAAATCCATGCAAGGATTATCAACGGGACATTCAGAACAAAACCTGTAAGACCGACAGGAAACTGCGGTACAAGGTAATTGATGATAATTGCAAGACCGGTAATTCCGCTTTGCGCGATATTATTCGGAATTGCAAAAATATTGACACCTGCGGCATAGAGAATACACCCCAGAATGTAGTAAATATTATCAACAGCAAATTCTTTTATACTGAAATTTGTAAAAACAGACTTAATGCTTTTTCCCTTTTTCAACTCCGAGCCTCCGTTAGTTTTCTATTATGTTGAAAAGTTCTTTAATTCTTTCAATTCTATCTGAAAGATATAAGTAACCTATAAGTGCTTCAAAGCCAGTTGCCATATGGTAATCACTCTGCGAAGCGTTTTTCGGAAGATGACCTGACTTTGCATTTCTGCCTCGCTTATAAACAGCAAGCTCTGCTTCTGTCAGATGAGGTATTATCTTTTCAATAAAACCTGCCTGTGCAGATGCCTTAACCTTCTGCACAGCAAGGTTGTGAAGATCATTCGCTGGTCTGTTTGCCTTACAGATAAGGTCTTCCCTTACAAGCAGATCAAACACCGTATCTCCGATAAACGCAAGAGTCAACGGACTTAACTCGTTTGGCTTAACATCTTTTTCTTTAAGTAATCTTTCCATTTTTCACTTACGGCACGAAATCAAACTCAAGGTCATAAATAACAACCGTGTCGCCTTCCTGTATTCCTTTTTCTTCAAGAGCATCAATAATTCCGCTTGACTGCAAAACCCTCTGGAAATACTGCAAAGACTCATAATCATCAAGGTCTGTTCTCTGCAGTATTTTAAGAAGCCACTCTGCTTCTACCGAGTAAACATCATCTTCAACAGTAATTGTAAACTTACCGTTATTGTTCTGTTCAAAGAATTCTGCAGGAATTTCTTCTTTTTCAAACTTCTTTATCGGTGGAAGTGTTGCAAGCTTAGCAGCAACAGCGTTAATTACCTCCTGTGTACCCTCAACTATCGGTGCACACATAGTAAAATACTGATATCCTCTTTCAGTAAAATACTTTTCAAGAGCTTCAAGCTGTTCGTCTGTTGCAAGGTCAATTTTGTTACCGACAACAATCTGCGGAAGATCAGCCATATCAGGATTGAACTTTATAAGTTCGGCATTAATCGTATTGAAATCCTCAATCGGATCTCTTCCCTCACTACCTGCTGCATCAACAATATGAACAAGCAAGCGGCAACGCTCAACGTGACGAAGAAACTCGTGACCAAGACCTATTCCGTCACTTGCACCTTCGATAAGACCCGGAATATCTGCCATAACGAAAGAATTACCTTCACCCATTGAAACAACACCAAGCACGGGTGTAAGGGTTGTAAAATGATAGTCAGCAATTATTGGCTTTGCCTGGCTGACAACTGAAATAAGCGTTGATTTGCCGACATTCGGGAACCCAAGCAAACCAACGTCTGCAAGGAGCTTGAGTTCAAGACTTACCTCCCACTCCTCACCCGGTATACCGGGCTTTGAAAAACGTGGAGCCTGCCTTGTCGGTGTGGCAAAATGGTGGTTACCCCAACCGCCTTTACCGCCTTTTGCAGCGATAAAGACATCGTCGTCGGACATATCCGCCATAACCTTGCCGCTATTCACTTCACGTATAACGGTACCTCTCGGAACTTCAATCACAAGGTCAGCACCGCTTTTGCCATTTCTTTTGCCTGTCTGACCGGGTTCGCCGTTAGGCGCTCTGTACTTTCTCTTATAACGGAAATCAGCAAGTGTTGAGAGATTATCGTTAACTTTAAAAACGATATTTCCTCCTTTTCCTCCGTCACCGCCGTCCGGACCGCCTGCAGCAACGAACTTTTCACGGTGGAAAGCTACAGCACCGTTTCCACCGTCACCTGCTCTTATTTTAATTTTGGCTATGTCAACAAACATAGTATTTATACCTCGGAATAATTATTTCAACTCAGCTCTTGCCGCTTTGATATTTGCAACAAACTGCTTTGCTGTTTCTGTTATTTTCTTATAATCGCCTGTATTAGCACCTGCAGTAAGTGATGAACCGGCACCGACAGCTACTGCACCTGCCTTAATCCATTCACCGACGTTATTTACGTCAACACCGCCTGTAGGCATCATTTTAGCATAAGGAATAGGACCTCTGATATCCTTGATAATCTTCGGACCGAAAAGGTCACCAGGGAAAACCTTAAGGATATCTGCACCGTTTTCCATAGCCATAACACCTTCACGCACTGTCATAATACCGGGCATCATAGCTACTCTGTAACGGTTACAGAGTTTAAGTGTTTCAATATCAAGATACGGGCTTACGATATACTGTGCACCGCTGAGCATCGCAATACGAGCTGTTGCAGCATCCATAACTGTGCCTGCACCAAGAATAATATCATTTTCATCATACTTCTTAGCAAGCTCTTCAATAACTCTGTCAGCATGAGGAACAGTGAAAGTAAGTTCAATCGCTGCAACTCCGCCTTCCATACAGGCATCAACGATTCTTTCAGCCTTATCTGTGCTTTCAGCACGGACAACAGCAACAATACCGCAATCCTGTATTCTTGTTAAAATTCTCTCTTTATCCATTTTAAAATCTCCTTATCTCTGAACTCGTGCGCCTGCACCGCTGACAATTCTTTCAACCTCAGCTTTACTTGCCATTGAAGTGTCGCCGGGTGTTGTCATTGCAAGTGCACCGTGAGCAACACCGTAATTAACAGCTGTCTGTGCATCGCCTGTTGTCATAAGACCGTATACAAGTCCTGATGCAAAACTGTCGCCACCGCCAACACGGTCATAAATTTCAAGCCCCGGAAGATCCATTCCTTTGTAGATCTTTCCGTCTGACCAGCAGATTGCACTCCAATCGTTAACTGTTGCAGTTTTAACTGTACGGAGTGTTGTTGCAATAACCTTAAAATTAGGATAAACCTTAACTGCGTTTTCAATCATCTTGAAATATCCGTCAAGATTAAGCTCCTTAAGATTTTCATCATTACCTTCAACCTCAAGACCAAGGCAGGCTGTGAAATCTTCTTCGTTACCGATCATAACATCGATATACTTTGCAATTTCTTTGTTAACCTGCTGTGCCTTTTCTTTACCACCGATATCCTTCCAGAGAGACGGACGATAATTAAGGTCATAAGAAACGATTGTACCGTACTTCTTCGCTGCCTTAACAGCTTCAATAACAACTTCAGCAGTTGTATCCGAAAGAGCAGCAAAAATACCACCGGTATGAAGCCATCTTACACCGAGAGTACCAAAAATATAATCCCAGTCTATATCGCCTGCTTTAAGCTGTGAAGCAGCAGTATTGCCTCTGTCAGAAACACCGACAGCACCTCTGATGCCGTAACCTCTTTCTGTAAAATTAAGTCCGTTACGAACGGTTCTTCCGATACCGTCATACTTAACCCATTTAACAAGAGAGACATCTACACCGCCCTGAAGCATAAAATCTTCAACAAGTCGGCCGATTTCATTGTCTGCAAGTGCTGTTACAACGGCTGTTTTAAGTCCGAAGCATCTTCTCAGACCTCGTGCAACATTGTATTCACCGCCACCTTCCCAGACGCGGAAGCTTCTTGCTGTTTTTATTCTTGAGTCGCCCGGATCAAGTCTTAACATAACCTCACCGAGAGACAGCATATCAAAAGCGCATTCATTCTGCGGTCTTAAATTAAGCTCCATTATATCAATCCTTTCTGTTCTTTTTTCTGTTTTTGTAGAAGTCTTTCATAGTGGGATCCTGAATCATACGTACAAACTCATATAAATGTCTTGATTTAAAAAACATAACAAACGCGATTCTAATAACGATATTTATATCAGAATTTTTTATAAATTCCTTAAGCCATTTATTTCCAATACGTTTACATTCAGTTAGTACATATTTTTGAGCCGAAGTGCCTATTGAGCTTGTACGGTTGTAGAGTATTGACTGATAAAGATACTGTAAGCAGTACGCTTTAAGGAATTTATAATCAAAATTTTCAAGATATTCACACAAATCATCAAACGATAATGTAATTGAAAACTTGCTTTGAGTAAATTCCGATGTTACACATGAATTTTCTCTTGAATAATAATAGTAAAGTACGAGATCAACTATACAGACTTCAGCTCCATTTGCAAGCAAACGAATAATGTAATTTGCATCCTCTCCGTTAGCAATCCCTACCGGGAATCGGGCTTTTAATGCAAAATCTTTTTTGAAGAGTTTTGCACAGGATGACTTACCGATAACATTTCCGTTTACCTCTTTAAAAAGATCTTCGTGAGAAGCATCAGTGAAATTGTAATTCACAATTTCTTTCATTTCTTCCGCAAGGGATGATGTATGCGTCTGATGAGCCGAAACCATATCACAGTTTTTCTCTTCAATGCAGCGAACAAGTATACCAACAGCCTGAAAATGCATATAGTCATCGCCGTCAACGAACATAATGTACTCGCCGTTTGCTACTTCAAGACCCTTGTTTCTTGCTGATGAAACTCCGCCGTTTTCTTTGTAAATATACTTTACCCGTTGGTCTCCTTCAGCAAGTTTTTTGATAACTGTGGCAGAATTATCCGTACTACCGTCATCAATACACAGAACCTCGATATTATCATATGTCTGATTCAACAAGCTGCTTATACAGTTTTCGACGTAATCTTCAAGATTATAAACAGGTATTATGATGCTAACCTTAGCGGACATTCTGACACCTCTTTTCAGTTAAAAAATATTTTAATTTTACACACCTGAATATGCATTGAAACCGCCGTCAACAGCGATTGTTGTACCTGTTACGAATCCTGAATACTCTTTATCGCAAAGGAATAAGAGTGCACCGGCAAGCTCTTCGGGCTCACCGAAACGTCCCATCGGAGTTGCTGCAAGAATCTTACCTGTTCTTGCTGTCGGGGTACCGTCTTCATTCCACAAAAGAGCCTTGTTCTGCTGAGTTGAGAAGAAACCGGGAGCGATTGCATTTACACGAATACCCATTTCAGCAAAGTGTACAGCCATAAACTGTGTAAAGTTTGCAACAGCAGCTTTAGCTGCTGAATACGCAGGAATTTTGGTAAGAGGACGGAACGCATTCATAGAAGTTACCATAACTATACAGCTGTCCTCTTTCATTGCCATATCTCTTGCAAAAATCTGGGTAGGAATAAGTGTGCCAAGGAAATTAAGGTTGAATACGAAAGAAATACCCTGGGGATCAAGATCAAAGAACGTTTTAACATTCTCATCTTTTTCAATAAGGTCAATTTTTTCGAGTGTTTCTTTTGTTGTAGTACCCTTAGGATTATTACCGCCCGCACCGTTGAGAAGAATATCACAAGTTCCAAGCTTTTCAGCAATAATATCTCTTGCAGCTTTCATACTGTCGGGCTCAAGCACATTACAACCTACAGCGATAGCTGTACCGCCGTCTGCAACAATTTCATCAGCAACCTTCTGTGCTGCTGCTTCATTAAGATCAAGTACCGCAACCTTTACACCCTGCTGTGCAAGTGTCTTTGCAAAACCTGAGCAAAGCACACCGCCGCCACCTGTGATTACAGCTACCTTACCCTTGAGACTTTTATGCTCTGTCATATATATTCCTCCGTATTATTTTGATTTTTCTGCCGCTTCCCAAAGTCCGTTGAGATAAGCCGCACCGAGTGCTCTGTCATAAAGACCGTAACCCGGTCTTGCAACCTCGCCCCAGATCATTCTTCCGTGGTCAGGTCTTATATATCCGTCAAAACCTGTATCCTGCAACGCCTTGACAATCTCGTACATATCAAGAGAGCCGTCAGAAGAAAGATGTGATGTTTCATTAAACCAGCTCTCGCGGATTTTAATGTTTCTTAAATGTGCAAAATAGATTCTGTCACCTACTTCACGGATCATTGCAGGAAGGTCGTTTGAAGCACTTGCTCCGAGTGAACCTGTGCAGAAAGTAAGTCCGTTATACGGAGAATCCACAAGCTTGAGAAACTTTCTTAAATCCTCAATGTTTTTTATGATACGCGGAAGACCGAAAATATCCCACGGCGGATCATCAGGATGAATAGCCATTCTGACATCACATTCCTCGCAAACCGGGATAATTTCTTCAAGGAAATGCTTGAGGTTATTCCACATATCATCTGCGGTAACATTCTTATATTTTTCGAAAAGCTCCTTGATTTCACCCATACGCTCAGTTTCCCAACCCGGCATAGCATAGCCGTTTGAGTTGTCATCAATCTCTCTGAACATATCTTCGGGGCTTTTACCTTCAACCTGACCCCCGTTATAGCTAAGGCAGGTTGCACCGTTACCCATATCCATTGCAAGATCAGTTCTTGTCCAGTCGAACACAGGCATAAAGTTATAACAAATAACCTTAACACCTGCTTTTGCAAGGTTTCGGATACTTGTTTTGTAATTTTCAATATACATATCTGCTGTGGGTGCACCAAGCTTGATGTCCTCGTGAACATTAACGCTTTCAATGCACTCCATTGTAAGACCTGCTGCCTCAATCTCTTTTTTCATATCCATAATCATATCAAGAGGCCATGCTTCACCTGCAGGCAAAGCATGAAGAGCAGGAACAACACCAACAACGCCCGGCACCTGTCTTATTTCTTCAAGAGAAACAGTGTCCTTCTCCTTGCCGAACCATCTCATTGTCATTTGCATAAGATCAATCCTTCTTTAAATATACTTTATCTCCCTTTGCAGAAGATTCAAAAATTGCTAAAAATTCTTCAACAGCTTTTCCACCTTCTATTGCATCAATCGGAAATTTTCTGTCTTCCTTAATACAATCATAAAAATCGCTGATAAGCGAACTATGTCCCTTACCCCAGTAGTTTTTACCGACAAAGCCTTCATTATCTGCAAGATGAAGCTGTTCAATACCGCTGTCGGTAATAAGATAAGCATTATCCCCTTCAAGTCGGAGAGTAGCTTTTTCGCATACGACATCAATAATTACGGGAAGATTTTTCGAAAATGCTGTCGTCGCATTGTAAAGACCGAGTGCGCCGTCCTCATATTCAAAAATAGCATGAACAGTATCCTCTACTTCAATTATGTCCTTCAGATGGTCTGTAAAAACATGACCTGTAACACATTTGGTCTTTTTACCTGAAACATATCTCATAAGATCCTGAGTGTGTATTGCCTGATTTACTGCAACACCGCCACCCTCTTTTTCTATTGTGCCGTGCCAGTCGTCACTGTAATAAGCTTCGTCACGGAACCAATGAACGGTAGATCTTACCGCTTCGACATTACCGTAGGTACCTTTATCAACAAGAGACTTTACAAGAATCGCAGATTCATTATATCTGTTCTGGAAACATACACCGAACTTCGCATCACTGAGAAGCTGGGCCATTTTGAGCTGAGAAAGTCCTTCAGCTGAAATAGCACACGGTTTTTCGCAAAGGACGTGAATCCCCTGAGTGAGAGCCTTAACTGACATAGGCACATGGAGATAATGCGGTGTACAGATATGAACGCAGTCAGGCTTATCTTCGGTAAGCATCGTTTCATAATCGTAATATGCCTTACAGCCGTATTTAAGTGCCGCTGAGTCTGCCTTCTCCCTGACGATATCTACAACTGATGAAATCGTAACGGATTCCATTTCACTGAGTGCTCTGAGGTGCGACTTAGAAACACCGCCGCAGCCTACAACTGAAACTCTCATAATACCCCTCCGGTAAAATCAATATGTACTGCTCATATCCTCGTTGACTACTGAAACAACGTCTTCCTTTGCTTTTGAAGAAGCAACCTTCTTCATAAGAAGCTCGTAGTATTTATCTTCATCAATCGGAAGTTCAACAGTTTCACCTGTCCAGCTTGAATAATGAGCGGCATTCGAAATCATAAGACCTCTGATACCCTCATCACCATTTGCAATAAGCGGAGTGCCGAAGAGAATGTGATCGGCAAACGCATTGAGAACACCTGTATGTTGGTCATTAATTCCGTCTGTTTCAACATCAATTGCTTCAATATCGATACTTGTGAAACCGCTTTCGCAGTTAGCGATATTTTCCTGAAGCGATTCAGCAAGCTCATAAAGTGTAATCTTACTGCCATTCTCACAAACGAGCTTTGCTTTATCCATAGTGATTTCGAGTCTGTTTGATCCAGGATAATCACCTGTTGTTGTGATGAACACGCCTGTAGCACCGTTGGGATACTCGGCATAAATTGTTACGTCATCCTCAACCTCAATATCGTGCCATTTACCTTCGTGGCAGAATGCGCGGATTTTTGAAGGCATACCGCAAAGCCACTGCCACAAGTCAAGCTGATGCGGTGACTGATTGAGAAGAACGCCTCCGCCTTCACCAACCCAGGTTGCACGCCATCCGCCTGAATTATAATAAGCCTGAGTACGGTACCAGTCGGTAATAATCCAGTTAACTCTGCGGATATCTCCGTACTCCTTGCTGTCAACTATCTCTTTGATTTTTCTGTAAACACAGTTTGTACGCTGATTGAACATCATTGCGAACGTTTTGTCCTGTTTTGCAGCGAATTCGTTCATTTCACGTACCTGCTTTGTATAAACACCTGCAGGCTTTTCCGAAACAACGTGAAGTCCGTTTTTAAGAGCTTCAATAACAAGCGGCGGATGGAAATAATGAGGAACACAGATTATAACTGCATCAACCTCACCGCTTTCCATAAGCTCAGTTGCAGTAGTGTATCTCTTTGCCCACGGAAGATTCTTTGCAGACCATTCAAGCTTTTCCGGAACGATATCAGCAACAGCTGTAATACGCATTTCTCTTACATCACCGTTAAGGAAATTCTTAGCGTGGGCTGTACCCATATTACCCATACCGATAATACCGAAGCGGATCGTCTGAACCTCTTCTGCAACCTTATGCATAGCATCTGCAGCAGCCTTGAAAGATTCAGCATGAGAAGCGTATGTGTGCACTTTCATTGCATTTTCTACATCGTCGGTAACCTCAAGATTTGAAAGTCCGTCAAAAACTTTAAGATGCGGTTCAAGTGAAAGAACAGCCGCCTGATTACGCTTATCAAACTTCTTAAGAATTTCAACAAGGTGACCTTCACCCTCACCGGCCGGAACAACCTCAGCACTGTTATAAAGAGCATCCTTAACATGGAAATATTCGATGTAATCCTCAAGCAAATCGTAAGCCTTAAGTGTATCTACACCGCACTGAATAAAGTTTGCAGGGTCAAACACTGCTCGGAGTTTACCTTCGCAAGCCTGAAGCACATCAAGACAACGCTCAGCTGTATCACCGTAAATACCTTTTTCGTTTTCGTGGCAACAGATAAGACCGTTTTCATCAGCATAATCAACAAGAGCCTTTACGCGACGGATAACTTCATCTCTGTAAGCATCAAAATCGTCACCCTCATCAAAATAGAAGCTGAACATACGGATATACTTTGCTTCAAGTACTTTTGCAACTTCGACTGTATTTTTAAAAGCTTCGAAATGCGGTTCAAAATCATTCTTGATATTGATTTTACCGTAGCCTGAGCCGATTGAAGAAACTTTCATTCCTTCCTTATCAATTTCAGCCTTCATCTCTTTTGCCTGTTCAACAGAAAGATTATTTATGCTGAGCTCAGGTCCGAAGCCTCTGAGTTCCATATGAGTTATACCGTTAGCCTTACAAGCAGCCATCTGACCGCCTATTGTAGCTTCTCCTGATTCATCACAGAATGCAGAAAAAATAAAATGTGCCATATTAATTGCCCCTTTATTTGTCAATTAGTGTCCATTCTAAACACATAGTGATTATAACACAACAAGCAGAAGAAATAAAGTATTAATTACATATTAAAGCAAAAAAGTGCTCCAAAAAATGAAGCACTTTTTTGTAAAATTTATCAATTAAGAAAATAATTTTTGTTCAGGCGAAGATATGAAGCGACTTTTGCATAAACTTCAGAACCTTCATTCTCAATAATTGTTGAAAATCTGCTGTCCAAAACATCCAATTCCTTATTGTCAACGGAGGTCGTTTCGTCGTTTTCGTCAAGCATAACAAACTCTTTTTCAAAAATTTCCGCAAAATCTCCGCCGATAACTTTTCTTACGGCATCCAACGAAACCGAAAGTAACGGTTCACCGTTTGCACGGAAAAATTCCGAAAGGCCTTTTTTGCTGTCTTCAAAAACATAACCGAGTACATAAGCATATTTTTCAATCTCGGAAAGTGCCGAAAAAGCAGCATTCATATCGGTTTCATTCTCAATTTTTTGCTGAATATAAGCACATAGCCCGATTATCAACCGATAGTCGTCAGCTTTTGAAAACGTACTGTCATCAACGGTTTTAAACTCTTTTCTGAGTGCTTTTTCACGTTCAATTTCGGCAATTATACGTTCGCGTTCTTCGCTTCTTTTCTTGCCTGAAATTGCTGCCCGTATCCACACAAAAACAGTCAGAATAACAAGCAGAACAAGGGCTGCACCTGCATACCAATGCTGAGAAATGTATTCAAAAAATCCCATACTTATTCTCCTATCAACAGTTTATAAATTTCGCCTTTTTTATACCCTGAAAGCTTCGCGGCCTGCTTTGCAGCTTCGCTTACGGAAAGCCCGTTTTCAACGCTCTTTTTTGCCATTTCTACAGCATCCTCAAGCGTTATTTTTTCATCATTCACAACAGGTTCAGCACCGTGAATAACAAGGACAATTTCACCTTTAAGACCACCTTCACCGTAAGCTTCAACCGCTTGTGAAAGCGTTGTTTTTATAACCTGCTCGTGTATCTTTGTAATTTCTCTTACTATCGCAATTTCGCGGTCTCCGAAGGCTGAAAACATATCTTTAAGAGTTGCACCGAGCTTGTGCGGAGCTTCATAAAAAAGCATGGTTCTTGTTTCGTTTTTAAGCGAATCAAGGTGTTCCCTTCTGCTCGGTTTATTGACACTCAGAAAGCCTTCAAAAGTGAATCTTCCCGACGGCATACCAGATAATGCAAGAGCTGTTGTAAAAGCACACGGTCCCGGCACAGATTCAACCTTTATCCCGTTATCATGGCAGAGCTTGACAAGATCTTCACCCGGATCGGAAATTGCAGGCATACCTGCATCCGTAACAAGTGCACAGCTTTCGCCGCCAAGAATACGGCTTACAATCATCTCTCCGCGTTCACGTCGGTTATGTTCAAAATAACTCACCATATTCTTTTTTATACCAAAATGGTTTAAAAGTTTAAGCGTAACACGGGTATCCTCTGCGGCAATAAAATCACACTCATTAAGAGTTTCAACCGCTCTGGGAGAAAAATCTCCGAGATTTCCGATAGGTGTTCCGACTATATAGAGCTTACTCACTTTATGTTCTCCTTATATTCGCCGTAAATTTTAATAACTTCCTCGCTCAGTTTCCCGTCATCACCGTACATTATAAGCATCGGTTCAACGTTCAGATAGGGTTTACTTCCCTTTTTACCTTCAATCAGGAAAAGCCACGGGCGTGTATCCGGTCTTTTGACAACAAAGCGTAATCTTTTTGGTTCAATTCCAGCTTCTTTCATCGCGATTATTGTGTCGCTCAATCTTTCGGGACGGTTACACATACAAAGTCTGCCCCCGAAATTCAGAAGATGAGCCGCAGCAGAAGCGACATCTGAAAGATTGCATTCAACCTCGTGCCTTGCGATAAGGTCCGCCTGTGATGCACTTTTTATTCCGCTGTCAGCTGCCTTGTACGGTGGATTCATCGAAACAACATCCATTGTTCCGTGCTCAAAAATTGACTTAACATCCCGCAAATCGTGGTTGAGGAAGGTAATTTTCTCTTCAGCTTCGCTGATTTTCGCAGATTCACAAGCCTGTTCGTATCCCTGCTTCTGCAGTTCAACACCCCAGATATGCTTTGCACATCCGTTTCTGTACCATAACATAGGGATAATTCCGCAGCCCGTTCCGAAATCACAAGCATTTTCCTTACGCTTCGGCGAAACAAAATCAGCAAGAAGAACCGCATCCGTACCGAATCCGTGTTCGTCCGACACAACAACACTGACATCGTTGCCAAGATATTCTTTTCGGAAATCTGCCATACAATCACCTCGTTAGCATTATACTATCAAAAAAACAATATGTCAAAAAGAAAAACAGGGCAGACCGAAGTCCACCCTGCGTATGAAGTTTGATTATTCCTCTACGGGAGCAGCTACCGGGCAAGCGTCTGCACATGCACCGCATGATACGCAAGCATCAGCATCGATCTCATACTTGCCATCACCTTCAGCGATAGCACCTACCGGGCACTCAGCTTCACATGCACCGCAAGAGATGCAATCATCAGTAATTTTAAATGCCATTTTAATCTTCCTCCTTGTCCCAGATTTGATTACATTGTAACATATCAACGAGAAAATGCAATAGTTTTACGAAAAAATTCACTGAATTTCTACACCCGTATAATAATATTTTAAAATTTCTTCATAATCAGCACCTTGCCTTGCCATATAATCCGCTCCGTACTGGCTCATACCCACCATATGCCCGTTTCCGATAACATTGATTTTTATATTGTCGTCATTACTATTCAGGGTAAAGCATCTGCTTCTCAGTTCAAGTGCTGTACAGAAATCTTCAGACGATATTTTTTCACCGCAGATTTCAACATTCTTAACGTATCCGCTTTCTGTTTTTTCAGATTTGCCTATCCAGTTTTCTTTCGCTCCGCTTAAAACAATACCGTCAATTTTTTCAAGCCGTGAGCTGAATTCATCATATGTAAATTTCACTTCTTTACTGTAGTCGGGAGAAAGTTTATCCCCGGGGCTTTCCTTACCTATCAGATACGGTATTTTTTCCTTCCATACTGTTTTGGCATCTATTGTTCTTCCGTTGTTTAAATCGTGATAAACCGCAAGTATCGGTTTGCCGTCATAAACAATAAATTTCCCTTCAACCGAATCGACTATTTCACCTGCTTTTTTCTCATATTTTCCGAAATTTTCACCCCATTTTTTCTCTCTTTCCTCTGCATTTATATATCCCTGATGAACATCAGGACTGTCGCTGATATCAGCACCGTTCAGGTCTTCTTCAACGCCCTTGTTTTTGGTGTATACAGCGTATGTATAACAAGCAACAGCCTGTGCTTTAAGGGCTTCATCATGGCACGAAAAATCCATTTCAGCCGCCAAAGAACCAATAATATATTCTCTTTCACTTACCTTTTCAACCTTTCCGTTTTCGCTCTTCATAACGCTTATGTATCCGTTATCCTCCTGCACCGAAACAGTTGACGAGACAGGCTTTTCACGTGTGTCTTTCATAACTGCAAGAGGTATAATAATCATTGAAACCGTAAGAATCGAGCATATTAAAAATATCTGTTTCATTTTTTGTTCCTCCTATGCTAAATTTCTATGCAGACAAGCTTAAAATAATTACTTTCCGAGTGCCAGAAATATATGCATTTTTCTTGACTTTACAACGCATTATATTGTATAATGTTCTGAAATATTATTTGGCGGTGAAACTATGGCATCTTATATGACTCCAATCACAAACGAAAACGTCGAGTTTCTTGTAGAAGAGCTCCGTAAACATAATAAAATCAATCCCGACGATTTCACCAAATACGGTGTTAAACGCGGACTCCGTAATGCCGACGGTACAGGCGTTATGGCAGGTCTTACAAAAATCAGTTCCGTTGACGGTTACTACATCAACGACGGTGAAAGAGTTCCGAAGGAAGGTAATCTTTTCTTCCGCGGTGTCAATATGTCAGACATCGTTAAGAACTGTCAGGAAGAAAACCGCTTTGGTTTTGAAGAAGTTGCATGGCTCCTTATTTTCGGTTCTCTTCCCACAACACGACAGCTTGAAAAATTCAGTCAGATTCTTGCTGAATGCAGAAATCTGCCCGACGATTTTATTGAAGATATGATTATGAAGGCACCCTCGCCCGATATCATGAATAAAATTACACGTTCGGTCCTTGCTCTTTATTCATACGACGAAAACCCTGACGATCTTTCAATCGAGAATGTAATCCGTCAGTCTATCCAGCTCATTGCACAGATTCCTGTAATTATGTCTTATGCATATCAGGTTAAGAGACGTCATTATTACAAAAAGAGCATGTACATCCATCCGACGAAATCGAACCATTCAACAGCAGAAGCTGTTCTTCGTTCAATGCGTTCGGATAAAACTTTCACAGATGAAGAAGCAAAGCTCCTTGACCTTTGTCTTATGGTTCATGCTGAACACGGCGGCGGTAACAACTCAACATTTGCCGCAAGAGTTCTTACATCAAGCGGAACAGACACTTATGCTGCATACGCTGCTGCAATCGGTGCTCTTAAAGGACCAAAGCACGGCGGTGCTAACATCAAGGTTGCTGAAATGTTCAATCACATCCGTGAAGGTGTAAGCGACATTTCCAACGAAGGTCAGATTGCCGATTTCCTTGAAAAAATAATCAAGAAAGAAGCCGGTGACGGTTCAGGCCTTATCTACGGTATGGGTCATGCAGTTTATACCCTCTCCGACCCGAGAGCAGTTATCCTCAAAGAGGAAGCAAGAAAATTCGCACAGAAGGCAGGCTATGAAGAACGATTCAACCTTATTGAAACAGTTGAACGTCTTACTCCTGAAATCTTCCTTAAGGTTAAGGGAAGCAAGAAGCCGATCTGTGCTAATGTTGATATGTATTCAGGTCTTATCTACGAAATGCTTCAGATTCCCGAAGATATCTTCACTCCGCTTTTCACAACTGCAAGAATCGCAGGTTGGTCAGCACACCGTCTTGAAGAACTTATGACAGGCGGCAGAATTATCCGACCGGCATACAAGAGCGTTTCGACAAGAAGAGAATATATTAAAATCGAAGACCGAGTTGATAAATTCACTCTTGATACCGAATACGTACCGTTTGAAGAAAGGATAGGCAAGTAAAATGAAAAAAACAAAGAACGACAGCCTTATCTTGAGAATTCCTTTTTTTGCCGTTTTGGCAGCAATTCTTATTGCAGTTCCGCTCAGGGTTTATCAGCATGCAAAACTGATTAATCCCTCAACAGGATTTTTTGATGAAAAAGATTTTTCTGTTATTGTTGTCTACGGTATCCTTGCCGTTGCAATGATTATCTGTATCGTTTTACCGTATCTCTGTCATAAATCAATACCTACTGTAACTGTAGGTAAGAATTCCAAAGTTTTTCTTGCTGTTTCTCTTATTATGGCAGCAGGTGCAGTTATCAGCGGAGTTGATCTTATTACTGACTTCATCGATCTCATCAGCAACGCTCCTAGATATCTTGACCGCGACGGTTTATCCGCATACATTTCGGCTCAGGGCGGAACACTTCTTATAGCTGAAGGTTTCTTCGCTGCTTTGTCAGGATTCCATTTCCTTATTTCAGGACTGTCTGCACTTAACGAAACCGCTGTTTCAAAATTTAAAATTCTTGCTCTCAGCCCTGTTGTATGGTGTGTTTTCCGTCTTCTCTACAGATTCAAGAGAACGATTGCATTCACAAACGTTTCCGATCTTTTCCTTGAGCTTTTCGCAATTGTTTTCGCTATGGTCTTCTTCCTTGCATTTGCTCAGATCAGATCAAAAATTGATGCAGAAGATATTTTCTGGAAAATCTACGCCTATGGTCTTCCCGTTGCAATGTTTGCACTAGTATGCTTCATCCCGAAGCTTATTCTCCTTATAACCGGAAAAAGCGAGCTCATCAATCCCCTTCACCCTGTATGTATCAGCGACCTTACTTTTGCTGTTTATGCAATTTACGTATGCATTTCATCATCAAAAGCTGAAAGTAACGCAAACGAGAATTAATTGATTTGAGGATAAAGTATGTTTTTTGAAAACGTAAGAATCGCCGCACAGCAAGTCGGTATACTTTACATCATTGTTTTTATAGGTGCTATAAGTGATAAAATCGGATTATTCACCGAAAAAACCGCAAAAGCTTGTACCGACCTGCTTTTTTATATAATCACTCCTTGTGTGATTATACGTTCTTTCCTTAATCAGGAATTTACTAAAGAAACAGGTATAAAGCTTCTTATTGCTGTCGGTTGCGGTTTCCTTATGCACTTAGTCGCCATCGTGCTTAACATTCCTTTATACCGTAAAGGCGACCGCGAGAAAAACATCCTTTTCAGATACAGCTCAATTTACGGAAATGTCGGATATATGACACTTCCTCTGACCGAGGCTATTTTAGGCGACGAAGGCGTTTTTTACTGCTCAGCAGTTGTTATGGCATTCAATGCGGTTTCTTTTACCCACGGTGTTTATATAATGAACAATGTGGACGGCAAATTTGACAAAAAGAAGCTTATTCTCAATCCGGGTGTTCTTTCCGTTCTTATCGGATTACCGCTGTTCCTTTTCAAAATCAAGCTTCCTGCTCTTATTAATGAGCCGATTTCCTATCTCGCTTCAATGCAGACTCCGATCGCAATGCTTATTTTCGGAACTTTCCTTTCACACACTAAGCTGAATGATATTTTCAAGCACAAGAAAATTCTTCTTGTAGCCTTTATGAAGCTTTTGGTGCTTCCTGCTGCGATGGTTGGTATTTACTATCTTCTCGGCATTACCGGAACCTTGCTCATTGCACTTACAATTTCCGCTTGTGCTCCGACAGCAAACAACACAGTAATGTTTGCCGCAAAATATAATAAGGACACAAGCCTTGCCGCACAGATTGTTGCAACTGTCAGCTTTATGTCTATAATTACGATTCCGCTTATAATCGCCGCGGTGCAGACAATCGCTTAGGAGATTTTAAATGATTGATAAAATTCTTTCAGAAACAGCACCTGTTTATGGGTTCTGCCCCTTTGATAAAGTTAAAGATAATCTTATTGACTGCAGAGCTAAAAACAGACTTCCCGAAAAACCTGAAAGCGTAATTGTATTGCTGTTTCCGTACTACCTGGGTGACAGTGCATATGAAGGCTCAGACATATCAAAATATGCTGTTGTTCCCGATTATCACGACACCATTACTCCGATTCTTCTTTCTGCTTCACAAAAGCTCAAAGAAGCTTATCCTGATGAAGAGTTCACAGTCTTCACGGACAACTCTCCTATTCCCGAGGTTAAAGCTGCAGTTTCAGCAGGACTTGGCGTTAAAGGACTTAACGGTCTTTTCATTAACCCAACGTACGGTTCCTGGGTTTTCATCGGAGAAATCGTTACAACAAAAGTTTTTGATTATCCGAACGTTGTTAATTCGCTTTGTGTGGAATGCAGAA
Source organism: Clostridia bacterium (assembly GCA_017380575.1). Lineage (GTDB taxonomy): Bacteria > Bacillota > Clostridia > Oscillospirales > Acutalibacteraceae > CAG-488. The sequence goes on along the minus strand of JAFODS010000019.1, from coordinate 119,249 downwards.
AATGTATTGATGCCTGTCCTGCCAAAGCAATCAGCGATAACGGCATCAATCCCCAAAAATGTCTTTCCGCTATCACACAGAAAAAAGGTTCACTCACAGAGGAACAGGAAAAGCTGATAAAGTCAACCGGGTGTGCCTGGGGTTGCGATATTTGTCAGAATGTCTGTCCGATGAACAGAAACATAAAAATTGAGCCGATTGATAACTTCAGAATCGGTGCAGAAATTAAAGCCCGTACAGATTCTGATATTTCCGACAGAGCTTATGCCTGGCGCGGAGATAAAGTAATTAAACGAAATCTTGAAATACTGAACAAATAAAGGAATGATCTTGTTATGAAACTTATTGTTGCAATCATCAACAGTGACGATTCACAGACAGTTCTCAGCGAAATTACAAAAGCCGGTTTTTATGCCACAAAGCTCTCAACAACAGGAGGATTTCTGCGTGCAGGCAACCTTACACTTCTTATGGGTGTTGAGGATGACAAGGTTGATACACTTCTTGAAATTCTTCGTACCAATTGCAGAAAAAGAGAAGAAATCACTTCAGTTTCTCCTGCGTTTGAAAGCGGTGTAATGCCTGCAATCCCCGTTCAGATAACAGTCGGCGGAGCTACTGTTTTCGTCCTTGACGTTGAACAGTTCCACAAAATGTAATAAAGCAGGAATTTTTATGAACACTAAGATTTTCGATATGGTCACGGAGCTGATTAAAAACTGTCGGCTTCCTCATGCAATTCTGATTGACTCAGGCAACGCTGATGACCGTGACGAGCTTGCATTGTATATTGCTTCAGCATTTCTTTGTCAAAGCGATGTCCCCTGCGGAATGTGCAAAGACTGCCTTAAATTAAAAAACGGTACGCATCCTGACGTTATAATTTTTGACCCTGAAGACAAGAAGGAAAAAACATTCAAGGTTGATTTTGTACGAGAAATCCGTGCAGACTCATACATTCTTCCGAACGAAGCAAAATGCAAGGTATATATTTTAAAAAACACAGACAAGATGAACGCTTCGGCTCAGAACGCTTTTCTTAAAACACTTGAAGAGCCGCCTTCACACGCAAGATTTATACTTTTGTGCGAGTCAAGAGCCGCTCTTCTTGAAACAATTATGTCGCGTGTCACACCGTTCAACCTTGGTGCTGATGACCATAGAATTACGGATGAGTACGCTCTCAAAGCCGATGAGCTTGCCGAAAAGCTTGCTGTCGCTCTGACAGAAGTTACGGAGCTTAATTTTATGCGACTTTCGTCAGCCTTTGAAAAAGATAAAGATTTATTTTCTGTTACCCTCACATCGTTGCAGCTTATTTTCCGCGATGCTGTTGCAGTAAATGCAGGAAGCAACATTACTCTGAGCCACCACGAAGATACAGCAAAACGTCTGGCGGCTAAATTCCCGTTAAAAACACTCATTGCACTTGTTGAAAACACAGAACATCTCTTTGACTGTATCAACAAAAATGCAAACAAAAATCTGCTTACAACCCGCTTCTGCAGTATACTCAGAAACACTGCTTACGGCGGATAACTACCATACAAATCCCGGAGGTACCAACTATGTCCAAAGTAGTCGGAATACGTTTTAAAGAGGTCGGTAAGATTTATTATTTTGATCCCCTTGACGTTGAATTTAAAAAAGGTGACTTTGCAATTGTCGAAACCGTACGCGGTATCGAATGCGGTGAAGTTGCAATGGAAAACAGAACAATAGATGACGAAGAAATCATAAAACCGCTTAAGCCGATTATCCGTCTTGCTACTCCTGAAGATCTTAAAACTGTTGAAAACAATAAGATTAAGGAAAAGGAAGCTTTCGAAATCTGCCTTAAGAAAATCGAAAACCACAAGCTTGACATGAAGCTTGTGGATGTTGAATATACTTTTGACGGAAGTAAGGTTCTTTTCTATTTCACATCTGACGGACGTGTTGACTTCCGTGAGCTTGTAAAAGACCTTGCAAGCGTATTCAGAATAAGAATTGAGCTTCGTCAGATCGGTGTGCGTGACGAATCAAAGATGAAGGGCGGTCTCGGCATCTGCGGAAGGCCTTTCTGCTGTAACAGCTTTCTCGGTGATTTCCAGCCCGTTTCAATCAAGATGGCAAAGGAACAGGGTCTTTCCCTTAACCCCACTAAAATCAGCGGTACGTGCGGAAGACTTATGTGCTGTCTTAAATACGAGCAGAACGCATACGAACATCTTCTTCACGTAACACCCAAGGTCGGTGCAATCGTTGACACTCCGCAGGGTAAAGGCTCCGTTGTTGAAGTCAATCTTCTTAAAGGAATGCTTAAAATCTGCCTTGACAGATATCCTGAAGCCGCCCCTGCAGTATATCACAGAAAAGATGTAAAGCTTATCAAGGACAAAAGAATTACTGTTGATAAATCAGAAATTGATGCATTGAAAGATATTGAATAAAGTAAAGAAAGCACCCATTAGGGTGCTTTTACTCTTTTTTTAACAGTATATTGTTTTAATTTAGCTTTCAGTTAATTATTCCATCTTTTGAAAAACAAACCAATCCTGACGTTACTTCTCTTGACGGAAAATCATTTACATCATAGTTATCAAGATAATATTGATTAACTTCTTCGGCAAACACACACATTGAATTTATTCCGACATTGTTTTCATTTGCTTTGTCAATTTGCACTATCTCAAAATCAAAATAGTATTTCATAGAATCTGTATACGCTTCTATCGAAATTCTGAACGATTTTCGAACAGTTTCGCCATAGCTTACATCTTCTGCCACTCCCGGTTCGGCTTCAGTGTAATCAACAATCGGCTCATTAATGTAATCAAATAAAACTTCAACTTGCCTGTCAAGATCTTCACAATTTTTTGTTCCCTGAGAAAATTCAGCTATCAAAGCATTTTTATCCCTTTGATTGATAAGATTAAGTATTTTTTCAACCGCTTTGTTGGCATCATAATGATCATATCCTGCAAAAAATCTTGACATCTTATGATTAATAATCGCTACATTTTCAAAACTGTCACTTGGCTTTTCGGTTGCAATTGTAGGTTCAGTTGCGATTGTTTCAGATTCTCCGGGGGTCGTATCCTCATTTATGCTGCAACCTGAAAACAACAGTAAAACCAACATAAACACAAAAACTTTCTTCATTCTATATCCCCCAAGAAATACGATTTTAAATTATCTCAATATCTTTGTGACTAACTTCATTCATCTTGTTAAACTATATGCCGCAGCGTTTCCTGCAACAATTCCGCTCGCCCACGCCCATTGGAGATTAAATCCACCGCAGGGTGCATCAACATCCAGGAGTTCACCTGTGCAGTAAAGACCTTCTGCAAATTTCGATTCAAGAGTTTTTGTATCAAACTCATCAAACACTGCTCCGCCGACGGTAATCTGTGCACTGTCAAAACCTCTTGTACCTATTACTGTAAAAACACAGTTTTTCATATTACAGACGAATTTATTTATATCTTCGTTTCTCAGTTCACGTAAGGTTATATCCTGCCTGAAACCTGAGTTTTTGATAATCAGATATCCTACCTTTTTAGGTAAGATTCCGCACAATGCATCCTCAAGCAAAAGCGACGGGTTTCGTTTTTTGGCTTTTGCGATGAATTCATATACCGCTTCATTTTTCATATCGGAAAGTATATCAAGACTGCATATGCAGTTGTTTTCCTTGACACTTCTGCTGACATCCATTATCGCAATTCCCGAAAGACCGTAATCTGCAAAAAGAATCTCACCTTCCGATTTATCAAGCATTTTGCCGTTTTTATCCTTCAAAGAAACAGTAGCTTTAACCCTTATCCCCTTGAGAAATTTAAGATTTTCCTTAACTGTAAGCTGAACCAGTCCGGGATAAAGCTGTGTAACCGTATGTCCTAAAGATTTAATTATCGGATATCCGCTTCCGTCAGAGCCTTGTGAGGGTGCCGCTTTTCCGCCAGTTGCGACAACAACCTTTCTGCACTCAATGCTGTCATTGATAACAAAAGTCCTGTTGTTCTTTCGAACAGATGTTACTTTTGTATCTGTAATAACATCTATTTCAAGACGGTCTGCTTCAAACCTGAGGCAATCAAGAACACCCGTTGCTGTGTTGCTCATAGGATAAACTCTTGATTCGCTGTCGGTGACACATTCAAGACCTATTGAAGAGAAAAATTCAATAATTTTATTCGGAGGGCAATTTCCCATAACAGCCGAAACCGCTTTTGTATTATAGCTTTTCGTATTTGCTGTAAGATTTGTAAGGTTGCATCTTCCGTTGCCAGTTGCAAGAATCTTTTTTCCTATTTTAGGTAAAGCTTCTATCAATGCAACCGAAAGGTTATCATTCGTTTTCTTCGCACTTATCGCCGCAACAATTCCCGATGCGCCCGCACCTATAACAGCTATATCATACATTGGTGTCACCTCCCGAAACTGATTTAATACTATCATAAATCTCCGCTTTTAGCAATATTAATTTATCAAAGAAAACGGAGGTTAATATGATGATAATTGATTTGTTTGCCGACAGTAAAATAATTGCCAAAGAAGATAAACTGCTTACCGAAGAAACCAAACGTGTTATCAGTGAGCTTAACAAAGCATATCTGCTGTTTAACGAGGTTACTGACCCATATGAAACCGAATCCATAATTTACAGAATGAAAGAACTGGAAACACATTACAGCTATCTTATAAAAGAGGCCAAGCTCGGCAAAGTTCATAATCCCTGTTTTATCGGCGGTATAAACATATGAAAGCTGTTGTAATCATACTGTTGGCTACAGGTGCTTTAGCTGTTTATATCACAGCGGTAAAAAGCGGGCATTTTTTCAAAAGTTTGATAAACTCTGCCTTTCAAGGGCTTGCTTCACTGCTTGCTGTTAATGTTATCGGTCTTCTGACAGGTGTAACCGTTGCTCTTAATTGGTATACAATAGCTTTTTCGTGTGTTTTCGGTACTCCTGCTTGCATAGCTCTTCTTTTTCTTGACACTATATTCAGATAAAACAATTAAACAGTTGTTTTTTGTTAAGATTTGATATATAATAACGCTGTATAATTAAGGATGTGGTTCTTTGAAAAAAAGACTTGTAAAATTCTTTTGTCTTTGCCTGACCGTTTTACTTTTAGTTGTCTGGAGCTATAACAACCTGACACTAAAAACAGTCGAAGCCTCCCTTGCATCCGATAAAGCAAAAGATGAAATCAGAATTGCACTCGTTTCTGACCTTCATTATTCTTTTATCTATGACAACAACGAAGTAATAAGTCGTGTTAAAGAAACAAAACCTGATATCATATTTGTTCTGGGCGATATGTACTCCAGAGGAATGACAGGCAGAATTGACAATGTTATAAGTTTTTTAGAAAAGCTTTCAGATATTGCGGATATTTACGCAGTTACAGGCGACCACGATTATGATGAAGAATACAAGCAAAAACTTGATAATATTAAAAACGTTTTCCTGCTTGATTATGAATTCCGCGATGTAGATATCAAAGGAAATAAGTTAAGAATTTACGGAATAGACAATGTTTATTTTTCGGATACATTCAATCTTTCAAACGAATTTGAAACACCGCCAAATGACAGAATCAATATTCTTCTTTCCCACATCCCGTCAATGTCTCACTACGGCGATTTTGGTTTTGATTACGTTTTCAGCGGTGATACCCACGGCGGAATGATTCGTTTGCCCTTCCTCGACGGATTGTACTATAACGGTCATATTCTGCCTAAAATCACATATAACGGAACCATTACTGACAAAGGTTTATATGAATTTGAAAACACCGGTCTGTATGTTACTTCGGGAATCGGAAACTATCCCCTTCCCCTTCGCTTCAACTGCAGACCTGAAATATGTTTAATAAAAATTAAAGGAGAGTAAAAAATGAGCTACGCTGATAAATTATTTATTGATATGTGTAAGAATATCCTTGAAAACGGTACCGACACCAAAGGTGAGAAAGTCCGTCCCGTATGGGAGGACGGCACACCCGCTTATACACAGAAGCTTTTCTGTGTTGTAAACAGATATGACCTTAAAAAGGAGTTTCCCGCACTTACATTAAGACGTACTGCTTTCAAGTCCTGCGTTGATGAAATCCTTTGGATATGGCAGAAAAAGTCAAATAATATCAATGACCTTAACTCACACATCTGGGATTCATGGGCGGACGAAAACGGTAGCATCGGCAAGGCATACGGCTATCAGCTTGGTGTCAAGCACCAGTATAAGGAAGGTATGTTTGACCAGGTTGACAGAGTTCTTTACGACCTTAAAAACAATCCGTTCAGCCGCCGTATTATGACAAATATCTACAATCACCACGACCTGAGTGAGATGGGTCTTTACCCTTGTGCATACAGTATGACCTTCAATGTAACTCAGGGTGAAAACGGCAAGCTCGTGCTCAACGGTATTCTCAATCAGAGAAGTCAGGACGTACTCGCAGCAAACAACTGGAATGTTGTTCAGTACTGTGTTCTTCTTCATATGTTCGCACAGGTGTGCGATATGGAAATCGGTGAATTCGTGCACGTTATTGCAGACGCTCACATTTATGACAGACACATTCCCGTCATTCAGGAGCTTATCAAACGTGAGCCTCTCCCCGCACCAACCTTCTGGATCAATCCTGAAATCAAGGATTTCTACGATTTCACGGTTGACGATGTAAGACTTGACAACTACGAAACACACGAACAGATCAAAAACATTCCTATCGCAGTCTGAGGTGGATTAATATGAAGTTAATAGTTGCGGTTGATAAAGAATGGAATATCGGCAATAAAAACGATCTTCTTTTTTATATTCCCGATGACCTTAAGTTCTTCCGTTCAAAAACAATAGAAAAAATTTGCGTTATGGGAAGAAAGACGCTTGAGTCATTCCCGAATTCAAAACCGTTAAAAAACAGAGTAAACATCGTTCTTTCGAGAAACAAAGACCTTGAAGTTGAAGGTGCAACCTTCGTTTCTGACCTTGAGGAACTCAAAAATGTTCTTTCACAGTACAACAGCGATGACGTTTACGTTATCGGCGGTGAATCAATTTATACCTTACTTTTGCCTATGTGTGACACAGCAATCATTACACACGTTGATGCAGTTGCAGACGAGGCTGACAAAAAATTCCCTGCCCTTTCTCCTGACGAATGGATGCTTTCTGAAGATTCGGGTGAGAAAGAATGTAACGGATATAAATTCCGTTGGTGTGAATATAAAAGAAAATAACAAAAAATTAAATGCTCGGCTTAAACCGAGCATTTTTCTTTTGCAAGATGAGCTGTGCTGTTGAGATAGCAAAGCTCAATGTCATAACCGTAGGGGCCTGTATTTTCTTTATAAATTATAATTTTCGTAACTCCTGTGTTAGAAAAAGCAGGGTCAAAAAGACGTGTGTCCTGTGCCTTGACAGCGTGCAGAAAAATATCTGTATTGAATCCTCCATGAGCAACGCACATTACCTTTTCACCGTTATGATAGCGGTTTTTCAGGTAAGCTATTACATTTTCAGCCCTTCTGCGGTGAGAGTCCTGATTCTGGCCGTCACCGTTAATAAGATTTCCGCTGACGTCTATTCCTTCGGGAGCAAGTATTTTTCCGTCAAACTCAGCATTAAGTTCATCAAATGTGACAGCAGAATAATCCTCACCTATACCGCATTCAATAAGCCACGGCATTGTGTAAACAAACTTTTCCGAGCATTCATTCTGCATAACAGCAAGGTAAGCAGTCATTGTTGCACGACGTAACGGACTTGCAAAAACTGCATCGAATTTTACATCCTTGTAGTAGTCACCGAGCATTTCAGCCTGATGTTTGCCAAGCTCTGTTAACGGAGGGTTAACCAATTTGTCACGCGTAAGCTCTTCCTCTGGAACACCGTAACCGTCCTTAATGTTTGTGCAGGACTGACCGTGTCTTACAATATAAAGTTCCATTTCGATAATCGGTGTCTGCTTTTCCATTATTACACTTCCATTTTATATTTTGTACGAAATTGAATTTATCTCAACGGTGAACTCAGCATTCTGAGCCTCTTCTGTGCTGACTGTAAACTGAGGATAAAGCATCTTTGGCTCAAGGTGCTCCTTATCTGTATGCGAGTCAACAAAGCTGAAATCAATCGGTTCACCGTTTCGTCTGATAACAATATTCTTCTTTTTCAGGTGGAAGAATATCGGAGATTTGATTGAAAACTCCGTAACGTCATCTTTAACGCTTTTTGTTGCTTTAAGGTTCTTTACCTGAAATATCATTTTACCTTCGCAGCAGACTGAAAGACTGACAGGATTGTTAAAAACAGTACACCCTCCGCGACGCTTAAGCCAATAGTGCATATGCTCAACGCTGACAGACGGATGTAAAATTATTGTGTTCGAATCCATTCTTGAAAGAAGAGAATCTATTCTTTTGTTCGCCTTAATCCAATCGTCACCTTCAAGGTGATCAGGGAAGAATTTACCGTCCATAAGCTTCCAGCGGAAATCATTGAACACAATACCCTGAAAATACGGAGGTACTTTTCCCGGGAAAGAATCGAACAAATCCTCATAAAGCTTCATCGAGGTTTCGAAAATATGCTCGGGTGAAAACTGAGTTGAAACAACGCTGTTCACATTGCTTCTGTTATAAACATATTCACCCTTATCACAAAAGCCTATCTTCATTTTTCTGCGAAGAATTTCACAGCAGTATTTTTCATCCTCGTGCTTGATTGTGTCGAATTTAACGTTGTTTTCTCTTAAATTTTTGACACAGACATTCATATGAGTCTGCGTAATAAACCTGTTTTTCGGGTCGTTAAGGTCATACACGCCTGTTTCAAGTAACGTCATATAACGGTAGTGAACAATCGTAGGTCTGCCGTTATGATACTGTATAATTCTGTATGTAACAAGGTCAACCTCATCATAGACCGAATCAAAAAAGCTGCACACCGATTTGATAGTTTCAGGTTTTACGGTATCATCGGAATCGAGGTAAAAAATATACCTACCCTCTGCCCTGTCAAGAGCAAAATTCCTTGCCTGCGAGGCACCTTCGTTAACCTTGGTGTAAAGAAAAACATTCTCATATTTTTCAGCGTAGCTTTTGCAGATTTCTTCGCTTGAATCGGTTGAACCGTCATTGACGAGAAGAACCTGCATTTTATTAAATTCAAGAGTTTGCTTAAGGAGCGACTGCATACACAAATCAAGGTATTTTTCTACGTTGTAGACCGGTATAACTACGCTGACAAGATATCTGAAATCATCCAACGAAGTCACCTCCGAGCAGTTTACGGCTCAATTTGCAACCGAGAGTCTTAATTTTACCGTCTTTACGGCAATAGAACTTATAATGAAGCCATGCACCGATACACTTTTTGAGAATATCAACACCGTATTTACCCGAGAAGAAGTTTCTGACAACCGAATCCGGTACCATAGGCAGAGTTACTTCTTTATAATATACATTCATCCCGTTGACTTTAAAATCACCGAAATATGAATCTTCGTCAAGAAGCATATCAACATCCACGCTAAATGATGCACGAATCCAGGCAAGAATAAGGACAGAGTCGCTGAAAGCTCTTACTGTGCTTTTTAGTACTTCAAAGGTTTCGGCATTCATATTCGCAAGAAGTGCAGTAAAAACAGCTTTTATAAAAAAGATTGATGCTTTATCATTCTGTGTAAGGCTGAATATTTTTGCATATTCCTCAATATAAGAGATACTGTCATCGGATGTGTATTCATTTTTTGAATCAGAATAAACAAGAACTTCGTGCAGAGCGTTGCAATTATCATAACGAAGGTAGTCTGCAATAAAAAGCATAATTGCCAAAGTGCTTGTTCCGCAAAGAGAAAGTGCATTGTTTTTAATTATATCCGTTGAAAGAAGATAATTGAAATGAACAGCCTTGCCTGCCGCTTCTTCAAGAGAAAAGCTTTCAGAAAAAGCTTTGTTACATTCACCGTTTTGGATTATTCCTGCATTACATACCGCAGAGTTTCCGCGTGAAGCTACAATAAGCTTTTCGATTGCATCGGGTGCAAAAATCACACTTTCATCGGAAAACATAAGGAATTTTCCGCGTGAAATTTCAATTGCTTTGCTGACAGACTGTACCTTGTCCTCAGCGTTTACAAGAACAATTTTTTCTGTATATTCCTGCGGTAATTTTTCAAAAAATCTACTGTCCGTTTCCCCGCAGATTAAAAGTTCGGCAGGTGTATTCCCGGAGAAAAGAGAACTGCAGAATCTGCTCAATTTTTCGCTGTCCGTAACAGCAGGTAAAATTACGCTTAAAACTATTGATGACATCCAAAAACCACCCTTCGGCTATATCTTGTAAATTGTAACATATATATTTTTATTATTCAAGAAAAAAGACTGCCATTATCTTAAAATACGGCATACTAAAATATATTTTTTACTTGATAAATTTACAGGAAATGGTATAATAATTCTATATGTAAACTCAGGAGGGATTTCCATGAACAAAGGAAAATACTATATAACCACTGCGATTGCTTATACTTCACGTAAACCGCACATCGGCAACTCTTACGAAATCGTTATGACTGACGCTCTTGCACGCTATAAGCGTATGCAGGGTTACGATGTCTTTTTCCAGACAGGTACTGATGAACACGGTCAGAAGATTGAAGAAATTGCAAAAGAAGCAGGAATCACACCCAAGGAGCACGTTGATAAAGTTGCAGGCGAAATCAAGGACATCTGTGACCTTCTTAACACTACTTACGATAAGTTTATCCGAACAACAGATGACTACCATGAAAAGGTTGTTCAGAAAATTTTCAAGAAACTTTATGAGCAGGGCGATATTTACAAGAGCGAGTACGAAGGAATGTACTGCACTCCCTGCGAATCTTTTTGGACTGAATCTCAGCTCGTTGACGGTAAATGTCCCGACTGCGGTCGTGACGTAAAACCCGCAAGAGAAGAGGCTTATTTCCTCAAGCTTTCAAAATATCAGAAGCAGCTTGAAGATTACATTGAAAGCAACGAAAACTTCATTTATCCCGAAAGCCGTAAAAAGGAAATGCTTAACAACTTCATCAAGCCCGGTCTTCAGGACCTTTGCGTTTCCCGTACATCTTTCAAGTGGGGTATTCCTGTTGATTTCGATCCGAATCACGTTGTATACGTATGGATTGATGCTCTTACTAACTATATCACAGGCATCGGCTACGATCCCGACGGTTCAAGCGAGATGTACAAAAAATACTGGCCTGCTGATGTTCACATTATCGGTAAGGATATCGTAAGATTCCACACAATTTACTGGCCGATTATGCTTATGGCACTCGGCGAGCCGCTTCCGAAGCAGGTTTTCGGTCACCCGTGGCTTCTTTTCGGTGCTGACAAAATGTCAAAATCACGAGGAAACGTTATCTATGCAGACGACCTTGTTGAGCTTTTTGGCGTTGATGCAGTAAGATACTATCTTCTTTCAGAGATGCCGTACACTTCAGACGGTTCAATCACATACGAAACTATCATTGAAAGATATAACTCCGATCTTGCAAACACACTCGGCAACCTCGTTAACCGTACAGTTGCAATGACAAACAAGTACTTTGACGGTGAGGTTATGTCTGCAGATGTAACAGAAGACATCGACAGCGAGCTTAAGACACTTGCGGTTGATACAGTTGCTAAGGTTGACAAGCTCTTCGGCGAATACCGTGTAAGCGACACACTCGAAGCTATTTTTGCACTCGCAAAGCGTTGCAACAAGTACATCGACGAAACAATGCCCTGGGCACTCGCAAAGGACGAGGAAAAGAAAGCAAGACTCGGCACAGTTCTTTACAACCTTCTTGAAGGTATCAGATTCACAGCAGTTCTCCTCTCACCCTTTATGCCTGAAACTGCACAGAAGATTTTTGAGCAGATCAACACTGATGTGACATCATACGAAAGCCTTGAAAGCTTCGGCGGACTTAAAGTCGGCACAAAGGTTGGTACAGCTACACCGCTCTTCGGCAGAATTGATGCAAACGAGATGTTTGAAAAAATTGAAGCTAAGAGAAAAGCTCAGGAAGAAGCTGAGAAGAAAGAGGAAAGACCCGAAATTGTAGGTCTTGCACAGATCGGTATAGAGGATTTTGCCAAGGTTGAACTCAGAGTGGCTGAAATCAAAGACTGTGAGCCTGTCAAGAAGGCAAAGAAGCTCCTTAAGCTCACACTCGATGACGGTACAGACACGCCGAGAACAGTTGCAAGCGGTATCGCAAAATGGTACAAGCCCGAAGACCTTATCGGCAAGAAAGTCGTTCTTGTTGCAAACCTCAAGCCAGCAGTTCTCTGCGGTGTTGAAAGCTGTGGAATGATTCTTGCAGCTGACTGTGCTGAGGATGACGTTAAGGTTATTTTCGTTGACGGTATGCCTGCAGGAGCAAGAATAAGATAATGTACAATCATATTTTTGACACACACGCCCATTATGACGATTTAAAGTTTGATGAGGACAGAGATGAGCTTTTACGAAAACTCCCTGAAAACGGTGTTGAATACGTTATAAACTGTGGCTGTGATTTAAAGTCCTGCGAAAAAAGCATTGATATCTGTAACAGCTTTGATTATTTCTATTGTGCCTTGGGTATTCACCCGAGCGAAATCAATGAAGACAGCTTTGTAGAATTTGAAAAAATCAAACAACTTTGCAGCTACGAAAAATGTGTTGCCGTTGGTGAAATCGGACTTGATTATCATTACGATTTCGTTCCTAAGGATAAACAGCTTGAGTTTTTCGAAAAGCAGTTACAGTTTGCTGTTGAAGCTGATTTTCCCGTTATTGTTCACGATCGTGAGGCTCACGAGGACACACTGAATCTTCTAAAGAAATATAAGCCAAAGGGTGTTCTGCATTGCTTCTCCGGTAGTGTCGAAATGGCAAAAGAAATTTTAAAGCTCGGCATGTACATCGGTCTCGGTGGTGCAGTTACATTCAAAAATGCACGTAAACCACTTGAAGTTGCGGAATACCTTCCCGAGGACAGACTGCTTCTTGAAACCGACTGTCCGTATATGGCACCCGTACCTAACAGAGGAAAGCGTTGCACTTCGGATATGATTGCCCTTACTGCAGAAAAAATTGCCGAGGTCAGAAACACCGACACTCAGCAACTCATTAATAAAACAAAAGAAAACGCAATTGAGCTTTTCAGAATAAGATAAAATTAACGGCAAGGATTTTTCCTTGCCGTTGTTTTTTATGAAATAAATATTATCACTTAGTCAGGCCATAAGCTGGGAAACTATATTTGAATAAATTGATACGGGATCTGATAAAAACTTTTCCTTAACCGCAAGAGCCTGCTCATAATCTGCAACAAAAATTGTAACAGTCATAAGCTCATCTTCACCGTCAAGGACTGACATTGTAATATTACACCCTTTTTCAAGACGTGTAATTTCAATTTTATGCTCTCTTTCGCGACGAAGACGTGTCTGTAATCTCAATGCTGCATTAAGAGCGTTTTCTCGTACCGTATACGGCAAATCTTTTTCAAGTGTTGAAGTGTTCTGCTTGCCGATTTCAGTAATATAAAGTTCCGGATCATCTCCGTTTTCCGCGCGGACATTACCGTTTTCAAGAACCTCGCTGAGAGCCTGATTAAGCTCAAAATAATTAGCAAGACCTTCTTCGCAGATAATATTATTAAGCTGACCTTTTGTTATGGGTATATCAAGATGTGAAACAAGGTAGCATATAAGAGTTTTGATTTCATTACGGTTACGAAGTCCGCCGGGCTCAACACCTTCGGTAAATGCATCGTAAAGTTCCACTTTATCACCTCATAAATCAGATTATCTCAATTTCAACAGGCTGACGCTTTTTGAAAACATATACGCTGTCAAAGCCTGCATTTTTAGCGATTTTCATACCCTCTTCAATTCCTGCACCAAGATGATAGGTAAAATGAGAGTCCGAACCGACGGTAATCATTTTGCCGCCCAGCTCCTTAAATCGTCTTACTATACTTTCATCAGGCATCGTTATACCGATCGGCTGGCGAAGACCTGATGTATTGATTTCAAGAGCCTTATCCTTAGAAGCAAGGATAGAAAGGATTTCATCGATATCCTTCTGATATTTCTGCATATTTACAGGGATTTTATTTTCACCGACAATATATCTCAAAGGATATGTAAGATGTGCAAAAGTATCAAACTTTGCCCAATCTGCAAGAAGTTTCAACTCATAGAAGTATTTGTCAAGTAAAGCTTCAATATCCATACCTTCATATTTAAGTTCACAGAAATCGTCTGTTTTTCTGAGATTGTGGATTGAACCGATAACAAAATCGTAATCCCTTGAATTGATGAGTGCCTCAGAAGCTTCAACATCATATGTCGGCTCGCCAAGCTCAATACCGACACAAAGATCTATCTTATCCTTATACATTTCCTTTGCTCTGAGCATATCTTTATATGAATTTTCGGCATCTTTATCAAAGCCTTTTTCCGTGAAATAGTCCATCTCAACATGATCGGTAAAAGCTATTACCTGAATACCTTTTTCAATTGCAGCCTCGCACATTTCCTCAATAGGATAGTTACCGTCAAATGAGTTGTTTGTGTGCGTATGCATATCAACAAAATTTTTAAAAATCATTAAAACACTTCCTAAAATATTTTACATTTTATAATATAACAAATCTGATTTTTTTTCAACAGTTTTGGAAAATATTATAAATCAATTAAATACTGAATAAAAATCTTTTTAACGTTAAAACTACCATTGAGCATAATTCAGGAGATGATTATATGTTAGACAAAATCTCGTTGATTTTGGTCATCGTCGGCGCTTTAAACTGGGGCTCAATCGGTCTTTTCCAATTTGACATTGTAAGCTGGATCGGCGGCGGTCAGGATGCAATCGTGAGCAGAATTATCTACACGCTTGTTTCTCTTGCCGGTGTCTGGTGCATTTCAATGCTTTTCAGGGACAGAAGCGATGTTGAAGTCGGTACAGTTGAAACAATGGACTAACAGCCGACCTGCGGACAGGAAAACCTGTCCGCTATTTCTTTATAATTGACAAAGATACTGCATAGATATATAATATTAATAAGTAAACATTATAAAGGCAGGGATCGTTATGAACAAAGAACCGTTAAGATTTAAAAACGGAAAATTCAAAATTATGCTCATCGGTGATTTGCACGAAAGCTACGATATGTATTCGGACAATGCTGCAAACAAAGCTGATGATATGAATGCTCTTCTTACCAAGGCTGTTGAAGAGCTTAATCCCGACCTGGTGGTTTACCTTGGAGATAATGCAGGTGCCGACAATGAAATGCAGATGCGTTCGGTTATCAGCCGAATCCTCTACCCTGTTTCATTAAGAGATATTCCGTTCGCAGTTGTTTTCGGCAATCACGACAGAGAATGTGCGGTAAGCCTTAAGGATCAGATGCGCCTTTACAGAGAGCACGACAACTGCTATATGTTCAACGCTGACGATTCAATTACAGGCTACGGAAACTATAATCTTCTCATAAAATCAACGGATTCAGACGACGATGTATTCAACCTCTGGTTTATTGACAGCAATAATCTCGCTGAAGATCAGGAGCTTTCATATTACGACTGGGTACATACGGATCAGATTGAGTGGTACAAGAAGACTGCACTTGAAATCAAAGAAAATAACGGTGGTAAGATTATTCCCGCTTTTCTTTTCCAGCATATCCCCGTTCCCGAAGAATATGAGCTTTTAAGAGAAGCAAAGGTTCACGAAAAGCTTGACTGTGTTCCCGGCCACCGTAAATGGGCAGACAAAAATTACGTTCTCAAGGAGAACGTTGAAGGCTACCTCGGTGAAGGACCGTGTACACCCTGTGTTAACAGCGGTCAGTTTGCTGCCTGGAAAGAAATCGGTGACGTTATCGGTGCATTCTTCGGTCACGACCATATGAATGACTTTGCCGGATATGTTGACGGAATTATGCTTGCACAGTGTAAAACAGCGGGATTCCGTCCGTATACTGACGGGTGCCGTTCAGGAGTAAGGCTTATCACACTTGACGAAAACAATCTTCAGAATATAGACACAAGAATGTACCATTTCAAACAGTTCGGACTTAAATCCAAAAGCCTTAGTCCGTATATGGAGCACGTTACAGACAGACAGGATACAAAGCTCAAGGTTGCAGGCACCGTGCTCGGTGCAGCTGCAGCAATCACAACAGCCGCAGTTACTGTGAATAAAATAGCAAAAGCTAAGAAAAAATAATATAAAATCAAAAGGACTGAACGGATAGCTGTTCAGTCTTTTTTCTTGAGGTGTATTATGATTTTTGAGTTTAGCGACACCGTACGTGAAATTGATTTTACGCAAGTTACATCTTCAGCTGATATTGCAGCTTTTATTTCAACAGGTGAGTTTGAAAAATTTCACTTAAGCTTCGGACTGGACGAAAAAGCTTTTGAAAAATTCAGCCGTGATGACAGGTTTTTCCGTTCAAAAACAGAAAGCTGTGACGGATTTTACTACGGCACGATGATAATTATAGAACCCGATATCAACAATATGACAGAAAACAGAATAGCTTTTTACATCCGTAAAAATTTTTTTCTTATGATTGATATTTCAGATTCAAATCATTCAATACACAGACAATTTCTTGATACGGTAAATCGTATTCAGCCCGACGGATTCACTCCCGAAAAATTCATATATGCTTTTATAAGCAGTCTGATTTCTTCAGATAATAAAGGTCTGGAAACGATTGAGCTTGAAATCAGCCGTATTGAAGACAGAATAATCCGTGAAAACGAATATAAAAATTTTTACGAAGAGCTTCTCAGCTACAAAATAAAACTTCTTAAACTGCGAAATTATTATGAACAGCTGATTGATATATGCGAAGATTTATGCGAAAACGAAAACAATCTTTTTGAAAAAAGCAATCTTTCATATTTCAGAAATTTAATCAAAAAAGCGGAACGGCTTTGCAGCGATGTCAACCTTCTTCGCGACAACATTGTTCAGTTACGTGAAATACACCAGACAAGCCTGGATATGAAGCTCAACAACACAATGAAGCTGTTTACAGTTATAACGGCTGTGTTTTCACCTCTTACGCTTATCGCAGGATGGTACGGTATGAATTTCCGTTATATGCCTGAGCTTTCTTGGAAATACGGCTACCTTTACGTAATCATATTAAGTGTACTGACTGTCGGACTTTGCATTTATATTTTCAAAAAGAAAAAGCTTATATAAAAAGGGGCTAAAAAAGTGCAGACCGCATAAAATAAACAAAGAAAGAATTTCTTCGAAGTTTTAATACTTGAAGAAACCCTTAAGACATAAAAGAACAAGTAAATATATAAAAGTTAACATTTTATGCTATAAACAAACTTCGCCACTCGACGTACCTTTGTACGCCTTCGGGTGCCCAAAACAAAGCTTCGCTTAGTTTTGGCTCAGTTTGTTCATTCTGCGCATTTTTTCCTATCCCCTTAAAAAAGAAGGAGCTGTAAAAAACAAATTGTTGTTTACAGCTCATTAATCTTATTTACCAAGCTCAAGTGTTCTTTTGTAAGCTGCCAAAACAGCATTTATTGCAGCTCCTCGCATACCTTCGTCCTCAAGAGCCTTAACACCCATAATGGTTGAACCGCCCGGACTGCAGACCTCGTCCTTAAGCTTTTCGGGATGCTTTCCTGTTTCAAGAATCATTTTTGCTGAACCGAGAAGCGTTCCCGCCGAATAAAGAATAGCTTTATCTCTCGGAAGTCCGCAGGCAACAGCACCGTCTGCCAAAGCCTGAGCAAACATATAAGCAAAAGCAGGACCGCAACCCGAAAGTGCACTTGCTGCATCAATAAACTTTTCTTCGAGCCAGTCAAAAACGCCTGCCTTGCTCATAGCATTTTCGAAGCAGGCTTTATTCGCTTCGTTCACATTTTCAGCTGTTGCAAGAACAACGCCTGAGCCGACAGAAACAGGCATATTCGGCATTATTCTGATAACAGAGTCTACGCCTGAAAGTTCTTTAATTCGGCTCACAGCGACTCCTGCTGCCATAGAAACAATAACAGGCTTATCTTCTCTCTTGCTCAATGTTTCTTTGATTTCTGCGAAGCATTCTGCGATCATCTGCGGTTTTACGCCGATAAAGATAAACTTGCATTCCTGTGCAATTTTTTGTGCATCTGCAGGCTCTGCAGAAATCTCTTGACCAAGAGTTTCAACTCTTTCTTTGTTTATATCTGCAAGAAGAATATCGTTTTTATACCCTGCTTCGGACACAGCCTTTGCGAGTGCTCCGCCCATATTACCGCATCCTATAAAACCGAAAGTTTTTCCCATAATGTCACCGCCTTATCTTATCTGACCGTTACCACGGATAATGTATTTATATGTAGTCAGCTCACGAAGTCCCATCGGACCTCTTGCATGAAGCTTCTGTGTGGATATACCCATTTCACAGCCAAGACCGAATTCACCACCGTCAGTAAAACGTGTACTGACATTTACGTAAACAGATGAGCTGTCTATATCACGTGTGAAGATTTCAACAGCCTCTTCACTCTGAGTTACAATTGCCTCGCTGTGGTGGGTTGAGTGCTCTGAAATATGAGCAACAGCTTCATTTACATCTTCAACAACCTTGACAGCAAGAATATAATCAAGAAATTCCGTATCGAAATCATTCTCACCTGCAGGAGTACCATCAATAATACCCTGAGCTGATTCGTGAAGTCTTAACTCAACGGGGTTGACACTTCTGTCATCAACAAGAATCTTTTTAAGCTTCGGAAGGAATTCTGCAGCTATTTTTTTATTTACGAGCAAAACTTCCTCTGCATTACAAACCGAAGGTCTGCTTGTTTTTGCATTTTCAATAATTTTAAGTGCCATTTCCATATCGGCAGTTTCATCAACATAAACGTGGCAGATACCCGTACCCGTCTGAATACACGGAACTGTTGCATTTTTTACGCAGGCATTGATAAGTCCTGCACCGCCACGCGGAATGAGAAGATCGACATAACCGTCCGCTGTCATAAGCTCGTTTGCACTCTGACGGCTTGTGTCCTGCACCATATTGATAACAGTTTCGTCAATCCCAAGATTTTTCAAGCCTTTTCTGAGTGCATTTACAATTGCATTTGCACTTCTGAATGCCTCTTTACCTCCGCGGAGAACACACACGTTACCGCTTTTGAGTGCAAGTGCCGCAGCATCGGAGGAAACATTCGGACGGCTTTCGTAGATAATTGCAACAACACCCATCGGCACTGCAGTTTTCTCGATTACCATTCCGTTTTCGCGTTCAACTCTTTCAAGAACCTCACCGACAGGGTCAGGAAGCTTTGCAACCTCTCTTATACCCTCAGCCATACTCTCGATTCTTTCTTTGGTAAGAGTAAGTCTGTCTATCATTACATCCGAAATAACACCTTTTGCAGCTTCAATGTCCTTCGCATTTTCACTGAGGATATCATCCGCGGAGTCAACAAGAGCATCCGCCATTGCATAAAGTGCTTCGTTTTTCTTTTCACTTGTAAGCTTTGCAAGGACACTTTTTGCAGCCTTTGCCTGTTTCAATATTTCAAGTGTTGTCATTTTATTCGCCTGCCTTTTTAAGAAACCTTGTTCCGACCGATTTGCCGTCAACTATATCGTAGAGCACATAAGGGTTTTCACCGTTAGCAATAACCATATCGCAACCCTTTGATGTGCTGATTTCAGCCGCACGGATTTTTGTTTTCATTCCGCCCGTACCGAGACTTGAGCCTTTATCACCTGCAAGTGATCTGATCTCATCGGTAATTTCAGACACAACAGAAATAAGAGTTGCATCAGAATTTTTGTGCGGATCAGAAGTGAAAAGACCGTCAATATCAGAAAGCAGAATAAGAAGATCTGCCTTCACGCTGACAGCAACCATTGCTGAAAGCGTATCGTTATCACCAACCTTGATTTCATCTGTTGAAACCGTATCATTTTCGTTAATGATCGGCAACGCTGAAAACTCAAGGAGTTTATTCATTGTATTGATGAAATTATTATATCTGTCTGCGTGCTCAAAGTCATCACCCGTCATAAGAAGCTGAGCGACGGTGTGGTTATATTCCGAAAAAAGCTTATCGTAAGTATACATAAGCTCACACTGACCGACTGCAGCTGCCGCCTGCTTGCCTGCGATATCGGTAGGCTTTGACTTAAGCTGAAGCTTTCCCGTACCCATTCCGATTGCTCCTGATGTTACGAGAATAATATCGTTTCCTGCATTTTTAAGGTCGCTTAGAACCTTGCAGAGTTCTTCAACCCTGCGTATATTCAGCAATCCGCCTGCATGCGCAAGCGTTGATGTTCCGACTTTTACAACAATTCTCATTTTAATATCCTCTGTTATTTCAATATTTTCAATGCATTTTTATAAAAAATCATTTCATTTTCTTCTTGTGAAAGATTAAGACCAATAATAAAATCTTTTTCTGTCTTCGGGCTGTTCCACGGCGAATCACTTCCGAAAAGTATTTTGTCTGCTCCGTGATTTCTGATAATACGTCTGCACTGTTCAGGTGAAATAAACTTTGAAACAAAAGAAGTGTCAAAGTTTATGTTTGTCCCTACAAGATGCTTTTCAACTTCATCCCAGTTCATAAACGCCCCTAAATGAGCCGCAATAATATATTTACCCGAAACATATTCAAGTGTGTTTTTAAGTCTGTCCGGCTGACAATGAATCGGCTCCGGCATTCCGTAGTCAAATCCCGTATGAAGGGTTACATACAGACCGAGGTCTTCCGCTTTTCTGAGAATTTCAAGCGAACGCGGACTGTCAACATAAAAAGACTGATATTCCGGATGAAGCTTGATTCCTTTGAATCCGTTTTCTTTTATTCCTTCAAGTATATATTCCCAATCACTTTGTTCGGGGTGAAGAGAAGCAAAAGAAATCAATTTTTCGTTACGGACCTGTTTTGCAAACTCATTTATCGATTTCGTTTGTGTCGGCTTTGTTGCGATAGGAAGAATAACGGACATATCAACACCGTTTCTTTCCATTGAACTGACCAGACTGTCAACCGTGCCTCTTGTGTAATGTCTGTACCTTACTCCCTGAAAATTAACTATACTGTTACTCAAAGAGCGTACCGCCCCTGCCGCAATTTTATCAGGAAAAATGTGGGTGTGAAAGTCTATCAACATTTTAATACCTTCTATTCTGCTTTTTATTAATAGCATTCACATAATCAACGTTGATTAATGACGAATATTTTAACACATCTTGCATAATTATGCAAGAAAAACCGCAACAAAGTGCGGTTTTTCTTAGTTCTGTTTTCGTACGATTTTATATTCATCGTCAGGCTCATAATAAGGGCAATCATAATACGATGCACTTAAGAACTTGATATATTCATCCTCGTCGAGGTTCATTGAGCAGTAATAATAATCTTCAACCTCGTCGTAGCAGAAATTATTACAGCTTTCGCAGTTTGTTTTACCGGGCATTATAACACCTCCGCGAAAATAATACCACTATCCGCCTGTTTTGTCTACAGTAATTTCGAGCGCATCTGTTTTAAAATCACTTTTTCACGTCTGCTGACCTGCACCTGAGTCATACCGAGTTTTTTCGCTATCACAGTCTGCGTTAAACCCGAATAATACCTCATTCTTATTATTTCCTTATCCCTTCCGTCAAGCTCACTCATTACCTGTTCAAGAGCGATTAATGTTGACACACTTTGTTCGTGAGAATCCACGGGAATATCAAACTGATTTTCGCTTTCATCGTCCTGCATCGTCATAGAAATAACAGGCATTGAAGCGGTTATTGCCTGAACGGTTTCATACTCATCAAAGCCGAGCCGTTCAGCAATTTCCTTCACCGTCGGTTCACGGTTGAATTGCTTTATAAACGCTTCTTTTTCGTAGCTTATTTTCCTTCCCTTTTCTTTAAGCGAACGGCTTACACTTACAGTTCCGTCATCGCGGAAAATTCGTTTCATTTCGCCAAGTATGACAGGCACAGCATAGGTCGAGAAGCTGAAGCCTCTTTCCTCATCAAACCCGTCCACAGCCTTTATAAGACCGACACAGCCTGCCTGAAAAAGGTCTTCATATTCGACTCCCCTGCCTCTGAGCTTGTGAGCACAGGAGTGCACAAGACCGAGGTTAGATTCAATTTTTTCGTCCCTTGTTTCAGAACTGATTATCATATCCCTGCACGCCCGTTTACGGTTTTATACATTGTCACAGTCGTTCCCTTTTCAGGCTTTGAGTGAACGGTAATTTTGTCGGTAAAGCTTTCCATAACAGCGAATCCGAGACCGGCACGTTCACCGCCAAGGGTTGTGAAAAGAGGTTCCATTGCCTGCTTTACATCAACGATTCCGCATCCCTTGTCCCTTATGCTTATCTTCACCCGTCTGTTTTCAAGAATCGTGACACATATGTAAATCTTACCCACAGACTGCGGATAAGCATGTACTATACAGTTAGTGACAGCCTCGCTTACAGCCATTTTTACATCCGAAATCTCATCAAGCGTCGGGTCAAGCTGTGCCATAAAAGCTGCAACAGTTGAACGTGCGAAGCTTTCGTTTACGGATTTAGAATCCAGAGTCATCCTCATTTCATTTATTTTCTGCATTGTTTACATCCTCCCTTTTGCTTATTTTTGCTATTTTTTCAAGACCTGCAAGCTGCATTATCCGATATACCTGAGGCGAAAGATTTGAAACAATCAGCTTTCCTCCCAAGGGCTGAATCGTGCGGAATCTCCCCATAACAAGGCCTATTCCCGAAGAATCCATAAAAGTTACATCGGCAAAATCAAGTTTGAGCGTCTTCGGCTTATTACGCCCGATTGCCTCGTCAATTTCAAGCCTTAAAGCCGCGGCGGTGTGATGGTCAATTTCGCCTTCAAGAAAGGCGGTTACTCTCTGTTTTGTTGAAATAATTTTAACGGGCATTAATATTCCTCCTGAAAAAGAAAAATCCTCTATCCGAAAGGATAAAGGATTTAAGATAAATATTTTGTTGAATCAAGACCGTAAACGGTGACTATTTTTGTAAATTTTTGATGTCTGATGCAAGATAAAGCGAACCGCAGACAAGAACGAGCGAATTTTCGTCCGCTTTTTTCAATGCCTTTGCATATGCTTTTGCACAGTCGTCAACAGGCTTTGCTTTTACACCGTAAGTCTTAAGCTCAGCCGCAAGCTCTTTTGCTGTCAGCGAGCGTGGATTTGAAACGGTTGTTGTGTAAATCTTCTGACACAACGGAGCTAATTTTTCGGCACAGTATTTATAGTTCTTATCTTTCATCATGCCAAAAACAGCGATTATCTTCTTGTCAGAATAGTGCTTTTTGAGTGTATAGCAAAGTGCATCCACACCCTCAGCATTGTGTCCGCCGTCAATGATAACAAGAGGATTTTTAGAAATAATTTCGACTCTTGCAGGAATTTTGAGTGCAGAAATACCGTCTATCATATTTTTTGCAGAAACATTCCAACCCTTGTTTTTAAGAACGTTGATTGCAGAAATTGCAGTTGAGAAGTTATAAATCTGATGCTTACCGGCAAGAGGAATTTTAAAAGTACAGCCTGCGTAGATAATCGTTGAACCGTCGAATTCTTCAAGCACAAGTCGGATTCGACCAAGGTCAGAATGAGTGTAATTACAGCCGGCTTCTTTTGCCTTTTCTTTTACAAAACGTTCAACGGCAAAATCAGGCTGAGGATAACCGACAACGTGACCGCCCTCTTTGAAAATACCGCATTTATGTGCAGCAATTTCAAGAATGGAATCGCCTAAAATATCGGTATGATCCATTGAGATTGATGTAATAACGCTTACCTCAGACTTTTTTATTATGTTTGTTGAGTCAAGCGTGCCGCCAAGGCCGACCTCAAGAACAACGATATCACATTTTTCCTGACTGAAATAGAGAAACGCTGCGGCAGTTATGATTTCAAACTCCGTAGGTTCAATGTTTTTCTTTTTAAGTTCTTCAATCACAGGAACAATTTTTGCAACGATATCTGCAAAGTCCTGCTGAGGAATCATCTGAGAATTAATCTGAATTCTTTCACGGAAATCAACAACGAACGGTGAAGTAAAAAGACCGACCTTATAGCCTGCCGCTTCAAGCATTTTGGCAATCATGGTGCAGGTTGAGCCTTTACCGTTTGTTCCCGCAACGTGAACATACTTAAGATTATCCTGCGGATTATCAAACGCTTCGCACAAAGCGGAAATACGTTCCATACCCGGTTGCGAGCCGAATTTCATTCGTGAATGTATAAATTCAAGAGCTTCATTATAGTTCATAAAATCACTCATTTCAAAATATGGGACGGATAAACCGTCCCATAAGTTTTATTATTTTCTGAGCTTTGCAAGGCTTTCATCGATCATCGCGATCTTATCACGAATCTTCTTTGCTGCCTCACGCTGACCTTCAACAACTGCTGCAGGTGCTTTTGCAACGAAGTTTTCGTTATTGAGCTTCTTATCAATAAACTCAAGTTCCTTGAGTTCCTTAGCCTTCTCTTTTTCAAGACGTGCAATTTCAGCCTCAAAGTCTACAAGGTCGCCCATCGGGATATAAACCTTAGCATCTGTTGTAACAACGCATACAGCATCGTCAAACTCGAAGCTGTCGCCAACCTCTGCCTCTGAGCAAGAAGCAAGACGCTGCATAAAGATACCTGCCTGACGGAATGTATCCTTGTAAGATGTTGCAATATAATACTTCGCCTTTCTTGACGGAGGAACGTTCATTTCTGCACGGCGGTTACGGATAGCACGGACTGCTTCCATAATTCTTTCCATTTCCTGCTCTTCAACTGCAAAATTGAACTCATCTTTATATGTCGGCCACTCTGAAATCATAATTGACTCACCTTCGTGAGGAAGTGTCTGCCAGATTTCTTCTGTGATGAACGGCATAAACGGATGAAGGAGCTTCAATGTGTTTGACATAATGTAAACAAGCATATCACGAGCTGTCTGCGCAGCCTTCTCATCGCCTGAATTAAGACGGATCTTTGCAATTTCAATATACCAGTCGCAGAATACATCCCAGATGAAGTCATAAAGCTTCTGAACCGCAATACCGAGTTCAAACTTATCAAGGTTGTCTGTAACTTCCTTAACAAGGTTATTGTAAAGGCTGAGAATCCATTTATCCTCAAGGGCAAGGTCTTCCGGAACGTGAGGTGCTTTTTCGTCCTCGCCAAGATTCATAAGAATAAATCTTGCAGCATTCCAGATCTTGTTTGCAAAGTTACGGCTTGCACTTACCTTGTCGTCAGAGAATCTCATATCATTACCCGGGCTGTTACCTGTTGCAAGAGTAAGACGAAGAGCATCGGCACCGTACTGGTCAATAACCTCAAGAGGATCGATACCGTTACCGAGTGACTTTGACATCTTTCTGCCGAGAGCATCACGTACAAGACCGTGGATAAGAACTGTATCAAACGGAACCTGACCTGTATACTCAAGAGCCGAGAAAATCATACGGCTTACCCAGAAACCGATGATATCGTAACCTGTAACGAGAGTACTTGTCGGATAATAGTGCTTAAGATCAGGAGTTTCATCAGGCCAGCCGAGAGTTGAGAACGGCCAGAGAGCTGACGAGAACCATGTATCAAGTGTGTCTTCATCCTGACTGACATTTTTGCTTGCACAGTGCGGACAAGTGTCAATATCAGTTTTAGAAACCATAGTTGCACCGCAGTCTGCACAGTACCATGCAGGGATACGGTGACCCCACCAGAGCTGACGTGAAATACACCAGTCACGTGTACCTCTCATCCAGTTCATATAGTTCTTTGTGAATCTTTCAGGGATAAATACGGTTTCGCCCTTTTCAACAGCTTCAATTGCAGGCTCTGCAAGAGGTACCATACGAACGAACCACTGTTTTGAAACCATCGGTTCAATTGTTGAATGACAACGGTAGCAAGTACCAACTTCGTGCTTGAGAGGCTCGATATACTTGATATATCCGCCCTCTTCAAGGTCAGCAAGGATAGCCTTACGAGCTTCCATTGTTGTCATGCCTGCATACTTACCGCAGTCAAGAACTTCAGGTTCATCTGCAGCAGCCTTTCCGCTTGCAACAAGCTCATCGTACGCAGCCTTTTCAGCAGCACCTGTCATATGTCCGTCGTAAGTAAATGTTCTTACCATCGGAAGATTGTGACGTCTGCCTACCTCGAAGTCGTTCGGGTCGTGTGCAGGTGTGATTTTAACAACACCTGTACCCTTTGTCATATCAGCGTGCTCGTCACATACGATAGGAATTTCTTTGTTAAGAAGAGGAAGGATAACGTGACAGCCGTGAAGGTGTGCATATCTTTCGTCTTCTGCATTAATAGCAACAGCTGTATCACCGAGCATTGTTTCGGGTCTTGTTGTTGCAAGCTCAAGCTGTTCGCCTGTTTCTTTAACTGTATAAAGAAGGTGCCAGAAGTTACCGTCCTGCTCGCTGTATTCAACCTCAGCATCTGAAATTGATGTCTGGCAGTACGGACACCAGTTAACCATTCTGTTACCTCTGTAAATGAGGTCCTTTTCGTAAAGTCTTACAAAAACTTCACGTACAGCTCTGCTGCAACCCTCGTCAAGAGTGAAGCGTTCTCTGTCCCAGTCGCATGAAGAACCGAGCTTTTTAAGCTGTTCGATGATTCTTCCGCCGTACTTTTCTTTCCAGTCCCATGCACGGACAAGGAAGCCATCTCTGCCAAGGTCATCCTTTGTAAGGCCTTCCTTAGCCATAGCTTCAACAATCTTTGCTTCTGTTGCAATTGAAGCATGGTCTGTACCCGGAAGCCAGAGTGTGTCAAAGCCCTGCATACGTCTGAAACGGATAAGAATATCCTGAAGAGTATTGTCAAGAGCGTGTCCCATATGAAGCTGACCCGTAATGTTCGGCGGCGGTATAACTATTGTATACGGCTCCTTTTCAGGGTCACATTCAGCGTGAAAATATTTGCCGTCGAGCCAGAATTTATAGGTTCTGTCTTCAACGTCTTTCGGATCGTACTGTTTTGCAAGATCCTTTGCCATATATATCTCCTCCTAAATATAAATATAAGTATAAATACAAAATAAAAAACCCGTCCCAAAGAAAACTTTGAGACGAGCTGTAACAACCCGCGGTACCACTCAAATTGCATCTGAGATGCCACTTAAGACATAAGTCCTGTGCTTTTACGAAGCGAAACGGGAGAGGTCTAATAACCCGGGGGCGTTCTTCTCTCCGACTCGGAAGCTACAAAAACAACTTGACACCTGCCGTTTTTCACCAAACAACGGCTCTCTTGAAGGCTTGAGGCTGTTTCCCTCTTCGTCAACGTCTTTAAGTTGGCGACAGTCGAACCCTGCACAGTTTTGGAAGAAAAATTTTCGCCCTGACTGCTAAAAATCCTTTTGTAATACGGCAGTATTACTGCAAGTCTTTTTCTTGTCAAAACAAAAATTTTCATCTTACAAAACTGCTTCGCACCTAAAATCTAACGAATTTGGTGTCGAAGGTGTTTTGAGTCGCCGATAAACGTGCGTATTCAAGACAACAAAACAGCTTGATACGCCAAAAGATTTTAATTTTAGGCGTACAGTATCCGACTGTCGCCAACTTACCGAGTTATTCTATCATTTAAACTGTACTTTGTCAACTGTTTTTAGCAGCTTCATGACGCATTAATGTTTCTTTTTCAAATCTTTCAAGTGCAACCTTGACATTTCCGAGCATTGTAAGTTCAAACAGATGAATAAGCTCATCGCTCGACATTCTTGTTGTATTACGGTTGCGCATCCAGTTTTCTACAACATCGCAGACAGCATAGGTATAGAAATCTGCAATAAACACCTTGTAGTTTGAATCTACTGTCATACCCTTGGAGATAAATTCAACTACCATTTTTGCACACAAGCCAATTTTCTCATGCACAAAGTTATAGAAGAACTTCTCTGCTTTTGAGTTGACAACACACTTGATTTCGTCCTGATGCTCTTCAAGATAATCAAACATTCTTTTGACTATCGACATCCAATCACAGTTGTCTTTATGTTCATTGAATATCTGTATTCCGTCGTAGGTATAAATCCACTCGACAAGAGCGTATATATCCTGAAAATGATAATAGAAGGTCTGACGGTTAACACCGCAATCCTCAACAATCTCACGTATTTTGATTTTGTCAAGGGACTTTTTCTTCATCAACTTTCTCAAAGAACCTGCAATTAAGAGTTTAGTCTTTTCACCGGAATTCTGCGGAGCCATACAATCTCCTCCTTTTCGACAATTCTACCATATAATGTTGCCGATTTCAAGACATTTTGATATACAAATACGGTATAAATGTATATACAATTAGCACCAAATGTAAAAAAGAGCCTGAAACAGGCTCTTTTAAATAAATTTTTAATTAAGAATTAAAGCAAGCCCTTCTGAGTTGCATACTCGTGGAATGATTCGATGCTTCTCTTTCTTGCCGGACTGAGAGTTGCACCTGCTCTTGTTACTGTTGACATAGGAATACCCTGAAGCTGAACAAGATATTTTGCACTTGCATTGAAGCCGCTGTCAATACAGTTGTCAAGAAGGATAATCTCGTTATATGTTTCGCGAGCCTTCTGAATATCCTTTTCAACAAAGAACTCATCATACATCTTACGGAAAAGATTTGCACCGCATGATGTCGGAGTTGCACAAACACCTCTTG
Source organism: Clostridia bacterium (assembly GCA_017380575.1). GTDB lineage: Bacteria > Bacillota > Clostridia > Oscillospirales > Acutalibacteraceae > CAG-488. The sequence continues at coordinate 90,502 of JAFODS010000019.1, read as the reverse complement.
CACCTGCAACATAAGCATCGAAAAGATACGGAATGTTAGCCTGAAGAACAGCTGATTCACCCTGAACAGCAATTTTTTCCTTAATGAGTTCAAGTGAGCATGTTGTGTCCTTGATACCCTTGAACTTGCCGTTTGCAACAAGTTTGCCGTAAGCTTCGCCTGACATACAGTGCGGATTGAAGCCCGGGAACTCATAAAGAAGAATCGGAAGAGTTGTATATTCAGCAAGCTCTGAAAGATAGTTAACAAGCTGATCATCATCGTCGCCAACACCTCTTGTTACAAAAACAAGACCGTCAACACCTGTCTGCTCCATACGCTTAACTTCTTCAACCTGATTCTGCCATGTTTTTTCAAGGTTAGCTGTAGCAACAATTTCAGTTCCGCAAGCGTGCTTAACTGCGATTTCTGCACACTTGATTCTTTCTTCAATTGAAAGACAAGTCATTTCAGCACTTCCGCAAACTGAGAAAAGATGGTGTGAACCCCTTGAAGCCTGCCATTCAACATACTGAGCATATACATCATAGTCGATTGACTTATCCTCTTTAAAAGGAGTAAGCAACAAAGAGTAAATACCTCTGAATTCTTCCGGTTTTCCTGTAAACATAAAATTGCACCTCTCAAGAAATTTTCTTTTTTATATCTTACTACTAAGATTTCTTAAATTCAAGATAAAAGTGAAAAAATATTCACTTTATTTTCACTTTTCCAATCTGTCAATAACGCCTCTGACCATATCGGGGTAGTTGCTTATTACAGCGTCTACACCAAGATTATAAAGTCGCTCAACATCAGCTTCTTTATTAACCGTCCACGTATTAATCCCGATACCGTTCGACTTGATTTCTGCAACACTTCCCTCATTCAGTGAAAGGAAGAGCGGATGAACACACTCAACACCGCGTGCCTTTGTATACTCACCAAAATTATAAATCCAGCTTGACTCAAGAAAACCGCACCTGATACGCGGATTGATTGCCTTTGTTCTCATAATACTGTAGTGATTAAAGCTTGAGATAATAATTCTGTCTTCAAGTCCGAATTCATCAATAAGTTCAAGCACAGCTTTTTCAATACCCGGATATTCATTGATGCTTGTTTTAAGCTCAATATTGGTTATGAAGCCTTCAACAGGCTTTACAAGCTCAAAGTATTCGCGGAGAGTCGGGATTTTGTTGAAACCGTAAACACCTGCAAAGCCTGCAGATGCATCAAGCCTTGAAAGCTCTTCATAGGTGAAATCGACAACGTATCCCTCACCGTCTGATGTGCGGTCAACCCTCTCGTCGTGAATTACAACAATCTCGCCATCCTTTGTAAAATGTACATCAAGCTCGATTCCGTCTGCACCTGCTTCAATCGCCTTTTCAAAAGCAAGCATTGTGTTTTCGGGATAATTCCCGCTGAATCCTCTGTGTGCAATATTTAACATTGAATCACAACCTTTTAAAATTTTCTTATTAAAAACGCCTGTCTGCCTTTTTTAGTTATACCGACATCTTCATCAATCATAACCTTTCCGCTACCGTGAATAACCAGCTTTGAACCAAAAGGCACTTTAGCATCAGGCTTTGACATTACAACCCCGTTAAGAAGAACCTCTCCCCTGTTAATTTTTTCAACAGCTGTATTTCTTGAAATTGAAAATGCAGCAGAAAGAACACCGTCAAGACGCATTGAAGAAACATAACAGCGTTTGGTTTCGTATGTAGAGCTGTTTTCAGAATCTTCAAAGCAATCGTTTATTTCAACTTTTACGCTTCCCCGTCCTACCGAGGTAAGATTTTCTTTAATATAGCCTGCAACACTTCGTATAACGGCCATTGTGCAGCCTTTTTCCGTAACAAAGATGTCACCGACCGCTTCCCGCTTTATTCCGAGCCCCATTACCGCACCGAGGTAATCACGGTGAGAAAGAGTTGAAAAGTTATCCTTTTTTATTTCAAGAGCAACAATCGGAGAAAGCTCAGGATTTTCCTTTATGTAATCAACGCTTTCTGCGTAATCAGGCAAAAAAACAGCAGTCTTTCTTTCACACTCTGCAAAGCCTCCGTAGAAACCGTATCTTGTATTCTTTTTCTTAAGGTATTCAATAACCGTGCTCTGCTGATAGATATCAAGGAAGTTGGTGTTTGTTATAAGATAGCTTTCATCACACGAGCAGATACAGTCATCGACCCGTGCAGTAAGAAGTTCATTTTCCGTCAAAACACTACCCCCTTAACAGTTATAAACTGAATATATCACATTCTGTAACAAATGTACAGAAAATTTATTTAAAATTCAATCTGATTCAACAAAATATGTAATTTCTATTGAACAAGCCAACAATATATGGTATTATAACAAAAACTTATAATGGAGGTTTGTTGTTATGAATATACCACGCCCCGAGCATCCCAATCCGCAGTTTCAGCGTCAGGCATGGCTGAACCTTAACGGAAAATGGAGCTTTCAGATTGATAATTCCAAAAGCGGCCTTGCAAAAAGATTTTATGAAAAAGGCACACGCTTTGATTCTGTTATAAATGTACCCTTCTGTCCCGAAAGTGTTCTTTCAGGAATTGAAAATAAAGACTTTATGGCTGCCGTATGGTATTCAAGAGAGTTTGTTATTCCTGACCGTTACGCAGATATGAGAACTGTTCTTCACTTCGGTGCTGTTGACTATAAAGCAACCGTTTACATAAACGGTAAAGAAATCGGTACTCACGTAGGCGGTTATATTTCTTTCAGCTTCGATATTACAGAGCACATTCAGCCGGGTGTAAATACTGTTACGGTTTACGCTGAGGATGATGTCCGCAATCCCCTTCAGCCAAGAGGCAAGCAGAGTGAGGAATATTATTCTCACGGCTGTGACTATACAAGAACAACAGGAATCTGGCAGACAGTATGGCTCGAATTCACACCGAAGTCATACATCGAAAGCATAAAGATTTTCCCAAATGCCGAAAACTGCTCCGTTGATATTCAGGCTAAGGTAGTCGGCGAAGGTAAATTTGAAGCACTCGCACTCTTCCACGACAGAATAATGGGTGTTGCAAGTGTTGAAACAAGAGGCGGTCTTTTCAACGCTCATCTTGACCTTAAAGAAGCATTTTACTGGAATGTCGGTGAAGGCAGACTTTACGACCTTGAGCTCAAATTCAACGATGACCGCGTAGACAGCTATTTCGGACTCCGTGACCTCAAGCTCGACGGTTACAAGTTCCTTATCAACGGCAAATCGGTTTTCCAGCGTCTTGTTCTTGACCAGGGATTCTACCCTGACGGAATTTATACAGCACCCACAGAAGAAGCACTCATCAAGGATATTCAGATTTCACTTGATGTCGGCTTCAACGGTGCAAGACTTCACGAAAAAATCTTTGAGCCGAGATTCCTCTATCACTGTGACAAAATGGGTTACATTGTATGGGGCGAATACCCCAACTGGGGTCTTGACTCTTCGAACCCCAATATTGTTTACAGCGTTCTTCCCGAATGGCTTGAAGAGCTTGAAAGAGACTTCAACCACCCGTCAATCGTAGGTTGGTGTCCGTTCAACGAAACATGGGACTACGACGGCAGAAAACAGCACGATGCTGCACTCAAGATGATTCACGATGTAACAAAGGCATTTGACCCGACGCGTCCGTGTATTGACGTAAGCGGTAACTTCCACGTTACAGGTGAAATTTTTGACGTACATAACTATGAACAGGACCCTGAAGTGTTCAAAACATTCTACGTAAATGCAGGCGAAGGCAAGATTTTTGACCAGCACGCCGAAAGACAGACTTATAAAGGCGAGCCTCTCTTCGTCAGCGAATACGGCGGTATACAGTGGTCTGTTGATCAGAGCAACCAAAACGCCTGGGGTTACGGCAACGCACCGAAAAACAAGTATGAGTTCATTGAGCGTTATCAGGGATTGACAGATCCGCTTCTTGACAACGAATACATCTTCGGTTTCTGCTACACTCAGCTTTATGATATTGAGCAGGAGCAGAACGGACTTTACACTTATTCAAGAAAACCGAAATTTGATCCGACAATTTTCTACGGAATAAATTCACGAAAAGCCAAGATTGAATTATAAACGGAGGTTAAAAAATGATAAAGTTACCCGATTATCATAAAAGTCTTGATGTTCTTCACTACGGCTGTGAAGAACCGAGAGCTTATTTCATCCCCTATCACGATGACAAAAGCGTTGATTTCCCGCGTTCAGAGTCAAAATACTTTCATTCGCTCTGCGGTGAATGGGATTTCAAGTTCCATTCAAGCCTTGTAGATGTTGAAGACGGCTTCTACGCTGAAGATTTTGAGATTGACTCAGCATATGATAAAATCAAGGTGCCGATGAACTGGCAGATGGCACTTGATAAGGATTATGACAAGCCGAATTACACAAACATCAACTATCCTATTCCGCTTGATCCGCCTCATGTTCCCGATGAAAATCCCTGTGGTATTTATATCCGTGATTTTGATATTGACGAGAATATGATCACACGTGATCTTTTCCTTAATTTTGAAGGTGTTGATTCCTGCTTCTACCTCTGGATAAACGGTAAGTTTGTCGGCTATAGCCAGGTAAGCCATATGACAAGTGAGTTCAACATCACAGAATATGTTCACACAGGAAAAAACCGTATTGCCGTTCTTGTTCTTAAGTGGTGCGACGGTACATATCTTGAAGACCAGGATATGTGGAGAATGAGCGGTATTTTCCGTGAGGTATATATTCTTGAAAGAAGCAGAAGAGGCCGAATTGAAGACTTCTTCGTTAAAACTGAATTCAAGAAAAAGCGTTCACGCTGTATAATGGATGTTGACCTCAAGGTTTTTGGCGACAGAAATGTTGATTACAGACTCGTTTCACCTCACGGTGATATTGTTGCTTCAGGCGAAAGCAAGGACAACAAAATCAAAATTAAAATTGACACCCCTGTCCTCTGGAACGACGAAGAACCGCTTCTTTACAGCCTTTATCTTGATGTTTCCGACGAAACAATTCTTGCAAAAATCGGTATTAAAGAGCTTATAATCAAAAACTCTATTCTTTATCTTAACGGACAGAAGTTCAAAATCCGTGGTGTAAACCGTCACGATTCGCACCCATTCCTCGGCCACGCAACTCCCGTTGAGCATATGCTTGAGGATTTATATATCCTTAAACGTCACAATGTTAATGCAATAAGAACATCTCACTACCCCAACGACCCGCGACTTCTTGAAATGTGCGACGAGCTCGGTTTCCTTGTTGTTGACGAAGCTGATATTGAAACTCACGGAGCAGCAGCAAGAATCTGCCGTACACCCAAAGACGAGCCGTACGGTCAGGTTGGTTGGATTAACTTCTGGAGTGAGCTTTCTCAGGGTCCCGATTGGAAGGAAGCATACGTTGACAGAGCAAAGAGAATGTTTGAACGCGATAAAAACCGTGCCTGCGTAATCTTCTGGTCACTCGGTAACGAATCAGGCTGCGGTGACAACCACCGTGCAATGCGCGATTATATCAAGGGCAGAAAGTCAGATGCAATCATCCACTACGAAGGCGCTAACTACTCATACGGCGAACACGGAAAGAAAAACTTTACCGATGTTTCAGATGTTGAAAGCTATATGTATCCTTCAATCGAGGATTGCCACAAAATACTTAAAAACAAGAAAAAAGGCAAAAAGCCGTTCTACCTCTGCGAATACTGTCATGCTATGGGCAACGGCCCCGGAGACCTCAGAGATTACTGGGAGCTTATTGAAAGCGACGACAGATTTGTCGGCGGCTGTATCTGGGAATACACAGACCATTCCGTTGCAATTCCTGACGGCAAAGGCGGATACAACTACACCTACGGTGGAGATTTCAACGACTTCCCCAACGACAGAAACTTCTGCGTTGACGGCCTTGTTTATCCTGACAGAACACCGCATACAGGCTTTAAGGAAGCAAAAATTGCTTATCAGCCGTTCTTTGTTGATTACAACGGTGACGGTTCCGTAAAGATCAAAAACCGTCTTTTCTTTAAGGGTCTTGATGATATCTATGTAAAATGGGACATCAAAGCCGACGGTGAGCTTGTTGCCGAGGGTGAAATTTCGGGTCTTATGCTTATGCCGAGAGAGTCCAATGACTTCGCTCTCTTCAATCCGTCAGACTATGAGCTTAACGGAAACTGCTATCTCACATTAAGATTCTATAACAAGACCGACAAGCCCTGGGCTCCTGCAGGTCACGAGTGTGGCTTGAAGCAGTTCTGTCTTTCAAATGCAGATGTTAACGAATCACCTGTTTTTGAAGGCACAGTTGAAGTTGACGAAGACGACAGATACATCAGAATCTCAGCAGGCTCAAACAGCTATGTATTTGACAAGCCTTACGGCAGACTTGAAACAATTCAGCATAACGGTACAGATCTTATCACCAAACCTGTTGAAATGAGCCTTTACAGAGCTCCGACAGATAACGACGTTGTTTATGCTGAACAGTGGAAATCAATCGGTCTTAACATTCTCCGTCAGAAGACATACAGTGCAGAAATCACCGAAAAATCTGACAGCAAGGTTGAAGTAACGGTTAAGATGTCACTCGGTGCTTACACATACGACCCTGCTTTCAGAGGTACTATGGTTTACACCTTCCTTGCTGACGGTGCTGTTCTTATCAACGTTAACGGTACAGCTACCGAGGGTATCGAAGTTCTTCCGAAGATCGGTTTACAGCTTACAATGCCTGAAGGCTTTGAAAGCTTCAGCTTCTTCGGTTACGGACCTCACGAAAGCTATATCGACAAGAACCTTTCAACATATGTTGACAAGTTTGAAACAACGGTTACAGACAACTTTGAGCACTATGTACGTCCGCAGGAGAACTCATCTCACTACGGCACAAAGTGGGCAGAAATCAGAAACGCTGACGGAATCGGCATTTATTGCACGCCTGAAAACTTTGAGTCTTTCAGCGTGAATGCACAGCACTTCACAGCAAATATGATTCACGAAGCAAAGCACGACTACGAGCTTGAACCGCTTAAGGAAACCGTTCTCAGCCTTGATTATAAGAATCTCAGTGCAGGTTCGGCATCTTGCGGACCGAAGAGTCTTGATAAGTACAGACTTCTTGATAAAGAATTCAACTTCACATTCAGACTTTTCCCGGGAAAAGCTTAATAACACCAATAACTAACGGGTGGCAGTTTTTAACTGCCACCCGTTGCTTGTTGTTCAAAAAAAACAACCTGCCGTTAAGCAGGTTGTAAAAAATCAGAACTTTTCTTCTTTATTCTTCTTCTTTTTCTCTGTCTTGCCCTTAGCTTCCATACGAGCAGCCTTTTCTTTGTCTGCTGCTTCTTTAGCTGCCGCTCTTTCAGCTGCAAGCTTTTCGTTAGCTGTGTTGTTCTGGCTGACAGCCCAACGTGTTATCTTAATGTGGTTTCTGTCTGCACCTGTTTCGATAACGATTGTGTCGTCCTTTACTGTAACGATTCTGCCGATGATACCGCCGATTGTTGTGATTTCATCACCGCTCTGAAGGTTGTCACGCATTGCCTGCTCTTCCTTCTGCTTTTTCTTCTGCGGTCTGATCATCATGAAGTACATAAGAGCAACCATACCCACTAACATAATGAGCATTTTAGGATCGCCGAACGCATTTCCCATGTTTTTCTTCCTCCTTAAAAACAATGTTGATATTATACAGTACTTTGTATAAAAAATCAAGTTAAATTTTTATCTGTAAAAGGTTATATTCTCGTGTCGAGTAAATCAACATATTTTTCTTTAAATTCGTCAAATGTACCGCCCTCAAGTGATGCACGGATTTTCTCCATAAGCGTATTATAGAAATATAGGTTATGCGTTACGCAAAGGCGCATTGCAAGCATTTCCTTGGCTTTGAAAAGATGACGGATATATGCCTTTGAATGCTTTCTGCAGGTCGGGCAGTTACATTCGGGGTCAATCGGTGTGTCATCCTTCTGATATTTGGCATTATTGATATTTATTATACCGTTCATCGTGAAAAGATGTCCGTGACGCGCGTTACGGCTCGGCATTACACAATCGAAAAGGTCAACACCCCTGCTGACTGCTTCAATAATATTGCCCGGTGTGCCTACACCCATAAGGTAACGGATTTTATCCTTCGGTGCATACGGCTCAACAGCAGAAATAACTCGGTACATATCCTCTTTCGGTTCACCGACAGCGAGTCCGCCGATTGCATAACCGTCGAGGTCAAGCTCAGCAATTCTCTGCATATGCTCAATTCGAAGATCATCGTAAACACAGCCCTGATTAATACCGAAAAGAAGCTGATTCTTATTAATTGTGTCGTGCAAAGAATTGAGTCTTTCCATTTCTTCCTTACAACGGATGAGCCAACGCGTTGTTCTTTCGCAGGAAGCCTTTGAATATGCATGAGTTGACGGGTTTGCAACGCATTCGTCAAAAGCCATTGCGATAGTTGAACCGAGGTTTGACTGAATACGCATACTTTCTTCGGGACCCATAAAGATTCGCTTACCGTCTATATGTGATGCGAAAGTTACGCCCTCTTCCTGAATCTGACGGAGCTTTGCAAGTGAGAAAACCTGAAATCCGCCGCTGTCAGTAAGAATCGGACCGTCCCAACCCGTGAACTTATGAAGACCGCCAAGCTCTTTGACAAGCTCATCGCCGGGTCGTACGTGCAAATGATAGGTGTTGCAAAGCTGTACCTGAGCACCGATATCTTTCAAATCGTATGCATCAAGAGCTCCCTTGATTGCTCCGCAGGTTGCAACATTCTGAAACGCAGGAGTTTTAACCGTTCCGTGTACGGTGTTGAATTCGCCCAAACGTGCCTTACCCTGCTGTTTAATTATTTTAAAAGAAGCCATCTTATTCTCCTTTATGATTTGCTATAAACATCGCGTCACCGAAGCTGAAAAATCTGTATTTCTCTTCAACAGCTGTTTTGTACGCGTTCATTGTATTTTCGTATCCGCAGAAAGCACTTACAAGCATAATCAGTGTACTTTCTGGCAGGTGGAAGTTTGTAAGAAGTGCATCAATGCACTTGAATTCATATCCAGGATAGATAAAGATACTTGTCCAGTCATCATATTCACAGACTTCGCCCTTTGCCTGACAGACAGATTCGAGCGTTCGGCAGCAGGTTGTTCCCACCGCGATAACACGACCGCCGTTTTTCTTTGTACGGTTGATTATATCTGCAGTTTCGGCAGGAATTGAATAATGTTCCGAATGCATCTGATGCTCTTCGATATTCTCTGTCTTAACGGGACGGAATGTACCTATTCCGACGTGAAGCGTTACGAAACCGACTTCAATTCCTTTTGCCTTGATTTTATCAATGATTTCGGGAGTGAAATGAAGACCTGCCGTCGGTGCTGCGGCAGAGCCGAGCTCCTTTGAATAAACCGTCTGATATCTTTCGCTGTCTTCAAGACGTTCCTTTATGTAGTGCGGAAGCGGCATTTCACCGATTTCATCTATAACATTATAGAAATTACCCTCATAATCAAACCTTACAACGCGGTTACCGTTTTCCATAACGGAGAGTACGGTTGCTTTCATAAGACCGTCACCGAAGATAAACTCCGAGCCTTCTCTTGCTTTTTTACCCGGACCCGCAAGAACTTCCCATTCGTGGGCATCGTGTTGATTGAGAAGAAGAAACTCAACAACAGCTCCTGTACCGACTTTTACCCCGTACATACGTGCAGGAAGCACTCTTGTGTTATTAAGAATAAGGCAATCGCCTTCTTTAAGATAATCAAGAATATCGAAGAAATGCTTATGCTCGATATCGCCTGTTTTCTTATCTAAAACGAGCAGACGGGACGCATCTCTCGGTTCAATCGGGTGCTGTGCGATAAGCTCTTCGGGCAAATCGTAAAAAAAGTCGCTTTTTTTCATTATAAAACCTCAAAAAATTAATGATTTCCTGAACATTGGTATTGACTTTAAATATTTATAATGGTATCATATTCACCAAATATTCGTGTTCATATTTGTATTATATTACAAAGCAGTTGAATACGCAATACATTTTTAATTTTTATTTACAGGTGATTCGTATGAAAACTTACAAAGTTGGTATTATCGGCGCAACAGGTATGGTTGGCCAGAGATTCGCTTCTCTTCTTGAGAACCACCCCTGGTTTGAGGTTGTTCTTGTTGCTGCAAGCCCGCGTTCAGCAGGCAAAACTTACAAAGAGGCTGTAGGCAGCCGTTGGTGCATGGACACTCCGATGCCTGAGAGCATGGCAGACCTCGTTGTTTACGATGCAACAGCTGACGTTGAGAAGATTGCAAAGCTTGTTGACTTCGTATTCTGTGCAGTTGATATGAAGAAGGACGAAATCAAAGCACTTGAAGAAAGATATGCTAAGGCAGAATGTCCCGTTGTTTCAAACAACAGTGCTCACAGAGGCACACCTGACGTTCCGATGGTAGTTCCCGAGCTTAACGCTGACCACATCGAAGTTATCGCAGCTCAGAAGAAGCGTCTTGGCACAAGCCGCGGATTCATCGCTGTTAAGTCAAACTGCTCACTTCAGAGCTATGTTCCTGCTGTTTATCCCCTTGACAAGGCAGGCTACAAGGTTGATGACGTTCTTGTTTGCACATATCAGGCAATTTCAGGTGCAGGTAAGACATTTGAAACATGGCCTGAGATGATCGATAACGTTATCCCCTTCATCGGCGGTGAAGAGGAAAAGAGCGAGCAGGAGCCGCTTAAAATCTGGGGTACAGTTGAAGCTGACGGTATCGCAAACGCTGTTGAGCCTCACTTCACAGCACAGTGTATCCGTGTTCCCGTTTCAAACGGTCACCTCGGTGCAGTATTTATGAAGTTCGCTGACAAGGTTCCTTCAAAGGAAGAAATCATCAGCATCTGGGAAAACTTCAAGGGTGTTCCGCAGGAGCTTTCACTCCCCAGTGCTCCGAAGAAGTTCCTCAACTACTTCGTTGAAGACAATATGCCGCAGACAAAGCTTCACCGTGACCTTGAGGGCGGTATGGCTGTAAGCATCGGCAGACTTCGCGAAGACACACAGTACGATTACAAATTCGTATGCCTTTCACACAACACTCTCCGCGGTGCTGCAGGCGGTGCTGTTCTTCTTGCTGAGCTTCTTGCTGCTAAGGGCTACATGGACTAATACAATCACAATAACGTTTAAAGCCGTATCGAAGTTTAAACCTCGGTACGGCTTAATTTTTTATAGGAGTAGATATATTTGAAACATACTGTTTTCAAGGGTTCAGCGTGTGCAATCGTCACACCGTTTACAAAGGATGGAAAAATTGATTATCCGACGTTAAAAAAACAGGTTGAGTTTCAGATTGAAAACGGCACGGATGCACTCGTTGTCTGCGGTACAACAGGAGAAGCCTCTGTACTGTCAAACCGCGAGCACCGTCAGGTTATCCGTGCGGTTGTAAAATATGCAGAAAAACGTGTGCCCGTCATTGCAGGTTCAGGAAGCAATTCAACAGAAAAGGCTGTAAAGCTTTCAAATTCAGCTGAAGCTGCAGGTGCAGATGCTTTGCTTATTGTTACTCCCTACTACAATAAATGCTCCCAGGACGGTCTGATTAAGCATTACAGCTTTATAAGTGAGCGTACCTGTCTGCCGATTATTGTTTATAATGTGCCGTCGCGTACGGGAGTTGATATCAAGCCCGAAACATATAAAGAACTTGCAGAGATACGCAATATTATTGCGACAAAAGAGGCAAACTCAAACATATCCGCACTGATGAAAACACTTTCTCTCTGCCGAAATAAGCTTGACATATACTGCGGTAACGATGACCAGGCAGCTGCATTTATGGCTATGGGTGCAAAGGGAGTGATATCCGTCCTCGCGAACATTATGCCAAAAGAAATGCATAAGCTTGCAAAGCTGTGTTCGGAGGGTAAAATAAAAGAAAGTGTTGAACGTCAGCTTGAATTGCTGAATGTTACAAACACAATGTTCTGCGACATAAATCCAATCCCCGTTAAGTACGCAATGAGTGTTATGGGTCTTGACAGCGGTGTTTACAGACTTCCGCTGAGCGATACGAGTGAATTTAATAAAAAACATATACGAGATGTATTAAAGGAGCATAAGTTGATAAGTTGAACTGTTGAAAATTCAACAAACAAATTCGGGTTTGTGGAACAGAATTCAAATCATCATCGTAGGGGCGACCACTGGTCGTCCGTAAAAACGTGATTGATTAAGCGGACGCGCAATGCGCGCCCCTACGAAACAGATTCAGGCGTGTATGTAGTGGACGACGTCCTCGACGTCCCGTCAGAAATGTGCAAAATGTCGGGCAGATAATATCTGCCCCTACGAACCCTGTTTTAGTCAACTGCGTAGGGACGGGCGTCCTCGACCGTCCGTTAATTCAGCAGAATCTGCGGATGGTCCGGGAGGCCCATCCCTACGAGCACAGAGTCAGATTGTGCGAAATCAAAGAACTCGACAAATCCGAATTTGTCGGAAAATTATAAAACAGTACAGTGAAGAAAATGATATCTGCACCGTACTGTTTATTTTACTCAAACCTTACATTGAACTTTCTGAGCCAATAGTTGAACTGGACGAAGTATGCTATGGTCTGAGGGGTTGTCATAAGCTGGCCGTACCACGGCTCGGATTTATCCGTTAACAGAAGCTCATTCAGCTTATCCTTTCTGATAAAATCAAGAAGCGGTGAAGAGTTATCAGCAATTATTCCGCGAAGCAACTCCGAAACCGCATTTCTGTATGACGGATTGTGTGTTTTGGGATAAGGACTCTTTTTTCTGTAAAGCACCTCGTCAGGCAGATAATCCCTCATAGCATACCGCAGAAGACCCTTTTCGCAGTTGTTATGGTCTTTCATTTCCCACGGTACATTGTAGAGATATTCAACAATTCTGTGGTCACAGAAAGGCACTCTTACCTCAAGGGACGAATACATACTCATTCTGTCTTTTCGGTCGAGTAGAGTCTGCATAAACCAGTCGAGGTTGAGCTTCATCATTTCCGACATTCTTGCATCGTCCGTGTTGGCATTACAAAACTTGGGTGCTGACAGTACGGTATTTTTATAGCGAGAATACACAAAATCGTCGGGATTTATCATTGAGGCAAATTCGGCTTCAAGGAAAGCAAATCTGTATTTTGTCGACTGTGCCCACGGGAAGCCGTCTGTATCGCGGATTTCTTTGTTTCTGTACCATGGGTATCCGCCGAAAATCTCGTCCGCACATTCACCCGAAAGTGCAACCGTAACCTGTTCTCTGATTGATTTACAAAGAAGGAGCATTGAGGAATCAACGTCCGCCATACCAGGCAGGTCACGGGCATCGACTGCGGAAAATAAAGCATCGGTCAGGTCATCCGTTCCGATAACAAGCCTGTGGTGTTTTGAATCGAGGTAGTCCGACATCAACCTTATATATTCAGCATCGGAATTCGGCTGAAATCTGCTTGTTCTGAAAAATTTGTCGTTGTCCTCATAGTCAACGGAAAACGTGTGAAGAACTTTACCTTCACGTCTGAAGGTTTCATTGACTACGGATGAAATTATGCTTGAATCAAGACCTCCCGAAAGGAATGTACCCAACGGCACGTCGGAAACAAGCTGTTTTCTTATTGAATCAGTTACAAGGAAACGTACGGTTTCCGCCGTTGTTTCAAAATCATCTGTATGCTCTTTCGCTTTGAGTTCCCAATACTTTTTAATCGCTAAACCGTCGCTGTCAAAGAAAGCACATTCTCCCGCTTTCAGCTCTTCAACCCCTTTAAAAACTCCGCATCCCGGTGTTCTGCCCGGTCCCAAAAGCATTATTTCAGCCAACGAGTTTATATCCATTACCGCATCGATTTCAGGGTGTTCAAGCAGTGCCTTTATTTCGGATGCAAAAACAAGTCCGCTTTCTGCCATCGAGAAGAAAAGAGGTTTAACGCCCATTCGGTCGCGTGCAAGGAAGAGTCGCTTTCGTGAATGCTCCCATACTCCGAAAGCAAAAATTCCGTTAAAGAGATCAACGCATTCTTCCCTGTATTCACAATAAGCCTTAAGCACAACTTCCGTATCGGAGGTACTAAAGAAGTTATATCCCCTGCTTTCAAGGCGGTTTCTGATTTCAAGGGTATTGTAAAGTTCTCCGTTATAGCAGATTGTAAACGTTTCGTTGCCGACGGCATAGGTCATCGGTTGTTTTCCGCGTTCAATATCTATAACAGCAAGTCTTCTGTGCATAAGCACAGCTTCGGGTGAGAAGTATTCACCGTGTTGGTCGGGTCCGCGCCGAAGAAGAGCATTCTGCATATTAAAAAAGTAATCCTTATATTCTTCAAGGTTTCTGCAAAAGGATATCTGACCGCAAATTCCGCACATAGTATCACCTCATCTGTTTTCTGTACTTTTCTCTCGTGGCAAGCCCGCCCCTTATGTGTCTTTGTGCTTTGTTTTCGTCGAGCACACTCCTCACCTGCCTGAAAAGCGACGGGTTGATTTTTTCAAGCTTATCCGTAACGTCCATATGTACTGTAGATTTTGATATGCCGAACACCTTTGCGGCAACTCTTACCGTAGTCCTGTTTTCTACAATATACTCACCTATTTCAACAGCTCTCAACTGGTTCAAATCATCCAAAAAACAACCCTCCCGGAATACATATCACAAAATTGATATGCCCGGGAGGGTTCAAATATGCTTGGCAGTCCGTCCGAACTGTGCAGGGTTCAGCTTTTCTGCCCACCGTCGGTGTGCAACGACGGGTTAAGCCACGGTTAAATTTCCTCTTCTTCAAAAGCCTTGTCTGCTTTTTCTTCGAGGATTTTAGCAATAACTGCGGAGTGAGTTATAAACATAACCTGAGCAACAGCCTTTTCACCGATTTTTTCGTATACTCTGCCTGCACTCAACGTTCCGTCATAAACTGTTTTTATGCTGTTGGCAACATAGCCTATCGTGTCTATATACGGAAGCTCAACACGGATTGCTTCGCTGTCGTAATCATTTTCTTTCTCTTTAACAAGGCGTACCTTGCGGCCGATTTTGAAAGGCTTAAGACCAAGATAATAGTCTGTTGCAGTTATCGTAACAAATTTTTCTTCCATGATAATTCCTCCTTTTTAATATAACAACTTTCCCTTGAAACGAATATAGCACAAAGAAAAATTCAGTTCAACAGCGATTTTTTGCAGAGTACGGTTTTAGGGACTGTGAAAAATCAGTTTGAAATATTTTTATTGAAAATATAATGAATGAGACTTAACGGATTATCCAAAAAGAAACACAAATTCGGGTTTGTCGAGTTCTTTGATTTCGTGCAATCCTTCTCTATGCTCGTAGGGACCGGCCTCCCGGACGGTCCGCAGATTCTGCTGTGTTAACGGACGGTCGAGGACGCCCGTCCCTACACAGTTGACTGAAACAGGGTTCGTAGGGGCAGATATTATCTGCCCGACATTTTGCACATTTCTGACGGGACGTCGAGGACGTCGTCCCCTACACGGTTATTTGAAGCTGGGTTCGTAGGGCACGATGTCCCATTAAAATTCACGCTGTTTTTCGGTACACAAACCCGTCCTCTACGCCCCTGTTTCAATCACCTGCGTAGGTACAGAGCGCCCAGATGTCCCGTTATGCAGAAGAATATCCTGTTGCTCAATATACAACCCATTTCCCCCGTTTGACAAAACCGAGTAATGTGATAAAATTAAATTAGACTAAAATTTAAGATTGGGAGGTAAAATTAATGGCACAAAAAATACACAATAAAAAACGTTTAATTGCTTTGGGCATTTTATTTTGTCTTGTAATCGGTATATTAATATACTTCAAACCTATGCTACTGAACAGAACTTTAACGAACGAAGCTAAAAATTTTGTAAATAAAATATTTTTTGAAGTTGATACTGACAAACATCTGTCGGAGGAGTTTTTTTATTTAGACAGTGATAATTCTTTTGACTATTATTGTGTTGTGGAATATCAGCATGACGGTTCAACCCAGAACGCTTCGTATCTCGCAAAAGTAAAAGATAATCAGATTGCAAGCAAATATGATTTATCCGGTATAGATCTTGGTCCTTGCCCCTATATTGAAAGAGGTATATGTAAAGACGGATACTTGTATTTTATTGTACGCTCAGTTAATGCCATTTACCGTATTGACGGTAATTTAAGCTCTTGCGAAAAATACATTAAAACAAGTGAATACGGCGACATTTCATATTCATCGCTGAGCCTGCACAATAATGATTTATTGTATATTACAGATAAAGGCAACATTATAAATTACTGCGACGGTAACGAAGTTTTAATCAGAACTGTACCGTCAATAAAATCTGTTTTCGGCGGAGAACCAATTGATTTCAATGAATTCAGCTTAATGTATAACTATTCTTCCACGACAAATTATATTATATGTTCAAACGATGATAAGGTTTTCTACGCTGCAAGCAACAAGTTGTATGTACTAAACAGTGAAAAAGACAAAGAGAGAGAAATAAGATTAAACCTTCGTGAGGATGCGTACATAAGAAATCTTAGCTTCAGTGAGAAAAATCCAGATTTATTATTCGTCTGCTACACTGTAAATATCGGACCTTGGGAACCCCGAATCAATTATATTGCTGTACTTAATACTAAAACCGGTGGTATCAAAAAGTTCGAACAGCCAACAGAATACAGAGTAAGAAATTGGAAAACGCCCGACACGGAACTGCAGTTGCTTCAAGAAACTTCAGATTAGGGAAATAGTATAATATCGGTATCAGGCGGTGAGTAATATCAAAACTTTTGTACCTACATATTTCGACAAATTCAAGTGCATTGCAGGCGAATGTCCCGACACGTGCTGTGCGGGATGGGAAGCTGACCTTGACGATGAAATAATCGAAAAATATAAAACTGTCGGCGGTGAACTTGGCGAAAGAATAAAAAACAGCCTTACAAAAGACGGAACTGACTGCGACATTTTCGCCCTGTGTGAAAACGGCAGATGTCCTTTTCTTAATAGCTGTAACCTATGCGACATTCAAGCGACTTGCGGTGAAGAATACCTGAGCAAGACATGTGCGATGTTCCCACGTTTTTATGACGATTTCGGAAAAATCCGTGAAATGGGTATCGGTTTTGGCTGTCCCGAGGCGGCAAGAATTATGCTTGAGGATGATAAACCGTTTTCTCTTGAATTTTATGAAGAGAGTGTCGGTGATGTTGAGGATATCGACGAGAATTTTCTTTCTGAAATAATCGCTTTGAGAGCAGAGATTTTTGCAATCCTTGAAGATGAAGAGCTTAGCTTCAGGAAAAAGATTGAAAATATTTTTGATATCGTGACAGCATTTCAGAAAGAGCTTGACGGTGAAGCTTACGCTGATGAAATTCAGCACCGCGATTTTGATTATTGTATCTCTGTTCTTGAAGATATGGAATACATAAAATCAGAACGTAAGAATTTTGTTTCTTCACTTAAAAACAAAAAGCTTTCCAAAAACGCTCTTAATATTTATAAAAGCGATTTTGAAAAGCTGATGAAATATTATGTTTTCAGGTATTTTCTTTCTCTCGGATACGATTATGACGTTGTTACACCCATAAAATATGGTGTGTTTGCCTGCATTGTAATCAGCAGGATTTATGCATATTTCGGATCACCCGATTTTGAAACAAGAGTTAAAATTATGTACAGTTACTCAAAAGAGGTTGAGTATTCGGATGTGAATACGGAGTTGTTGGACAAAGCGATGTATGAGGATTTCGGTGTACAGGATTTAGTTGGGCTTTTATAATTTTTATATTTTTGATTCAGTTTCACTCGACAAATTTGGGTTTGTCGGGACGGTTTTAGCACAATTGTTAAATCGAGCAAAGCCTCCCTTGCCTAAAGGGATGTGGATTTTGCGGAGCAAAAGACGGAGGGATACTTTGTAGAAAGTATTGAAGTTGCGTTATTTTATAAAAATATCCCCCAGTCACGACTTCGTCGTGACAGCCCCCTTTAGGCAAGGGGGCCGCATAAGTGCATCCTTCTAAGAACCCCACAAACCCGAATTTAAAGAAAACAGCGGTAGGAAGCACCTTTATGCTTTCTACCGCTTAATTTTACAACAATATTCTTCCGCCGATTTCCATTATGAAATCTTCATTTTTAATAATTGAAATAAGCTCGGATTCATCTTTTGGCAAAGTCTTGGTTCTTGTTGCGGAGATACCTTCGAACCCCGGATGGTGGTAATCGGAGCCGACTGTCATAATCTTACCTTCTGCCGCCGCATACTTTGCGGCTACCGCTACCCTGCTGTTATGGTTCTGATGAACGTTGAACGCTTCGATTGCATCAAGCAAATCAGAATTCATCCTTATCATATTGTTTCTGAACGGATGTGCCTGAATCAGGAGCGAACTTTCCTTTTTATACTCTTTTACGAATGTTTCAAGATCTGTATTAAGATAATCAAAAATATCCGGAAGTTCATCAAGAGTGTATCCGAAAAAAAGATAATCGTTATTACTGTGATTATGGAATCTTAATTCTGCACCTGCATAAACTTTTATGCCGAGCTTATCACCCGTTTCCTGTGCAAGGTAAATGTCCTTCTTAAACATTTCGATGGTATTTTCTTTTGAACCCGTATAATCTGAATTTGCAATAAAATGGTTTGTTAAGGCAATTCCGTCATAGCCTGCTTCTTTGAAAACGCGTACAAGCTCGTCCGCAGGGACTTCGGAGCAACCGCTTGCCGGTGAAGAATGAGCGTGCAACTCCAATCTGTAAGGATAAAGATTTTTGAATTCTTCCGTAGCTTTTTTCGGACTTAACATAATATCACTCATTTCTTCTCCAACGCATTGTACATTTTTTCGTAAACCATATCGCTGATTTCGCTTGTTTTGAGGTCTGCGATTTCCTCATACGGAATAACGTCGATAATATTGAACCGTATCTCGGTTCTTCTGCGGAAACGGTTTTTGTCAATTTCTCTTGTGTTATTGACAACCGCTACAACAATCGGCACTTTCGCCTTTTTTGCAATTTTAAACGAACCGTTTCTGAAAGGAAGCAAGCCCTCGCCTGTTTTGTTTACCCATCCTTCAGGGTAAATACCCATCGCACAGACACCGTCCGTTATGTTCTTTACCGCGGCATTGATAGCCTTTACTGCCTCGCGGTTATTTTCACGGTCAAGACCGATACAGCCCGACTTGCGGATATATTTCCCGCCGAATTTTATCTGAAGGTTCTCCTTTTTTGAAACGAATGCAAGATTCTTTTTCCTTAATGTCCACAACGCAACCATTGGGTCGTAACTTGAAATATGATTACCGACCAACAGGAATTTGCCGTCATCAGGTACTTTTTCAACACCCGTTGCTTTTATCTTTACCCCTGCAAGCTGAAAATAAAGCTTCAGGGAGTAAAGTAACAGGGTGCGGTATATGTTATGTATATCCGTAACATCTTCCTCGTCTATCACAAAAGAAAATACGATAAGGAAAAGCAGATGCAGTCCGCAAAGAATTGCAAGAATAAGAACGTGCATCGGAATAACTGCAACCCACGTCCAGACAGACGAAAGAGGCATTAAATTATAAACAATCAAAAAATCAATCAACGCAGCGATTGACCAATAAAGCTGAAGCATAACCAAAATTCTCCATAATTTTTTGTCGAAAAACATTATATCCGATGCATTTGAAAAATTCAACACAAACGCATCGGATTTTTTTAATTATTGGCGAAATTACCCGTATAAAGCTGATAATACTTGCCTTGCTCTTCTATGAGCTTATCGTGATTTCCGCGTTCTATGATTCTGCCTTTTTCAAGAACCATAATAACATCGGAATTCTGAATTGTTGAAAGTCTGTGGGCGATAACGAATACCGTTCTGCCTTTCATAAGGGCATCCATACCCTGCTGAACGATAGCTTCCGTTCTTGTGTCGATTGATGACGTTGCTTCGTCAAGAATCATTACGGGCGGATCTGCAACTGCACAGCGTGCAATTGAAAGAAGCTGACGCTGACCCTGAGAAAGATTTGAACCGTTTGAAGTCAGCATCGTTTCATAACCCTGAGGAAGACGTGTTATGAAATCGTGAGCATTTGCAAGCTTTGCCGCAGCAATACATTCTTCATCCGTCGCATCAAGCTTACCGTAGCGGATATTTTCCATAACAGTTCCCGTAAAGAGATTTGTTTCCTGAAGAACAATGCCGAGAGAATGGCGAAGATCGTCCTTTTTGATTTTATTGATATTGATACCGTCGTATCTTATTTTACCGTCCGCAACATCGTAGAAACGGTTAATAAGATTTGTGACAGTCGTTTTACCTGCACCGGTAGCACCGACGAAAGCAACCTTCTGTCCCGGTTCTGCATAGAGTGTAACATCGTGAAGAACAAGCTTTTCGGGAGTATAGCCGAAGTCCATATTTTCCATACGGACATCGCCCATAAGCTTTGTGTAGGTCGTTGTACCGTCCTCGTGAGGATGTTTCCAAGCCCACATTCCCGTTCTTTCCTTACACTCAACGATTTTGCCGTCAACCTCTTTTGCGTTTACGAGGGTTACGTAGCCTTCGTCAACTTCAGGTTCTTCGTCCATAAGCTCGAATATTCTTTCAGCACCTGCAAGAGCCATAATAATATGATTGAAGTGCTGAGAAATCTGTGTGATGTTCATCGTGAACTGTCTTGTCATATTGATAAACGGAATAACAACAGCAAGACCGAGAGCCTGACCTGAGAAGGAAAGGTTATGAACATTAGGTGAAAGAATGAGAATACCGCCGATAAAAGCGATTATAACATAAAGTATATTTCCTATATTACCCATAATAGGCATAAGGATATTTGCAAAGCTGTGTGCCTTTGAAGCTTCTTCAAAGAGTCTGTTATTGATTTCATCAAAGTCTTTGCAGCATTCTTCTTCATGGTTGAAAACCTTGACAACTTTCTGACCGCTCATCATTTCTTCAACGTAACCTTCTGTTTCACCCATAGCCTTCTGCTGACGCAGGAAGTATTTTGAAGAGTTTCCGCCGACGTGCTTTACAACAAACATCATTGCTACAACTGCACTGAAAACAATAAGAGTCATCCAGATACTCAGGTAAAGCATATATGCAACGAGGATTGTTATTGTCAGTGCGGACATAATGAGTGACGGTATCGCCTGAGAAACGAGCTGACGGAGAGTATCGATATCGTTTGTGTAATACGACATCGTGTCACCGTGAGGATGCGTGTCAAAATATTTAATCGGAAGATTCTGCATCCTTGAGAACATCTTTTTACGAAGAGAATTAAGGAAGTTCTGAGTAACAACCGCCATAATTCTTCCCTGTGTAAACGTTGCAATAATACCCACAACGTAGATTCCTGCCATAACAGCCAGCAAAGAAACTATACTGTTGGAAGTTGCAGCTGTCCAACCCACCTGAAGTCCTGCCTCAATCCTTGAAACAATCTGATTGAGGAAAAGACTTGCTGACGTTGATGCAAGAGTTGAGAAAAGAACACACACGATTGCGATTGCAAGAGGAAGCTTATACTCTTTGAAAAGTATTGTCAGCACTCTTTTAAGAGTGCCCTTCTTCGGCTTCGGTCTTTTTCCGTGAGGCATAGGCGGCTGATTCTTTTTATTCTTAGTCATCAAAGTCACCTGCCTTCGTCTGTGTTTCAAACACTTCGCGGTAAATCTCATTCGTTGCAAGAAGTTCATCGTGAGTGCCGACACCGTTTACTGTGCCGTTATCCATTACGATAATTTTATCCGCTTCCTGAACGGAAGAAATTCTTTGCGCGATGATAATTTTTGTTGTATCAGGAATTTCATCTCTGAATGCTTTTCTGATAAGTGCATCTGTCTTGGTATCAACGGCACTCGTTGAATCGTCAAGAACAAGAATATGCGGTTTTTTGAGCAAAGCTCTTGCGATACAAAGACGCTGTTTCTGTCCGCCCGATACGTTAGTACCGCCGCGTTCAATCATTGTATTGTAGCCGTCGGGCATAGCAGAAACGAATTCATCTGCCTGAGCAAGCTTGCATGCGTGACGGATTTCTTCATCCGTTGCATCCTTGTTACCCCACCTGAGGTTTTCGCTGACTGTTCCGGAGAAGAGAACGTTTTTCTGCAAAACAACAGAAACTGCATCTCTGAGCGTTCTGACATCATATTCTTTTACGTCGATTCCACCAACTTTGACCGAGCCGTCGTTGACATCATACAATCTTGAAATGAGCTGAATGAGTGAAGTTTTGCTGCTGCCCGTTGCGCCGATAATTCCTACGGTTTCACCTGAATTAATTGTAAGGTTTATATTTTCGAGTGTCTTTCTTTCTGCCGTTGAAGAATATGCGAAGCTTACGTTTTCAAAGCTGATGCTTCCGTCCTTAACCTGCATAACGGGATTTTCGGGATTTTTAATTGTTCCTTCCTCTTCAAGAACTTCAACGATACGGTTTGCCGCTGTAACTGACATTGAAATCATAACAAATATCATTGAAACCATAAGAAGGCTCATAAGAACCTGCATACCGTAGGTCATAACTGACGAAAGTCCGCCGACGGTAAGCTCAGTGTTACCCGAAGATATGATTGTCTTTGCACCGACATAGCAGATAAGAATCATTACTACATAAATAGCTGACTGCATAATCGGGCTTGTGAAAGCAAGAAGCTTATCGGCTGTTGTGAAATTATCACACACTTCATCGGAAGCCTTGCCGAATTTCTGCTTTTCATAATCCTCTCTTACAAAGGACTTGACAGCTCTTATGCCGCTGATGTTTTCCTGAATCGAATTGTTAAGGGCATCATACTTTTTGAAAATTTTTCTGAAGAACGGCATAACCTTCTTCATAATGAATGTAACACCAACAATAAGAAACGGAATTGTTGTAAGGAAAATAAGAGTAAGCTTTTTGCTTATCTGAATTGTCATTATGACAGAGAAAATAATCATCATCGGGCTTCGCACAGCCGTTCTGATTACCATCATAAATGAATTCTGCACGTTTGTAACGTCAGTTGTAAGACGTGTTACAAGGCTCGAAGTTGAGAACTTATCGATGTTTGAGAAAGAAAAGTCCTGCACTTTATGAAAGAGATCGTGGCGAAGATTTTTAGCAAATCCGCTTGATGCAACTGCACAGAAATGACCCGACAGAGCACCGCACGTCAAGGAAAGTGCCGCAAGCAATACAAGAACACCGCCATGCTTTGCAATTTCAGATATTGCTGCTTGCGCCTCAATACTGTCAATGAGCTTTGCTGTTATGAACGGAATCATAACTTCGATAAGAACTTCAAGAGCTATAAAAAGAGGACTCAGTATGGTCTGCTTTTTATATTCGCGTATACACTTCATAAGTGTTTTTAATGCGTGCATTCTTTTTCCTCCTTTTCAAGATTGGTTTTCATTCTTATAATAAAATCACATAAAGTTTCTTTTTCTTCGTCCGTGAAGCCCTTTGTAAGAGTTTCTTCAAGGCACTGTCTGTCTTTTTCAAAGAGCTTTGAAATCGCTTCCGCTTCTTCCGTCAGAACAAGCTTTTTAAGACGGGCATCGCAAGAAACCTTTTCACGTCTGACAAGCCCTTTCTGTTCCATAAGATCAATTACCTTTGATGCCGTAGAGCGTGTTACGTCAAACTCCCGTTCAACATCCTTCTGGAAGATATCCCTGTCTTTATTGCATGAAAGAAAAGCAATTATCCAGCCGTGAGTACCGGTTATTGAATCAATCGCTTTTTTATTCGGACTGTTTTCAAGAAAACGGTGAATCCTGTGCGAAAGACCGCGAAGTTGAGTGCTTATAAGCTTATCGTTGAGTTTTTGCAAAATCATCCCTCCGATAATGTTAGATATTCAACAAAGTTTATTATATCACTTTGACTTTCTGTGTCAATGCTTTTATAAAAGTTCTTCTTTAACAACATACTGTATTTGTACAAACAAATTAACGGATATATTGAAAATTTCGTTTATTGAATAATTTTAACAAAATGTGAACAATAGTATTGCAAAAAATGTTTTTATATAGTATAATAGCAAAAAACTATGGAAAGGTAGTAGAATTATGAGTAAGAAAGAAAAAGCTCCTAAGAAAGATAAGGCTACTAAAAAGGCCGAAAAATTAGAAAAGAAGGCAGCCAGAAAGGCTCAGAGACAGGAAGACAAAAAGAATCCTGAAATCAAAGCAGCTAACAGAGCTCTTGCAATCAAGTGCATCGCAGCTATCCTTTGTGCAGTTCTTGTGTTCTTCAGCATGTCATCAGCTTTCGATAAGCTCGCTGAAATGGTTAAGGCAACTGAGTCAGTTGTAGTTCCTTCATCAGGTTCATCTGTTGGCGGCGGTTCAAGCCTTGACGCAGGTCTCAGCGGCGGCGACAGCCTTGCAGATACAACACCCGATGCAGGTGCAACAGACACAACTCCTGACGCAGGTGCAGCAGACACAACTCCCGACGCAAGCACAGGTGATGCAGGCGCTTCTGATACAACTAAGCCCGCTGACACAGCTGACAAGGGTGGCAAGCCCGCTGACGGCGTTGAAACACTCAACTACTTCAACACAGCTGTTAATAAGGTAAAGACAGGTGCTAAGACTGTTAATCAGAAGTCAGTTACAAACTACCTTGCAGGTAAGACAACTATCCCCAGCGGTATCCAGGGTATCTACAAGATGCTCGGCGGTGACGAGTGGTTGGACGGTATGCTCCAGTCAAACTCACAGGGCGCTGCTACATACACAGGTGCTGACATCAAGGCTAAGTATCCGGTTGAAGGCGAAAGCTATGCAAGCCAGCTTACACCGTCAGATGTTAAGTCAGCTACATGCACAGAGAAAGACGGCATCTACACAATCACAATCGTAACTCTTGATGACGCTAAGTCAGATGCTCACAAGCACGGCGCAGGCCACAACCCGAAGGCTCACAACGTTATCCTTCCCGGTGTTGTTAACGATAATATCCCCGGTCCTGCAGTAAGCCTTGTTGGTAAAGCATCAATGGCATATCCTTCATCAACAATCGTTGTTACAGTTGATAAGGCAACAGGCAACGTTCTTACAGCTAACTACGACCTCAAGTGGACAATCAACTTTGACAAGATGGGTATCGTTCTTCCCTTCGGTTCAAAGTCAATCTACGAAATCAAGTGGTAAGTTGAATAAACCGATTACGAGCGGCGAGCAATCGTCGCTCTTTTCTTTTGCAAAAAGATTGAAAATAAATCTTGTTTGTTGTATAATTCTTTCTACTGACGTATAAATATAACAAAAGCTCAGGAGGTTTTTGAATGTATATTATTAACGTATTGAAATCAATTCTTTTCGGCATTGTTGAGGGTATTACGGAATGGTTACCCATCAGCAGTACGGGACATATGATCCTTCTTGAAAAAATATGCCATTTTCAGGACGTTAATCCTGAATTTTTTGAAATGTTCCTTGTTGTTATTCAGCTCGGTGCGATTATGGCTGTTATTGTAATGTTCTGGAACAAGCTCTGGCCGTTCAAAAAAGTGCCTGTTTCAGACACACAGAAAGAAGTAAAGATCCGTATGGCAAGCGTTCAGCTCTGGCTCAAGGTTCTTGTCGGCTCAATTCCTGCAGGTGTTCTCGGTCTTCTTTTTGATGACATTCTTGACAAGTATCTTTACAATCACATCACGGTTGCAATCACACTTATCATCTACGGTGTCCTCTTTATTGTTGTTGAACACATTAACAGAAAAAGACGCCCTCGCGTAAGAAAACTTACTGAGCTTACTTATAAGGATGCACTTCTTATCGGTCTTTTCCAGGCTCTTTCGCTTATCCCCGGCACATCACGTTCAGGCTCCACAATCCTTGGCGGTATCTCAATCGGCACATCAAGAACAGTTGCTTCTGAATTTACATTCTTTCTTGCTGTTCCCGCAATGCTCGGAGCATCAGCACTCAAGCTTCTTAAATTCGGTTTTAACTTCTCAGTTATGGAGTTTGTAATTCTTATCAACGGAATGATTGTCGCTTTTGCAGTTTCGCTTCTTTGCATCAGATTCCTTATGAACTTCATTAAAAAGCACAACTTCAACCTTTTCGGAATTTACAGAATCATTCTCGGCGCAATAGTTCTTATTGCATACTTTATCGGAAGGTAAAATTTATGAGTATTCTTCGTCGCCACATTTTTAAAAACATTCTCAATTGCCGTGATATCGGCGGTTATCCGACAGCTGACGGGGCAACCAAATTCGGAAGGTTCATCCGTTGCGGAATTGTCAATACTCCCGAAGATTGGGAAATCGAAAAGCTGAATACGCTCGGAGTTAAAACGGCAATTGACCTGAGAGGAATATATGAGGCAGAGGAAACACCCCTGCGCCTTGACCGCCTTGACGGTGCTGACGTTTACAACCTTCCGCTTTTCGAATTCAACGTTGCAACAAACGAAGGAATGGACCTTGACCTTGCAACCACATACGAAATGATTGTTGACAATTACAAAGAGAATATTGCAAAAATCCTCAACGTAATTGCCGAAGCAAAAGAAGGCATTATTCTTTACAATTGCTTCTTCGGTAAAGACAGAACAGGTATTCTTACAATGCTTTTGTTGAGTATTGCAGGTGTTTCCAAAGAAGACATTATTGCAGACTATCAGCAGACCTACACTTACGTAAAAACATATATTAAAGAGCACAAGGACATCCTTTGGGACGTAAGCAGTGAAAAGCATTTTTCTCTGCCCGAAACTATGGAGGCTCTTATTGAAAGAATTGAGGGCAAATACGGCTCAGTTATAAATTACATCCGCTGTGCAGGTGTAAGTGACGAGGCGATTAAAAAAATTAAAGAAAGAATTTGCGGAGATTAAATTATGGCAAAGAAAGATGAAAGATTCGAAAAAGTTTATACGCAAGGCAAACTTGAAGGCAACGAAATCTGGGTTGATAAAGAAACAGGAGTTAATTATCTTTACCATTTTGCAGGTTATTCAGGAGGTCTTACTCCCCTGCTTGACAAAGACGGCAAGCCTGTTATAACGAAAATTGAAGAGTAAAAAACAAAATCAAACGGTAGGGGCGATTCACGAATCGCCCATCAATACGCAAAAAACACGACAGATTCATCTGTCGTGTTTTTTATGCTTTAGAATACAATTTATCTAATTCCCAACGAACAGGATTTTCCAACATATAGTTCGCAATCTTTTCATAATCTTCCGCATTACGGATTACATGGTCATAATAACCGCGTTGCCAAACATCAATGTCACCATATTGTCGCCGGATTTCCTTTGAAGCATTCATTTTTATGTATCCCACTGTCTTTGAAATTACGGAACGTGTTTTCACAGGAACTTGCATTCTTCCCGGCACAGCCTTTTGTGTTTTGATTTCTGCAATCAAATGAACATGGTTTGGCATAATGATATAGCGTTCAACTGTAACATTCAGATGCGAAGGTATATTTTTTATAATTTTATCTACAATTTCTCCGTATAAAGTTAATTTCAGTTCGGGCGATTCGTGAATCGCCCCTACGATACGGGACAGTGTGTTTTTTCGGTTGTACGTACAAAACGTAATAAAATAAGCACCCGGAGTGCTATAATCATAACCTTTTATACGTAAAGACTTTCTGTCAAACAACTTATTTTCCATAATAATCACCTGAAAAAAGCATAACATAAAGTCGGCAGAAGAACAAGTCTTCTGCCGAATCACTATTTTATATTGATTTTAATATAAAGTTTTTGAAAGAATAAAACAAATCCAGAGTGCTATTACAAAGAAGCTTTCTGCAGGAATTGCGAGCTTAGTGTAAGGACACTTCCAGCCTTTATCGACGAAAAGGAAAATTGTTCGTGTAACAAGCACCGTTGTTGCAAAGAACAAACCGCCGACAAGAGAATAAACCGGGGTACCGAGTGCAAGTGTAAGATAAAGAAGGAATGAACCGAGAGCGAAAGAAATTCCGCCATAGTAAACTCTTATTTCTGTCTTACCTGCATTATCAACAGGCTTGATTGAAAACGACTCAGCGTTTTTAAGAGGCTTAGCAACAAAAACTACTGCCATTCCCCAAAAATAACCTATAAGGCAGATAACTGCCACACTTGCGGGAACATCTGAAAAGAATATTTCTTTAATAAAATCCATTTTTTACACCTCTATACTTACCATCTGATGTACATTCACTTCAGGCACAATAAATCTTACCTTACCGTCTTCAAAAGCGAAATTGATTTCTTCATTCTGCGGCACAAGCAAAACCTTTGAAGGTTTGTCGCACTTAACAGAAACTTTGATGTTATAAAGCGGTACAATATCCTCGATAACCTCTGTGTTATCTCCTCTGTTTGTTGTATGTGCAAAAAGAAGATGAACAATCTTTCTGCCCTCCTGCTGCATAAGAGTTGCAACACCGCGGTCAGGCATTGAGGTTTCAAGAGTAAGCTCATCACTGAGAAAAAGCTTAATGATGTGGTTGACCATTTCCTTCTGATGGAAATCACCGTACTTACCGTAGCCTGCGAATACATCCCAACCGATGTATGCGATGTTACCCTTGATAACCGCTGTAGGATATGTATAGTCAGTATTGTTAGGTGCGTGCTGATGGGAGCAGAATCTGTCAGGTGTTCTGTTAAAATACGGATCCTGACCGTAAGCGACTACAGTTGCATCGATGTTTTCAAAAAGATGCGACTCTGCACGCATAAGATATTCTGTAGTACCGTTTACTGTTTCAAAATCAGGAATATAATAGGTCGGATTGAATTCGTTTGTACCCTTGTACTTTATGCCGGTATCAACACAGAATTCACCATTCTCATCAAGTCCCGATACACCTGAAAGAAGGAGTTTACCGCCATTTGCAAGGTAGTCATCAACCTTCTTTTTAAGATTTTCGTCAAATCTCCACGAATCGGGAAGAATGAGCAATTTATATTTATTGAAATCTTCTTCAAGGTCAATGAAATTATAAAGTCGATGTGTTTCGAAAAGAATTCTGTTTGCGCCTACGTCAGGCTTTACGCTGTCGGAATACCAGCTTCCGCCCTGAACTTCAGTTGAAAGCACCGCGATATCTGCAACAGCCTTTGCACCCTTACACCACGGTTCTTTTTCTTCAACCTCTTTATATGCTGCACCTATAAGACCGAAGGTTGAAGCATTGAGCTGACCGTTCGGATGCATCTGGTCACCTATTGAACATCCTGCACCTACAGCAAGTGAAAGTGCAGCCTCATATCGAAGTGCATTAGGATGCTTGAAGCCGCCGAACTCACCCCATGATTTATGGAACTTGCCGGTCATACCAAGATAGTCGTCACGGAGTGTTCTTGCATATGATGCAGACATCGGGAAATGGTCGTAGCTCCAGCCACCTGTCGGAAGGCTTTCAAGCTCGAGGTGTGCCAACGTATCAACAAGATCACGTCTGCCCTTTGTAAGATGACCCGAATTCTGGAATATAACAGTATCTTTATTATATTTATGTACAGCTTCTTCTACCCTGTCGAGATAATTTCTGTAAACCTTTTTCCCGAATGTTCTTACATCATCGTCGTTAAGGTAGGAGAGGCCTTCCTTTGCCATATCTGCACGGCACTTTGCGCAGTAGCAAGATCTTTCACCAACGATATCAAGGAAAATTTCGCAAGGATTATAAACCTGCATAACCTCTTCTATTTCTGCAAGAAGCTTATCAAGATAGCCTGTGTTAAAACACATATTATGATATCTTGCCTCGAAGAAATCTCCGTTTACGTTTCTGTCGTTTTTTTCTCTGTGCAACCATTCGGGATGAGCAACCGCATCCTTCTCGTCATAACCTGCAGAAATATAAACCGGAGCCTTTACACCGATTTCTGCACAGGCATCAAGCTGTGCCTTAAGTAAATCAAACTTAAGTGTCGGGTGCATTTCGTTTACCTTTGACGGATGAAACGAATAACCGTGATGACACTTTGAAAAAACCGTTATTGAATCAACGTGCCCGAGTTTTAATATTCTCTGCCACTCTTCTTTATCGAATTTTTCGCCTACACCCGGAATTGCAGGTGAAGTATGAAAATCAAGATGAACCTGTCTGAATCTGAAATCGCTCATAATAACCTCCTGAAATTTAGCTATTAATGATATAATAATATAAAAAATTTTTCATTTCAATCTTTTTTTCTTTATAATTTTAATATATAATATAATAAAACAAATTAAAATAAATTCACAGGAGAATTATTATGAATAACAATGCAATGTTCAAGCTCGGCTACGGGCTTTATGTTATCACCGCAAATGTAAACGGCAGCAAAAACGGCTGTATTGTAAACACAGTTATCCAGGTCACAACAACACCAAACCGAATCGCAGTTACAATCAACAAGGCAAATAAAACACACGATATGATCGTCGATTCAGGCAAGTTCAATGTTTCTGTGCTTTCTGTCAATGCACCGTTTGACTTGTTTAAGCACTTCGGTTTCCAGAGCGGTAAAACCGTTGACAAGTTTGCCGACTTCAGCGAAACAGAAACATCTGCAAACAACATTCCTTACATTATAAAGGGAACCTGTGCATTCTTAAGTGCAACTGTTTATTCCTGCGTTGACCTTGGCACACACACGATGTTTATTGCAAACGTTACTGACGGCGAGATTCTTAACGATGATGAGCCTGCAACATACAGCTACTATCATCAGAACATCAAGCCGAAGCCACAGGCAGTTGAAACTAAGGCTGAAAGTGCATACAGATGCAAAATCTGCGGTTACGTTCACGAGGGTGAATTGCCTGATGACTTCATCTGTCCCCTTTGCAAGCACGGTGCTTCAGATTTTGAGAAAATTAAATAATTACGAAATCAGCTCGTCAACGGTTACAGCTTCGAGACCGTCGGCGGCTGATTTTTTTATTGCTTCCTCTGCCGTTCTGATATCTTTTATAAGAACAATATCTCCATGCGAAAAATCTTCATCATCCTCTGACCATTGCACGGGAATAAGTCCGATTGAATAAATGTTTTTAATTACAGACTCTTCACAATCATCTTCATCAACTCTGATCAAATCCGTATTTTTACCCGTAATTCTTGCCATTCGTTCGATTCTTATTGCAAGTCTGTCGTAAAGCTCATTTTTTGAGATGTTTACATCATTTTCAAGTATTCCGATTGAGTGACCCATTTCAACAATAAGCTTCACCTTTTCGGGACAGGTTTCCTGAAAATCCTCGCTTATAAAAAATGTTGCTTTTGCTTTTCTGAAAAGTTCAAGATAAGCTCCGACATCCGTGTATTCATAAACATTCACGGTTAATGCAACCTGACTGTTTTCAGTACCTACCGATGTTATTGCCATAGTTTTCGTTGTATCGCTTCTGCAGAATGCAATTACCGCAATGCCTATCAAAACAGCAACAGTCAACGCGATTATGATGTATAAAACAGTGAAAATACTGTTTTTTCTTATAATTATACTCCTCAAAACACTCACCTCGGCAAATTATATGACGAAAATAGGTGTGAAATTCGAAATTTGCTATTGTATTTTTTTTGAATAGTATGTATAATACTATGGTAAAAAGAATGCAGACATATAGCACAATGTATTTTGTTGATAATGTCTGCGGTAAATCCGCACTGTTGGTGCGGTGGAGGAGTTAAGAACATGCTTGGAAAATATGTTCGTATCAAGGTGACTCATCCAATTCATTCTTACAGCAATGAGCAAGGTTTTACTTATGAACTCAACTACGGTGAAGTTGAGGGAGCAAAGCAGTATAATGCACCCGTCAAGGGAGCTTTCATTATGGGTATCAATCACCCTGTACGAAGCTTTGACGGCAGAGTAATCGGAATTGTACATTACAAAGATTGCGCTGAAATTGATTGGATTGTAGCACCTAAGAGTACAAGATTTATCAACATTGATATCATCAAAGCAATCGACTTCGCGGTAAAAGACCGTGAACACACACTTGACTGTCTGTATGAACGCTCCTGCGGAGCAGTCGTTTACAGAAACATCGGCGGAATGATAAGATTCCTTCTTATCAAAAACCGTCGCAGTGCACACTGGGGATTCCCGAAGGGTCACGTTGAGCTTGGCGAAACAGACACGCAGACAGCTTACCGTGAGGTGCTTGAAGAAACAGGAATACATATTAATATTCATCCTGATTTCATCACCAAAAGCCAGTATGCAATTCAGGGCAAGGTTGAGAAAAACGTAACAATTTACCTCGCCTCTACCGAGGACACGCAGACTATAATCCAGAAAGAAGAAATCGAGGATTACATCTGGCTCGGTTATGACAAGGCACTTACAAAGCTACGTTTTGATAATGACAAAACTATTCTCACGAAAGCCTACAATTACCTCGTTAAAAATAAAGTTATTACGGAGTGAAAAACATGGTCGACAGTATAGTTGATTCCCTTGTCACTTTGTTCGGAACAACAATTCCGAAAGAACTTACGGTTTTTGTTATTTCGCTTATGCCGATTCTTGAGCTTCGCGGCGGACTTATTGCCGCCCGTTTGCTTGAAATGAATGTGTGGAGTGCTTTTTTCTTCTGTTTTATAGGAAATATGCTCCCGATGCCGTTTATACTTCTTTTCATCCGCAAAATTTTTGATTTGATGAGAAAATGGAAGTACACTGTAAAAATTGTTGCAAAAATGGAAGCAAAGGCCGAAAAACATCGCGGAACAATTGAAAAATACGGATTCTGGGGACTTCTTATTCTTGTTGCTGTTCCCCTGCCCGGCACAGGCGGTTGGACAGGTGCTCTTGTTGCAGCACTTATGGACATCCGTATGCGACGTGCATTACCTGCAATCACCTTAGGTGTTCTTATAGCAGGATTTATCGTCGGCGGTATTTCATTCGGTCTTTTCGGGTAAAATTTATGGCTAACAAAAAATCAGGCGATAAAACTTCAATTCAGTTTATACTTTTCTTCACTGTCGGAGCATTTAATTTTTTACTCCGACAGATTGTTTTTACCCTTTTTTCATCTTTCGGGCTTAACACGATGCTTTGCAACTTTATTGCCTTTTCAGTAAGCGTCGTTTCCTCTTACCTTGTTAACGGACACATAATTTTCAAAAAGAAGGAAAACGAAGAAAGAGTATGGTGGAAGGTTTTCTTTAAGCTCTACTTTGTTTATGCGATTACAGGAGTTCTTATTTCAGGACTGCTCCTCTGGTTTTTCCTTGATGTTGTAAGACTTTCGCGTTTTACAGAAACCTGGATTGAGGCATTGAACCTTACGGGTATAATTCCGACAATTGAAGCCGACCTTATTGCAAAAGGAAACAGCACACCTGTTTACGAATGGATTGCAGAACCGATCGCTTCCGTTATAACCGTGCTGATTCTTACCCCTGTAAACTTTGCAGTTAATAAATTCTGGGCGTATAAAAGCTAAAAAATATGGAGATACTTCTCTGAAGTATCTCCGTTTTTTATATTATCCATTCATAAAGAATTCCGTACAGTTCTCTTAAATGATATGTAGGAACAACCCAGATTTCAGTTTTTCCTGAAACTGCACCACCTTCAAGACCGAGCGAAGATGCAATTCTCTGTGCTCTGTATTCGTGGAACTCATTGGTAGCAATCGCGATTTCAGAATTCAGATTTTCACGTTCAATTATTTCCTTTGAAAAAAGAAGATTCTCACGTGTTGAAGTTGATTTATCTTCTTTATAAAGTCTGTCAGGTGAAATTCCTGCCGCAACAAGATAGCGGTACATACACTCGGCTTCCGATATATCCTCATCCTCGCCCTGACCACCTGAAAGTATGCATGAGGAATCAGGATTCTTTTCAAGGAAATTTTGTGCTGCCTTAAGTCTTGCAACCATCATTCTGCTTGGTCGTTCACCGTAGACACGGCAACCGAGAACAACCACCGTTGCAGACGGCTCAGGATCTTTTGCCGCCGCTCCGACCATCAAAGCTGTTTCAGCCGTTGCAAGAAGGAACACAGCAACCAATCCGGTACAAACCAAGTTTATGATAATCTTACCTGCTTTTTTACTTCGTATTTTCCTGATTGAATTCAGAACCTTCTCTGAAAAATAAGTCAATAAAAATAAAGATTCGAACAACACTATACCCGTTATATTTCCGATATTCACAATTCCGCTGAAAACAACGGGAATAATAAACCATGTTGCCATTACATCAAAAAACACAAGCAAGGCTATACGAAGTTTACGATTCACAAGAGTCACCCTCCTTTTTCTCAACACGGTACATTGATTTATCTGAAGTGTACATCGTAGCACCTTTTCTTCTGCCGAACCAGACAATGTTTTTAGCAAACGAGTACCAATCCTCAAAGATACGGTTTTCTTCAAAAACAAGGCTCACAGCCTGCTTTTCAAGAGGCTTATATTCGCCCGAATAAATGTCATCAAAGTAATCTGCAAAATTATAGCTGAGAGTCAGTTCAGAGCCATTTTTGTTAGGTCTGCGAAGAACTGTTTTCTGAAATTTTTTCAACTCTTCAAAAATTTCAGGTTCTATATCAAGTGAATCAAGGAACGGAGAAATTTCTTCATCAAACTTCTCGTCGTTATACATACACTCAAGGAACATACCCTCTTCAAAGAACCATACGATGTTTCCGAAAACGGGGTTATGATAATTCCAATCGCCCTCAAGAGAATGTGTAAGCCTGTCCTCATAACGTGCGAGCACTTTACCGAAAACTGTTTCGGGGTTATTCAATGCAAAGTTGAAAAGCTTATCGTAGAATTCACGGTAGCTCACTCCCTTTTCGTAGTGAGCATAAATTGCAAAGCACCTTAAAAGACCGAGACTGTGAAAGCACTGAAGCGTTACTGAAAACAGATTTGACTTTATCCACATTTCCTTGGTCATCGTGTTTGTACCCATAACTATTTCTGAATATTCGGGTACCTCGTCCTGAGTTTCGGCACTGTGGATATGGTTAAATTTAACTTTATTTGACTTGATTGAATACTTTTCAATATATTCTTTGCTTCCCATTATGGAGTTCGGCAGAACCTCACAGTGGTAAACGCTGACGGAATTGTGCTGACCTGCTTCAAGGAGTTTACAAAGACCGTCGCAGAACGAATCGTAGGTTTCGCCCGGCAGACCAAGAATAAGTTCGGAATATGTCGGGATTTTTGCATGGTTATATTTTTTAACGATATCTGCAAAATGCTCCATCGTGAGATTGCTTCTGTTTACATTTGAAAGTGCTTCATCGCAAAGGCTCTGGTACGCCATCGTCGCACCCTTGTCGATATGGTATTCATTAAACTTAGAGCAGATTTCAAAGACTATATCATCATTTTCCTTTGCATAGCAGGGACGGAAAACATCGGGATATCCCGTTGTCTTTTTAAGCTCAATACAATAATCAGCTACTTCAATATCACGCTTAAACATACCGAAATTTGCATCAGCACAGAAGCAGTATTCAATTTTTTTATCTGAAAGCCACTTAAGCTCCGCCTTAACCTTTTCCATCGGGAAGAAGCGAACCTTACTTTTTGCACTCCAGTCGCAGTATGCACACTTATACGGACAGCCTCTGTTGGTTTCAATTACTGAAAGAAGCTCAACCGTTTCGCTTTCTGCAATCGGGTCAAAAAGCCCCGTAAGATACGGCGACGGATAGTCTGAAATATCCTTGCAAGCACTTCTCGGAGTAAGAACAGATTCACCGTTTTTGCGGTAAGCTATGTTTTCAACGCTACTTAAATCCGTACCGTTTGCAAGTGCCATAAGCAGATTATAGAAAGGCTCCTCGCCTTCACCGAAAATAAGGTAGTCTATAAAATCACATTCATCAAGAAGCTCCGTACTGTCGTTTCTTACGCTGTGACCACCATAAATAATTACACAATCAGGATACTTTGCTTTAACTTTTTCAGCAAGAGCTTTGTTGAATTCAACATTCCACGCGTAGTTTGAAAAAGCAACTACACCCGGATTTTCCATACGCAAGAGAATGTCGCCCGTCTTCTCTCTTTTATAAAAGAATCCGCCAAGCTCATAATGTGATTTAAAATCATCAAACTGTAACGAATATGCCGCAAGGCAGCCTGTTGCATACGGCAGATAAACGGATTTATCAAAAGCAAATCCTGCCTGAACAAAATATATCTTTTTCACGGCACATCCTCCTTTTTTAATAATTTACTTTAAGATTATTCCTCTTTGCGGAATATACGGGTGCATCGTCACGTCTTCCGTACCAGACATATTCCCTTGCATATTCATCAATTGTCTTAACGGGATTTTCCTCGGTAACGGTAACTGTATTCTTTCGCTTTTCAAGAGGTTTATAACTGTTGTTGAGTATCGCATCGAAATACGACTCAAAATCATAGTCAAGTTCAATATCAAGGCTTGTCATATTCATTTTCTTGATTATACCGTTCTGGTATTTTATAAGATTATCTGTAATGTCTTCGTCCGCTGAATATGGTTTAATATATTCCCTGATTTCACCGTAAAACTTTTCGGGGTTTACGGCACCCTTCATAAAGATGTATTCATCGAAGCCCCACGTTGTTTTTCCGAAGCCTTCAAATACACTTTTGAATGAATCCTTACCGTTAATAACGTCATCGACAAACTGAGTACATTCCTTGTAAAGCTCACCGCAAAGGGTTTCGGGATTTGCCTTGCTCCACTCAATAAGACCTTCGTAAAAATCCTTGTAGCCCACACCTTTTTCATTATAAAGGTAAACTGCAATCATCATCGTGAGGCACATTGTGTGAAGTCCCTGAGCGTAGAGAGCAAAAATATACGATTTCTTCCAGTCTTCAAGGTTCATTGAATAGGTTGAAATTATATTGTCGCTGTATTCCTTAACGGCATTTTCATCAACAGCTGAATGGTGCTGTCTGAATTCCGTACGGCAGACTTCAATTTTGTATTTTTCAACAGCATCCTTACTGCCGAGCTGTGAATTTGGAAGAAGCTCGCAAGGATAAACAATAACACTCTTGTGCTGTCCGCACTCAAAGAGAGTTTCAATTCCCTCTGAAAAGCTTTCATAGGTTTCACCCGGAAGACCGAGAATCAGCTCCGAATAAGCCATAATGCCCCTGTTTGTATACATCTGCATCAGGTTTTTGAAGTGTTCGAGGCTCATATTTGTTCTGCCGATATTGTGAAGAGCTTCAGGCGACATCGTCTGGAAAGAAAGCGTCGGTGACTTACCGAGCCCTTCGTCAAACATCTTGCAGCTGAGTTTAAAAACAAATTCATCCCTGTTTTTAGTGAAGTTAGTCTTGAATTTTTCGGGGTAGCCTGTTTTTCTCTTTGACTCGATCATAAGGTCGGTAATCTCCTCGTCACGGTCAAAAAGTGCAAAGTTCGCATCGCTGCAGTAAATATATTCGATTTTATTTTCAGCCATCCATTCGATTTCAGCCTTAAGTCTTTCCATCGGGAACATACGCACTTTTGACTTAAGAGCACCCCAATCGCAATAAGCGCAACGGTTAGGACAACCGCGGTTTGTTTCCCAGATTACTGAGTATTTTATGCTCGTATCCTTGAGGATTTCGTCAAAATATCCCTCAAGGTATGGTGACGGGAAATCTGAAATATCGCAGACATGCTCAGGCTCGTTCGTTATAACCTTGCCGTCCTTTCTGTAAGAAAGTCCTTTGACGTTTTCGAAGGGAGTTTCCTCAGAAAGTGCAAGAAGAAGATTCTTTGTCGGCACTTCACCTTCACCGTGTGTAAGAAAATCGATGTATGGATATTTCTCCATTTCATCAGCTGTCGGAGAAATACTGTGACCGCCCATAACTATAAGACAATCGGGATATTTTTCTTTTATTTTCTGTGCAAGAACCTTGTTGAATTCCATACTCCATACGTAACAGGAAAGACCGACAAGGTACGGATTTTCCATTGAATCAACAATTTTTTCCGGCTCGTCACGCATAAAGATAAACTTTTTCAGGCAGTACTCACTTTTGATTTTTTCATCTGCCCATGCATAAGCGGCAATTGTTCCGATTGAATAAGGAAGATAAGCCGACTTTACCCCTGAGCCGAAGACAGAGTTCGTCTGCACAAAATAGACATTTTTCACAGCTATACTTCCTTTCTGAATTTATAAAAATTACTTCCTGATTTTCTTCCGTACCAAACTATGAAGCGTGCATAGTCCTCCCATGAAAGCGGAAAGCCTTTTTTATCAAGAATTATCTTTGTTTTCTTTTGTTCAAGTTCTGCTGTGTTTCCACCAAGCACAGCGTCAAAATACGCCGAAAAATCGTAACCGAAGCACTTTTCTTCGCAATTGATTTCAGGATACATTATCATAAAACGCTGATATTCAACAAGCTCATCTGCAAAAGCTTTATCTTCGATAAAGTGATATATAAAAGGCTTGATTTCTTCATAAAAGCGGTCACGCTCATATACTGTCATAAGGAAAACAAGCTCCTCAAGTGGCCATTCAACACTACCGAAGCGGTCGTCAGCCTGAGTTATTGAGATATTGTTTTCTATAACTCCGTGGAGCTTACCGTCAACGAGCTTCATCGCCTTGCCTGCAACGGTTTCGCTGTTTTCACAAAGAAAATCCATCAAAGCTGAGTAAAAATCCTTATAGCTTACCGAAAGAGAATTATAAAGATAGATCGCAATGAATCTTAACAGACCGAGGTGATGGAAGCTTTGCACAAGATAAGAAAACTTATTCATCTCAATCCAATCTTCATTGGTCATTGAGTATGTTTTGGTTACAAGGTGAGAATACTCCTTAACACCGTCCGTTTCCTCAGCCTCACGGTGAGGCTCATTGAGAGGCAGCTTTGTTGCGGAGATATCAAACTTTTTCATATAATCCGGG
The DNA here is from genome assembly GCA_017380575.1 of Clostridia bacterium. GTDB lineage: Bacteria > Bacillota > Clostridia > Oscillospirales > Acutalibacteraceae > CAG-488. The sequence goes on along the minus strand of JAFODS010000019.1, from coordinate 51,620 downwards.
TCTGCCATAGTTGAGCAAGGCAGAAGCTCGCAGTTATGAATGTACAAAGAATAGTGCTGACCTGCCCTTAAGAGCTCGTCGATGCCCGATTTGAGGCTTTCAACCGTTTCACCCGGCAAACCGAGAATAAGCTCAGTATAGGTCGGGATTCCGCACTCATTATATTTATTCATAAGCTGAGAAAATGTTTCAACCGGAATATTCTTTCTAAGGACATTTTCCGCAGCTACAGGTGACATTGTCTGATAAGAAATTGTGACACCTTTACTCATTCCGCAGTCTTCGAATTTTTTGCCTATTCTGAAAACGCGGTCATTGCTGTTTTTTGCATATGAGGTCTGGAATTTTTTCGGGTATCCCCTCTTGGTCCTTGCTTCAACAAGCATATCCGTTATTTCTTCGTCACGTTCTATTATTCCGAAATTAGAATCTGTACCGCCACAACCGACAATTTTATTATCACAAAGCCAGTCGATTTCCTTCTGAATTCTCTCCATCGGGAAAAGTCTTAATTTTGAAGCAAGGCAGCCCCAATCGCAGTACGCACAGGAATAAGGGCAACCGCGGTTTGTTTCAAGCAAGGCGATAAATTCATACTGCGGATAATCAGCTAAAATTGAGTCAAATACACCCTCAAGGTACGGTGACGGATAATCACAGAGAAGAAACGGAGCTTTTTCGGTAGTGATACATTCACCGTCTTTTCTGTAGGAAATATTTTTAATATCTTTGATTTCCTTTTCCCCGACAAAAGACAGAAGAACATCACGGAAAGCTTCCTCACCTTCACCGTGGATAAGAACATCTATAAAATCATATTTCTGAAGCTGAGAATGACCGTCACGGACGTGGTGTCCTCCAAAAATTATTTTACACTCGGGATACTTTTCCTTGACCATTGAGGCAATTTTTTTATTGAATTCATAATTCCATACATAGCAAGAAAATCCGATAACAGCAGGGTCGGAAATTTTCTCCAGAGTTTCCTCGGGTGACTTGCGTTCAAAGATAATCTGTTCAAAAGTATAGTGCTTATTTATTCTTTCATCCTTCATCGAGAAAGCCTGAAGCATACCGACAGCATACGGCAGATGAGCACTGCCCGAGTAAGTATAATTAGCCTGGACAAGATAGATTTTTTTCTTTTTCAACACAATCACCTCCTGAACAAAACATTTCGCATTTTATCAAGTTATTATACCATTGTATGATAACAATGTCAAACGAAGGTATACTTTAATTTATGAGACAAATAATAATTTTCAGGTGATAATATGCTCATTACTTTGATTCGAGTCAGTATACTTTATTTTTTTATTATAGTATGTATGCGACTTATGGGAAAAAGGCAGCTTGGGGAACTCCAACCGACGGAGCTTGTTATAACAATTCTGCTTTCGGAAATTGCTTCAATCCCTATTGAAGATAACGGTGTACCTCTTGTTAATTCAATATTTGCGGTGTTACTTCTTGTTTCGCTTGAAATCATCAATTCAGCTGTCTGCCTTAAAAGCGCAAAAATCAGATCACTGGTTGAAGGCAACCCGATGATTGTTATACGTCACGGAAAAGTTGACCAGAAGAAACTAAAGCAACTGCGTTTTTCTTCCGAAGACCTTATTGAACAGCTTAGGCAAAAAGATGTTTTCGATATAAATGATGTTAAATTTGCCGTTATTGAAACCAACGGTCAGTTAAGTGTTATGCTCAAGGATGACAAACAGCCGATTACTCCTGAGACTCTTGATTCTGAGCAAAAAAGTAAGAGCTTGCAGTGCATGGTTATTAATGACGGACGGATAATCAGCAAATCCTTCAGAGATTGCAACATGGACGAAAAGAAATTGAAAAACATCCTGAAAAATAACAAAGTAAAGCAGGAAGAAATTCTGTTTATGCTTGCGGATGATATGGGCAATTACAGCATTGTCAGAAAGGAGATTGAAACTTGAAAAGATTTGTAATTGCCATCTGCATTCTTATAACAACAGTGGCTTTTTCAATCTACGGGTATTTTTCAATCTGTAACCGTATTGACAGCGTGATAACCCTTATGCAAAACGACCGTGAACTGACAGTCAGCCAAAACAAGATTGAAGCTTCACGAACAAAAGAAATACTCGATGAATGGGAAAATCACGAAACCTTCCTTGTTTCAATGCTCACCCACTATGAGCTCGAAGAGGTTGAAATGGGTATCAGATGCCTTAAGGATTATATGAATCAGAATCTTATGGAGGAGTACCTTGAAACGCTTAACGAATGCATCAATCAGCTGACACACGTTAAGGAAACAGAACTGCCGGATTTGAAAAATATTTTTTAAAATAACGTGCACATCAGTTTTTCTGAATTCACAATTTATTAACAAATCTACCTCTGTATTATGTTAAAATAACGACAACATCGTATACGATGAATGAACATGAACGGAGGTGATAGCATGCTGTGGTTATGGATAGCTCTGATCGTGGCTTTTTTAGTCATCGAGGCTGTAACAGTGCAACTTGTAACTATATGGTTTACGGTAGGTGCAATCGGCGCTCTTATTGCAAATGTCCTGCATACCGAAATCTGGGTTCAGGTATTAGTCTTTGTTGCAGTATCAGCTATCACGCTTTTACTGACAAGACCTTTTGTCAAACGGTTTACAGAGCAGCATAAAGTACCGACAAACGCTGACCGATATATCGGAAAGCAGGCAGTTGTTGTTGAGCCTATTGACAATATTCACGCCAAAGGAGCTGTAACCGTCGGCGGTCTTGAATGGACTGCCCGCACCAAAGACGGTTCAAACATTGAAAAGGACGAAATTGTAACCATTGAATCAATTGAAGGTGCAAAGCTCATTGTTAAAAAGTAAAGGAGTGTCATTATGGAATATGCAATTATTGTAATCGTTGTTTTTGTTCTCCTCGTTATTACTGTTCTGGCTATTGCTAACATTAAAATCGTTCCCCAATCAAGAGCATATGTTATTGAGCGACTTGGTGCTTATCAGACAACCTGGCAGACGGGATTTCATATTAAAATTCCGTTTTTTGAAAGAATTGCAAGAAATGTATCTCTCAAAGAGCAGGTTGTTGACTTTCCTCCCCAGCCCGTTATCACAAAAGATAACGTAACCATGCAGATTGATACGGTCGTATTTTTCCAGATTACCGACCCGAAGCTTTATGCCTACGGTGTAGAAAATCCGATTTCCGCAATCGAGAATCTTACTGCAACAACTCTTCGTAACATCATCGGTGAGCTTGAGCTCGACCACACTCTCACTTCACGAGATACTATCAACGCAAAAATAAGAGGAATTCTTGACGAAGCAACTGACCCGTGGGGTATCAAAGTAAACCGCGTTGAGCTTAAAAACATTCTTCCGCCCCGAGAAATTCAGGACGCGATGGAAAAGCAGATGAAGGCTGAAAGAGAAAGACGAGAATCCATTCTCCGTGCTGAAGGTGAAAAGGCAAGTCAGATTCTTGTTGCTGAAGGTAAGAAGGAATCTCTTATCCTTGCTGCCGAAGCTGACAAGCGTGCCGCTATTCTTCATGCAGAAGCTGTCAAGGAATCAAAAATCCGAGAAGCTGAGGGTGAAGCTGAGGCAATCAGAACAATTCAGGCTGCAGAAGCTCAGGCAATAGATTATATCAATCAGGCTAACCCAGGTGAAGGCTATCTTACACTCAGAAAGCTTGAAGCTTTTGAAAAGGCAGCTGACGGTCAGTCTACAAAAATTATTATTCCTTCTGAAATTCAGGGAGCTGCAGGCCTTGCTGCAGGAATTGCAGAAACACTTAAAAAGTAACAATACTCGTAAAGCCGCAGTGAAAACTGCGGTTTTATTTTATACTTGTCTTAAGGCTTGAAATATGGTAAAATCATCATATATAATGTATAAAATAAGGAGTGTTTCTATGGCACGAGTACTTATTGCTGATGACGAGAGCAAGCTCAGACGCCTCGTCTGCGACTTTTTAAGACGTTCAGGCCACGAACCTATTGAAGCTTCAACAGGCAAAGAAGCTCTTGATATTTTCAATACCGATCCTAAAATTGAGCTTTGCCTTCTTGACATAATGATTCCCGAAATTGACGGTTGGGAGCTTTGCCGACAGATCCGCAAATCATCTTCCGTTCCCATCATTCTTCTTACTGCAAGAAGTGCTGAATATGACGAGATTACGGGATTTGATGCAGGTGCTGACGATTACGTCACAAAGCCCTTCAGCCCTACTGTTCTTATGAAAAGAATCGATGCACTTTTAAGACGTGCGAACTCAAGGGTTATGAAAAACGAAAAGGACATCATCAGCCTTGACGGTCTTGTTATGAATAACGAGGCTCATCAGGTCACTATTGATGACGAAACAATTGAGCTTACACTCAAGGAGTACAACATTCTTCAGAAGCTTATTTCAAGCCGCGGACGCGTTTACACAAGAGAACAGCTTCTTGACGATATCTGGGGTTATGACTACGTCGGTGATGCACGTAACGTCGACTCACACGTTGCACGTCTTCGCGGAAAGTTAGGTAACTGGGGCGTTGCCCACCTTAAAACGATTTACGGTATCGGATACAAAATTGAGGTGAACTGATTTTGGCTTCTTACAAGCATAAACGTTTTAAGTTTTTCCCCGATGTCCGTATTCAGGTTTTTGTTCAGTTTATACTGATTTTCTTCCTGATTATTTCCGTTACTCTTTTTTCTTCAAGCTCTTTTTATGTGAGTATGATAGAAAGTGCAAAAATGTTTGAAATGAGAGCTGCGGGACAGAAATTGCAGGACATAAACCTGCTTGCGGATGATGCCCTTGAAAAAATTTCAAAAACAGAAGTCAGTCACGACGTAGTTATTGAAATCTATTCAAAAAACAAAAGTACAAATGAATATACCGACAATGTCTATTCAAAGTGTTATCACGGTGTTATGTTTAACAAAACAAATGAACATAACACACTTGAAACATTTAATCCGGTTATCGGATACTCCGCTTCTGAGTTTGAGCTTATTCAGGAATACGAAGATAAAACATTTGCCGGAATTTCAAGAAACAAAACCACGGATAAAAGCTTTTTTGTTCTTGTTACCCCCTCTGATAGCGGTGAGTATATTTTTATAACTGCTGTTGAATATTCTCTCATTGATGCAATGGCGAAATCTATTTCTATTTCTGCCGTAATTATAACAACTGTTATCTTTATTGCTGTTTCTATCGCTGTTTATTTTTATATTACCAAAATCACAAAGCCGATTAACGACATTGTTTACGGCACAAAGATTATGGCAGAAGAAAAAGACAAAAACATACGTATCCCTGTGCGTAAAGGAATCCTTCGTACCGAAACCGAAGAAGCAATTCTTAATATCAACACGCTTTACGAGTCGCTTATGCTTACTCAGGAAAGGCTTCTTGAAAAATCGGAATTCCTTGCTGCACAGCTTAAAGATAAGGATATTGAGCAAAAATCCCGTGCAAAGTTCATTGCTGACACTTCGCACGAGCTTAAAACTCCTATTTCAATCATCCAGGGTTACGCTGAGGGTATAAAATTTGTTCTTGATGACGAAAAGGCAACAAACGAATATTGCGATACAATTATTGATGAATGTGCAAGAATGACTGACCTTGTTGTTAATATGATGAGTCTTTCAAACATTCAGCACACTGATGAGCTTTGTTTCAGCGATTTTCTTATCAATGATTTTATTGATGAGCGAATGAAGCTTCACACAAAGATTTTTGATAAGAATGAAATTTCCGCTGTTAATAGTATCAAAGAAGATATTTACGGATACGCTGACGTTTCAAAGCTTCAGTTCGTTATCAACAACCTTATTTCAAATGCCGTTTCCTACATCGGTGGTGACGAAAAGCGTATCGAATTCAGCGTTGAAGATGTCGGAATGAGTTACAGAGTTGTTGTTTTCAATACAGGCGATCCTCTTCCGCAGGAAGCCATACAGAAGCTCTGGGACAGCTTTTACCGTCAGGATGCCGCACGACTTCGCTCTGAAGGTCATTTCGGACTCGGTCTTTCAATTGTGAAGGCAGTACAGGACGCACATTCACAGCAGTGCGGTGTTGTTAATGCTAAAGACGGAGTAGAATTCTGGTTCGATATAGCCAAAGGCAATCCACCGAAAGAAGAAATCAGAAAATAAAAATTTAACGCAGGTTTCAGAACGAAACCTGCGTTTTATCTTTTGTTTAATTATTAAAACTCAAATTCAGGAAGATAATCCTTGTGAGCTTCCTTCATTTCAGCGTAGCACTTTGTTGCCTTCTCCCAATCACCAACAAGAGGATGAACAAGCAAGCCTTTGATTGCAGCCTCGTCTGAGCCTGTTGTTGCAGCTTCAACCGTGAACTTCTCGTAAGCCTTAACAACTCTCATAAGAGCGATGATGTGCTGATTTTTGAAGTTTTCAACCTTAACCGGCTTTGCACAGTCTGCACCGATTACTGACGGAGCTTCGATAATTGCGTCATCATCAAGGAAGTCAAGTGTGCCGTTATTCTTAACGTTTACAACCTGAATATCGTTTACGTCGTTTGCAAGAGAGTTGATAAGCGAAACAGCAGCAAGTGAATACTTGTGTCCGCCACGCTTGTCAAGAAGTGCAGGCTTGATGCAGAGCTCTTCGTCATTGTACATTTCAAGAAGCTGCTCTTCAATTTCCATACATACTTCTGCTCTTGTTTTGTCATCAGTTCTCTGATGCTCAAGCTTTGCCTCTCTGCAGTAATAATACTGAAGATATGATGAGGGAAGACCCTGAACAGCCTTGAGGCAATCAAGATCAAAGCCGTCATCCTTGATGTTAGCCATAACCTTCGGTGAGAAACCTGACTCGATAAGACCGGGAAGAAGTTCCTCGCCGTTCTTCTTTACTGATGTGATCCAGCTGAGGTGGTTAAGACCAACGTACTCGATGTCAACATCCTCGCCTGTGATTTCCTTAACGTCGTCAAGCATATCGATCGGCACATTGCAAAGACCGATATTCTTTACGTTTGTATGGTTAAGAACGAACTCAGTAATAATACCTGAGGGATTTGTGAAGTTGATAAGCCATGCATCGGGGCAGATTGCTTCAATTCTTTCGCAGATATGCTTGATAACAGGAATTGTTCGAAGAGCCTTGAACATACCGCCGATACCTGTTGTTTCCTGACCGATAAGACCGTACTTCTTCGGGATACTTTCGTCAAGATGACGTGCCGGAAGCTTACCTACACGAATCTGTGTAACAACGAAATCTGCACCCTGAAGAGCTGTATCAACATCGTCTGTTATAACAACTTCGCAATCAACACCTGCTTTTTCAAGCATACGGATGCAAAGATTACCTACTATATTACGTTTTCTCTCGTCGATATCCATAAAAGAAATCTTCTTGAGCTTGAGTGTGTCCTGAGCCTTGAGGAAACCGTCTACGAGTTCGGGACAATATGTACTACCGGAGCCGATAACAGCAACTGTAATTTCTTTCATTTGAAAAACCCTTTCTTATTTATACTGCTGGAAAATCCAATTTACACAACCTGTAACAGGAGGCTGTGTGAGCTTAATGAAGCTGAGCTTTCTGCCGCTCGCCATAACTGCCTTATCCATAAGAGCCTTAAGGTAAATTTCTGACGGAAGCTTTGTGTGGATTGAACCTGAAAGAACAACCTCAACAACTTCATCAGTGAAGTTAAGTGTGTTAAGGTGAGCAGTTATAAGTGCTGCTCCTCTTTCTGCCATTTCGTCGATGATATCAAGCACTACCTTGTCGCCAAGCTTTGCTGCATCAAAGAAGAAGTCGATAAGACGCATGATGAATGTATCAGCATCATCTTCCTCAAACTTTGAAACAAGTGCAAGGAATTCTTCCTTTGAAGAGAGTGAATACTCATCAAACACCATTTTTGTAACTGCAGTCTTACGAAGACCGAGATATACGTCATCATAAACAATCTTATAAGCCTGAGTAGCAATCCAATGACCGTTACCAACGTCACCTGAATACTCTGAAAGACCTGCAAGCTGAAGCATCTTACCGTCGTTATCGATAGCGTTACAGCAAGTACCTGTACCGCAGTTGAAGCCGATTGCTGCGGGGCCTGTTGAGCCTGCCTTTACAACGATAAAGCCGTCATTATAGATTTCGAAATTTTCAAGGCCGTAATCAAGAAGACGCTTTGTCATCTCGTCGTGCTGGAACTGATGGTCAATGCCTGCAAGACCCATAAGAGTAAAAGAAACATCCTTAATTGAAATTCCTGCTTCTTTTGTAAGGCTCTTAAGACCGTCCCAGATGATATCTGCTGCCTCGTCGAAGCTTCCTTCCATATTTTCGTGGTTGCTTCCCGGTCCTTTGACCATAGCAACAATTTTTTTGTCCTCATCAAAAAGGGCATAAGCGGTTTTTGTTCCGCCACCGTCAACACCAATGTAGTAACTCAATTCGGTATCTCCTTTGATTTTATTTCAAAAACTTTAAAAGTAAATGAGTCGTTTTGTGCACATAAATATACACAATAACATTATACAATATATAACGAATAAAAACAACTGTTTTTTACACTTTTTTGTAAATGACAATGCCAAATTCAGTCTCGGTTTCAAGGAAGCTGAGCTTTTCAAGCTTCATCTGATCTGCACGTCCTGTTTTATAATAGTACGGTGTCATTTTGAACAGATTGATTATATCTTCGTTTGTTTCAAGGGTTATCGAATTGTTTGTTTTTATAAAATCAATCCGTTCAAACCCTGCAGGTGTTTCTTCGTTGACCTCGTTTTTGTACGGTTTCTCATAAATCGCACTTTTGAGACCCATAAGATGATTTTCAAGAGGAAAGGCTTTGATGAATACGCCTCCCCTTTTAAGAATACGGTGTACCTCTTTCTCTGCATACGGAGCGAAAACACAAACTGCGATATCACAGCTTTCATCGGGCATAGGAATATCCGAGGTGCTTGCAACAGCAAGCTTTAAATCTTTACATCTTTTTGATCCTGCAATGAGTGCCTGCTTTGAAATATCAATACCGAAGACGGACGGATTATTTCCGTTTTCAGAAAGACTTTCAAAAAGCTGAGAAGTATACCAACATTCTCCGCAACCCAGATCTATAAGTGTTGTTTCTTCTTTTGCTGTTTTCAAAACTGCATTGATAAGTCCTTTGCAAAGGTCATTGTAGAAGCCTTTCTCAAGGAAATCCTGCCTTGCTTTAACCATAAGCGTATCGTCACCGTGACGCTTTTTTGAAGATTTCTGCGACTGCAGAAGATTGACATAACCCTGCTTCGCCTTATCGAAACAATGATTTTTTTCACATCGGTATGTTCTGCCCTCATCAGCAAGTACACCACCGCATACAGGACAACTGAAATTTATTTTCAATTAAACCACTACCTTAAATTAGCCTCCCGATGGGAGGCTAACGGTTATTTATTCTCATTAAGTATTTTTTCGGGCGATTCACTCCATGGAGCATCAATCGGCTCTGCCTGAATTTTCTCAGGTGCTGCCCAATGAACGGCATTTGTTATAACAGTCTGAATATCCTTGTTGTGGAATGTCGGACTTGTTTCGTGACCCGGCTGGAAGTAGAACACTTTACCGAGACCTCTGTTCCAACAGCAACCTGAACGGAACACTTCTCCTCCACCGAACCAACCGAGGAAAACAAGCTCGTCAGGCTGAGGAATATCGAAACGTTCACCGTACATTTCCTCAACATCAAGATATATAAACTCGCCGATACCCTTTGCAATCGGGTGATTCGGGTTAATGTTCCAGATTCTTTCTCTGTCGCCTTCGCGCCATTTAAGTGAGCAGGTTGTTCCCATAAGTCGCTGGAAAATCTTTGAATAATGAGCAGAGTGAAGAAGGATTATACCCATACCTCTGAGCACTCTGTCCTGAATTTTTGATACAAGCTCGTCAGGTACATCTGCGTGACCGCAATGTGCCCACCAGATAAGCACATCAGTATTGTCAAGCACCTCATCGGGAAGACCGCACTCGGGTTCATCCTGAGTTGCACATCTTATATTAAGCTCCTCATCTTTACCGAGGAAACCTGCGATACAGGCATTTATTCCGTCAGGATAGACCTTGATTACAGCTTCGTCAGACTTATCCTGAATATGTTCGTTCCATACTGTTACATTAATCATAAAAATGCACCTCCGTGTAAAAATAGTATCATATTTTACCCAATTTTTCAATAGTTTTTCTCTTCTGCATTGACTTTGGTTTTCTTAAATTGTAAAATAAACGCAGGAGTTGATATTATGGCAAATATTCTTAATAAAATTATCCGAAAAGCAATCGGTATTTTCGAAGGCGGTCTTTCGCAGGAGCAGGCACAGTGGGCACAGGAAGCCTACGATGTTCCCGAAAGTGCAAAAGCTGATTTACGTCAGCTTGCTGCTGAGGGTATTGTTATGCTCAAAAATGACGGCACACTTCCCCTTTCCGGTAAGAAGGTTGCTGTTTTCGGCAGATGTCAGTACGACTATTTTTACTGCGGATACGGTAGCGGCGGCGACGTAAACATCCCTTATAAGATCAGTCTTTCGGAAGCTTTACATAACCAGAATGAAATAATCATTAATAAGGATATTGATAATTACTACCGTGAAATGTCAGAAAAGAATCCTCCCGACGAGGGATACTGGGGACATTGGCCGTTCCATTTCCCTGAGTTTGTTCCTGACGAAAAGCTTGTAAACGCTGCTGCAAAGGAATCGGATGCAGCTGTTGTTATAATCGGACGTGCCGCAGGTGAAGACAGAGAAAACAAGCTTGAAAAAGGAAGCTACTATCTTACTGATGACGAAATAAGCCTCCTTGATACTGTTACATCGAGCTTCGTGAAAACAATCGTTGTTCTTGATTGCGGTAACATTATCGATATGAAGAGAATTGATTCATACGGAAGTAAGATTTCTGCGATTCTTTATGCTTTTCAGGGCGGTATGGAAAGCGGTAACGCTCTCTGCGATGTTCTTTCAGGTAAGGTTAATCCCTGCGCAAAGCTGACAGACACAATCACCTACGATTACAGCGACTATCCGAGCGCTGAAAGCTTCGGCGGCAAAGCATACAACAACTACACGGAAGATATTTTTGTAGGTTACAGATATTTCGAAACATTTGCTCCCGAGAAGGTGCTTTATCCTTTCGGTTTCGGTCTTAGCTACACTTCTTTTGAAACAGAAATCGAAAGCTTCAGATGCGACACCACAATGGTATGGCTTTCAGTCAAGGTTACAAACACAGGCAAGACAAGCGGTAAAGAAATTGTTCAGGTTTACTGCGACCTTCCTGCTGGCAAAACAGCAACCGCCAAAAGGGTTCTTTGCGACTTTGCAAAGACAGAAATACTCAATCCCGGTGAAAGTTGTGTCCTTGATTTCAATTTCTCGCTTTATAGAGTTTCCTCTTATGACGACAAGGGTGATACAGGATTTAAAAACGCTTATGTTCTTCTTGAAGGTGATTACAGATTTTTCGCTTCCGATAATGTCCGCGGAGGTATTGAAGCAGGCGTTCACAGCCTTAAAGAAAACGTTTGTCTCAGAAGACTTGAACCCGTTTGTGAGGTCAAAAAGAGTTTTGACAGAATAACAAGAACTGCAGACGGCAACCTTTCAAAGGAAAAAGTTCCTGTTAATAAAATTGACCTTAAAGACCGTGTTCTTGAAAACCTGCCCGAAGCTCTGCCCCATTCAGTTGACAAGGGCTACAAGCTTTCTGATGTTAAAAGCGAAAAAATCACAATGGACGAATTTGTTTCTCAGCTCAATCTTGAGGAACTTGAGGCTATCACTCGTGGTGATTACACGATGCACAGCCCTCTCGGCACAAGCGGAAATGCGGGTGTTTTCGGTGGGGTACTCCCCTCTTTGAGAGAAAAAGGTGTTCCACCACTCAGCACAACCGACGGACCTGCAGGCATCCGAGTGACAAAGAAACGTTCACTTCTTCCGACAGGTGCCTGTATGGCGGCTTCATGGAATTCAGAGCTTATTGAAAAGGTTTATTCCTTCGTCGCTGAAGAAATGAAAGAATGCGGTTCCGATATTCTTCTTGCACCCGGTATGAATATTCACAGAAATCCCCTGTGCGGAAGAAACTTTGAATATTTCTCCGAAGATCCCCTTGTAAGCGGTAAATGTGCGGCAGCGGTTGTAAGAGGTGTACAGTCAAAGGGTGCAAGTGCTTGTCCGAAGCATTTCGCCTGCAACAATCAGGAGGTTAACCGAAACAAAAACGATTCGAGAGTAAGTGAAAAAGCACTTCGCGAAATCTACCTCAAGCCGTTTGAAATCGTTGTTAAAGAGGCTTCTCCGAAGAACATTATGACTTCGTACAACAAGGTTAACTCTGTATACAGCTACAATAACTACGATATGGTTACAACCGTACTTCGCGGTGAATGGGGTTACACGGGAAATGTTATGACAGACTGGTGGACAAAGCACGTAAAGAGTCCCGAATTCCGCGGTCTTCGCGATAACGCTTACCGTGTACGTGCTCAGGTTGACGTGCTTATGCCCGGTGTCAACGGCAGATTCGGCTCAACAAAGCATCCTGATCGTACCCTTTTTGAAAATCTTGACAAGCCGGATGGAATCACCCTCGGTGAAGCTCAGAGAAGTGCAAAGAATGTTCTTAATCTTTGTCTTGATTATATTGATTAAAAATCATAATAAGCTACAAGCCAGAGCCGGCAGATTTTTTCTGTCGGCTTTTTGCATTATATTTTCAAAAAATGTATGATGTTTATTGTCAAACTTTTCTTTGCTTCTATAGTTGACAAATCGCACAAAATATTATACAATAAATGTACAAATTAAACCATTGCATGACTGACGGATCAGCGGATTACCGCAAGGGAATGCAATTGGCAAACAGCCGACCGTCTGGGCAAGTCAGTTTTTACTGATTTGTCCTTTTTTGTTTTTAAGGAGTGATACACATGATACACGAAAATTGGAACGGATTTAACGGTGGATTATGGCAGGACGAAATCAACGTCCGCGACTTTATCCAGACTAACTACAAGGAATATTGCGGAGACGACTCTTTCCTTTCAGGTGCTACCGAACGTACAGACAGCCTTATGGCAAAGGTTCAGGAGCTTTTCAGACAGGAACGTGCAAAGGGCGGTGTCCTTGACATTGATACAGAAACAGTTTCTTCGCTTACAAGCTACGCTCCCGGATATATTGACAAAGAAAATGAAATTATCGTAGGTATGCAGACTGACAGTCCGCTTAAGCGCGGTGTTAACCCCTTTGGTGGCATCCGTATGGCACGTCAGGCTTGTGCAGCTTACGGTTACAAGCTCAGCGACAAGGTTGAGCAGGAATTTATGTTCCGCACAACACACAACGACGGTGTTTTCAGAGCATATACAGACGAAATGCGTGCCGCAAGACGTTCTCACGTTATTACAGGCCTTCCCGATGCATACGGCAGAGGCCGTATCATCGGTGACTACAGACGAGTTGCATTGTACGGTGTAAACCGTCTTATTGAAGCTAAAAAAGTCGATAAAGCTGCTATCGGTCAGGGTGATTTCAACACAGAGACAACTCGTCAGACCGAGGAGCTTTTCCAGCAGATCACTTTCCTCGGTTTTATGAAAGAAATGGCAGCTATGTACGGCTACGACATTTCCGAGCCTGCAAAGGATGCCCGTGAAGCAATTCAGTGGACTTACTTTGCTTATCTTGCTTCAATCAAAGAGCAGAACGGTGCAGCAATGTCACTCGGTCGTGTAAGCACCTTCTTTGATATTTATATTGAGCGCGACATCGCAAACGGAACTCTTACTGAGAAAGAAGCTCAGGAATTGATGGACGATTTCGTTATCAAACTCCGTATTGCCCGTCACCTCAGAACTCAGGAATATAACGAGCTTTTCGGCGGTGACCCGATGTGGATCACAGAAGCTGTCGGCGGTATGGGCGAAGACGGCAGAAGCCTTGTTACAAAGAACAGCTTCCGTCTTCTTAATACACTCTATACTCTCGGTTCATCTCCCGAACCTAACATTACAATTCTCTGGTCAACCTCTCTTCCTGAAGGTTTCAAGCGTTTCTGTGCAAAGGTTTCTGTTGACACAGACTCCATCCAGTATGAAAACGACGATGTTATGCGTCCGATTTACGGTGATGACTATGCTATTGCCTGCTGCGTTTCAGCTATGAAAATCGGCAAACAGATGCAGTTCTTCGGTGCTCGTTGCAACCTTGCAAAGCTTCTTCTTATCGCTCTCAACGGTGGTTATGACACATCAAGCGAAATGCATATCGGTCCGCAGATGAGCGTCATTGAAGGCACTTCACTCGATTTTGATTCTGTAATGAAGCGCTTTGATAAATACATCGAATGGCTTATGCATCTTTACGTTAACACAATGAACGTAATTCACTATATGCACGACAAGTACGCTTACGAAAAGACACAGATGGCTCTTCACGACACTGATGTTGAACGCTTTATGGCTTTTGGTATTGCGGGTCTTTCAGTTGTAGCTGACTCGCTTTCTGCAATCAAGTACGCAAAGGTACGTCCTATCCGTAACACTAACGGTTACATTGAAGGATTTGAAACAATCGGTGAATTCCCGAAATTCGGCAACGATGACGACAGAGTTGACCTTATTGCAAAGGATATGACACACAAGGTTATTACCGAGCTTCGTAAGACACCGACATATAAAAATGCTATCCATACACTTTCTGTCCTTACAATCACATCAAACGTTATGTACGGAAAGAACACAGCAGCTACTCCCGACGGCAGAGGCGACGGTGAACCGTTCGCTCCCGGTGCAAACCCGATGCACAACCGTGAGGAAAACGGCGCACTCGCATCACTCAACTCTGTTGCAAAAATCAGCTATGACGATTGCCGTGACGGCGTTTCGAATACATTCTCAATCACACCCGACACTCTCGGTCATACAGATGAGGAAAGATATTCAAACCTTGTTTCAATTCTTGACGGCTACTTCTCAAAGAAGGCACATCACATCAACGTTAACGTTATGAACCGTGAAACACTTCTTAAGGCTTACGAGAATCCTGAAGAATATCCGAACCTTACAATTCGTGTTTCAGGCTATGCTGTTAACTTCAACAAGCTCTCACGCGAACAGCAGAGAGAGGTTATCAGCCGTACATTCCACGAGGCAATGTAATGCTAAGAATCCATTCAATTCAATCACTCGGGACCGTTGACGGTCCCGGTGTGAGGTTTGTAATTTTTCTTCAGGGATGCCATTTAAGATGTAAATGCTGTCACAATCCCGACACATGGGATATGAACGCTGGCAAGGAGATGTCCCCTTCCGAGCTTTTTGAGAAAGTTAAAAGATACAAGGAATACTTCGGTACTGACGGCGGAATCACACTTTCCGGCGGTGAACCTTTGTTGCAGTCAAAAGATGCATATGAGCTTTTGGCTCTTTGCAAAGAGGAAGTCATCAACACCTGCGTTGACACTTCGGGTGCAGTTATGAACGAGGATGTGAAAAAGCTTCTCAGCGTGACCGACAGAGTGCTTCTTTATATTAAGTATACAAATGATGAAGACTACCGCAGAAACGTCGGATGTCCGATGCATCCTGTTATTGAGTTTCTCGGATATCTTGATAAATTATCAGTTGCGACAACATTAAGACAGGTTATTATACCCACGCTTAATGATACTGAAGAAAATATATTAAAGCTTAAGCAAATTCGTGATGAATACAGTTGTGTTGATTCGGTTGAGCTTCTTGCTTTTCATAAGATATGTGAAACGAAGTATCAGAACATGGGTATTGATTTTCCGCTTGCAGACACACCCGAGCCGACGAAAGATTTAATGAATAAGCTGAATATGATGTTATAAACAGTAAACCCACGACAATAGCCGAGTGTTCGTAAGGACACTCGGCAGTTTTATTCGCCATACGGCGAGTGATATTGCTTCGCAGTTTTATTGTGCTTTGCACAGTGTTATTGTCCTTCGGACAGTTTTATGCGAATAAAATAACACTGAAGCCGCAAGGTTTCAATATCACTTTTGATTTATCAAAAATATAACTGCAAATTTTGATTTGCAATATCACTTATACATACCGCAGAAAATGTTTTCAGATTGGCATAATTGCTTTCAAAGTATATAACCCACTATGACACTTTCAAGCCGAAAGTGTCAATTTTTTTATAAAAAAATTGGGAGCACTTCTTTACAAAGTGTCTCCCAATAGTTTTTCTATCCTTAGTAACCCTGCTCTATTGTCGTGGGTTTGTTGGTTATTCAGTTCCAGCGCTTAAAAACTACTATTTCAGGATTTGAACCGGCTTCGCCGTATTCACATACGAGGAGGTATTTTTCATCTGCCGTCAGACCGTAACATCTGTCGCTACCTTTCTTTTCAAGCTGATTGATGTAATAAGTTTTATCATTATCCCAAAGCTTGACCGTTGCTCCACAAGGCAGAGGAAATTCGAGATTAACGAAATCACCTTTCCCCTGATGAAGTTCAGTAACAAATTCCATATCAGAGATATTCAAATCATTAAATGCTTTTATCAACTTCTCTTTCATTTTGCTCCTCCTTTCGAGACATCTTCTCAATCCACCTTCGCGGATTATCCTGAATATATAAAACATGTTCAAAATAATCTTGTTGGTTTCTAATCACGTGATCATAATACAATTTTTGCCAAATTGAAAATCCAACCCTTTTAGTAATATAACCTTTAAACTGTTTAAATATCCGTTCAGTCGTAGGGGCGTCCATCGGACGTCCGTTTGAATCTGAATGAATCGTTAATAAAATATGGATATGATTCGGCATAATCACATAACAATCAACGGTAACCGAAGAATAAATCTTGGGCATATTTTTTATTGCCTCATCCACAAGCATACCATAGTCAGACAAAACTATATCTGAAGGACGTCCAATGGACGCCCCTACTCTTTTCCAAAAATAATTTTTCCGTTCTTTTGTACATACCGTAAAGAAATATGAACCAGGATTACTGTAATCGTAATTCTTCAAACGATACTCTTTCCGCGAATGGTATTCCTTTTCTTTGTTAATTATTCTCATTTCAAAACTTTTTCTGATTCGGGCTTATCAACCTTTGCTGCTTTCGCTTCGGCTTCCATTTTCCTGAAGAGCTGTTCGTACGGCATAAGCATACCTTCGTTCATCTTGTTGCCCATTTTAGATAGGATTTTCTCGCTTGAAAGCAACGCACCGACTGCGTACATAAGAATTGACTTTCCTTTGTTTTTCTGCGGGAAGTCGTAGATACCCTGTTTCTTGTAGAACTTATGGTCTGCCTTCATCATACCGCGCATCTGATAAATAAGATCACGGAAGATTTTCATACCGCCGATTCCCCAGAATGTCTGAGGCACCACGTGCTTTGTTTCCAGTGCAAACTGAAGAGATTTTGCGAGTGTATCAATCTGCTTATCGGTATTGAATTCGTCACTTGCTACACCTGCAAGGAAGTTTCCGCCGGTATCTGCACGTGCTTCAACAACATTTATAACATTCTGTTCCTGCGAGTAAGCACCTGAAACAAGGTAGCCGACAGGCATACCGACCGTAACCGTTCTGTGTCCGTTGCAGAAATTTCTGTCATCGTACATTTTAAATCGCGAACCCATTGAATGGTCAGACACCGTAAATGCATACACAATCGCATCTGCGGTCTGAATGTTCTCACGAAGGAAGGTGTCAAACTTATCCTTATAAACACATTTCTCACTTACCGCACAGCGGAAACAGCCGAGACAACCGCCTGCAAGAGGATATTCAGAGATATTTACAATTCGCGTTTCATAAGCGAAAACTGCACGGAAGCGTTCAATCATCCTGCTGAGGTTAGAGTTTTCATCTGTTTCATCAGTAAGAACAATTATGTCTTTACCCTTATTTTTTGCACAGCTGTCTGTGAGAGTTGCAGGCACCTGTTCGTAGCATACTGCTGTTCTCGGAGCAGGAGTGTAAACATCTTCCTCAACAGACCAGAGGAAACGCTCAAAGAATTTTTCGGCATCCGTTCTGCCTTTTTCTTCAAGAAGGTCTTCCATATCGGCAGACAGACCTCGTATATATTTCATACCAAGGTCAATTGAGTTTTCCTCGATGTACTTATGTGCCGTGATATCGTAAAAATGCTTTGATGTTGAAATCTGTGTAGCGTATTTATCTTTAAGGTCGATTCCGTGCTCTTTCACAAGTTCAATAAATCGGTGAAGCTGTGAGGGTGCAAGGAAGGTATAAACGGGATATGAAAAAAGAACCGCATCCGAGCTTTCAAGAAGTTCTTTCGCCTTGGTGAAATCTTTTTCAAGTGCCTTTATCTTCTGACCGACGTGGAGAACTTCGAACTCGTGCTGAGGAAATTTCATTTCAATATAACGAACAGTCTGAAGTGTGATACTGTATTTTCCTTTCGGGCTGCCGTTTATTACTGCTATTTTCATAACTACATCCTGACCTTTATACATTTTTTTGATATTGTAACACGATTCGACATTTTTTTCAATCACAAATATCTGTTGATATAAAGCTCGGTTTATGTTATAACTGTGTGGAGGAGTTGAAAACCATGACAAATCCTGATTATTCTTCAATATACGACAAAATATTTAAAATTATGGGTGAGCTTACACCGCTTACCGTTGACTGCGGTATGCTTTGTAACGGAGCCTGTTGCAAGGGTGATTCACAAACCGGAATGCGACTTTTTCCGCACGAAAAAAGCTGTCTTGACATAACCGAATTGGAATCAGGAGAAAGATTAGCTGTATGTAACGGAAGCTGTGACAGAACCGAGCGTCCCCTCGCCTGCAGGATTTTTCCGTTTTTCCCGACTATTGATGAAAAAGGTAAAATATTTGTTGAGCCTGACAGCCGTGCTTCAAGGCTTTGTCCTCTGCTTTCGCACAGCGACGAAATAGTTTTCAACCCTAAATTTTTCAAGGCACTTAAAAAGGTAGGAAAAATCCTTGCTAAAGATGACGAGTGCCGTGAATATCTTTATAAAATCACAGAAGAAATTGATATGTATAAAAGCTTCCTTGATTAGTTGAAACTGAAAGCAAATTGTGGTATTATAGACTAAAATAACGGATAGGAGAAAAAACATGACTGAATATACAAAGAAAATTAAAAGAGTTGTAATCACCGAAGAACAGATTGCAGAGAAGATTAAGGAAATCGGTAAAGAAATTGACAAGATTTATGACGGCAGACCTATTCTTCTTGTAAGTGTTCTTAAAGGTGCTTTTGTTTTTATGGCTGACGTCTGCCGTGCAGTTTCCGTTCCTTGTGAAATCGGTTTTATGTGTGCAAAAAGCTACTATCAGGGTACAGTTTCAACAGGCGTTATCAATATAACAATGGACCTTGATCAGGACGTTAAGGATTATCACGTTGTTATTGTTGAGGATATCATTGACACCGGCAGAACGCTCAAGGACGTTGTAAAGCTTCTTAAGGCAAGAAATCCGCTTTCTTTGCACGTGCTTACACTTCTTGACAAGCCCGACAGAAGACTTGTTGAAATCACACCCGACTGGGCACTTTTCACAATCCCCGATTTCTTTGTTATCGGTTATGGTCTTGACTGTGCGGAGAATTACCGCAATCTTCCTTATATTGCTGAATATGACAGCGAAGCATAAAATTTCATTACATACAAAAAAAATCCTGCCTACGAGTGAGGCAGGATTAATTTTTTCAGTTTTCAAAATCAAGAATCACAAGTTCATTACCCTGTGATCCGATGATTTTTACAAGGTCATTGAAGCTGAGCCAGACTGTTGCATCGTGTTCGTTCGGGTGAACTCCGAGCTTCTTGCAACCTTCAAGCTTCTTATCAAGCACTACGGTTACAACGTGGTCCGCATCATTGAGGATACCGAGAGGAGAAACACAGCCTGCAGTTACGCCAAGATATTTTTCAAGTCTTTCTGCTGAAGCGAAGCTTACCTTGC
The DNA here is from genome assembly GCA_017380575.1 of Clostridia bacterium. Classification (GTDB taxonomy): domain Bacteria; phylum Bacillota; class Clostridia; order Oscillospirales; family Acutalibacteraceae; genus CAG-488. The sequence continues at coordinate 31,591 of JAFODS010000019.1, read as the reverse complement.
CTGCATCAAGCTTTGTGCCTATTTCTTTAAGGTTAACACGTGTATCATTGTCTGCAGTAATAAGAAAATGCTTTTTGCCCTTCTGGTCACGGATAAAAAGATTTTTACAGATCGTGCCGATTTTATCAAGACCCTCAGCCTGCATTTCTTCCATTGTATAAACAGGTGCATGATCCGTTACTTCGTATTTTATATCCTGTGCATTTAAAAATTCGTATACTTTGTTTTTCATATTTTCACCTTTAACCCCTCAGTCTTGCCTACGGCAATCCAGCTCCCCTTTCAGGGGCGCTACATAAGGTTTATTTTATTATAAAAGTGCCCTATGAAAATAGGACACTTTTTGTTATCAGTCTGTTGTGTAGTTGTCGAAATAACCCTGGATGAATACGATCGGTGTACCCTTGTCGCCTGAACCTGATGTGAGGTCGCAGAGTGAACCGATGAGGTCTGTAAGTCTTCTCGGTGTTGTACCCTCAGAAGCCATCTTACCAACAAGGTTGTCGTCCTTTTCCTGAATCTTGCCCTTGATTGCTTCCTTGAGCTCGTCACCTGAAAGGTTTGCAAACTCATTGTCAGCAAGGTACTTGAGCTTAAGCTCGTTGGGTGTACCCTCAAGACCGCTTGTATATGCAGGAGAAACAACGGGGTCAGCAAGCTCCCAGATCTTACCTACGGGATCCTTGAATGCACCGTCGCCGTAAACCATAACTTCGATATTCTTGCCTGTTGCTTCGAAGAGCTTCTTCTGGATAGCATCAACAACGGGCTGGCAGTCACGCGGGAAAAGCTTAACCTTATCTTCTGTTGCCTTGTTTGAGCCAAGGAGACCGTAGTCAGCATTGAAGCCGCTGCCGTTTACGGGAGCATTGAGAATTTCATCAAGACCGTAAACAATTTCAGCACCTGCTGCCTTAAGGATTCTCTTTGTACGTGCTCTTGTGTGAATATCACAGCAGAGAACGTTCTTTGTATAATCAAGGATTGCCTTTGCATTGTTTGCGAAGATGATTTCGCATTCTGCACCGCACTCACGGACAAGGTTTTCGTAATATTCAACGTAGTCAACACCTGTGAAAGTGTGCTTTTCATAACCGAAAAGTTCACGGTACTTAGCTGTTGAAAGAACATCCTTGAACGGGTCAACGCCCTTATCATCGATAGCATCCATTGAAATGAGGTGGTTACCAACCTCGTCTGACGGATAAGAAAGCATAATAACAACTTTCTTTGCACCCTTTGCAATACCGCGAAGGCAGATTGCAAAACGGTTACGGCTGAGAATCGGGAAAATTACGCCGACTGTTTCGCCGCCGAACTTAGCCTTTACATCAGCTGCTATATCATCAACAGTTGCATAGTTACCCTGTGCTCTTGCAACAATGGCTTCTGTCATTGCTACGATGTCGCGGTCATTAAACTTAAAACCTGCATCCTCTGAAGCTTCGAGAACAGAATTTGTTACGATTTCAACGATGTCGTCGCCTTCCTTGATAATCGGGGCTCTGACACCACGGGAAACTGTACCTATCATACGACTCATTATGAACAACTCCTTTGTGTATACACGAGCATACGCACTTTTTTTACGACTATAGATTATAGCACCATATAGTATAGTTTTCAAGATTTTTTTCAAAAAAATTCATATTTTTTTGATTTAATTCAGAAAAAAGAGAACTGCCTTCTGACAGTCCTCTTTGAAAATAAACTTATTTTTTCTTTGCTTTCTTAGCCTGCTTTTCTGCAAGACGGCGAGCCTTATCTGCCTGCTTCTCTGCAGCTTCCTTCTTCTGAGCTTCAAGTGCAGCTGCATCTGCAGCTTCGTTTCGTGCCTTTGCTTCATCATAAAGAGATGCAAGCTCTTCGTAATGAGTATAGTTCTCTTTCTGATTCAACATCTTTTCAGCATCAAGATACGGCTTTGCTGCTCTTGCAAAAGCAGCGTGAACTTCCATTTCAGCCTTTGCCTTCTTCTGCCATTCAGCCTTCTTTGCCTTTTCAGCCTTGATAAGAGCTTTAAGCTCTTTAGCCTTTGCTGAATTCTTTGCTTTCTTAGCCTCATCGAGCTTCTGATAAAGCTCACGAATCTTTTCGTCGCAAGCATCTTCAGCATCGTAATAGCTTTCAAGAATTGCATAATCGGGCTGAACAAAGTCAGAAAGTGACTTGTAATTTGCATCGATAGCTGTACGTGAAATAAGCTTATGTCTTGCAACCTCAATTGCGAAGCTACGGAGTTCTTTTTCGTGTTCATTACCCTTAGGCATTTTCTTTGCATTTTCAAGCTCAGCCTTAAGAGCTTCCTTATCAGCATTGAAAAGACCTGCAAGACCTGCCTTATAAACCGGCTCGTTGATCTGAATCTTAATCTTGTATTCTTCGCTTGAGAACTTATCGAGTTCTTCACGAACCATCTTCGCAATTGCGATTTCTTCGTTACGCTTGAGAGCTTCCTTATAAGCCTTCTTGTCTGCACGCTTGTCGCTCTTTGAAACCTGAACAGGTTCTGCGTCAGCAAGAGCTTCTGCTTCACGGACATAATCGATAGCTTCAACGAGTGTACGGTCGTTTGTTACGCCGTTACCGTAGTCTTCGAACATTGCACGGATTTTAAGGATACGGATAATCGACTTATGCTGAGTTTCCTTAAGGTCATAGAAGAAGAACGGCACGAGATTGAGGAATGCACCGACCGCAGCCATAATAATGAGTGCACCGATTATATCTTCCAGAAGACCCGGCTTACCTGTGTTGACATCAAGAATATCAAACGGAGAATCTTTATATCCGTTACCTTCATAAATACCGTAGCTTTTGTAAACAAAAGGAAGAACCGATGATGTTGCAAGTGTTACGATATTACCGATTGTCTGAACCGTGCCGAACATACCGTCAACACGCTCACCTGTTTTGTACTGATGATAGTCACGGATATCTGCCTGAATGGCAGGAGTTGTAATCTGTTCAAATGCACCGAACAGCCAGTTGAAATAAACACAGGCAGCAAGCCACCAGATGCTTGACTTGTTGATACCCATTGCAAGTATACAGATGATGTTCATTGTATTGATACCGACAAGAACCTTCTTTTTACCGAATGCACGGATACAGAACGGAGCAATAATCATACCCCACATTGAAGCATTACCGACAACAGTATTGATAATACCCATAACTACACCGTCACAAGCATGACCGTAGTTATATGTCCAGGACATAATGTTACTGTAGGAGCCCTCGAGGAAGCCGAGCCAACCTGCAAGAGCAATAATCCAGAAATACTTGTTTTTTGCAACCGAACGGAAAGAATCCATAAAGTTAACCTGAACAACTCTGGTCTTTGCCTGAACAATCTTTTCTTTTGTATTAGCAAATACAATCGCTGTAAGAGCAACACCTATAACTGCAAAAATAGGATAGCAGACCTGATAAACTTTGATATCGTACATATCATTGTTTGTAAGGAACTTTGAAACTGCCGGAAGGACTGCATTTGCAATTGAAGGAGCGAGTGAATAAACAACACTCTTGATTGCAAGAACGTCGGTTCTTTCCTGTGTATTCGGAGAAAGAACGTGAATGAGGTTTGTATAAGCATCGTTAAAGAAATTGAAGAAGAACTGCAACAGCAAGTTGAATATAAGAACAACTATAATCTTTGCAATATAACCGCCTTCAAGACCGAACATATGATTCGGGAAAAATGAGTACAAGAGCTTATACGGGAAATAAACATATCCGAGAACCGTAAGAACCGTGGGTATACCCATAGACAAAAGATACGGTCGGTATTTACCTGCTTTGTTTCTCGTGTTGTCAATCATATTCGCTCTGATAGCTGTCAAAGGAATATTTGCAAGAGTTGCAATAAGATAAAGTATGTACATGTGCGTCGGGTCAACACCGATTGCACCACCAACAATCATGTTGTTGATATTAACAACAAGTGCATTACCCATGTAAATGATGAAATATGCACCGATACCGCCACCGGCATAGGCTGCAATTTCTTTGAAGGTCATATAACGACCGGGCATCGGGATTTTCCAGTACACTTTAAGGTCTGAAATCAATCCGCCTGCCTTCTGAGCTAAACCTGTTTTGTTAGCCAAAACTTCAACCCCTTTTAAATTTTTTGTGTGCAAACAAAGCACACTTTTCAACATACTTATGTATTATAACATACTCCGATATTTTTCGCCACAACTAAATAATAAAAGAAAAATATTTGTTTATTTTGACCATTTGCAAAAGCATATGTTAGTGTATATTGCCAAATCAATTGCAGTTACGGTAATTTATAACCTGCTGTGAGGTAGATATCATACCAATCTTCCTTGGAAAGAGTGATGTCTGTTGCTTTTGAAATTTCTTCAAGTCTTGTCATATTGGTGCTTCCGACAACAGGCTGCATCTTTTCAGGAAGGCGTAAAAGCCATGCAATTGCAATACCCGTGTCCGTTGTGCCGTATTTTTCTGCAAGAGTTCTGAGCTTTTCGTTGAGCTCTTTATATTCGGGATGTCCGAGGAAGGTTCCTGCAATAAACCCCTGCTGAAGCGGTGACCACGGCTGAATTGTGATTTTGTTGAGTCTGCAGTAATCTCTTAAATAGCCGTCATAGTTTATTCCGTCTTTATTCTGAAGATTAACATTTGCACCGCTGCTTACCATTGTCGCATTTGTAACGCTTAACTGCATCTGGTTAATTTTTATATTCTGCTTTACACAGGTTTTAAGCAGTTCAATCTGCGATGCACTATGATTTGAAACACCGAAGGCACCGACTTTTCCGCTTGATTCAAGATAATCGAAAGCTTCCGCAACTTCTTCAGGCTCCATAAGCAAATCAGGACGGTGCAAAAGAAGGACGTCGATTTTTTCAACACCAAGACTTTTAAGTGAATTATTAACTGAATTTATGATATGCTCCTTTGAAAAATCATACATTCCCCTGCGGATTCCGCACTTGGTCTGAATTATGATTTTATCGCGGAGAGACTTATTAAGAGCAAGTCCCGTACCAAAAACCTTTTCACACTCACCGCCTCCGTAAATATCGGCATGGTCAAAATAGTTATATCCAAGCTCGACAGCCTGCGAAATGTACTGTTCCGCCTCCGATGCACTCATATCTGCAATGCGCATACAGCCGAGGGCAACCTGAGAAACTTTGATGTCTTCTGAGAAAGTATTGATATATTTCATAACAAACCTCTTTTCTTTTTGATAAAACAATAATACTGTATAGTGAAAAATTAATCAAGTATTAATAATTATATTGACTAAAATTTAATAATTTTGTATCATATAACCAAAGAACTTTGAAAGAGGTGTTTTTTTGAACAGAAAGTTTAAAAAACTGTTGTCCGTTTTTCTGGCAATAGTTATGGCAGCATCCGTTCTTACCCACGCATTTGCAATGAGTGGCGACATCAATCCCGAAATCATTGCTGAAACATCCAAAACTGCAGTGCAGATTGAGGCTGAGGGTATCGTCCTTCTTAAAAACGAAGATAACACACTTCCTCTTGAAGGAAAGAAGCTCAATGTTTTCGGTGCAGGATCAGTTTGTCCGTTTATCGGCGGTTCAGGCTCAGGAAGTGTCATTTCCGAAGACCCTGTCACCTTCTATGATGCACTTGAAGAAGCAGGCATTGAATACAACGCCGACCTTCGTTCACTTTATGAGAAATACTGTGACACATCAGCAACACCTAAAACCGATAACACAGTTCTCAACAATCTTCTCGCTCTTATTTTTGCAAAGAGTTCGCTTGACGAGCTCAAGCCCGAAAAGCTTACTGATGAAGTTATGAGCTCTGCAAAGGCATTTTCTGACACAGCTGTTATTGTTATCAGCAGAACAAGTGCAGAAGGCACAGACCTTGCAGAAGAAGTTCTTCAGCTAAAGGAAGAGGAAAAAGCTCTTCTTGAAAAAGCTGATGCAACGTTTGAAAACATCATTATTCTTTTCAATACTGCTAACGTTATGGAAATGGGTTGGCTTGAAGAATATGAACACATCAAGGCTGCGGCACTTATCTGGATTCCCGGTGAATTCGGTATGACAGCTGTTGCTCAGGTACTCAACGGTGAAGTTAACCCCTCAGGTAAGCTTGCAGATACCGTTGCTTACAAAGTCAGCGACCATCCCTCAAACGTATGCTTCGGTGACAACAAATATGACGGTGCTTCGGAATACTATGTCGAATACCTTGAAGGTATTTACGTCGGTTACCGTTACTTTGAAACATTTGCAAAGGACAAGGTTCAGTATCCCTTCGGTTACGGACTTTCATACACAACTTTCGAAAAAGAAATCGTCCGTTACGATACATCTGACGGAGTTATTACCGTTGATGTCAAAGTAACAAACACAGGCGACAGAAGCGGTAAGGAAACTGCACAGATTTATTACAGTGCCCCCTACTACAACGGCGGTATTGAAAAGAGTGCAATCTGCCTTGGCGGTTATGCAAAAACAGACATCCTCGCTCCGGGTGAAAGCGAAGTTCTTACCGTAACATTCAAAGCCGATGATATGGCTTCATATGACCACAAAAACAATCAGGCATGGGTACTTGAAAAAGGTACATATAAAATAATCCTTGGCGAAAACGTACGCGAACACATTGACAGCTTTGAATACAAAGTAGCAGCTGACAAGATTATCAAGTACGATAACGTTACAGGCACAGAAATCGTAAACAGATTTGATGACGTTCACAATGGTTTCCAGGTTCTTTCAAGAGCTGAAGGCACACCTTCATTCCCCACATACAGAGAACTTGAAGCAACAAAGGAAGTAAAGAACGTTGACCAGCTTCCCGAGCCTCAGACTGAGGATGAAGCACCAAAAATCGGTGTAGAATACGACGAGGTCATCACTCTTCAGGATGTTTACGAGGACGAAAACCTCTGGGACGCATTCCTTGACCAGCTCACACTCGACGAAATGACATATATGGTAATCGACGGCGGTTACAACACAAGAGGAGTTGAGCGTCTCGGCATTCCTCACACCTGGGATAACGACGGACCTTCAAGCATCAAGGGACAGAACGGCCTTGTTTACGACGACAGCGGTACAGCTTACCCCTGCGCAACAGCACTTGCATGCACATGGAACGTTGAGCTTGCTGAAACATTCGGTATCGGTGTCGGCAAGGAAGGCAAGGATATGGGCACAGACGTATGGTACGCACCCGGCGCAAACATTCACAGAAATCCGCGAGGCGGCAGAAACTTTGAATATTATTCAGAAGATCCTCTCCTTTCAGGTAAGATGGCAGCTGCTGTTATCCGCGGCTGCAGCTCACAGAACCTTGTTGTTACAATCAAGCATTTTGTTATGAACGACCAGGAATCGCACCGTGAAGGTGTTTTCACCTGGGCAGACGAGCAGACAATGAGAGAAATCTATCTTAAGGCATTTGAGATTCCCGTTAAGGAATCTGATTGCAGGGGCGTTATGTCTGCATTCAACCGTATCGGAACAAAATGGTGCGGTTCAAGCTCGGCACTTCTTAATGACGTGCTCCGTAACGAATGGGGATTTGAAGGCTTTGTTGTTTCCGACTATTCATGGAACTTCACAGGCTCGGGTTACATGAGTCCCGTTCTTGCTGTTTACGGCGGTAACGACACTATCCTCACGGGTATATGGGCAGTAAACGTTATTTCTCACGTTGCTGCTGTCAAGCTCGCATATCACAGAGATCCTGTCGGTTTCGGTACAGCATTACGTCAGGCATGTAAGAACCTTTGCATTATGAAGATGCATACAAAAGCTTTCCTTGAGCCTTACGAATATGACGGTTCACTCGGTACATTCCTTGAGAGTCCCGATGAATGGGAGTTTGAATCACCGTACATCTGGTCAGGCATCCGATTTGTTCTTAACAATGTTGTAAATGTAATTATTTACGGCGTAGGCAAGATTCTTTAATATTATCCTATATTGTATTTACACCAACACACAACAGCACCGATTCCTCACGGTTTCGGTGCTGTTTTTATTGAAAAATTAGTTTAATTATGATACTATTAATCAAATTAATTTTAAGGAGAATTTTCGGTGAATTCTGTTAAAGCTTTTATAAAAAAAGAAGCCGTGCTTTGTATATCACTCGTCTGTGCGGTTGCCACAATGTTTTTCGTACCTCCCGATATGGAGTACGTCGGATATATCGACCTGCACGTGCTTTCGTTGCTTCTTTGCCTTATGGCTGTTGTTGCGGGATTTCAGAGCTGCGGTATTTTCCGTTGTCTTACATACAGTCTTCTTAAAAAATGTAAAAGCGGAAAACTGCTCGGTCTTATTCTTGTGCTTCTCCCCTTTTTCAGCTCAATGCTCGTCACAAACGATGTTGCACTTCTTGTTTTTGTCCCGTTCACAATCGGTCTGCTTTCGGAAATGAAGTGCGGAAAATCCGCAATACCTGTTCTTGTTCTGCAGACGGTTGCCGCAAACCTCGGAAGTATGGCAACGCCCGTCGGAAATCCGCAGAACCTGTTTTTATATTCTGAATACAACCTTTCGATTTCTGAATTTTTTGGCACTACCCTTCCGTTGACAGCGTTGAGTTTAGTTATCCTCGGTGTATCTTCACTTCCTGTTTTGCCGAAAGAGTTACCGCATATTGATTTAAAAGAAGAGAAAATTGAAAAGCCCGCTTTCCTTGCAGTTTACTGTGTTTTATTTGCAGTCTGCCTTCTTACAGTTTTTCACGTTCTGAACTTTGCCGTCTTGTTGGCAATCACTGTTACTGTTATATCAATTATGGACAGAAAAATTCTGCAGAAGCCCGACTATGCCCTTTTAGCAACCTTCGTGTGCTTCTTCATTGTTTCGGGAAACCTTGGCAGAATCGAGGCCGTAAACGCTTTTCTGAACGGGCTTCTTCAAAAAAGTACCCTTCTTACATCTGCAGGTGCAAGTCAGATTATCAGCAATGTACCGGCAGCTGTTCTTCTTTCAGGATTTACAGACAACTGGAAAGAATTGCTTGAAGGCGTCAATATCGGAGGTCTCGGAACCCCGATTGCATCACTCGCAAGCCTTATAACACTGAAACTGTATCTTCGCTCTGAAAATTCACACGGCGGAAAATTTATAATTATTTTCCTTATTACAAATATCATCGGTCTTATATCACTCATAGCATTTGCTTATTTTATATAAAGTACAAAAGGGTTCAGTTTTGCTGAACCCTTTTACTTAATTAAATATTAAAATGCTTTTCCGTCAAATTCGACCTTGCCGTCAGGAGTAACTACAACGCTATATGTTTCCATTGTGTTGCCTTCGGCAGACCAGCCTGCGTTATACTGAATAACATAGTTTCCGCCGACGATCTGAACAATCGGGGGTTCTGCTCCTGACAGTGAATCTGAAATCACAGCCGTGAGGTTTACCGTCCAGAGAACATTACCTGTAAGGTCTGTTTTCATAACAGCGTCCGTTTTTCCCGTTGAAATAAGAAGAATACCGTCTTCAAATTTTCTTATGCCACATTTTGCGCCAACATATTTCTTCTCAACTGCATTTTCTCCCGTTTTTGCATTGATTATATACATACTTCCGTTTGCAACGAGGTAAATATGGTCTGCTGTATAGTCAAGGACTGCGGATGTTGTTTCATCAAATTCCCTGCTCCATAACTTATTGAGATCTTTATCGTAGCATTCAAGTGTATAGACCTCAAGGCTGCGATCAAATATCTGAAGATAAAAATGCTCAAAATCCGCTGAGAAGGTTATTTTTCTTTCAATCGGCCATTCGCTCTTGCAATCAACTATTGAGCCTCCCAGACCTGCAAAGAATCTGTATTTCGTAAAATTTGCATTACTCTGATTATCAAGCTCAGCCGTATAATAGGAGCCTTCAAATAATTCAAAATCAAAGTCGCTGTCTGATGAATCGTCATTTTTAGTATATCTTATTTTAACATCATCACCAAAAATATATCTTGCGACAGTGCGGATTTCTTCCATTGAAAACATCGGCTCGGACCAATCAAGATACGAAAAATACACATATCTGTTAACATAAATCGTCGGCACTGTGTAGCTTTTGCCGTCAACCTCATATTTATTGACATTATCATATTTTCCGTAAAGAATTAGTGAATCGCCTTCAATGATTCTCGTAGCGGTTTGCCGTCCTTTGATAACTGCATAGTTACCCGACGATTGGTAATATCCGTCTTCTGTTTCAAAGGCACCATACTCTACAAGCAAAGTATATTCCTTATCGTTGCTTTCAATTATTTTTGTTACATAGCAAAGACAATTTATCTGCGCACCTTTATAAACCTGAGGGAACCGTTGAAGAGAATTATATGGGGCTTCGTAATAGTCCATATCAAAATACTCAACAAGAAGCTTCTGCGTATCCGTAAGATGTGCGCCCTCACCACGGATTTTGACATTCATAAGTCCGAGAGCATCATCATTCTCAACGGACTTGGGAACATCTGATTTAGCTTCACCTTCGGTTGAGGATATTGTTCCTCCCTTGCCTTCGCCTCTCTCTCCTGCTAAGTTAACAAGCTTAGGAACAATAAACACACACGCAACTGTTATTGCAACAACACATACTGTCACAATAACAGCAACTATTACCTTTTTACTCGGTTTCTTTTTAGATTCAGAAGGTGTTATTTTATTTTCATCAACAAATTTCTTCATGCAATAAGGGCAGAATTTACTTTCATCGGGAAGCTCTTTACCGCAGTTTTTGCAAAACAATGTTATCACTCCGATACAACAAAGGAAATAATTGAACCGACACCTCAAGGTATCGGTTTAATTATAGTATTTTTAAGTTCAACTTGCAATATCATTCCGAAAAAATAATTTCAAGAACCTCATTTATGTCTACACCGGAAAATGTATCTTCCGCAATATCAAGATATGTAATCTCAAATTCACCTGTCTTCTCATCAACGGTAAACTGTATGCAACAATTTGCATCTTCATAATCGTATGTGCAGGTACCGTTGAATTCAACAATTCTGTCGCCATCTTCTGAAACAAAGCTCTTCCACTCGGGATCTGCAAAGAAATCACCGAATGCATCCTCAACAGTTTCGTCGGGGAAGAAATAAAGTGAGCCTTCCTGCACCATTTCAATATATTCACTTTCCTCTGAACCCACTTTATCTGTTGCTTCAAAAACATCGCCTAAAATAAGCACCGCCGCTACAATAAGACATACAACACCGACGATAATACTTATGGTCTTCTTTTTCTTTCCGTCATCCTTTCCGACAGCTGAAGCTGCAACTGTCGCACCGCAGCTACAAATCGTCATACCATCCTGAAGCTCTCTTCCACAATTGTTACATTTCATAATTTTTCCTCCATAATATTTTTTCGCAGAATCATCAAAATGTATCTGCTGACGATATTTTACAACAAAAAAAGACGCTTTGTCCTATGCAGGCTGCATAGGACAAAGCAAAAATTTGGTGTTATAATTCCTCTTGAAGCTCTACGATATCAGAATATCTCTTATTAGGGTCCATATTTATGCATTTTTCTATTACCCGAGCAAATCTGCCTGAATAAAGACGCTTTGAAGGATGCTCACCCGTAAGCATAATATTCATAAGAATACCGAGAGAAAAAATATCAGAACGAGGGTCTGTCTGGCTTATTCCATACTGTTCAGGTGCCGCAAATCCCACAGTGCCGATAAAAGATGTATCAAGCGGTTGATAGTGTTTAAAAATCCTCGCTGCATCAAAATCGATCAGTTTGATATTTCCTTCACTGTCAATCATAATATTTTCGGGTTTGATATCCCGATGGATTATATTCATCGAGTGCAAAGTTTCAAGTGCCGAACATACACCTTTTGCAACAGTTTTAGCACCATCTAAAGTGTAAAGCCCCGTTAAGATAACATCCGCAATCGTTATTCCGTTTATGTACTCTTCAACCACACAACACAGGTCTCCCGATTTTTCAACGCTGTATATTCGCGGTAGATTTGGATGCGAAATTCTACTGAGCATTTCGTAAACGCAACCGTCGGAATTGAATTTTCTGACAACAACCTGCGTACCCATAGCCTTATGGCGCATAACGATTACAGATTTTTTTTCGCTTTTTTTCAAAGCCTTGACAAAGGCAAACTGCTCTGCAATAATATTTTCAAAATCAGGCAAAAAATCACTTCCAAGAGGTTTAAATAAATATGAAGAACACAGATCAACTTATGGACGAATTAATGAAAGCTCACAACATCAGCGATTATCTTAAAGAAAACAGCATCTATATGATAAGTGATGAGTTGCCTACTTACTTAACAAATATACTCAAAAAGAAAAGGTTAGTCAAGTCTGTAGTTATCAAAAATTCAGAGCTCAGTGAAGTTATGGGGTACCAGATTTTTTCAGGCACAAGGAAACCTTCAAGAGATTCTCTTCTGAGCATCTGTATCGCTATGGGACTCGATGTTGAAGAAACTCAGGAAATTCTCAAAATTGCTCAGTTTGCATCGCTTTATCCTAAAGCAAAAAGAGACTGTATTATAATCAACGGAATAGCAACAAACAAATCCGTTTCGCAAATCAACGAAACTTTATATGAGCTTAACGAAAACACAATTAATCAATGACATTCCCCTGAAACAAGAAAGTGTTTCAGGGGTTAAACTTTGTCTTTTTCGCCGCCGTTTTGTGAAATATTACAAAAATGCAAAATTCTTTTCTACATCGCAAAATGTTTATTTAATTGAAAATAAGGCTGATTCGTGATAGAATATTTTTATGCAAAATTAAGGAGGTTTATTATGGGTACTAAACCACTCAGACATCCGGAAAAGAAAAACAAGAACCTGAAGAACAAAAACTTTGTTCCGAAAAAAGAAGCACAGGCATATGCTATTGCAGCTCTCGGTCAGGGTCTTGTTTACAGCTGTATGTCCAGCTACATCACAGACTATTACATGAACGTTCTCTACCTTACACCGATGTTCGTTATTCTCCTTATGCTCCTTGCGAGAGTATGGGACGCAATCAACGACCCGATGATGGGTATGATTATGGACAGAAAGAGCACAAAATGGGGCAGAATGAAGCCTTATCCCGTTTTGACGGCTTTGCCGATTGCCGCTCTTACAATCCTTATGTTCGTCAATCCCGGCTTTGATACAAAGAATCAGAGCGTATGGCTTTACATATTCACAGCATTTGTTTATGTTGCCTGGGGTATGATTTACACCGTCAGTGACGTTCCCTTCTGGAGCATGCCGAACGTTATGACACCGAACGCAAAGGAACGCGGAAAGATTATTTCTTACGGTAAGACCGTCGGCGGTATCGGCTCCGCAGTTACTGTTGCTCTTCCGATTATCGTCGGCTACATTGTAGCAGATATGGATCTTGAAAAAGCAAACATACTCAAATATGCAATAATGGCAATTTCCATGGCAGTAATCGGTATGCCGTTATTCACACTTTCTTCCTTCAAAATCAAGGAAAGAATTCAGATTCCCGATGCACAGAAAAGAGCACCCGGTGAGCCTTCAACCCTTAAGCGTATCTTCTCCTGCAAACCGCTTATGCTTGTTGTTCTTTCAGGTATACTTTCATTCGGCAGATATATGCTTCAGGCTGCAGCTCCTCACGTTGCTCGTTATTCAGGTTTCTACATCGGTAAAACTGCTCCGCAGACAGTTGACGAAATCAACTCAAACATTTCAACGGTTGCTCTCGTTATTCAGGTTTGTGCCGCTGTCGGTATGTTCGGTGCAATGGTATTCCTTCCGAAGCTTTATAAGAAATTTGAATATAAGCACATTATGATTGTTTCGTGTATCGGCGGATTCATCGCAAGCTGCTTTACTCTCCTTATCGGTTGGACTACGAAGAATCTTCTTCTCTGCATTCCGTTTATGCTTATTTCTGCTATCCCTCTCGGTGTTATCAACAACGTTTCATTCGCAATGGTTTGCGACTGTCTTGACTTCATGGAGTGGAAAACAGGATTCAGAAACAACGGTCTCGGCTCAGCCTGTCAGTCATTTGTTAACAAAATCGGTAATGCATTTGCAACCGTTATGATTATTCTTATGTATATGCTTGTTAACATTGACGTGCAGAACCTCAACGTCGGTTCAGGTCCCGAAGTTGTTGCAGCAATCAACAGCCTCGCTCCGACACAGAACTTCGCAATGTTCTCACTCGTTACAATCGTTCCCGGTCTCAGCCTTCTTCTTTGTGCAGTTCCCCTCTTCTTCTACGACCTTGTCGGTGAAAAGAAAGAAACTGTATTCTCAGAACTTGCAAAGCTCAGAAAGCAGAGAGGTATCAACATCGAATCATAATTTTCGCGTCACCGCAGATAACACTGCGGTGATGTTTTTTAAATCAACATAAAAGAATTTCTCTGTTGTTCATTTTATCTGTAATTCGTTTTATAATATATCCGTAATCAAAAAGGAGGATTAATAAAATGAATACAGACAAAATTTTAGCAGAAGCAATCGCAAAGGAATATGCCCCGAAGAAAAGTTCAAAAATAGTTGCACTTAAAAAGCTTGATGCAAAAGCAAAGCTCCCTGCAAACATTTTCGCTTACACTTTCGGAATTGCAACAACACTTCTTGCAGGACTTGGTATGAGCCTTGCAATGAAGGTCATCGGCGGAACAACTGCTTTTATGATTCTCGGTATTATTCTCGGCGTTATCGGATTTGCAGGTTGCGGAATAACCTATCCCGTTTATAAAAAGCTGCTTGAAAAAAGCAAAAGCAAATACGCTTTTGAAATTGTTGAGCTTGCAAAAGAAATCAGCGATGCAGAAAAGAAAGAGTGAAACTGATGAATAAATCAGAAAGTAAATATTTCAACACTGCCCTTCGAATGGACAAAGCACTTATTGAAATTTTAGAAAACAAGGATTTTGAATACATTACGGTTAAAGAAATATGTGACAAAGCCGGTGTTAACCGTTCAACCTTCTACCTTCATTATAACAATACCGTTGATCTGCTTGAGGAAACAGGCAAATATTTAAAGGAAGAATTTCTTTCGTATTTTTCTTGTAATCTCGATAAACTCAAAGCTGAAAAACCGATTGAAAAAATTCACACATGCGATCTGTCAGAATTGAACTTTATTTCTGATGATTACATTGTGCCGTTTCTGACATACGTCTTTGATAACAAACGTGTTTTCGCCACAGTGCTTTCTCATGGAAATTCATTTGACTTCAACAGCTCTTTTGAAAGGATGTTTGAACATATTTTTGACCCGATTCTTTCACGTTTCCATTATCCTGAAAAGTTCAGAAGGCTGGTTATGATGTTTTACCTTAACGGAATTTTGGCTGTTGTAACAGGTTGGTTAAAAGGTAACTGTGCCGAATCCATTCCTGAAATTTCAAAAATAATAATTTCCTGTATTTACGGACTGAACGCGGATTTTGATTCGCACATAAAAAAACTGAATATCGAATAAAAAAGGAGCTGTAAAAAACCAAAGTTTTTACAGCTCAATCTTTTTATTTAATGCTTTTGAAGAACTTCCAACTGCATTCGATATTGTTTATAAATCCAACCATTTCGAAATCCTTCGGATTGTGTCTTACGATATAATCAATATATGAATCAACAATCTCTGCTATAAGAATATAACCCGACGGATTCATATGGCCAAGCATAAAGAATTGTTCTCTGAAACGCTCATCAAATAACGGACCGTATTTGTTAAGGTCGATTACATATGCATTGTCAAAATGCTCTGCAAGGCTGTACAGCGCCTTGTTTACGTTTTCTATATGATCTCCGCTCCAATTTAGCACGGGGTCGTTCGGGAAGGTGACGAAAAAGAACTTCGCGTCGGGACTGATTTCCTTGTATCGGGCAACAATCTGTGCATAATATCCCACATAAGTTTTTCCGTTTTCGCGGTAATCAGGCTTCACATCATCAAGAGAGCCGAGCTCCATATGTGCATTACAGATATCATTGACTCCGAGTGCAATAACATAAGCCTGAGCGGCTTTCTCAGCGTCCCAGAAGCCTTTTTCTTCGGCATAGGATTCGATATACTCCTTGGCCGTCATACCGCCACGAGAGAAGCTGTAAGCCTTAAGACCGTTCTTACGTGCGATATGCTGACCCCAAGAATATTCAAAAAAATCGTGATAGCCCTTTGTACCGTCATCGTTGAGAGTTTCAAACTCGCCCGAAGACATACTGTCGCCCACAAAAGCTATTGTTCTGAAAATCGATGTATGGCTGTAACCGCTGACGAGAGTGTCAAGCGGTTTTTCGTTTTCTTTGTAAAGCTTTTCTTCCCAATTCATAGTATCATCACCTTATTAAAACTCAGGTTTGAAAGAAGGCATCATTTCAAGTTTAAAAAGATTCATAACATGTTTTCTGTCAATGATTTCCTTCTTAGCCTTGTCTTCTATTTCACCTGTTCGGATATATACATCGAGCTCTGCATACGTAAAGCCAAGGTTTTCTTCGTCTGTCTTTCCGCAAAGTCCGTCAATCGGAGTTTTGTCAACAAGAACATCCGGCAGACCAAGAAGGCGGCCAATCTCTTTCACTTCCGTAACAGTAAGGTTTGACATCGGAGAAAAATCGCCTGCTGCATCTCCGTAGCGTGTTGAGTAACCCACCCAATCTTCCGAAAGATTGCAGGTATTACAAACTCTGCCGTTACAGCTCTGCGACACAGCATAAAGAGTTGACATTCTTATTCTCGGCGGCAGATTCTGCTTTGTCTGTGCTGTGAGCTCAAGTTCAGCCGGCAAACTTCCGAGCAGGCTGTCAACAGCATCTTTTATGTTGACAACATAATGCTTTATACCAAGATGATCAACAAGAAGCTGAGCCATATCGATATCGTGCTGAACACCCTGCGGCATCAGAACACCTATTACTCTGTCTTTGCCGAGAGCCTCAACACAAAGTGCTGCAGCGATTGAACTGTCCTTACCGCCTGAAATACCGATAACCGCATTGCAGCCTTTGCCGTTTTTTTCAAAGAAATCACGTATCCACTGTACGCACTCATTTTTTACAACTTCTGCATTGAACATAGAAAATGCTCCTTTATACCATTAAAGAATTGAATCAATATTGAACGAAAAAGCTAATTCGCCTTTTATAAGATTTACAACCAACTCAAAGAACGCTTTGATATAATCAAAGCTTGCTGTAAAGAAATTCTTTTCAGCCTTATTGAAATCTTCATCAGTACCTTCAAAGGTAGTAACAGTTGCATTATCTACGTTAAGCAGATACTGAGGATATTGCTCGTTATCTACAGTCAGGTCATATCGCATAATCTCTGCTGCAGGAGCTTCAAGCGGTGCAAAGTAATTGTGATGCAAGTCCTTTACAAACCATGTGTTTTCAGGGAAAAGACAGGTTGATGCATCAATTTTCTTGTCAGGAGAGATATACTTCATATTTTCAGGAGAAACCGATGCAAGATATTCTTCGGAAAGCACCTTGTCATAGTCCGCACATGTTGCACCGAACGACTGTCTGTAAACGCTTGTATCTGCATCACCCTGTGTTGTTGCACCTTCATAAAGCGGGAACTCAGGGAAATTATATTTTACGAAAATATTGAAGTTGATACCTGCATCTTTCATTTCAAGCATTGTATCAATAATATTAACCTGAATGTTGTAATAATAATCGTCTGCTTTTGCAATAAAGCCTGCATATTCGGCTCTTACTTCTTCAGTATTGAAAATAAAATCCCTTGCCTGCTCGTAAAGCTCAGGAGTTACCATTGCCCAATATGAAAGCCAGCCACCGAAAGTATTACGAAGAAGCAACGGGAACAGGTCTGCCTTAAAGTTATCAACGAAAGACATAAATGCTCCGCCTGCAACACCGAGAGCTTCAGCCTGTCTCATAAGCTCAACCAATGCGAGTGCAAATGATGCACAGGTATCGTCACCGATAAGCCCCTGCTCGTCGATATAATAATTAAGGAAGGATGCCATAGCCTCATTGTCAAGAGTAATCTGACCCGAGAAAAGAGCACTCATAAAGTCGATACCCATAATTGAAGATGAGAAATAGGAAATATCTGAAATATGCTGTTTTGCATGCTCTTTATAAAGCTCAAGATATGTTGCGATAACGTTTGCACCATAGCAACGTCCGATAAGCTGAACCTTATCCTTGCCTGTTGCGTCCATAACGTTATCAATATGAGCTTTGAGCTCGTGAGCAGTTTCTATCGGAGATTTACGCCAGTCATACCAGAAACGGCAATCCCACACACCGTAGCCTGAAGTTTTTCCCTCAAGATGGCTTGTTACGGTTTTATTTTTAGTATAGCTTCCGTTTGTAACATCACCGTTTTTATCAAGAATCAAATCCTTGAAAATCGGTGACCACGAAGCGTTGAATTCCTCTGCATATGCAGTATAGTCGTTAGTAATCATACCCATTGCAAGGTCTTCAAGGCATGGACCGAGAGTTGTCTTTATTGTACCGATAATATCAGCTTTAAGCGGATATACCTCTTCGCCCTGTGCGTTGTAAATCGGGTTTGTGTGTGCACCGACAATGTAGATTGTCGGATACTCTTCAGGCTCTGTTGCAAAAGACGGAGCAACACAGCACAGAGTGATTACAAGGCACAAAAACACTGATAAGATTTTTTTCATATATATAACCTCCTGCCAATTGTTTTCAATTATAGCAAATAAGTTTATCAGAATCAATACATACTGTTGGTTTGATTACATTTAATATGCATTATAGCACAAAGCAGGACACAATTACAATAAAAAACGTTGCAGACAGGAATTAATCCCGTTTGCAACGTTTCAGTATTTGATAATTTATTTCACTTTTGCGTTTTTATGCGGTACATTTTCAGCAACTGCAGCTATAAGCTCGGCTGCCGGAAGCACCTCAACACCGTCATCAAGACAGCTTACAAAATAAGCAAGGTCATCGGGGCCAACTGTCCACGGATGAACATTGATTACAGTATAACCGCTGATTGAATTTATATCTGCAGAGTAGCTGTTTACGATTTCAGCCTGTTCCTTAAGCCACTCGTTTGTGACCTGAGCAGCATCGCCTGACGGGTGCCACAAGGAGAATCTGACTGTGATGAACGGTTTGTCGTTTGCGAAGTAAACCTTACCTCTGCCACCTGCATAGTACTCATCATCAAACTGAAGAATTCCGCCGTCGATATTATCATAGCGTGCAAAGTGTTCCAGTCTGTTTGTATAAACCCAATCGTCATAAGCAGTTGCGGGCGGGTCATTGAGAAGTGTAACAACACGAAGGCCCGAAGCCATCATTGTTGCTGCAGTACGGTCCGCAAAGTTGCTTACTTCCTTTGCAGACATAAAGTTTATTCTCGCATAGCCTGCACCTGACGGACCTGAAATAAATGTATCTCCCTTATTGTTATCCATAGCTTTCTTAACCGCTGTTGAAGAAAACTCATTCATCTGCGGTGCGAAAGTCCAGGTTATCGGTGTGTCGATATTATAGCTCTGCCATGTATGGAATTCCTGATATCCGTTAGAAATCCACTGTGCATTATCGCCGTCGCTGTATACAATTGCAGCATAGTGCTTATCAGGATCAAGCTGCGGAGCCTGTGCCTTTTCAGCCATAGGTGCAATCTCCATACGGTTGCAGGTAAGAACACTTGCATTGAAGCTGTGGTCAGACGGAATTACATAATGACCGAAGCGTGAAGCACACTGAGTATACTTAACTTCAAACTTACACCAACCAAGAATCATAGAAGCCGGCTCAAGATCTTTGAAAAGCTGATCACGGAATGTACGTGCAAGGTAATCGTCATCCTCAACGTAACACATAAATATTCTCTGCTGAACGCCAAGGTCACGAAGACCGGAAGCCATCCAGTAAAGATGAATCAATGCGTCTTTTCGGAACTCGTCCTTATACTCTGAATAGAATTCACGCTGTTCTGTAAAGTCAAGTGTGTTATCGGTAAGGTCTTCTTTCTTTTCAAGACCGATTGCCTTTACTCTTTCTTCAACAGACTGCGGAACAGCAAGCCAACCGAAAACAGTTGTATAGTTGAATGCCATATTTATCTGTTCTGTTGTATCTGAATTGGTAAAAAGAACATAACCCGCATCCTTGATGTGTGAAATATATCGGGGAACGATGTTTTCGAGCGTCCATCTGTTACCGTTTTCATCCTTGTAGAGAAGCTTGCATCCTGCCGCCTCAAGATCTTTAAGCTCTGCTTCAGCTTCAAAACCACCGAAGTTTATGAAAATTGAAGCTTCTTCCCTGCCTACAAGACCCTGAAGTGACTGTACTGCGGCACGCTCATCCTTTGAAAGACCGCTTACAACGATAATCTCGTCAGCAAGAGGTTTCGGATCAAATGTGCCTGTAAGTTCTTTTAACTCCTCAGTGCTGAGCGGTTCGCGGATAATACCCGGCAACAGTGCCGTAACACCGTTTGAAATAAACATAAAGATTGATAACATTAAAGCGACTGCAGTTTTTATAGTAGCCATAGTATCGCCTCCTTGGATTAAATATAACATATTATTTCAAAAATAACAATTACATTATAAGAAAAACTCCCTGGGATATTTAAAAATATCCGCGGGGAGTTTGTAAATTAAATTAAATTAAAATCAGAATTATTCGTTACCTGACTTCTTCTGTCTGATAAGATTTCTCATACCAACAAAGCTTGTATCAAGGAGTGAATAACCCATCGGAACGATGTAAGATTCACTATGCTGACAACCGCTTGAAACAACTGTGATGCTTTCCTTGAGATAATCAATAGCCTTGATGAAGAGTCTGAGGAAGCCTGTACGCTTGAACACCTTCTTTGTTTCCTGAGATGATGTAACAGCAACAATATCCTCGTAGAAATACTCCTGAATGCCTTCGCAGAAGATTTTGCCCGTAACTACATCAAAGTACTGATAGTACATATAGAGCTGTTCTTCACCGAACATATAAACAGTAATTGCAGGAAGAGAAACTCTGATTCTGTCATCTGAACCGAATCTAAAGAGAAGTGTCGGATACATTTTTTCCAACTTCTTGATTTTTTTCGGGCTTACATATGACTCTTTTTCATACTTTTTATAAAGTTTAAGACCAATTACAGCTGAAATCACAAATGCACCGATAACAGCTACAATAAACAAGCCCATCTCTGCAAACATCATTGCGATACCTGCATAAATAGCTGCACCGACAGCACCGATGAGAATTACATCGACAAGAGAGAACAGCTTCAGAATGCCCTGGAAAAGAGCTGCGAGTCTGCCAATCGGGTTCTTGTTTGCTGAAGGATCATATTCAGCAATACCGTGAAGAATAACAGGTTCAACCTTGTCAATCTGCTCTGCAACGATATTAAGCTTAGTAAGAGCCTTTGTTCTTGCTTCGCTTACTTTAATCATAATTTCTTCGTCATAAGCCTGCTCACAAGATTTGCTGTTGAAGGAAATCTTCTTCTTAATGCTCCAGATCACACCTGCAATGATAATCACAGCACCAAAAAGAGGAAGTAAAACTTCACCTGCGGAGTCAGAATAGCGCATATTTTCATAATCCTCATATGCCTTGGTGGCTTTTTCGTCCGCTTCCTTGTATTCTTTGAGAGCCTTGTTGTAAGCGTTCTTTTCGTTTGCAAATCTGTCGTTCTGTGTAACAGTTGCTTCTTCACCCATATCGACATTCAGCTTATTATAGTTGTCGTAATAGATTTCTCTGTACTCATCCTCGAATGCATCAGCCTGATCGCTGAGTTCGTTGTATTCTTCACGTACTCTTTCAACCTTTGCATAGCTTGCCTGTTCCGCAACCGGGCCCAAGATAATAAACATAATGCCCACAGCAATTAAAAACTGCTGAAATACGGTGCCTGCACCGTAAAAGTAAGAATAAATTTTGGATCTTCTTGTTTCGTTGTTCATAATACCTCTCCTTTTTATATTTCAGACGGCTTTTCGACGTCCAAAGTACTGAATAATTCTTTTACATCAGCTTGTGACAAACCGGCATTCACAGCCATAGAATGCAACTCCCTGTAATCAGGCGATGCTTTATAAAATTTTTTAAAGTGATGGTCAAGTCTGATGTACGACCACAGGTAGTAATAAATACCCTTGGGTTCAATCGCAATTGCTGTCTGCAGATACTCTTCCGCTTTCTTTATTGCATTGGGTGAGGCAAGAAAAGGTCTTTTTCCTTTTAAAGCAGCAACAGCTGCATAAAAATAAGCATCCGCATTGCCGAAATCTTTCTGAATAACAGATTCAAAAACCGCTATTGCCCTGTCGTAGCTTTTCGCCTTTAAAAACCCTGCTGCAAGAGCCATCTCACGTGATGACACAGAGTTTGTTTCGTTTCCGACTCCGTTAGCCGCCGAAAAGATGTCATTGACTGTTCTTACAACTACAGGTGAATTGCAATATTCGCAGACCTTCATATCAACCGAAATCGGTGCACCGCAATTAGGACATCTCAGTCCGACAGATTCGATAGCCATAAGATTAACCTCACTTACATATTTCGACAACATTCTATCCCAATTCGTATTAAAAGTCAACAATGTTTTATAGTTGTGTTAATATGTATAACAATTCGTTTTCAAATTTGGATTCTCCGAAAAAAAGAAAGTGCCTGAAAAAACTCAGGCACTTAGAATTTTTTCATCTTGCTTTTCTTGTTGCAAGTTCTTCGTTCATCTGACTTATATCCATCCTTGTCTTTTTACCTGTTTTATGATATAATTACGTCATAAAAACCAGGAGGAATTTGCCAATGGCTGATTTAAAAAACTCACCACTCGGAGTATTTTTAAGAAAAAATAAAATCTGTCCGATCTGCACAGCAAAGAAACTTGCGGCATCAACACAGATTCATCTTAACGGAGCAGATAAATTTTCAAACGGTACAGCCCTGACTCCCCCGATGGGTTGGGCAAGCTGGAACCTTTTCCGCAACCGAATCAACGAAACACTGATTGAAGATATAGCAAAAGCTATGCGTGACTCGGGTCTTGCCGACTGCGGATACACCTATGTCAATGTTGACGACTGCTGGATGTCCTCAACAAGAGATGCAAACGGACGCCTTCAGGGCGACCTTGCAACATTCCCGTCAGGAATCAAGGCTCTTGTTGAAAAAGTCAACGCCCTCGGGCTTAAGCTCGGTATTTACACATCAAACGGAACACTCACCTGTGAGGATCTGCCGTCAAGCCTTTATCACGAGCGTACGGATGCCGAAACCTTTGCAGAATGGGGTGTTGAATATTTCAAATACGATTTCTGCCACAACATTCCGATACCGACCAATGCACCTGAAATTTCAACAGTCACGCTCACAAAGCCCGGTACATCCGAGGGAATTACACTTTATGCCGAAGATGCTGAGCTTCGCGGAAACGCAATGCTTCTTACCGACCCCAAAATGGCTGATACCGGCAGATATGTAACAGGACTTGAAGCCGGCGGCGGTTCAATGTATTTCAGCAACATTGACATTCCCGAAGACGGTAATTATGCACTAACGCTCGGGCTTCACAAGGCAGGTCTTAAGGATAAATACCTTGAAATTGTTATCAACGATACCAATGTTTACTCATTGATTGAACCCGGCACAAAGGGATTTTCTCACGACGGCAGAAATCAGATTACCGTAACTCTTAAAAAGGGTCTGAATTCGTTCAAGTTCCATAATCCCGTTGCTTCAAGAATGGACTCGGCTGCAAAGCAGTACCGTAATATGGGTAAAGAGCTTCAGCGTGCAACAAAGCTTGTTGCCGAAAAAGAAGGACGAGAAGAAAAGCCTATCTGCTTCTCCATCTGCGAATGGGGTTGGAACAAACCGTGGATATGGGGTCACACTGCGGGCAACCTCTGGCGTACAACTCCCGACATCAAGCCGAACTGGATTTCAATTATCGGCATTTACGAGGCAACCGTACGTCTTTACAAACACGCAGGACCCGGCAACTGGAACGACCCGGATATGCTTGAGGTCGGCAACGGAAACCTTACGGACGATGAAAACAAGGCACATTTTTCACTCTGGTGTATGCTCGCCGCTCCGCTTATTCTCGGCAACGATTTAAGGCAATTCATCCTTCCCGACGGAAGCATTGATAAGGACAACAAGGTGCTTAAAATTGTATCAAACAAAGCGGCAATCGCAATCAATCAGGACAAACTCGGCATACAGTGCCGCAAAGTTAAGACGAACGGTCTTTGCGACGTGCTCGTAAAACCGCTTGAAAACAACGAAATTGCAATCTGCTTCCTGAACAAAGGTCCGATTGAAATGGAAATATCCTGCAACATGCAGGACATTGTGAAGGAAAGCTTTGCGATTCTTCCCCGTTCATATAAATATGAGGTTTACGACATATGGGACGACAAGGAGTTTGAAATCAGAGACAGCCTTTCTTCCAAGGTTGCACCTCACAGCGTTAAGCTTTACAGAATCAAGGCGGATGATTGATATGATAAAAATTATGTTTGTCTGTCACGGCAACATCTGCCGTTCACCTATGGCAGAGTTTATAATGAAAAAACTTGTCAGAGAAAAAGGACTTGAGAACGAATTCCTTATTCAATCCTCGGCAACAAGTACTGAAGAAATATGGAACGGTATCGGCAATCCCGTTTACCCTCCCGCAAAGGCTGAACTGAAAAAGCACGGCATTTCCTGCGAAGGAAAGCAAGCTGTTCAGCTTACATTTTATGATTACGACAAGTTCGACCTTTTCATCGGTATGGACAGTGCGAACATCCGTAATATGACGCGGATTTTAAACGGTGACCCTGAAAATAAAATCCGCAAGCTTATGGATTATACCGACCGCGGCGGCGACGTTGCCGACCCGTGGTATACACGGAGCTTTGACGTGACATACCGCGATGTTCTTGACGGATGCACAGCTTTGCTTGAAGAGCTTAAAGGTTGATTTACAGTCAGATATGCTAAAAAATCCTCGTACAGCAGTACGAGGATTTTTGTATGTCGGGTCAGATATTATTTGATTTTTTACCAAGCTGATAGAACGCTACAGCGGAAGCTGCCGCAACATTCAGCGAATCAACTCCGTGATACATAGGTATTTTTACGGTAAAATCACAGCCGTCAATAGTTTGGTCTGAAAGTCCGTCACCCTCAGTTCCCATTATGACAGCGAGCTTATTTTCAGCTATAAGCCTCGGGTCATCAATTGAAATTGAATCGTCTTTAAGAGCCATTGCTACGGTTTTAAATCCGAGTGACTTTATTTCATCAAGGCTGTCATCGTTCAAAAACGTCCATTCAATCTGGAATACGGTGCCCATACTTACTCTTGCGGCACGTCTGTACAGAGGGTCGGAGCATCCGGGTGTGAGGAGCACGGCATCCATTCCGAGTGCCGCAGCCGAGCGGATTATCGCCCCCACATTCGTCGGGTTCATAACCTTATCGAGTATAACTACCCTGCTTTTGTTTTCGCAGAGTTCCTTTACAGTCGGCAAGGGTTTTCGTTTCATCGCACAAAGCATACCTCTTGTCAGCTTAAAGCCTGTAAGCTGTGTAAGAACGTCAAATTCAGCACAAAAAACCGGGACGTTATTTATTCTTTCAAGAATGTGCTTACCCTCGCCCTCAATATGCTTTTTCTCCATAAGACAGGAAACAGGTTCATATCCTGCATCAAGAGCGCGTTCAATCACCTTCGGACTTTCCGCTATAAACAAGCCTTTTTCGGGAAACTCCCTGTTTAACAGCTGAGCTTCGGTCAGACGTGCATAGACATCCAGCTCAGGAGCATTAAAATCTGTTATTTCAATAATGTTTTTCATATTGCTCTCCATTAAGTTGCTGTATATATTTTAGCGGTACTACTGCGGAGGTCGGATTTGAACCAACAGCCTTCAGGGGTTTTGTTATCAATGCACATTAAATTACATTCTTTTCTATGCAATCAATCAGGAACTCACTTACTATCGTATTCGCCCACGCAAACCATACCCTTGTAAATTCATCAGGATTATCCACATTAAAGCCTTCGTGCATATACCATTCGCCTGCATGAGTTGACAATATAAAATCAAGGAGCATCTTTTTCTCCTGCAAATCATTGGTTGTAAGTCCCTGCATCGCAAGAGCGATATGCCAGATATAATTTTCGGGAGTATGCGGACTGCCGATTCCCTTTGCAGCCGAACCTTCAAAATAAAAAGGATTAGCCTTTGAAAGGAGCATTTTTCTTGTATTCTGATATATTTCATCGTTAATATCACAATAACCGAGATACGGAGCAGAAATAAGTGAAGGCACATTTGCATCGTCCATAAAGAGTGTGTTACCGAGGCCGTCCACTTCGTACGCATAAACTTTTCCGAATTCTTCCGTTTCAATGATTGCATATTTTCTGATACCTTCATCAATTTCGTCACGAAGAGTCAGTGCCTTGCCTGCCAGCTCTTCATCGCCGTAACCCGCAACAACCATTTCCGCCATTTCCTTAAGAGCCACTACTGCAAACATATTTGCAGGAACAAGATATCCGTAAACGCAGGCATCATCACTCGGTCTGAATCCCGACCATGTCATACCTGTGTATGCAACGGGATTGCCCTTACCATCGTTATGAAGGGTGTCGCTGTACGGACAATTGTGACGTGTAAAACGGTACGGTGAATTTTCGTGATTCTGTTCAGTTTTCCAAGTGTTCAGAATAAGCTCCATCGCCTTCTTAAATTCATCCGTAAACATAGTTTTATCGTCAGTTATTTTATAATACTGATAAGCAAGATGTATCGCATAGCAAAGTGAATCTATTTCGTACTTACGCTCCCACACCCACGGGCTCATATCTGTAATATCATCGGTATGTCCGTGGCCGTTATCTTCAAAGTTGAATGCATTGGCATACGGATCCATAACAACAGAATGCATCTGACGTGAAATCACCTTTGATATTACGGACTTTATCTCTTCACACTCAGGCATTATCGGAAGATAATTCTTAACCTGAGCAGCCGAGTCCCGAAGCCACATTGCAGGAATATCACCCGTTATAACGAATGCATCGTTTTCGCTTATTTGAATCGTTGTTGTCCACGTATTAACAAATGTATTGTTTAAAAGCTTTTTAATATCCTCGCTTTCGGTTTTTTCGAGAATCTTATCCATATATTCTCTCATTTTTGCAGGAACCGAATTGGTCGGTTCAGGTACTTTAATGCTCATGGCTCTTATCCTCCCATTGCTTTCTTGATATTTATTATACGGGTTACGGTCAGAAAACGCAAGTGTAAAGGTGTTTTTTAAATCAAAAAAGAAACATCCGACACCCTGACGGGTATCGGATATTTTTGGCATTGATTACATTATTTGATACAATTCGTCGTTTTGCATCACTTTTTTGTTTCTGCCCCCAAGTGTAAAACGACACGAAAGGCTATTTTTGTTGTTTTTATTATGTAACGACTATGGTAAGATTCATATGGAGTATTATAGATGTTGGAATTTTGAAATCAGGAGCGTTTGTTATGACATTGAAAGAATATATGAAAGCAGCAAGACTTAGTCCAGATAAAGAAGATAGAATAGAATATATGACTATGAGTGACAAAATGGTGAGTAATGCATTTGTCAACGGACAAAGAAATTCTCCGTCTGTCTGTGGTACATATGATGCTAATGCAACAAAATTTATGGAAGTCTTTAACAAACTTAAGTCTGAATGCGGATATAAGCTTACACTGAACACTGTTGTCATAAAGATTCTTATAGAAGGTCTTAAATCTACACCTAGACTAAATGCACATTATAAATACAATCACACCTCAACTTCGGGTGAGCTTATAATAAAAAAGCATATAAATGTATCTATGGCAATATGCAAGTCTGACGGAACAACCTTTCAGATGAAGCTCCAGAACCTTGAAGATAAAACTCTTGAAGAAATTGCTTTGATTGCGGCAGATGCCCGCAAAAGGTTGGAAACATCAGAATTGGATGAAGTTATGTTTGAAGTGTCAAGACAACGAGTAATAGGAGAACTTTCAAAGGGTAGAATTGTTTCCCCTTTGTATCAGTCTTTAAGTGCCTCATTCGGTAAAAGAAAGGTGGTTCATCTGTCAAAAACACTCAAATCGGATTTTCTTAAAATTATAGGTAAAAAAGATTTACAACCGGATTGCGATGTAAAAATAGAGGAATTGAATGAGGGTACAGTTTGTTTTACAAATTGGGGTGCTATTTGCGATAACTCTAATTTTAATATTGTAAGCGGTCCTCTTCTGTATCCTCAGGTATTTCTTTTCAGTATGGGCAGACTCAGAGAAGAAAAGTGTGTTTATGAAGATGAAAATGGAAATTTGCGTTTAGGCACTAAGCAAATTTTACCTTTCGGATTAAATTTTGACCATAAAATAGGTGGAGCTTATGAACTTACTCCTTTTATAAAAAAGCTTGATGAAATTTTTGAGAATCCTGAGATAATGTATTCATGGTGATTTTTAATTGTAAGGTTTTGATTATGGAAATCAGGTAATTTAATTTCTTAACGATAGGTAAGATAGATTTTCTATGTAATCAACTAAATAGGTAATAAAAAAGCGTTGCAGGAGGGACAACAAATCCCCAAATGCAACGCTTGGTTTTTTGAATGGCTATGTTATAAGGCTTTTATGAATAAAACAACGATACCGCTGTCGACACGATTGTATCAACAGCGGTATCTGATTTGGTTGCGGAGGCCGGATTTGAACCAACGACCTTCGGGTTATGAGAAGCACGACCATTGCACCAAAACTAACAAAACAGATAGATTTTCCACGAAAATCCCCTCAAAAAGCAACGATAAATCAACACTATTTCAAGGTTTTATTGCATTAACATTGATTATAATCAATGTTAAACTAAAAGTAAAAAATCTGCATAAAAAAATATAAAAGTGTAGAAAAGTGTTAGAAATCAATCTGCATATCAATTTTTAGAGCTGCGAATTTTCGTGGCTCTTTTTGTTCGTGTAAAGAAAAAGGATGGCATTTATGCCACCCTTTCTTATTAGATTAATTAATACCAAATCCAACCGAAGAGAACGATAACGATAATCCACTGCCACCAATTGTAACTTACTTTAACTTCGCAAGTATCTTTAACAGTGTTGCCGTATTCGTCTGTTACTGTAACTGTAATTGTTGCAGAACCGGTCTTACCTGTTGAAACCTTACCATTTGCATCAACAGATGCTACAGACGGATTTGATGAAGAATAAGTAACAGTGTACTTAACGCCTGCATCAACGCTAATCTGCGGATTAAGTGTTGTTGAGCCCTTATAGTCAAGTGCTGCACCTGATACTGAAACGCTGTGTACTTTGCCCTTAACAACTGTTACAGGGATTGTTTCGTTCTTCAATACAACACCACAAGCTGTGCAGCTCTGTGTCTTAACACCGGTCTGAGTTGATGTTGCAGGCTTTGTAACAACCCACTCACCCGCTGTATGACTCTTTGCGTTTACATAATCTGCAACGTATGTATCACCGCATTCGCAAGTGTATGTGGTATAACCCTTGTCCTCACAAGTCGGTGCTGTTACTACTGTGGTGTAGCTGTGCTTTTCAAGCTTTGCGATTGTTTCTGTGTAGCTATCACCACAAGCACAAGTGTATGTCATAACACCTTCTGCTGTGTGTGTTGCAGGAGTTGTTACCTTTGATGTGTAGCTATGACCCTTTGCATCAACGTAATCTGCAACGTATGTATCACCGCATTCGCAAGTGTATGTGGTATAACCCTTGTCCTCACACGTCGGTGCTGTTACTACTGTGGTGTAGCTGTGCTTTTCAAGCTTTGCGATTGTTTCTGTGTAGCTATCACCACAAGCACAAGTATAAGTCATAACACCTGTTGATGTGTGTGTTGCGGGTGTTGTTACTTCTGAAGTATGACTATGACCCTTTGCATCAACATAGTCTGCAACATAGCTCTCACCGCATTCGCAAGTATAGGTTGTATAACCCTGCTCTGTACATGTCGGTGCGGTTACTACTGACTCATACCTGTGTTGTGCAATCTTATCGATTGTCTCTGTGTATGTGTCACCACAATGACATGTGTAAGTCATAACACCTGTTGTTGTATGTGTTGCAGGTGTTGTTACTTCTGACGTATAGCTATGACCCTTTGCATCAACGTAATCTGCAACATAGCTGTCACCACATTCGCAAGTGTATGTTGTGTAACCCTGCTCTGTACATGTCGGTGCTGTTACAGCTGTTTCATAAGAATGTTCGTGAACCTTTTCTGTAACAGTAACAATGAACATAGCCTCTGAGCCCTTATAAGTTACTGTAACAATCTGTTCGCCGATTTCATCAAACTTATCAGGAGTACACGTGAATCCTGAAGTTATTTCCTTTGTTGTACCGTTATTGTAATATTCTGTAATAACGAGACCTTCTGTGTTGATTGAATCGCCCTGACTGTACTCAAGCTTTGTCGGCTCACTTGTAAGGCTCCATGTGAGCATTTCAATTGCAGTTACTGTAACATCGTAACTTACCTTGAAACCATTATAATCAATAACAACCTTTTTGATATCTGCTGAATCAAGAACTGTGTCAACTGTGTAGTTGCTATCGATGATTGCTGATGTTCCGTCTGTGTATGTTACCTTAAGAGTAAGACCTGATGTGTTAACTGTATCACCAACAAAATATGCCAACTGTGAGGGAACTGTTGCAATTTCAACCTTAGAAATATTAACAGGATGAACCTTTACCTTAAAGAATGTTGAAGCAGTATAGTAAGAAACCTTTACAATCTGGTCGCCTGCTTTAGACAATGTTGTTACATTTGTTGTGTAGCCTGATGTCACATAATCAACTGTTGCATCGATGTAAGTAACCTTAATTACCATACCCGAACAATCAAGTTCATAACCAACAAAGTATTCTGTCTTTGAAGGCATTGTAACAACTGCGATTGAGCTGATACCCGTTGCATTGACTGTAAGTGACGTTTCTTTTCCTGCAAAAGACACCTTAACTGTGTTGTTGCCAACTGCAGTTAACTTGTCTGTGCTGATGCTGTAACCTGAATTCAAATCAACTTTTTTGCCGTTATTCAATGTTACTGTAAGAACCAAGCCTGTTGTGTCGACAGGTTTGCCGAGATACTGCTTGTTTGTCGGAAGAGTCTTAACTGCGATTGAAGCGACATCTTCGTATGCAACGAAAGGAACGCTCTTTTCGCTGCAGTATGTTTCTGTATAGCTGCCCTTATTGCCGAACACTGTGAGTTTTGAGCAACCTGAGAAAGCGTAATTACCAATTGATGTAATTTTGCTTGTTGTGAAAAGATTTACAATACCCGAACAGTTATAGAATGCATAATCACCGATTGATGTTACATTGTCAGGAATATTGATTTCTGTTAAGAACAAGCAGTTGTAGAATGCTCCATAAGGAATTGTTGTATCCTTCGTGATTGTTACTGTTAGCAACGTTTTGGGAATGTAATAATAAGCTCCACCTGAAGAACTAAATTTTTGATATGTGTTTCCACCATCGTAATCAAAAATAT
>JAFODS010000071.1 GCA_017380575.1 Clostridia bacterium | reverse complement strand
TTCAAGTTAAAAAAGTGCGTAGCTCCACTTGTCAGGGGAGCTGTCGAACGAAGTGAGACTGAGGGGTAGTTAAGCTCGTATTATCTCTCCCTCCGTCAAAACCTGCGGTTTTGCCACCTCCCTCATCAGATGGAGGTATTGAATTCTGCAAAAAATTAAACACCCCGACAAACCCGAAGTTTTAGAGTTATCATTATCTGCAAAGCTGATTTATATCCGATTTATTAAATAGTATAACGAAAAAAGAGAGCCGTTATTACGACTCTCTGTGATTTAAAAATTAACTATGTTGTTGGACTCACGCCTTTACTTTTACTATAAGTTTAAAATGACTGGTACTTCGGACTCACACCTTTACATTTATTTAACATTAATTAAAACGCTAGATGTACATGTCACTCACTCTCTTTCGAGATTATTTTTATCGAATAAGTTTTATTTGAACATCGTACTCACTCTCTCTGAATTTGATAACTGAGATAAATTCAAATGTGCATAGGACTCACTCTCTTAAAAATATTTTTTGTCTCGAAAATTATCTGTACATTTCAACTCACTCTTTCAAAAGTAAGATTTATACATTAGGTTCTGGTCATACGACCGGCCTGCTATATAATGTGGGCGTTCCCACTCGCCTGCCGCTCACAACCGGATTTAAATCTTTCTGATAAACTCATCGTTCGGCTTCTTCACGCCATCTTAAGTGATCTTATACCGAAATTGCGGCGGCCCTATTAAATTGTGATTCTGTTGAGTTCATTGGACTCGCCTCCCTCTTTCTCAACCCTTGAGTTATTTTTTCTTTGTTTTCCCTTGGTTCGCCTTTATAATAGCACGTGTTTTTAGCTTTGTCAATAGTTTTTTTTAAAAAAGTTGAAATATTTTATATAAATTGACTTAATTGTATTTTATCTTGACTATTCGGCCGTTTATGGTTAAAATATATCTGTATAGACATTATTAAAAGGAGGTTTGTGAAATGGCAGAAGAATTCAATCCCGATCTTGTCAGCGTTATTGACGAAGACGGCGTAGAACATATTTTTGAAGAGCTTGACAGAATTGAAACAGATTCAGCAAAATACGTTGCTTTGCTTCCTGTTTACGATGACGCCGAGGACATCCTCGACGACGACGGCGAAGTAATCATTCTTAAGGTTGAAGAAGATAAAGACGGCGAAACATACCTTTGCCCGATCGAAAACGCAAAGGAATTTGACGAAGTGCAGAAGATTTTTGAAGAAAGACTCAGCGACCTTTTTGAAGACACCGACGAATAACATCTGATTTTGTTTTCTCCCCTGCCTTGTGCGATAATTTACAGCCCATATTAACCCTACAATTGTATTTTACGGGAGCTTTATCTCCCGGCGCGGATTGCAGACCTCCCGCTTTGCGGACGAAGGGAGCGTGAACCGTTGGGGAAGCACCCACCTGCTTTAACTGCAGGTTACTATCGGTTGTATCCGGCTTGGCGGGGTTTTAAAAATTTTAAAAACCTAAAACTACAGGTGATATAAAAATGTTAAGAATTGTAAAAGCGCAGTTGCTTGACGTTGTACCTCTCGAAATTGGTTTTATTTATGCTCAACGTGCAAAGCTGCCCAACGGGCAGGAAACCGTTGCCTTTTATGTATACGACCAGGACGGTGACAGAACGCTTCCTGTGAAAATAAAGACATATCTTGAAGCTAAATTCGGACTTCAGTACCGTGAGATTGCGAAAAAATTAGGAAACTACATAGCCTGTGATGCTGCCGTTCTTAAAAGCAACGGTGTAGTTACCCTTTTTGATGACGGCAATATGAATATTTTTGATTCTGACGGCTCAATTGCTATGCAGGAAAAGCTTATTTATCAGAACTGTCCGATAAGAAGTCTTGCAATGGACGGCAACTGCTTCTGGTGTGTTGTTCCGGACAGAAATTCAATCGTTAAGTTTTCTCCGATTGAGAAACGTGTTCTTCTTCGTATCGGTGGCGGTGCTTCGGTTGCATTCAAGCGCCCGATTGCCATTTTCAAGCACGAGGATATGCTTTACGTCTGTAACGAATACAACAACGAAATCCGCACAATCAGCCTCAAGGATTATTCCGTCAAGGACTATCTTAAGGTAAACGAGCCTATCAAAAAATATTTCAGAGTAGGTTTTATGGAATACGTTGTGCTTGAGTCAGGCATTTACTGCATTGAACCAAAAGATAAATAACAAAAAGGAACTTGTTTTTGGCAAGTTCCTTTTATTTTTGGTTATCATAATTTTGGTGATAATATGGCAAAGAGTAATTTCAGGGAAATTTTTACAATTTTTTGCTTCGGCGGAATAACTTACGGTCTGGTTGAGGTTGTAGGTCGTGGGTATACCCATTGGTCAATGCTGCTCACGGGAGGTCTTGCATTTCTTCTTATTCATCTTGTGAACACAAAACTTAAAAGCAACAGTCTTTTGCTCCGTTGCCTTGTCGGCTGCGGAATTATAACCTCGCTTGAATTCATTGTAGGTTGCATTGTAAACCGCGGTCTGAACCTGAATGTCTGGGATTATTCAGCTCAGAAATTTAACCTCCTCGGTCAGATATGTCCGCTGTTTTCAACAATTTGGTTCCTTATCTGCATACCCGCCGTATATCTTTCTTATCTTCTTAAAAAGAGTTTAGAATAAACCTTCAAACTCCGCTTTTCTTTTTTCATCTGCAAGACTTGAATAAGAGAAACATGCAACACCACAGGCTGAGCTTTCATTTTCAATGAGGTTCAGCTGTTTTTTTATTATGCCGTTGCCTGCCTTCCACTCGTCTTCTTCATTCACTCTGTATGCGGCAAGACCGTATATCATTTTTACTTCATCATTTTTATGAATGTCCTCCCACTGCTTCATCGCTTTGTCAAAGGGCAATGGTTTGCTTTCAAACCCATAATAAAGCTGTGGGATTATCCAGTCGGCATAGCCGTTTTCCTTGCACCAGAGCTTCACATCTGCATACTGCTGTTCATAATTATTCTGAATATTTCCTGCAGGACTTATTGAAAAAACGCAGTCTTCATCTTCACTTTTAACAGCATTATACAAGCTTGAAACAAAGGCCGAAATTGTACTCAACCGCCACTTATCAAGGTTAAGCTTTCCTCCGTCAGCTGTGTATTTTTTATAAAAGACCGAATCAACTTTTTCCTCTGTTGATGGATAGAAATAGTCATCGATGTGTATACCGTCAACGTCGTAGTTGTTTATTATTTCGCGCACTCCGTCTGTTACAAGCTTCTGCACTTCAAGTGACGCAGGCGAAAAGTAAATTCCATCGTTTACGAATACAACATCACCAGATTTTTCTTCTATCCATTTCAGAGCAGGATGATTTTCAGACAGCTTGGAAAGATCATCACTAAAAGCAATTCTGAACGGATTTATCCACGCGTGAAGCGATATATTTCGTTTATGTGCTTCTTCGACTGATATTGCAAGCGGATCATAAGGAACAGACTTACCCTGCTCACCTGTCATGTAATGTGTCCACGGAAAAATTTCAGACTCATAGAAGCTGTCGGCACACGGACGCACCTGCAGAAACACCGTATTGATACCCCACGACACACAGTTATCAAGCATCGTCTGCATCTTTTTCCTGAACGATTTTTCTGTTCCGCCTTTTTCTTTAATCATACTCAGTTCGTCATAGTAAATCCACACGGCAGAAACAGGGGTTGTATCAGTTTCAGGGATATTCTCTTGTTCTTCATTATGCACAGTGCAACCCGACAAAAGGATAACAACTGTTAAAATCAAGCATATTATTCTTTTCATCCGGACCTCACTTGACTTGTATGTTAGTATAATTATATAGTTATTTTTTAGTGGTGATTTTTATGAAATATATTATTGCATTTTTTGCGGTTGTTTCTGTTTTCAGCATTGTGATAACCGTATATGATAAGCTTGCGGCAAAAAGCAACAGCAGAAGAATTCCCGAAAAAACTTTGCTCCTGACGGGTTTTTTCGGCGGTGCCTGTGCAATGTTTCTTACAATGATTACAATAAGGCACAAAACACGGCATATGAAATTTATGGTGCTTCTTCCGCTTATGTCCGCTTTACATATCGCGTTGATAATATACTTTGATTACCAACAAACCATACTTTAATTGCCAACAAGCCATAAGGTTTTGAAAGGTATATTTTCGCCTCGACTTCGTTAAAAATCTAATATATCTTTCTGCAAGTACAGCCTGAAGAAATTTTCCTCAGGCTGTTTTTTTTATAATGTTTTAAGTGCACCTGTCGGGCAGGAGTTTACACACTTCGGACAGGTTTTGCAGAATTCTGTTACAGACGAATCTGCAAATTCAGGCTTGATTACCGTTGAGAAGCCTCTGCCTACAAGACCGATAAGACCTTTGCCGACCTCTTCATCACAGACTCGGACACAAAGATTACAAAGCACACATTTATTCTGATCACGTTCGATGTACACGAGCTTTTGCTCCTTCGGGCAATCGTGCTTTTCACCCGCAAAACGTGCAGG
The DNA here is from genome assembly GCA_017380575.1 of Clostridia bacterium. Classification (GTDB taxonomy): domain Bacteria; phylum Bacillota; class Clostridia; order Oscillospirales; family Acutalibacteraceae; genus CAG-488. The sequence continues at coordinate 5,184 of JAFODS010000071.1, read as the reverse complement.
CTGAACATCATACTGATTTGCATAACGGATAAGCTTACAGTCGTGATAATCGTGGCAACCGCATTCAAGACAGCGTTTAGCTTCGCTCACAGCAGCTTCAACACTGAGCCCAAGGTTTACCTCGTCGAAGTCCTTAACTCTCTCTTCAGGGGTTCTCTGCGGCATTTTTACACGTGATATTTTTTCTCTGTCTGCAAGATCTGCAGCAGTTACGATTTTTTCGGAAACAAAAGGCTTTTTGTAAGCTATTATCTCACCGTTAAGGTAACTGTCAATCACTTCAGATGCCTTCTGTGCCTCACCTATTGCTTCGATTGCAATTGACGCTCCGCGGTTTGTTGCATCACCCACGGCAAACACACCTTCAAGGGATGTTCTGAACGTTTTTGTATCCGCAGAAATGTTACCGCGGTCTGTAAGCTCAAGACTTTCGAATCCGCTGATATTGATTTTCTGACCGATAGCCATAATAACATTATCAAGCTCGATTGTTTCAAACTTACCCTCAACTGCAACGGGACTGCGACGTCCGCCTGCATCGGGTTCACCGAGCTCCATAACCTGAAGCTTAACGGATTTAACCCTGCCTTCTTCGCCGATAATTTCAACGGGATTTTTGAGGAATTTATAAATTACACCTTCCTCTTCTGCCTCGTCTATTTCAACCTTTTCTGCAGGCATTTCAGCTCTTGTTCGTCTGTAGATAACATAAACTTCCTCTGCACCGAGTCTTACTGCAGAACGGCAGGCATCCATAGCTGTATTACCACCACCGATAACAGCAACCTTTTTACCGAGCTTAACAGGATTTTTAAGAGCGACCGAACGAAGAAAATCTATACCGCCGTAAACACCGTCAAGGTCTTCGCCCGGAATCCTCATTGAGCTGCTTTTCCATGCACCGATTGCAACAAGAGTTGCATCGTGTGCATTTTTAATTTCATCAAAAGTTATATCTGTTCCGATTCGGATATTGTTTTTCATCGTGACGCCAAGCTCGGCAATTGAAGCAATTTCCATATCGAGTACTTCCTTGGGAAGTCGGTACTGCGGAATACCGTAACGAAGCATACCGCCCATTTTCGGCATAGCATCATAAACCGTTACCTTATGACCTTTGACAGCAAGGAAATATGCCGCAGTAAGACCTGCAGGACCACCACCGATGATACCTACGGATTTGCCCGTGTTTTCTGCGATTTCAGGCATAAACTTATCGCCCGATTTAAGGTCTTCGTCAGCTGCAAAGCTCTTGAGAAAAGCAATTGAAATCGGCTCTTCAACCATCTTTCTTCGGCAGGCCGTTTCGCAAGGATGCGGACATACTCTTCCGATTGAAGCAGGAAGAGGAACTTTATCTTTTACAAGCTCAACAGCTTCCTTGAATTTACCCTGAGCGATGAGTTTAACATAACCCTGACAGTCAGTTCCTGCAGGGCAATTTAGCGAGCAGGGACCCTTGCAGTCACCCGTGTGGTCAGACATAAGAAGCTCGAGTGCAATCTTTCTTGACTGTCTTACTCTCGGTGTATCGGTGCTGATTACCATACCGTCGCTTGCAACAGCTGAACATGCACGAAGAAGCTTCGGAACGCCCTCAACCTCAACGGTACAAAGACCGCATGCACCGTATGCTTTCACCTCTTCAATATAACAGAGAGTCGGAATTTCAATGCCGTTTGCTTCAGCAATCTGAAGGATCGTCCGCCCTTTTTCGGCTGATATTTCAATGCCGTTTATTTTAATATTTATCATATCCATCAAATCACCTCATTCCATAACAATTGCACTGTATTTACACATATTATAACAAGCACCGCATCTGATACACTTTTCTTTATCAATGATATGCGGATTCTTCGGAGAACCACTGATTGCATCAACGGGACATTTCTTTGCACAAAGTGTACATCCCCTGCACTTATCGGCAACAATCCTGTAAGAAAGCAAATCCGCACAGGACTTCGCAGGACATTTTTTCTCGTTTATATGAGCTTCATATTCATTTCTGAAATAATTGATTGTAGTTAATACAGGGTTCGGTGCTGTCTGTCCGAGACCGCAAAGTGCACCGTCCTTAATGCTGTAGCAAAGCTCTTCAAGAAGCTCAATATCGCCTTCTTTTCCCTCACCTTTTACAATGCGGTTAAGGATTTCGAGCATTCTCTTTGTACCGATACGGCAGTGAACACACTTACCGCAGGACTCTTTGGTCGTGAAATCAAGGAAAAACTGCGCCATGCCTACCATACAGGTTGACTCATCCATAACGACCATACCGCCCGAGCCCATAATAGCACCTGTTGCACCGAGTGCCTTATAATCGATAACAGTATCAAGCAATTCTGCAGGGATACATCCGCCTGACGGACCTCCCATCTGAACAGCTTTGAACTGAGCATCATTTTTGATTCCGCCACCGATATCAAAAATAACATCGCGAAGCGTTTTACCCATCGGGATTTCAACAAGACCGCCTTTTTTAATTTTACCTGTAAGAGCAAAAACCTTTGTACCCTTACTGTTTTCAGTACCCATAGCGGAAAACGCTTCACCGCCGTTGAGGATAATCCATGAAACGTTTGCAAAGGTTTCAACATTGTTGATATTTGAAGGCTTATACCAATAGCCTGACTGTGCCGGGAAAGGCGGTTTAAGACGAGGCATACCTCTTTCGCCCTGAAGCGACTCGATAAGAGCGGTTTCCTCACCGCAGACAAACGCACCCGCACCTGCCTTTATACGCATTTTGCAAGAGAAGCCTGAACCGAGAATATTTTCGCCAAGATAACCCTTTTCTTCAGCTTCCCTGATGGCATTTGTAAGACGTTCGATTGCAAGCGGATATTCGGCTCTTACATAAACAACAGCCTCTTTCGCACCGATTGCATAAGCACCGATAAGCATACCTTCAATAAGATTATGCGGATCACTTTCGATAACCGCTCTGTCCATAAAAGCACCCGGGTCGCCCTCGTCTGCATTACAGATAAGATATTTATAATCGCCCTGTGACTGACGTGCGGCATTCCACTTGAACCATGTCGGGAAGCCTGCACCGCCACGTCCTGCAAGACCCGACAGCTTGATTTCTTCAATAACATCTTCAGGAGTCATTGTATTGAGTACTTTTTCAAGTGCCTTATAACCGTCATCAGCAACATATTCTTCAATTTTCTCAGGATTAATAATACCGCAATGACGAAGTGCAATACGGGTCTGCTTTTCAAGAAAAGCTTTGTCGTCATCCGTAATTTCAATATCGTCAACAGCACTTTCATTGCCGTTCACAAAATCTATAATTTTTTCGGCATCCGACGGCTGAACCTTAACAAGACGCTTTACAAGGCTGTCACCGTCATAGATATCGACAATAGGCTCAAGGAAACACATACCGATACAGCCTGTTATTGTCAACTCGGCAGAAGAACCGACCAAAGCTTCAATTGCAGAATAAACTTTAGCGGCACCTGCGGCAATTCCGCAACTGCCCTGCCCTACAACTATACGCATATTCAGTCCTCCTTTGTCTTAAGATTTCTTAAAATTTCCTTTGTTTTTTCAGGGGTAAGTCTGCCGTATGTTTCGTCATTAATCATCATTACGGGAGAAAGACTGCAGCAACCGAGGCAAGCAACATTCTTAAGAGTAAAAAGACCGTCAGCTGTTGTTTCACCGTCAGAAATGCCTATTTCCTCCTTGATTGCTTTTTCGATTTTTTCAGAACCGTTTACGTGACAAGCCGTACCCTGACAAAGCATAATAAGATACTTACCCACGGGCTGAAGACGAAACTGAGAATAAAACGTTGCAACACCCATCACCTTTGCAGGAGTTGAACCGATTTTTTCGGCAATATGATAAAGAACATCCGTAGGCAGATAGCCGTAGATATCCTGAGCGTGCTGTAAGATAGTTATAAGACTTCCGTCAACAGACGCATATTTATTGAGCACATCATTTATAAGCGATAAATCACTCTTATTGCAATTACAACAAGACATAAAAAGCCTCCCCTTATACACTTATACATAATCGGTATTTTATCATAAAATTTTAAATTAATCAATATTTAAACAATCGAATATATTGACAACAGAAGATAATTTTGTTAAAATATATGAGCTGTTTTGACGTAGCAGAAAAATAGCAAAAATTAATACGGAAGCGTATCGAAGTGGTCATAACGGGGCTGACTCGAAATCAGTTAGGGAGCAATCCCCCGCGAGTTCGAATCTCGCCGCTTCCGCCAGAAATTAAGGAATCATACTTTTGTATGGTTCCTTAATTTTTTGTTTGTGCGAGATTCGAAAAGACCGGTTTGGCTTCGCCAAATTGCAACCTTCCGGTGGACGGTTGCAAAGGTCGGGTGCGTGCCACAAGCGACAGCGCAGTGGGCGAATCTCGCCGCTTCCGCCATGTAAAAACCCTCTTTTGTCTACTTGACAAAAGAGGGTTTTTACAATGATATCCGTTCCCTGCGGTCACGGATGATATATCTTCGACATGATATCGTTCTCCGAGCGATGATATATGCCTTCGGCATATGAAGAAACGGATATTATATCATGCTTGCTACGCAAGTATATCATACGGCGCAAGCCGTATATCATATCACGTCAGCGATATATCATTGAAAAGTGATGTATTTTACGGTATAATCAAATCAAAAGAGGTGATTTTGTGAACTATCGCATAACCGAAGATTTGTTAAATGTAGCTTATAAATTGGCTCCGACTAGTGACATTAAATTTACTTGCACAAATAAAGATTGGCGAGGAAGAGAGTATCAAAGCGACTTGGTGATAATTGATGAAGAAAACCATATTGGCTTTGAAGTGTTTGAAAATGAAATTATAGCGTATTTCTTTTCCGAACATCATCATTTTGAAGATTACTCTTCAAGTATTGATGAGGGCGGACCAACTTTTGTTGATAGAATGGAAACGTTCCTAAACGATTTGTTCACTTGTACGATTAGATACGAAAAACAATACAAAGGAAAAACGTTAATTAGTGAGAGATATATTTTTGTACACGAGGATTTAACAGAAGATTGTCCTGCAGGAGTATGGGTACACGGGCTCCTTGTTCGTTTGATTCCTTTCTTACGGAAGCGCATAGAATACAAATTGTGGAAGTTTAATGCACAAAGAGGCGTTTTTGTTGATGCGACTTAACTT
>JAFODS010000070.1 GCA_017380575.1 Clostridia bacterium | reverse complement strand
GCCCGTCCCTACGCAGTTGACTGAAACAAGGTTCGTAGGGGCAGATATTATCTGCCCGACATTTTGCACATTTCTGACGGGACGTCGAGGACGTCGTCCCCTACATACACGCCTGATTCTGTTTTGTAGGGCACGACGTTTACGACGTGCCGATATTCTGCTGTATTTAACGGTGTGTCGCAAGCGTCACACTCTACAAGAACGATTTAAAACAGGCAATTAAAATCAGCGTCGCAGACCATTAATGTTTGCGGAGCAAATATATCATCAGCGGAGCGACATCATTCATCATATGCGCATTGCGGATACATCATTGCAAAGGCATCGCCTTTGTGCCCTACAACCCCGAATTTATCGGTATATTTTGGACACAAAAAAACGTCCGATTTCTCGGACGTTTTTAAACTGTTCTGAATTATTTTTCTTCCTTTTTCTTGTGGAAGAGGATTTTGTCTACCGGGAAGTAGAGGAAGAACTGAAGTGCTGAGCAAACCATCATTGCAGCGTTACTTGCAAGTGCATCAGCCCAACCGAAACCACAGAACACACCGTAAAGAGTCGGATTAAGCCATGCTGTGAAGAGGATGAGAGCAATTGTGAAAACGATATAAATCGGAAGAGCAACCGCAATGTTTGCACCTGAATTGAATGTTTTTTCTTTATTTACAAAGAAAGCAACAATCTGAGCAACAATATTCGCAACATTTACGGTTATACAATAACCAAGACCACCCTGAATAATTTCACCAAGTGCATTTGTCGCAACAGGATATTCCAATACTAAGAAATTAAATTCGGTTGCATACAAATCCTGAATTGCAGGAATAAGGGGAATAAGGTTTGTTAATGCAATTTGTACCAACATTGCAAGCAAGCTTACAACAATAAACTTAACAAACTGCCAGATAGTAACAATAAGTGAGCCTTTTTCTTCAGCCGCGTTGTCGATACTTTTCAATCCGCCGGCTTTTTTTTCAGTATTTTTTGTAGCCATAATTTTAAATCTCCTCAAAATGTGATTGTGGGAAATCCACTTTGTTTATTTTACCATTAAAGAAAGAAATTTGCAACAATTATTTTACAGGTATAAGCAACATTCGTTTATTTTCGAGATAATCCGCACTGAGCTCATTTTCCTGCATAATGTCCTCTACGGTTGTGTTGTATCTCCTTGCAATATCCCAGACGCTTTCGCCACCGGAGCAGAAATAAATAACAACAGAAGGCTTCTTATCTTTTTTACCCTTATCTACTTCAACCTCAAGTGAAGTCAGAACTTTTTCCCTGACGTTTTTTGTAACAGCTGCATTTATAAAAAGTTCTGCCTTGAAATCAATTCTGCCGTCGCTCATAAGATTTGCCGAGCAACCGCCCAAGGAGGTACGGGGCATACAGCAAGCGGAATTCTCATCGTCGATTATTCTTGAAAAATCAAATTCAGCTTCCCGTTCACAAAGCACAGGAACACCCTCTGAATCGATAACAATAAGATTAACGGGAACCTTTCCGCTGATTATTATTCTGTCGCCCTCGGTACGGCTTCTGCATTCAGGAGCAGAAACCGAAAAGGCATACAGCTTCTGTGGCTTCATTGAAGAAACGTCAAGACTTTGCTTGCAGACAATACTTTCATTTATTGTGCTTTCAAGAAGCTGAAAATCCATAGGAGTATATGTTGCATTGATTTCATTTTCAGTTGAATAGGCATCAGTTACAATATTTATACTCTGATTTTTATAAGCTGTAACCTGTGCAAGAATTTCTGCATTGATATTCATATAACGGTATTCGCTGTCATTGTCCGTTTTAGGCTCCGCTGTAAGACGTGTGATATGCATTTTCACATCGACTTTACAGTCATCTGTAACTGTCGCAGCTTCAACGATTTCGTTGAACGGAATATTAATACAAAGTGTGCAGGTTTCGTTATTACTGTTATCTGAGCAATAAAGCACCCTGACGGCAAGCTCACCTTTAAGAAGAATTTTGCCCTTGATAATTTTTGTTTCGTGAAGTATAGGTGAAGCGAAGGTATCCAGAATTTTGCCTATTCCTGCATTGTTATCACCGACGCTTTCAGCCTGTGAAATTTCAAAAGACTTTGTTGTAACAGCAACAATATCGTCAATATCAAGTCCTTTTCTTTTAAGCTGTATACCGTCTCCGCAGGCGTCGCTTATAAGTGATTTACTTTTGTTACCCAACACCCTGAATCGTATACTCAAAGCACCGTGTACATCTATCCTTCTTTTGCTTACAGCACGGCAATTAACGTATTCGGTTTTTGCACTGCAGCTAAGAAAGGCATCGTCAAAAGCAGAATTGAGCTCCGCATATCTGGAAAAAGGGTAGTCCTGATCATAACAGAATACCTTGTTTTTCTCGTCTGCATATATGATTCTTATTTTTGCGTTACCGTCAGCTGTTGCTCTGTCGCCGATAAGCTTGGAGCCTGTTATGGAAGTTGACACGGTGCATTTTATAATCCGCATTATATCGGGGCAATAATCTGGCAGAGTAACATCGCAGTCCACGCTCTGCTCAACGTAATTATCGTAGTATGTTTCTTCCTGTCCTATGCTTCTTGAAGTAAGTTCAACGCTCATATTAAAACCTCTCTTTTAAATTTTCTGTTGAATTATATGAAGCATAGCTGACAAATATGATTAATTCAGGACAAACTCCCACTCTTTAACATCGTAAATGTAAGATGTCCATTCTTCTCTTTCTTCAGGCGTGAACTGTGTTTCAAAAGTATATGACGGTATTGTAAGAAGGTCACCGATTCCTGTTTTAAGGCCTTTGAATATGCTGATAAGACTTTCTTTTGAAAGACTTACGCAACTTCCGAAGTCGATACTCATATTTATCGTGTCTTCAACAAAGCGAACTTCTTTAAGGCTCGAACAGTTCTGAAACATCATATTGAGGTTAGTAGCATATTGCAGGTCGAACAATCCGTTTATTTCCCTGAGAACCAAACAGTTTGAAAAAGCTTTTTCAAGCAAAGAAGCTTCTACGTTTCCGCTGAAAGTTACGGTCTGCAGGGAAGTAGCTTCATTCGCAAAACAGCTAAGGTTACTGCAATTGCTGATATTGCCGATTGTGATGTGTTTGATTGTTTTACAGTTTTCAAAAAGATTGGCATAGGATGATACATTATGTCCGTTTTTAAGTTCAACTCTGGTAATACTCTTAGCTGAAGCGAAAATGCCTGAAAAAGTTTTTACAGAAGACAAATCAAGGCCTATTTCAGTCAGATTAGTGCTGAAGCCTGTCACCGAGAAATTGCTTATTGATGAGGTGTTGAGCATTGGCAAAGAATATTTTTCTCTGCCGCCCTGCCACAAAGCAGTGCTTGCCGATGTTTTCATACCGATAGCTTTGTCAATAAGATCCCAGTTGTAAGCTTTCTCCTTATATTCTTCTACAGTTTGACTGAGTTCGGTTATCTGACGGTTAAGCTGTTCAGTTTGCTTTTGATGTATAATATTAATCTGTGTTATTTCTTGGTTCTTTGCTTTTTCAATGTCGTCGGTTCGTTCGTTTGCTTCAATTATCTGAGCGTTAAGATTCATTTTTTCGATTGTATGAGCCTTTTTAAGCTCATTTATCTCATCCTCATAGTCAAGATATGCCTGAGCAATACATTCACGTTTAAAGCGGTCAAAAAGCACTTCGGAGGGGCTAAAGGTTTTGTATTCTTCGGGAAGAAGGCTTTCAGAAACTAGAATTTCCACCTTGTCCGATGTTATAACTTTTTCGTTTTCAAAACCGATTACAGAAAGTTCGAATTCACCCTGATGAGTAAGTACTTCCCACGGTACTTTTGCCCTGTCCGCTACAATTTCTATAATATAATATTCTGACACACTGTTTCTGAAAACGGCAGCCTTAGAATCAAATCGACGCCAGCTGCGGTCAAAATGAAAACACAGACAAACTGTTTCGTTTGCATTTGCCGCAATCGAAAATTTGTCCGCGCCGATAAGCCGCTGTTTTTCAAGCGTTAAATCATATTTTATCATTTTATTTTCTCCTTATGCACCTCCATAGCACCACACTATATATTATAGAGAACATTTGTTCTGTTTGTCAAGATTTTTTTGCTTTACAATGATAATTTTATATAGTATTATATATGAGTAAATTTATGCAAAGAAGGTTTTAAAATGGAAATTGTAAAGCTTACTCCGTCCGTTGCAGACAATATCTGGGGCGGTACAAGACTTATTGAAGAATACGGAATCAAGACAGATAAAAATCCTGCCGCAGAGGCTTGGGTGCTTTCCTGCCATCCAGCAGGTCCCTCCACCGTTCAGAACGGCAAATACGAAGGAAAGACTCTTCAGGAGGTTTACCTCGAAGATAAATCTATCTGCGGTAAAAAGGGCGAAAAGTTTGAATTTTTCCCACTTCTTATAAAGTTCATTGATGCAAAACAGAATCTTTCAATCCAGGTTCATCCCGACGATGAATATGCAATGCGTGTTGAGGGTGAATACGGCAAAACTGAAGCATGGTACATCCTTGACTGCGACCCCGATGCAGAGCTTATTCTCGGATTCAACCGTGAAGTAAGCGTTGAGGAATTCAAGGAAGCTGCAAAGAGCGACGCAATGATGGATATCTGCAACAAAATCAAGGTAAAGAAGGGTGACCTTTTCTTTATTGAATCAGGTACAATGCACGCTATCTGTAAGGGAATTCTCCTTGCCGAAGTTCAGCAGAATTCCAACACAACATACAGAATTTATGACTACGGCAGACTCGGCAACGACGGCAAGCCCCGTGAGCTCCATGTTGACAAAGCGGCTGATGTTACAAAACGCTGTCCTCCGGTAATAGCTGATTCATCAGAAAGAAAAACTGAAAAGTTCGAAAATGCAACAAGAGCCGAGCTTACAACCTGCGATCTTTTTACGATGTATAAGCTCGACGTTGACGGTAAATATTCAGCTGTTGCTGATGATGAAAGCTTTGTTTCTCTTCTCTGCCTTGAGGGTGAGGGTAAGGTTACCTGCGGTGAAACAACTCTTTCTTTCGTAAAGGGCGAAAGCGTTTTCATCCCTGCATCAAGCGGTGAATACACCGTTGAAGGTAAACTCGAAATTCTTGAAAGTACGTTATAAAACAGCATCACCCCGAATGAATTTTGACTTTCATTCGGGGTGAGATTTATTGTTTTTCTGAAATATAATAAATTTGGAAATTATATTTTTCGTAAATGTTGTCAAGCCGATAGGTAATATCACCTTCTTCAAATTCACCATTATCAAGTAATGCTTGCATTACATTATTATGGTGTTCGTAATCATTGTTATTCGTTACAGTTTCTATATGCCATTTACATATATTTCCAAGTTGTTCATACTGCGACGAAGATAAATTATCAGGAAAAGCAAATGCAATTGCGCTAACAAATCCGTTTTCATCTAATTCAACTTGATATTCAATACTTCCGTTGCTTGCCCAATATACACCGTCTTCATCCAAATTGAAATAATCAACATTCATCTTCAATTTATTTTTAATATTCTCGTATTCATCATCAGATAAACCAGTGTCATTTTTAACATGATTATCTACAACAGAATTAAAGTCATCAACATATTCTGAAAGAGTCAACCCAAAACTTGTCTGCTCATTTCCTGTACTCAAAGACACAACCAAAACTAACACCGCAACAACAGCTGCAATAATTGCTATAAGTTTTTTGTTTTTCTTCTTAGGTTTTGTTGTCTCCGTTACCGCTTCACCGCAAGAATCACAGACCTTAATGTTTTCTTCAAGTTCTTTTCCGCATTTGTTACAAGTCATTTTAAACGCTCCTTTAATCAATTGTTTTTATATTGTTTTCAATAACAATAAACTTTTTTTCACACTTTTTACATTCAAATGTTGTATTTGCATCCGCAGGAATAATATTCTCTTCATTACACCGCGAACATTTGAATTTAAAGTGTTCCGTAACCTGACTTTTCTTTCTTATTGAATAACATATTGCAAAGCTACCTGATGCAATAACAAACATTAATAAAACAATCCTGAAACTACTATGTGATAAGCCATGATCCAAAAAAAGCGATACAAATGCATGAATAATTCCGTATCCTGCGAAACACTTTGATAATGCTGAAAAAAGTTTTTCCGCATCTGATACAGCTTTTTGTTGTACAGATTCATAAGGGATATTCTCAATATCAATCTCGTCGGAATTTTCATTTACAACAACTTTTGCTCCGCAATCAGGACAAAACTTTATTGAATCATCAAGTTTATTTCCACATTCCTTACAGTACATAAAACATCACCATTTGTGTAACTTTTAGTTTACGGCTAAATTATAACACCAATAATGCTTATAGTCAATATTTAATACTTACAGTTTATCATAGTTGGCAAAAAAATATTGTATAATTATATTATTGATTTAGCTTTAGGTGGTGTGAATATGAGCTTTGAGGTGGATTATTACGCTTTAGGCATGCGTATAAGGGCAGCCCGCGAGAAAAAGTTTCTGACTCAGGAACAGCTCGGAGAAATGTGCTCACTTTCTACTGCTCATATCGGTCATATTGAAAGAGGGACACGGACCCCATCAGTTGATACACTCTGTTCAATATCCTCCGCTCTCAACGTAAGCCTTGATAGCTTGCTTTTGGATAATTTCGAGAGTGATGATAAGCTAAGCCACTTGTCTGCGATTTTGCAAGGAAAAGATCCCGATAAAGTTAAGCGATTCATCACGATGATTACGGCAATGGCTGAAAAAATTGATGAAATATAAAAAGTCGGCAAAGTATAAAACTTTGTCGACTTTGTTTTATTATTTAAGATAAGCTTCAAGTCTGTAAATCGGCTGACCAAGGTCAGAAAAACGTTTTTCGTATTCTGTAACAATGTTACCTTCAAAATCGGAATTGTGAAGATCAAGTGAAACGTTCTTGATTGTGAAGCCGTAGTCTGAAAACTCACCGATTGAATACTCGAAGAAATGCATATTATCCGTCTTTTGGTGGATTTCACCCTGAGGAACAAGCATCATTTCGTAGAGCTTCAGGAAAGTTTTATTGGTAAGTCTGTGGTTTGCATATTTCTTTTTCGGGAACGGGCAAGAAAAATTAAGATACAATCTTTCAATTGTTTTATCAGGGATAAAACAGGGAAGATACTCTGCACCGCCCTTTATGAAAAACACGTTTTTAAGACCCGCATCAATTGCTTTTTCGCAAGCCTGAACAATAACGTTTGCACTTTTTTCAACAGCGATATAGTTTATATCGGGGTTTCTTTTTGCTATTTCGCAGACAAACTGACCCTTACCGCAACCGATTTCCATATGCACGGGATTGTCGTTTCCGAAGATTTCCTTATAGTCAAAATATGTCTTTGTGTTGATAGCTGTGCTGAAGTTTTTATCGTCTGAGTGTATTTCAAAAAGGATGTCCTGACACTCGTTTAATCTGCTTTCAAGGTTTTTCTTTTTTCTCATTCTCATAGCGGTTTCACCGTCCGTTTAATATTCGCTATATTTTACCTTATTTTAGCCCCTTCGTCAACTCATTACTTGACAAAAAATGAAATTCAATATATAATCACTAACAATGACTGTGACAGGAAAAAGTAATACGGCAGTTAAGCAAAGAGAGTTTTCGGTCGGTGTAAGAAAACGTGAGCTTCCGTGTGAAATACATCCTTGAGTTGTGCACTGAACGAACCAAATTTTCAGTAGGCTGCACCGTGTGCGCGCGTTAAAGCGTAAGAGTGTTTTTGCACTCGCCGAGGTCATACTCGTGAGGGTATGATAAATAGAGGTGGTAACACGTTAATTCGTCCTCTGTCCTATGACAGGGGTATTTTTTATTTTCTGTCACAAAACGTAAACAAGAAAGGAAATTTCGTTATGAAAATTTATGACGAGCTCGTAGCCAGAGGCCTTATCGCTCAGGTTACAGACGAAGATGAAATCAAAGAACTTATCAACAACGGTAAAGCTGTTTTCTACATCGGCTTTGACCCGACAGCGGACAGCCTTCATGTAGGTCACTTTATGGCTCTTTGCCTTATGAAAAGACTTCAGATGGCAGGCAACCGTCCGATCGCCCTTCTCGGCGGTGGTACAGGTATGATCGGCGACCCTTCAGGCCGTTCAGATCTCCGTAAGATGCTTACAAAGGAAGATATCGATCACAACATTGCTTGTTTCAAAAAGCAGATGAGCCGTTTTATCGAATTCGGTGAAGGCAAGGCAATGATGGTTAACAATGCAGACTGGCTTCTTGACCTTAACTATGTTGAGGTTCTCCGTGAGGTTGGTACATGCTTCTCAGTTAACAATATGCTCCGTGCCGAGTGCTACAAGCAGAGAATGGAAAAGGGTCTCAGCTTCCTTGAGTTCAACTATATGATTATGCAGAGCTATGACTTCTACCATCTCTTCAAAGAGTACGGCTGTAATATGCAGTTCGGCGGTGATGATCAGTGGTCAAATATGCTCGGCGGTACTGAGCTTATCCGTAAGAAGCTCGGCAAGGATGCTTATGCAATGACAATCACTCTTCTTATGAACTCAGAAGGTAAGAAGATGGGTAAGACAGCATCAGGTGCAGTTTGGCTTGACCCTGAAAAGACAAGTCCGTACGAATTCTATCAGTACTGGAGAAACGTTGGCGACCAGGATGTTCTCAAGTGCATCAGAATGCTTACATTCCTTCCGCTTGAGGAAATCGATGCAATGAGCAACTGGGAAGGCAGCCAGCTTAACGAAGCTAAGGATATCCTCGCTTACGAGCTTACAAAGCTTGTTCACGGTGAAGAAGAAGCTGAAAAAGCAAGAGAAGCTTCAAAAGCTCTCTTTGGTGGCGGAATGAACAGCGAAAATATGCCGACAACAACTCTCGCTGACGAAGACTTCACAGACGGCAAGATTGATATTCTTGAAGTTCTTGTTAAAACAGGTATCACAAAGTCACGCGGCGAAGGCAGACGTCTTGTTCAGCAGGGCGGTGTTTCAGCAGACGATCAGAAAGTTTCTGACATCGGACTTTCATTCACAGCTGATCAGCTTAAGGCTGAACCGGTTATCATCAAAAAGGGTAAAAAGATTTTCCACAAGGTTCAGGCATAAATCTGAAAAAATATTAACGAGGTTGCAGCCGCAACCTCGTTTTGTTCTTTATGGGATATGTAGTTGTAAAAGAGAAAGGCTGCCTCATCGAGACAGCCTTAATTGTTATGTATTAAGCTTATTCGCCCTTCATACCAAGGAGCTGAACCTTGCCGTCATAAACAGCCTGGCTTACCTTGATTGAATCAAAGATAGCAGCCTTGATATCGTCCTCAGTAGCACCAAGCTCTTTACTGTACTTAGTATCCATGAAGAGATTGATATCCATAATATCTGCAAGTCCGTCAACGTCAATACCGCTTTCAATGCCTTTTTCAGCATATTCCTTCTTGACCTTGCCGAGACCCATACGCATCATCCACGGTGGAACGCTGATGATCTTACGGTTTTCGCCCATGCCTCTTGCAGCATAAACAATCTTAAGGAATTCCTTCCAAGTCATGTTATACATGCTGATAGGCCATGCCTTAGCACCCTTTGATTTCTCAGCAGCACCAACGATAACTTCGCCAACCTGACGAACTGTAAGCATTGCTGTACCGCCGCCGGGATACATTGTGCAGGGAAGCTTATCCATCATCTTGATCTGCTCAATGAGGATAACCCAAACAGGCTTTCTGCCCGGCTGTGTTCCGAAAATGTACGGAAGCTCAAGAACAGCAACGTCGAAGTTTTCGTCAGCAAATGAGAAAGCAACTTCTTCCTGGTCGATACGGCTTCTGATGTACGGATGCTTCTCAGTAGCCTTAAGTTCAGGATAGTTCTTGTGAAGGAATGAGAAGTATGAACCGAGGATAACTGCGTTCTTCATACCAACTTCCTTACAAAGGGGAAGAATTCTCTTAAGCGGAGCGATGTTATACTTGTAGTAAGCATCGTAAACAGGAGCAGGGAACTCAACTCTTTCGTCGATACCTGCAGCGAAGATGAATGAATCGTAGCCTTCAAGCATAGCCTTGATTTCTTCGTCGCTCTTTTCGTAGATATTGCAGAACTCGATATCCATCTCGGGAGGAATCGGAGCTCCTTCGGGAAGGGGAGGAAGAGCAACGCTCTTAACCTCGTGACCTCTTTCAATAAAGATTCTTGCAGCTTCGCAGCCGAGGAGGCCTGTGCCGCCAATCATAAATACTTTCATTACTGTGTAACCTTCTCCTTAAAGTTATCGAAGATTTCAGGACCGTAAACGTTGTTTTCGTCCTTGCGATCCCAAACCTGAGCAAAGAACGGGTTGATTCTTGCTTCTGTGTCGTAATCCCAGGGCCACGGAAGCTCTTCCGGACACCAGTGACCGCCACGAAGTACAAGGTTCGGTGACATTTCAAATTCGTTACCACGAGCACTTACCCATTTAACAGGTGTGTACATATCAACGATTTCAGTTGCAAGGCACTTACCGCCTCTGAACTCAGCAGCCTTCTGAAGGTCTTCGAGTGTAAGAGAATCAAACGGCTTTGTCTCGTCATAACCGTGGTCAAGAATAAGAACGTCGCTTGCTGTCTTCTTCTTTGACGGGATGATGATGTTGAACTTATCCCATGTCTTGGGAATTGCATTGTACTCTTCCATGCTGCCGTAGTAAGCCTTGATTCTTACGTCAACCTTGTTCTCAACCCACCAGATTGTACCGTACTCAGGAGTCTCTGCAATCTTCTTCATCCAGAGCTTCTTGAGGATGGGAGCGAACGGCTTAGCAAGGAATGCGAGCTTGTAGTAGCCCTCAACCTTGTTCATCATGCTCTTGAAATACTGCTTAACAGGAATGTTAGCACGGAAGTGGCAGTACTTCTCAAGCTCGTCACCGTCATAGTACCACTGACCGTGGAAGTTACGTGTTGTGAACCAGTGCGGGTCAAAGAGTTTCTTGGGTGAGCCAAGACCGAGTGTTCCGAGAAGCAGCTCTTCAAACTCGTAGTTAGTGATTCTGTACTCTTCACCTGAACCGATGTTGTAGAATCGTCTCCAGAATTCTTCAGGAATATCGTCGCCGCAAACGTTTGCAAGAAGACGGCCAGAGTCCTCAACTGTTGCCCATTCAAGAACACCGTTGATAGGAACGTGGTACATGATAGGCTCAAGGTTTTTGAGGATAGCCGGGTAGAGGATACCTGACTGACGGAGTGATACCCAGTGCTTAAGACCTGATTCTGCGAAAACAGCCTCAGCCTTAATCTTACTGATAGCATAGTGGTCATAAACGCTTACCTTAAGCGGGTCACCTGTTCTTGCCCAGTGAATCGGAGCATTTCTGTCACCTGTTTCAGCAACAGTACCGATATAAACAACGCGAACTGCATCGGGATCGGGCTGAGCCTTGATAGCCTTAACGATGTTCTGAGCAGCAGTAACGTTGGTTTTCTGAGTCTTAACGGGATAGTAGTCAGCAGCAGGAGAAACCATGCCGCCAACGTGAAGAACGTAGTCCGCACCGTTAACCATTTCAAGCACGTCTTCGTACTTTGTAAGGTCACCCCAAACGAACTTAACAGCGGGATCGTTCATGTATTTCTCAAACTTCTTGCGATTTTTCTCGCTGTCACGGTT
>JAFODS010000069.1 GCA_017380575.1 Clostridia bacterium | reverse complement strand
TTCAAGTTAAAAAAGTGCGTAGCTCCACTTGTCAGGGGAGCTGTCGAACGAAGTGAGACTGAGGGGTAGTTAAGCTCGTATTATCTCTCCCTCCGTCAAAACCTGCGGTTTTGCCACCTCCCTCATCAGATGGAGGTATTGGATTCTGCGAAAAATGAAACACCCCGACAAACCCGAATTTGGCAGGATGTTTAAAACCTTCTTGTAGGGTGTGACGCTTGCGACACACCATAATTTTTGAATGGTATCGGCACGTCGTAAATGTCGTGCCATACGAAAAAGATTCAGGCGTGTTCGTAGGGGAGCCGTTTCGGCTCCCACAAATTAACGCTGTTTTTTCGAGACGGGAAACCCGTCCCCTACGACCAATGTTGTGAAATCACACCTGTAGGGAAACATATTATGTTCCCGAAAAATCGCATAAATTCCACGGGCAGATGATATCTGCCCCTACGGTGTTGACTTTCAAACATCCCGACAAACCCGAATTTGTCGGTTCTTCAATAAGGCAACTGCAAAAACCGCCCTCCGTGTGGAGAGCGGTTTCGCTATTATTTCTTCTTAATAGGATTAAGCGGAGCTGTGTGCCAGATATCACGTGCATATTCATTGATTGCTCTGTCGCAAGCAAATCTGCCTGCACCTGCAATGTTCATAAGTGACATTCTGTTCCATGCATCTCTGTCCTTGAAGAGTGCCTCAGCCTTAGCCTGAGCTGCCTTATAATCCGCAAAGTCAGCAAGTACCATGTACGGGTCGTGGTGGATGATTGTGCTTCCGATTTCGGGGAAGGTCTTTCCTGCGATACCGTTGTTGATAAAGTCGATGACTTTTCTGAGCTCTGCGTTGTTCTGATAATAGTTCATCGGATTGTAACCGATTCTCTTAAGATCGTTTACTTCGGGAGTGCTCATGCCGAAGATGATGATGTTGTCCTCGCCGACAGCCTCGTGAATTTCGACGTTAGCACCGTCCATTGTTCCGAGTGTAACTGCACCGTTAATCATAAGCTTCATGTTACCTGTACCGCTTGCCTCAGTACCTGAAAGTGAAATCTGCTCACTGATATCTGCAGCAGGCATAAGAGCTTCAGCCATTGATACGTTGTAATCTTCAAGGTAAACAACCTTGAGTCTGCCTCTTACGTCGGGATCGTTATTGATAAGGTCGCCGAGAGCACAGATAAAGCTGATGATTTTCTTTGCCATAAAGTAGCCGGGAGCTGCCTTTGCCGCAAAGATATATGTGTGCGGAGTGAAATCACCGTCGGGATTTTCCTTGATTGCAAGGTACTTGGAAAGGATATGGAAAGCATTAAGATGCTGACGCTTGTACTCGTGAAGTCTCTTAACCTGTACGTCAAAAATTGAATTGGGATCAAGGTCGATTCCGTTCTTTTCCTTAACGATCTTTGCAATCTTCTGCTTGTTGCGGAATTTGATTTCCTCAAGCTTTTTAAGAACTTCCTTATCGTCAGCAAAAGCTCTGAATTTTTCAAGCTCAGCACCGTCGTAAATGAAGCCGTCACCGATAAGGTCTGTAAGAAGCTTTGTAAGCTCGGGGTTGGACTGACAGAGCCAACGTCTGTGAGCGATACCGTTTGTAACGTTCTTAAATTTGTCGGGTGTAACGCTGTGGAAATCTCTGAAAACGCTTTCTTTAAGAATCTCAGAGTGAAGGGCAGAAACACCGTTTACGCTGTGTGAACCTGCAACGGACATATTAGCCATACGGATAACACCGTTGGAAACGATAGCCATTCTCTCAACCTTGTCAGCGTCGCCTGTTGATGCCCATACAAAGCTGCGGAAACGGTTGTCAATTTCTTTTGTGATGCTGTAAATACGGGGAAGAAGACGCTTGAAAAGATCCTCGGGCCAGCACTCGAGAGCTTCAGCCATAACAGTGTGGTTAGTGTATGCGATAGTGTCTGTAACAATCTTCCATGCATCGTCCCAACCGTAACCGCATTCGTCAAGAAGAATACGCATAAGCTCGGGGATAGCGAGTGTCGGATGAGTATCATTGATGTGGATCGCAACCTTTTCTGCAAGGTTGTCGATTCTGCCGTAAATACGAAGATGATTGTTAATGATATCCTGAATTGAAGATGAAACAAGGAAATACTGCTGTCTTAAACGAAGGCTCTTTCCTTCAGGATGATTGTCAGCAGGGTAGAGCACCTTACTGATAACCTCAGCCATAGCGTTCTGCTCCATAGCACGCATATAGTCGCCCTGATTGAACATATCCATATCAAGTCCGGGTGCCTTTGCAGACCAGAGGCGAAGCACGCTGATGCCTCTGCCGTCCTTACCTGCAACGTACATATCGTGCGGGATAGCCTTGACTATCTTGCAATCACGCTGTTCAACGTGGTGGTAGCTGTGATCCCAGATTTCGTCAATCCAACCTTCAAACTTGATGTCGACAGCTTCTTCGTCACGCGGAACAAGCCACACGTCACCGCCGGGAAGCCAGAAGTCAGGCATTTCTGTCTGCCAGCCGTCAACAAGCTTCTGCTTGAAGATACCGTATTCGTAAAGGATTGTATAACCCTTTGCAAAGTAACCCTGAGTTGCAAGACCGTCAAGGTAGCAGGCAGCAAGTCTTCCGAGACCGCCGTTACCAAGACCTGCATCGGGCTCGCAGTCGTAAAGCTTTTCAAGCTTTATGCCGAAATCCTTGAGTGCAGATTCCATTGTCTTTGTAAGATTGAGATTGTAAAGATTATTCTTAAGAGAGCGACCCATAAGAAATTCCATGCAAAGGTAATAAACCTTCTTTGAATCAGCTGTTTTTGATTCGTTGTGAAATTCCTTTCTGCCCTGCATCATCATGTCGCGGAGAATAAGAGCGATAGCTTTATAATAATGCTCGTAAGTAGCTTCCTCGGGTGTTACACCGAAAAAGTGAGTAAGTTTGTTATAAATCTGCTCTTTTGCATCCTTTTTGGTCATTTTGTAGTTCATAATATACCTCCTTGGGATATCAGACACCAAACAAACGGTGTATCTTGTATTAATTTTATACCTAAATGTATAAAAATACAATATTAAAATACAAATTATTATAAGAAAATTCTGCTTTATATTTGTGCTTTTTGACGAAAAATATAATTCAATAAAGTTTATTAACGATTTCATTTATTATATTTGCACAAAATAACGGGTGTTAACGGCGGTAAAGAAAAATTTAATATACCGAAAAATACAAAAAATTACACAAAAACACTTTTCTCAATCGCTTTTTTATAGTATAATACCTTAAACATCGCTTGAAGCAAGAGTATAACGCTTATACAATTTAATTATTGGCGGACTTTTGCGTATTATACTGCGGAGGGATTATTATGGAAAAAAATAAGGTGAGGCTCACTATCGGTGGCCTTGACTATCATCTTACCACTGACGGTGATGTCAGCGAAATGAGAAATCTTGGCGAAGAGGTTGATGAAATCATTACTGATTTGCTCCGTCAGCATCCTCGTCTTTCTCAGGTACAGGCATCTGTACTTTGTGCCCTTGAGTTTGCGGACAGATACCATCAGGCAGAAAGAAATGCCGATTATCTTAAGGCTCAGATTCAGGTTTATATGGAAGATGCGGCAAGAGCAAAGACCGAAGCTGAAATGGCTCGTAGGGAAGCTGAAAGAATGACAAGGGATCTTCGCAGTATCAGAAGAAGTCTTGAAGAAAAGGATAAATTATAATGAATATTGAAATTCTTGCACCTGCAGGCTCAATGGAGTCTGTTATTGCTGCAGTCAGAAGCGGTGCAGATGCCGTTTACCTTGGAACAAAGGATTTTAACGCGCGTCGCAATGCCGATAATTTTGATTACAGCGAGCTTAAAAATGCTGTTGATTACTGTCACAAGCACGGTGTTAAGGTTCATCTTACATTAAACACGCTTATTTCGGACGGCGAGCTCGACGATGCTCAGGATGCCGTCCGTCTTGCTTGTGAAGCGGGTGTTGATGCAATAATTGTTCAGGACCTTGGCCTTGCGGATATTATCCGCAGATGTGCACCGGATATGCCGATGCACGCATCAACACAGATGACGGTTCATACTCCTGCAGGTCTTAAAAAACTTAAAAAGCTTGGTTTCACTCGTGCAGTGCTTCCGCGAGAACTCTCAATGGAAGAAATCCGCAATCTTTGCGAAAACTCTCCGATTGAGCTTGAATGCTTCGTTCACGGTGCACTTTGTATGTGTGTTTCGGGTCAGTGTTATTTTTCGGCCGTACTCGGTTCAAGAAGCGGAAACAGGGGAGCCTGTGCTCAGCCCTGCCGTCTTCCTTTCGGAGCACCTTACGGTACGGGACACGACCTCAGCCTCAAGGATCTCTCGCTTGTTGATTATATCCGTGAAATGGCTGAAATGGGTGTTTGCTCGTTCAAAATCGAAGGCAGAATGAAACGTCCCGAATACGTTGCCGCTGCAGTTAAAGCGTGCAGAAACAGTGTTGACGGAATTGTTGATAACGAGCTTAAAAGCGACCTCAGAAGTGTTTTTTCACGCTCAGGCTTTACTGACGGATATTATAAAAACAGCCTTGGTATCAGCATGTTCGGTACACGTCAGAAGGACGATGTAACAGCTGCTGCAACTGTTCTTAAAAAGCTTGAAAAGCTCTATGAAAAAGAAGTTGCAGATACGAAAATCGACTTTGCATTCACGGGTGTTCTCGGTGAACCGATTTCCCTCGCAGCTCAGGCAGGCGGAAAGAATGTTTACGTTGAAAGTGAAACTCACCCTCAGCCTGCACTCAATAAAGCAACTACGGAAGAATCAGTCCGTACTCAGCTTGAAAAGTGCGGAGGAACAAGGTTCTTTGCAGGCGAAATTGATATCGAGCTTGATGAGGGAGTGTTTATTCCCGTTTCAGAAATCAATAAATTAAGACGTGAAGCTATTGAAAAGCTTGAAGGTGCCGAGGCTTCAACGGTTAAAGAATTCAGAAACGAGTTCGTTTCAGTCAAGCCTCATCAGGGAGGAAAGAAACGTCTTATCTGCCGTTTCTCAGATATTGAAACAATCCCTGAAAACTGGGACTATATCGAGCAGGTTATTGTACCTCTTGGCGAGGAAAAGAAAGTTAAAAAGTCTGTCCGTGTCAGCGTTGAAGTACCGCGCGGAATCTTCGGCTCATACGAAAAAATCCTCCGTCAGCTAAATGAAGCGAAGGAATACGGTATAACCGAAGCATGGGCAGGAACGCTTGACGGTATTGCTCTTATCCAGAAAGCAGGTCTTAAAGCAAATGCTTTCTTTGGTTCAAATATCTTCAATTCACGTTCGCTTAAAGTGCTTGAAGATATGGGCGTGAATAAGGTTCTTCTTTCGGCAGAGCTTACAATGTCGCAGGCTCAGTCGATCGGCGGGGAAGTGTCAAGAGGTATCTTTGCTTACGGCAGACTTCCTCTTATGCTTGTAAGAAACTGTCCGCAGAAAAACGGTAAAACCTGTAAGGACTGCAAACGAAACGGAAAGCTTGTTGACCGTAAGGGAATTGAATTCCCGATTGAGTGCCGTATGGGTGTGAATGATATCCTTAATTCTGTTCCTGTTTATATGGCAGACAGACTTACGGAAATCCGTAATATGGACTTTATGCTTCTTTATTTTACAAAGGAAGATAAAGAAACCTGTGCGGAGGTTATATCCTCGTATATACGCTCAGGTAAAGCAAAGGGTGACTTTACAAGAGGTCTGCTTTACCGCGGAGTTGAATAAGGAGTGAAGCTATGCCTTACATAAGACCTGCAGAAAGCAAGGATTTAAAGGATATTGAATACATCTGCAGAATGACTGCAGGGCCGGAGTCAAGAGCTATAGAGGAAGTCGGCAGAAAAATCTCGCTGACGTACTCAACCTATTATGCAAGAGCCGAAAAGGAAACTTGTTTTGTTCTTGACGATAACGGAAAGGCTGTCGGTTATATTCTTTGTGCACCTGATTATTCAAAGTATGTTAAGGATTACCGAAAAAACGAAGTCCGTGAGCTTTGGAAAATCGATAAAATGCAGAGCTTAACAGCGTATTTTCTGCCATTGGGATATCTTCCGTTTAAGAAGAAATATCCTGCACACCTTCACATCGATATCCTCGATGAATATCAGGGCAAGGGTTACGGTTCACAGCTGATGGATGCCTTGCTTGATAAGCTTAAAAGTATGAACATACCGGGAGTAATGCTCATTGTTGATAAAGAAAACAAGGGAGCACAACGCTTCTATCAGAGAAAAGGTTTTGCTGAAATTGCCTCCGCTCTTGGTGGCGTTGTAATGGCCAAGAAACTCTGATTGACAGTGATACGCCAAAATGGTATATTTTAATAAACACAAATGAAACGGAGTGTTAAATATGTTTGAAAATAATTGGGAATCTCTTAATTCCCGTAAAGTACCTGAATGGTTCGCAGATGCCAAGTTCGGTATCTTCATCCATTGGGGTATATATTCTGTACCTGCATACACTAAAAAAGGTGACTATGCGGAATGGTATATGCGTCAGATTGAGGACAAGGAAACAGAAACTTACAAATTCCACGAGAGAGTTTACGGTGACAAAACAAAGTACGAAGATTTTGTAAGCGGATTCAAGGCTGAGCTTTTTGATGCAAAAAAATGGGCAGACCTCTTCCAGAAGAGCGGTGCGAAGTATATGAACATCGTTTCAAAGCATCACGACGGTTATTGCCTTTATAAAACAGATTATGCGTGGAACTGGAACACAGTTGATGTCGGTCCGCACCGCGATTTCCTTCAGGAGCTCAAGGATGCGCTCGCAGATACTGATGTGCGTTTCGGTGTTTATCATTCAGTTTATGAGTGGTTCCATCCTCTCTATCTTAAAAATCCCGAAGAGTATGCAACTGAGCATCTTATTCCGATGCTTAAGGAGCTTATCGAAAAGTATCAGCCGAACACACTCTTTACAGACGGTGAATGGGAGCATCCGTCAGATGTATGGCATTCAACAGAATTCCTTCAGTGGCTTTACAATGAGTCAAGCGTAAAGGATTTCATCGTTCCTAATGACCGTTGGGGTAAGGAAACACGCGGCCGTATGGGCGGTAACTTTACTACTGAATACGGTTATATCGAAGCAGGTCGTAAAATCGAAGATGTCGAGCTTGACAGACCTTTCGAGGAATGCCGCGGCATCGGCCGTTCATTCGGATTCAACCGTAACGAGGAGCTTGCTGATTATCTCAGCGCAAAAGAGCTTCTTGAAATGCTTTGCGACCTTGTTTCAAAGGGTGGCAACTTCCTTCTTAATATCGGCCCTGCAGCAGACGGTACAATCCCTGTAATTATGGAAGAAAGACTTCTTCAGATGGGTGACTGGCTCCGTGTTAACGGTGATGCAATCTACGGCACACGCCTTTATTCAAAGGCTCAGCAGGACGGTGTTTATTACACTAAGAAGGGTGACGATGTTTATGCAATCATCAATCGTTTCCCGTTCGGCTCACAGGTGCTTGAACTCGTAGACTACGATGCAGACCTCAAAGCAACTCTTTTCGGCAGCGATGCAGAGCTTACAATTGTTGACAACGGCGGTAAGGCAGAGGTTGTTTTTCCTGCAATCAATCCCGATACGGTTGACAGTAGCTGGCTTTATACAATCAAGCTTTCAAAGTAACATAAAGCCTCCGTTTTCACGGAGGCTATTTTCAAAGGAGCGTAATTTATGAGAAAGAATTTCGGCTCAAAGCCTATGACATATCCACAGCCTGTTTTTATAGTCGCAGCTTATGATGAAAACGGTGTGCCGAATGCGATGAATGCCGCATGGGGCGGTATCGCTGAATCAGACAGAATAACAATGTGCCTTTCTGCAGGTCACAAAACAGTTAAAAATATCCGTAAAACAGGTGCTTTTACCGTCAGTATGGCTGATGCAAAGCACGTTGTTGAATGCGATTATCTTGGCGTGGAGTCAGGAAATAAAGTGCCTGATAAGCTTGAAAAAGCTGGGCTTCACACCTTTAAAAGTGAATTTGTCAATGCACCGATAATTAAGGAATTGCCGATGACTGTTGAGTGTGAGCTTATCAGCTTCGATGAAGAAACAGACTGCCTTATCGGCAAAATTGTCAATGTCAGTGCAGATGAAAGTATTCTTGACGAAAAAGGAAATATCGATTATAAAAAGCTCAATCCGATAACCTTTGACCCGATGTATCATACTTACATTACACTCGGTGAAAGAGTCGGTCAGGCTTTCAGCGACGGAAATGCTTTGAAATGAGGTCATAATATGCTGTTTTATAACACGGTGAAAAAAATATACAACGAGCTTATATTCAGACGCTATGACGATGAGGGCTTGGCATATTATTTTTCTGAAAAGGATTTCGAAGGCTTGCACGCAGACCCGTTTTCGTTCAAAGGTAACAACGGTCAGACACTCAAAGGAAAATTCTATTATTACGATAACCCCTGCGAGAGCCGTATAATAGTTTTTGACCACGGAATGGGCGGCGGACACCTTTCTTATATGAAGGAAATTGAAATGCTTGCTCGTCGCGGCTACAAAGTTTTTTCATACGACCATACAGGCTGTATGGAATCTGAAGGGGAGTCAACTGTCGGTTTTTCACAGTCACTCAGTGACCTTGACTGCTGTCTGAAGGCACTTAAGTCTGATGACAAATACAAAGATAAAACCTTTGCCGTAATGGGACACAGCTGGGGCGGATTTTCTACTCTCAATATCTCGGCATTCCACCCTGACCTCACTCATATTGTTGTGCTTTCAGGTTTTGTTTCGGTTGAAAAAATGATTGCACGTTTCGGCTCGATTAAAAAGTATATAGCTGAAATTGAAAAGAAAGCCAATCCCGATTATGTAACTTGTGATGCAGTAGCTTCTCTTAATAACACGTCAGCAAAAGTTTTGCTGATTTATTCGGATAACGATAAAATGGTAAACAAGGAAATCAATTATGATTATCTTGTTTCTGAGCTTTCAAAAAGAGAAAACACAACGTTCGTTCTTGAAAGTAACAAAGACCACAATCCGAACTACACAGAGGATGCAGTAAAATATCTTGCGGAATATGTTTCGTCTTCAAATAAAAAGAAAAAAACGTTAAAAACTCCTGAACAGAAAAAAGAGTTTGTTGACTCTTTTGATTGGAACAGAATGACAGCACAGGATGAAAAGGTTTGGGAAAAAATCTTTTCTCATCTTGAAAAATAATTTAAGGAGCTGTAAAAAACAGTTTGTTTTTTACAGCTCTTCTTTTTTAAGGGGATAGGAAAAAATGCGCAGAATGAACAAACTGAGCCAAAACGAAGCGAAGCTTTGTTTTGGGCACCCGAAGGCGTACAAAGGTACGTCGAGTGGCGAAGTTTGTTTATAGCATAAAACGTTAATTTTTATATATTTACTTATTTTTATGTTTTAAGGGTTTCTTCAAGTATTAAAACTTCGAAGAAACTCTTTCTTTGCTGGTTTTATGCGGTCTGCACTTTTTTTACAGCCCCTTGCTCTTTATTTGTAAAGAAAACTGTGATATAATCTCTGCGAAAGAAGAGATGTTTATGCAAAAAACTCAGATAAAAGATTTTACAAAAGGCGGAATAACAAAACCGTTGCTTGTTTTTGTTTGGCCACTGTTTCTCTCTAATCTTCTGCAGGTTGTTTACAATATGGTGGATATGATTGTTGTCGGCAACGTGCTTGGCAAAGAAGGCATTTCAGCTGTTTCCGTCGGCGGTGACGTTACCAATTTACTGACGTTTATATCAATGGGCTTTGCCAATGCAGGTCAGGTGCTTATCGCAAGATATATCGGGGCAGGCGAGAGAAAGAAAATCGGACGTTTCGTCGGAACAATGTGCGGATTCCTGTTTTCCTGTGCGGTTGTTCTCAGCGTTCTCGGAATAATTTTTCAGGACGGAATGCTGAAGCTTATGAATACTCCTGCAGAGGCGATTGACGGAGCTGTCAGATATTCAACCGTGTGTATGCTCGGACTTGTGTTCATATACGGTTACAATATTGTCAGTGCGATACTTCGCGGAATGGGTGATTCAAAGCATCCGTTTGTGTTTATAAGTATTGCTGCTGTTCTAAACCTGATACTTGACATTGTTTTTGTCGGTTTATTAGGTTGGAAAGAATCGGGTGCAGCATTTGCGACGATAATCAGTCAGGCTGTAAGCTTTATTTCGTGTTCAGCGTTTCTGTTGAAAAACAAGAAGCAGTTTGAGCTTAATATAAGCAAAAGCGATTTCCTGAAATGGGATAAAGAAATGCTGAGTGCTCTCGTAAAGCTTGGTACGCCTATGGCAATTAAAACCGCATCAATTCAGATTTCAAAGCTTTTTGTAAATTCTTGGGTAAATTCCTACAGTGTAGAGGTTTCTGCTTTTTCGGGAATTGCTAATAAGGTTTCAAGTATAAGTAACCTTGTTTCCGCTGCTATGAATACGGGCGGATCAACAATGGTTGGTCAGAATCTTGCCGCAAAGGAGTACGGCAGAGTAAAGCGGATTCTCAAAAATCTTGCAGTTATCACGCTTTCGGTTGCTTCTGTTTTATCTGTGCTGATAGTTCTTTTTCCCTCAGAGATTTTTGGTATCTTTACCAAGGAAGCCGAAGTTCTTGAAATAGCAGGAAAGTTTGTTCCTATCGCTGTGTTGCTTTTGTTCGGCAGTGCGATGCGAGCGATAATGAATGCTCTTCTTAACGGTAGCGGAAATTATAAGATAAACTTTGTAACAGCTATTCTTGACGGAATAATAATGAGAATCGGACTTTCGGTTCTTTTCGGACTTGTGCTTGATATGAAGCATTACGGGTTCTGGCTCGGTGACGCCCTCGCAGGCTTTACACCGTTCTTTATCGGTATTGTTTACTATGCAACAGGCAAATGGAAAAAAGACAGTGATACCAAATAAAACAAGGAGTGTTCAGCGAACACTCCTTGTTTTTTATAATCCTAATTTAAGATCGTTTTCTTTAATCCAACCGATTTTGCGAAGGATTTCACAGAAAACAAATGAAAGAATTGCGGGAAGAACGAAGCAGATTAAAACAAGTCCGATCCAATCGAATGCTGTAATTGCTTCCTTTGCACCCGATGCGACATCGTTTACCCAACCGGTATAAACACCGATCTGACCAACAAGTCCGCAGGTACCCATACCTGACGAAACAGCAGCACCGTTCATCTGGAGCTTGAAAACACAGGTTGCAATCGGTCCTGTGATAATTGAAGCGAGGGTAGGCGGAATCCAGATTCGCGGATTCTTTACAATGTTACCCATCTGAAGCATACTTGTGCCAAGTCCCTGAGAAACAAGTCCGCCCCATTTGTTTTCGCGGAAGCTCATAACTGCGAAACCGACCATCTGTGCACAGCATCCTGCAACAGCCGCACCGCCTGCAAGTCCTGTAAGACCGAGCGCCGCACAGATTGCCGCACTGCTTATCGGAAGAGTAAGTGCAATTCCGATAACGGCTGAAACAATCATACCCATAAGCAGGGGATGAAGCTCCGTTGCCCACATAACTGCATTGCCGAACGAGCTTGCAAACATACCGATGTATTTGGCACAAAGCATTGAAAGCCCGCAACCGGAAATGATTGTAACGATAGGCGTAACAAGGATGTCAAGCTTTGTTTCCTTACTGACTGCCTTTCCGAGCTCTGCCGCAACAATTGCCATAAAGAGTACGGCAAGCGGACCGCCTGCACCGCCCTCAATATCAGCCGAATATCCGACTGCCGCGAGCGAAAAAAGAACTAACGGAGGAGCTTTGAGCGCATAACCGATAGCAATTGCCATTGCACTGCCTTTGACAGCAGAAGCAAAACCGCCGATTTCAACAAGAAAGTCAACCGAAAACTGCTGACCGATAGTTGAAAGAATCGTGCCGACTAAAAGTGAGGCAAAAAGACCTTGAGCCATCGCACTCAATGCATCAATTCCGTATCTTTTTAAAGAAAATTCAATATCTTTTCGTTTTAAAAATTCCTTGATTTTATTCAATTTTCTCACCACCGGAGATTATTTGGTATGCACCTTTGCAATAATGTTTTCTTTTGAAGATGTCATCCAGAAGCTATTAGCTCTTATTTCGACTGTATAGTCGCTGTCAGAAGTGAGGTCGTTAACATCAACACCGAGAGTTTCGGGCATATCATAAAAATAATACTCAGACCATATACTGTACTGTCTGATGATATCGTTTTCAGCGTTCTTTACGATAATATCGTAGCTGTTGACGTACTTGTCACCTTCAGCAGGATTTGCCTGCTTGAAGTCAACTCTGAATGAAGTGGCTGTTACGTCTGAAATCATCGGCACGTCACCGTCGTTGAAGTACGGTGCGGCAGTTGTCTTATATCTTTCGCCTGTATATTTGAATGTTGTCGGGTCTGACGGAGTGTCAATCTCCCATACATACGGGAAGAAATTACCTGAAAGAACATCATAGGGATAAACACGTACACGGTTCTGCTCGTCAACCTCAACAATAAGCATCTGTGCAGCCTTTTCCTTGTTTGTGGGGATAGTGCTGTAAATCTTATCAAATTCGTCAAGCTCAAAGTAGCTGAGTGTACCTGTACCGAGAGATGTGAAATGCTGCTGATGAATTGAACGCGGATCGTTGATAGGAGCGTGTGAATGACCTGAGAAATGAATGATCTGCGGATAGTGCATATAAATGGGAATAAGATCGTCCTCACCCCAGAGGATGCTTCCGTAAACAGTGCCTGAGTTATGCGGATGCTGGAAAACGAAGATAGGCTTCTTTCTGCCATCTTCTGCTGCAGCTTTAAGCTCCTTTGCCATCCACTCTTTTTTATCGTCGTGGTAGTTACAACCCTGTGACGGAGTGATTGAAACAAAGTGGAAACCGTTTATAACAGCGTGTGTGTCGGGTGTACCGCCGAAAATTTCCTGGAAATTCCTGTAACCTGCCTCAACACCGTCGTGCATAAACTCGTGGCTTGCGATTGAAGCAATAACCTGAGTTTCGTTAAGGTCAACGTTAGCATCAACAATGTCTCTTGCAGCCTTGAACTGTGTGGGAGTGCCTCTTGTCGCAAAGTCACCTACTATGCAGAGTGCATCAAGTTTCTGATAATATTTATTACTTCTTGCGATGCTGTATGCATCACGGATAGCTTTTTCAAAACGCTCTCTCTCAACTGAATGTTCGTCTTGGATGTGAATATCGCTGACAACCATAAAGCGAAGACAAGGCTTGATTTCTGTGTTGTTCATTGTAAAAAACCTCCCGATTTGGTATAAAAATATTCTAACTCAAATATAGTTTAAAGTCAATCATTTGCGAAAATAATGCACGTGTGATATAATCATACTTTAAAACCTTGTGGCTTGGTGCTAATTAAAGTATAATATCGGTATTCGAAAAGAGGCATAATCTTGAAAATAAATATGAATTTGAACATAAAAAAACATAATTATGCTGTAATAATCGCTGTCATTCTTGTTTTTGTCAGTTTTCTTGTCGCTGTCAAGCTCCTGGCGGATACAGCAGAAAGGCACTATGATAACGAACTGATTGTCTGCCTTGATGCAGGCCACGGCGGTGACGATGTCGGTGCTGTGTCAACGGATGGCAAAAGATATGAGAAGGACGATAATCTTGCATTAACCCTTAAAGTGCGGGACGAGCTTGAACTTCTCGGCATCAAAACGGTTCTCACAAGGGAAGAGGACAAAACAGTTTCGCTTCGCGACAGGTGCAGAATTGCAAACAAAAAAAGATGCGACCTGTTCGTTGCAATACACCGTAACAGCTCAGCTTCGGGAACGGGATTTGAAGCGTGGATTTCCAAAAGAGAAAAGGAAGATGAACGTTCAACAGCAAAAAAGCTTACAAAACAGTTAAGCGAATTGACGGGCCTTGCGGACAGGGGAGTGAAAAACGGTTACCGTGACCGCACCGCGAATAATTATTACGTCAACGCGAACACAAATATGCCGTCAATACTTTTAGAAGTTGGTTTTATAAGCTCGGATGAAGATAACAGGGCTTTTGATGAGAATATCGATAAGATGGCAGTTGAAATTGCAAAAGTTATATATGACTCTTTGCAAAATTGAAAAAAACACTTGATTTTTAGTTAACATTGGTTTATAATAAATGCCGTTATGTGCCGGTGTGATGGAATTGGCAGACGTGCTGGACTCAAAATCCAGTGGTAGCGATACCGTACCGGTTCGACCCCGGTCACCGGCACCAACAAAAAGGCCTGATTTGTCCGATAGACAAATCAGGCTTTTTTGAATGATGTTTGCCTTCGGCAAATGATGTAGATTCACTAATGAAGCCGCTTATGCTAATGATGTCGGGTTCACCTAATTTTTAGGGGTAAACATCACAGCATTGCGACCAAAGGGAGCAACATAATTATTCAAAGAATAACATCATATCGCCAACGGCGATGCATCATTGAAAAGGCAAGAAGTTTATGATATAACTGTAAAGGAGAATACAACAATGAAAAAACTAAAAGATGTTTTTGGTGTGTTACTGTGTATTTTAGTTTCGTTTACTTGTATTTATCTTCTCGTTTTTTTCGGAGGATGGAAATTGTTGGAGTCAGGGAATATAATTGGAATTGAAATAGCTGTTTCAGTATTAGTTGGATTAATATTTTTTGTGTTATTCAAAGTGTTACGAGCTGTTGAAAGTGATATCAAAAATCTGCAAAATCAGATTGATCAACTTCAGAAGCAAATAGAAGATTTCAAAAAATCAAAGTGAACCATTCAGAAAGGAGAAGTCTATGACCTCTGCACTGTTAATCTTATTAATCGTAGTTCTGTACAGTCTGCAGACCTTGTTCTGCACGATGTATACAAACAAATATCCCGGCAAGCCTGAAAACGCATCACCCGTATTCTGTGTGCTTGAAAGTATAGCGATTGCGTTGTTCACGTGGGCATGGATAGGCTTTAAGTTTAATATGTCACCGATTACGTTGCTGTTCGGCTCGCTGAATGCAGTGGTGCTTTTTACATACAACACGTCGCTTATAAAAGCAAGCTCAAAAGGCTCATATGCTTTTATGAATGTCGCAATGCTTTTCGGATGTATCCTTGTTCCGCTGATGTATACCACAATCTTCCTCGGAGACAAGCTTGTGTGGTATCAGTATACGGCAATCGCTCTTATGCTTGTTTCGTTTATCCTTATGAACTATAAGGATTTCAAGAAAAAAGGTGAACGTACACCGTGGAGCTATTATGTTTTCTGTGCATTGCTTTTCCTTTCAAACGGTATGTACGGCACATTACTTAAAATGCAGTCGGATTACGATGTTTCGCAGAAGAACGAAATGATTATTCTTACATACGGTATTATGGGCATAATCGCATTCGTTCAGCTCGCTTTCAAAGAGAAAAAAGACACTTTAAAAGCCTTCAGAATGAACAAAAAATCCATCCTTCCCTTGGCGTTGTGTCTTGCAAGTGCGGCACTTGCAATCAATATACTTGTGCTTGTCATTCCGATGATCAACACCGCAGTATTATATACTGTTGAAAACGGTGGCGTATTGGTGCTCTCGGCAATTTATTCGTTTATATTCTTCAAAGAAAAACCTCAGCTTCTGAAGGTTATCGGTATAATCCTTGCGGCAATAAGCATAACTGTATTGAGTATATAAAAAGAAAGAATCCCGAATTATCTTCGGGATTCATATTTTATATATGATTATTTAATATCGCTGTAAAGCTCATCAATATAATTTTCAATGTCGGCTCTCGTTCCTTTGTACGGACCGGGAGTTTCCATTTTGATTGAAACGGTAGCTGTAGCATAAAGCAGAGCGTCTTTGATGGAATGTGAGAGTCTTTCTGTTATGTAAGCACCAAACGTTGTGTCGCCTCTGCCTGTACGGCCCGAAAGGTTTCTTGCTCTGATAGGTACTGAATAGAAATCCTTACCGTCGTAAATGATAACCTCGGTATTGTGAGTTATCATAATTTCCTTTGCACCCCAGGAGTGAAGAAGCTTTGCTGCCTCATATCTGTCCTCAAGTCCTGTCATGATTTCGGCCTCAGCAGCATCGGTTTTGAGGAAATCGATATAGGGGAGCACATCCATTTTGTCTGCCCAATCTTCGAAATACATAGTGTGATCGTCACTGGCGTGGCGAAGACAAGCCTGTACGTCAACAGCAACCTTGCCGAGCTTTGAAGCTTCTTTGATCATTTCGCTTGAGAAGTCACCGTAAACAAGACCTGCGAAATGGTAGATGTCACCGCTGATATCCTTAGGAATATCTTCAATAGTGAAAGGTGTACCCATACTCATACACATACACTTTCTTCTCTCTTTATCAGCTGTGAAATACTGATTATCCATATTGTATGAAGAAGGTGAGAAGATGCAGTAAACATCCTCTCTGGGAATTGTAAGTGAATCGAGTCTGTAAACATCAGCTTCATTGAGCTTTGTTACTGCGGCAACCTTGTGACCGAGAGCGTATGCAGAAGCAGATGAATATGTAACTGCACCACCCATAATGTCAGCAGAATTACCGAGATGGTCAGTGTTATGGTCAAGTGAAATGTGACCGATGATTATTGATTCATAATGTTTCATTAATTATCACTTCCGATTATTTTGATATGTGAATTATAACACGAAAATAATGTAAATTGCAAGAAAAAACGGTATCGGATTTCTCCGATACCGTTTAAAATTATCTTATTTAGCGTAATCGCCGACCTGCATCATGAAATCACCGATCTGTGCACCGAATTCGGGAGCACCGTCCATGATGAGCTTACCTCTCTTTGTGGATTCAAGCATATCGTCTGTTGAAAGAAGAATGCCCAATGCACTCGGGAGAGAGTCAAATCTCATTGTGAAGAACGGCATAGCTCTCTTGTATGTGCCGCGGCCTGAACGTGTCTTACCTGCCTTAACGCGAAGGAAAGCAGAAACTTCAGGATAACCGTCAACTGCCCATGCATAAACACGGTCAGGGCTCTTTGATGCCCAATCGTGAACACCTTCGTGTCCGTGCTTGTTGAGCTGGCTGATACCTGATGAAAGAAGGTAGAAGAAGCACTTAACTGCGAGCTTCTGAGTTTCCTCATCTGCGGGAGCCTCTGTGATTGTAAGAAGTGAAGACATTTTGAGGAGAACCATCATAAATGCTGCAAACTCCAAAGGCTTTTTAACAACGCCCTTCATCTTAGGAAGAGTAGAGGGGCCGATTTTTCCCTTGAAAAATGCGTTCATTGTTTCCATGTTCTTGAACTCAAGCTCGATGTGAGCGTTTGTTGCAACCTTATCAGCGCATACTTTCCATTCACCGTTGTTAACTGTGAAGTGAGTAGCATACTTGCCGTCGGGAGCAGAGGGATCAAGAGCACTTACCTGATAAATACAATGAATCTTCTCGAACTTCTTAGCAAGGCTCGGAACGTCATTTGCAATAACCTTCAGGAGAGGTAAAGCAGCATTGAGGAAGATTTTATTGGTCAATAAAACTTCGTTTGCCATTTGTAAACCACCCTTTCAAATTATACTTCGTCGTCCCAATCGTCGTCTTCTTCGAAGTCCTTGTTCATAGCTTCACGAACAGCGTTTACGATACCGTTACAGTCGATACCGAGCATTGACATAATGTCTTCGTGAAGGCCGATAGGAGCAAACTGGTCATTAAGACCAAGACGTGTGAATGCACAACCCTTACCTGCTTCAGCCATAACTTCTGCAACAGCAGAGCCGAGACCGCCAAGAATTGTGTGGTCTTCAACTGTGATGATACGGCGTGTTTCCTGGATAGCCTTAAGAACAGCTTCCTTATCAAGAGGCTTGATTGTATGCATATCAAGAACGCGAACCTTAAGTCCGTCAGCGTTCTCAAGGAACTTAGCGGCCTGGTAAGCCTGGTAAACGCAAGAACCGCAAGCGATAACAGTAATGTCTGTACCGGGGTTAACTTCGATTGCCTTACCAACTTCAAACTTGTACTCCTTGCCGTAATCCTTACCGTAGAGAACACGGTCAAAACCGCGGTTAATACGGATGTAGTACGGGCCGAAGTTATCGTAAGCAGCCTGAACAGCTTCAGCTGTTTCAACACCGTCTGCAGGGCAGATGAGTGTGATGTTAGGCATTGAACGGATAACAGCCATATCGCAGATTGCGTGGTGAGTTGAACCTGCCTGGCCGAAAGATGTACCTGAGTGTGTAGCAATAATCTTAGCGTTTACGTTCTGATAGCAGATGTCTGTGTGAATCTGGTCAGCAGAACGAAGAGCAGCGAAGATTGAGAATGTTGAAACGAAAGGAACAAGACCTGCCTTTGCCATACCTGCAGCAATACCGAACATGTTCTGCTCAGCAATACCTACGTTGAAGAAACGGTCAGGGAATTCCTTGCCGAATACGCCGATCTTTGTTGAACCGCCAAGGTCAGCTGTAAGACCAACGATTTCCTTATGCTCACGGCCGAGCTCAACGAGAGTCTGACCGTAAATTTCAGCAGTAGAAAGCTCAGTGGATTCAAGAGCTGTATATGTAAGTCCGCCTGCCATAATTAGATGCCCTCCTTTTCTGCACGAGCTTTACGCTTCTCATAATAATTGTCAAGGCTCTTCTTAGCGAGCTCATATTTCTCAGCGTCGATAGCGCCGTAATGCCAATGATAGTCATCAGCCATGAAGTCGATACCTTCGCCCTTAACAGTGTTTGCAACGATCATAACAGGTGCGTCAGGCTCGCCGAGAGCGTAGTCGATAGCTTCTGAAAGCTCGTTGAGGTTGTGACCGTCAACTTCGATTACGTGGAAGCCGAATGCACGCCACTTGTCGCAGAAGGGCTCAAGAGGCATAACGTCTTCTGTACGGCCGTCGATCATACACTTGTTACGGTCAACGAAAGAAATAACGTTTGTAGCATTGAAAGCGTTGATAGCCATAGCTGCTTCCCAGTTTGAACCTTCGTCGCATTCACCGTCGCCGAGGATACAGTATGTCTTGTAATCCTTGCCGAGTACACGAGCTGCAAGAGCTGTACCGAGAGCGATTGAAAGGCCGTGACCGAGAGAACCTGTTGAAGCGTCAACACCGATAACCTTATTTGAGTCAAGGTGGATACCCATCTTTGAGTTTGTAAGGTTGAATGTCTTAAGCTGCTCAGGATCGTTGAATCCCTTGTCAACAAGAACAGGTGCATAAGCAATACCTGAATGTCCTTTTGAAAGGATGAAACGGTCTCTGTCTTCCCAGTTCGGGTCGTCAACTTTAATGTTGAGATACTTGTGATAGAGAATGGTCATCATGTCCATAACGCTCATACCGCCGCCGATGTGGCCGCTGCCTGCCCAGAAAGTTGTATCAAGGCAAAGTCTGCGGAGCTCGTGAGCTTTCTTTTCAAGAGCTAACCATTCCTTTTTGGTTAATGCCATAGGTGCTTCCTCCTAAAAGTATATTTATATAATGTTTAATATTATACAGCCGATTTAATTAAAATGCTTCGGGATGAGCCTTCTTAACAATCTTGAAAGCTTCGTCAGCAACTTCAATTGTGTGCTTGATGTCAGCATCTGATACTGCATAGTTCATGAAGTGGTTGTGATGGCTGGAGAAGAAGATACCTCTCTTAACACACTCAGCAATCCATTCCTGATGAAGCATCATTGAATCGTCGTTAGCTATTCGCATATAGAAGAGTGCGGGCTCACCTGAGCAAACGAGGTCAAAACCGTTGTTTGTACCTGCAGCCTTAAGACCGTCAAGAAGCTTAACGCTCTTTTCTTTAAGTACTGCCGGAAGGTTAAGTTCCTTCATCTTGTTGATGTTTGCAATAGCTGCAGCGAACGGAACAGCACTCATCCAGTAAGAACCTGTGTAAGACATGCCGGAAACAGCATCTCTGAGGAATTCCTTACCGCAGAGGCAGGAGATGTTCCAACCGTTAGCGATAGCTTTACAGAAGCAGATAAGGTCAGCTTCAAAGCCGTAGTATGCGTCAGAACCTGCAAGGTCAAGACGGAAGCCGCAACGAACGTCGTCCACGATAAGAACGATGCCCTTCTCTGTACAGAGCTTACGAACCTTCTGCCAGTAGCCGTCAGCAGGAGTTACATTGTCAAAGTAGTTACCGTGAAGGTAAGGTGTTGAAATGAAAGCAGCAATTTCGCCTTCATTCTCTGCAACAAGCTTCTCAAGAGCTTCAAAGTCGTTCCAGTCAACATAAAGGTTGTTTGCAACGTCTTCGGGAAGAACGCCCGGATAGTCGATCTTCTGAACAACAGCAGAAACACCGTGATAGAAGCCGTTAACGAAGATGATCTTCTTTCTGTGTGTAGCGTTACGTGCAGCCATAATAGCAAGCTGTGTTGTATCGTTACCGTTCTTTGCGAAGAATGCCCAGTCAGCTGTCTTAACAGTGTCAACCATCAATTCAGCAAGCTCAACCATCTTGTAAGAAGGTGATGTTGTACAGTTACCGAGCTTAGCCTGCTCCATAGCAGCCTTATCAACGTCGGGGTCATTGTAACCGAGGATGTTGGGACCGTATGCACACATATAGTCGATAAACTTGTTTCCGTCAACGTCCCAGAAATATGCACCCTTTGCCTTCTCAGAGAAGAAAGGCCATGCACTTACGGGAATGAAGTTACCTTCAGCAGGGCCGAGGTGACCGTAAACACCTGAAGGGATTACTTTGGTAGCACGCTGGAAAAGCTCACGGCTTTTGTCGTACTGATTAATTTTGATGTTAGCCATAGTTAATTTCCTCCCTTATGCAAGATAAAGTGCAACTCTGTCAAGAATACGGTTGAGGTTATCGATCATATTGATCATACCGTGCATAGCAATTGTGCCTTCACCGATCTGAGCAACAGCGTTAACTTTGCCGTCAAAGAGATCGTGAGCAAGCTTCATGCTGCCGAATTCCATAATTGCACGCGGCTCTTCGGGAGCCTGCTTGATTGTAACAAGGTGACCGTTCTTAGCACGTACTGTTGAAGCCGGGCCGCCCTTGATAGACATCTTGATGTCACCGTCAACGATGTGGTCAGCAGAGAACTTACCGATATCGTCGTGGTTACCGATCTGTGAGATCGCAACTGAAATTGTATAGAAGAGGAGAGATGTGCTGATTCTGAAGAACTCCTCATCCTGAAGATCCTCTTCGCTCGGACGAAGGTAAGCTGTGAGGATGTCTGTCAACTTTGTGAAAGTATCCAGAAGGAACTTGATGTGAATAAATCCCTTTGAGGGGATAGGTGTAACAGTACCGTCGATCATGCCGTTAAACTTTTCGCATGATGAGAAGGGGAGTTTGATATCGCAATCGCTGATACCCTGCTCCATACGGCACTTGCCGTTTTTGAAAGTAAGAGTAGCAGAAGGGCCGTCCTTAACTTCGAAGCCGATAGAAATAGGCTTACGTTCAGCGAGGAGAGCACTTGCCTTGGGGTCAAGCTCGCACAAATTTTCAAGTGTGCCGAGTATAGCATACATATTTATATATGCTAATGTTTTTGCATCTGTCAAAGTAATTCCTCCTTGTGCTTTAGTGTGCATATTAAACTTACACGAAGCATATTTGCTGTTTCATTGTAACAAAACTAATTATAAAAGTCAAATATATTCATAGATTTTTTGTGCCAAAAAGCTAAAAAAGTTGCAGACATAACTAATATTTTAGTTTTATTTTGTACAAAAGTCACAATTCGTTAATTTAAATTATTAAAGTTACCGTTTTTACAGCCGAAAAATCTGATCTGTGCGGTTTTTTGTTGAAAAACAAAACAGGTTTGTATAGGTGTTTTGAACCCTTGTTACAGGGTATGCCCTACGAACTCTGTTCCAAATAACCGTGTAGGGGACGAAGTCCTCGAAGTCCCATTCATTTTTGTGTTATAAAACGGTCGATTCGTGAATCGCCCCTACGTTTGTTATTTCAAATCATCCATACAAATTCGGGTTGTGGAGTTCTTCTATAGTGCAGATGTTAGGCCCCCTTGCCCTAAAGGGGGCTGGCACGACGAAGTCGTGACTGGGGGATATTTTCAGAGAAAACTATGAAATTTCAATATTTTTCTGCAAAGTATCCCTCCGTCTTTTGCTTCGCAAAATCCACCTCCCTTTAGGCAAGGGAGGCTTTGCTTGATTTCATAATTGTGCTAAAACAACCCCACAAACCCGAATTTTTCTAAAAAAACAAGGACGGAAAACCGTCCTTGCTGTTGGATTATTTTATAAACTTCTGTGACTCGGCAACAGCTATTCTGTCGCATTTCTCGTTTTCGGGGTGCGATGCATGTCCCTTAATCCACTGAATCGTAATGGTATGCTTATCGTTAAGACTGAGAAGCTCGTCCCATAAATCGGGGTTCAGAGCAGGTTTTTTATCGGCTTTTTTCCAACCGTTTTTCTTCCAGTCTGCCGCCCAACCCTTGCCGAGCCCGTCTGCAACATATTTTGAATCTGTCCAAAGAGTAACTTCGCAGGGCTCCTTCAGAAGCTTAAGAGCCTCAATAACTGCTGTCAGCTCCATACGGTTATTGGTTGTCTGTGCCTCACCGCCGCTTATTTCTTTGTCTGTACCCTTATATCTTAAAATTGCACCCCAACCGCCCGGTCCGGGATTGCCCGAACAAGCTCCGTCGGTGAAAATGTCCACCTGTTTCATAGTTGCTCCTCCTTAAATCGGTGACGATTTTATGCATCAATTTTAACATAAACCAAATGTAAAAACAATGTTTATTATAAAACTTTTATACCAATAATATCTTTCAGCGGTTGACAATTCGCGGTGTTATATAGTATTATATAATGACATAAAAATGACAATGGAAAAGTAGCAGGATTTTTATTAAAAGACTAATTTTGAACTTTACATAAATTCACAGGCGAAATATATGAACAGGAGAATATTTGTTTAATGCCGAATAACGAAAAGACCGAAAAAGGTCAGAAGCAGACACAGAAAAAACAGCTGAAGAAAAATAAATATTTCAGC
The DNA here is from genome assembly GCA_017380575.1 of Clostridia bacterium. Lineage (GTDB taxonomy): Bacteria > Bacillota > Clostridia > Oscillospirales > Acutalibacteraceae > CAG-488. Next base: position 83,350 of record JAFODS010000069.1, on the reverse strand, counting down.
AAGGCTTCTTCTAAGAATAAGACAAAACAGAATAAACAGACTGAAAATGCAAATCCGCAGAAAAAACAGTCAAACTTCAAAAAATCCAATCCCCGTAAAAACCCAAAAACAGATAAGAAACAGGTTAACAAAAACAACAGACGTGCCAATAAACCTGAAAATCTGAAGCCGGTAAGAATAGGATTCCTTGGAGGTATCAACGAAATCGGAAAGAATATCACGGTTTACGAGTACGATAACGAAATCATCCTCGTTGACTGCGGTCTTGCTTTCCCTGACCCCGATATGCTCGGTGTTGACCTTGTGCTTCCCGATTTCACATATCTTGAAAAGAATATCGAGAAAATTAAGGGTATCGTAATCACTCACGGCCACGAGGATCATATCGGCGGACTCGCCTATATGCTCAAGACCGTGAACATCCCTGTTTACGGTACACGTCTTACAATCGGACTTGTTGAAGCAAAGCTCGAGGAACATCATCTTAAGGGTGCCGTAAAGCTTAATGTCATCAAGCCGGGTGATGTAATCAGACTCGGTGGCTTCAGCGTAGAAGCAATTCACGTCAACCATTCAATTCCCGATTCACTCGCTTTTGCAATTGAATGCGGTGCAGGTACAATCGTGCAGATGGGCGACTTCAAAATTGACAGCACTCCGATTGACGGTGATATGATAAATCTTAACCGCTTTGCAGAAATCGGTGCGAAGGGTGTACTCTGTATGCTTTCCGATTCAACAAATGCAGAGCGACCGGGATATACCGAAAGTGAAAAGAAGGTTGGCGAATCGCTCCGTACTCTTTTTGAAAGAGCAGGGCAGAGGCGAATAATTATTGCAACATTTGCCTCTAATGTTCACCGCGTTCAGCAGATTATTGACCAGGCTCACGCGATGGGCAGAAAGGTTGCACTTTCAGGCAGAAGCCTTGAAAACGTTGTTGCAATCGGAAGTGAGCTCGGATATCTCAAAATTCCCGAAAATACACTTGTAAACCTTGATCTTATCAATAAATATCCCGCAGAGCAGATGGTGCTTGTTACAACGGGCAGTCAAGGCGAACCGATGTCTGCACTTTCAAGAATGGCGTTTTCAGGTCACAGAAAAGTTGCTGTCGGACCGAATGACTGCGTAATCATCTCTGCAACCCCGATTCCGGGTAACGAAAAAACAATCGGCAAGGTTATCAATGAGCTTCTCAAGCTCGGTGCCGATGTTATATATGAAAAGGCAAACGGTGTCCACGTTTCGGGTCACGCCTGTCAGGAAGAGCTTAAGCTTATGATGGGTATAATCAAACCGAAATATTTCATACCCGTTCACGGTGAGCAGAAGCATATAAGAAAGCACGCTCAGCTTGCTGAAAGTATGGGTATACCGTCTGAAAATATCTTTATCGCTGACAACGGTGTTCAGGTTGAAATGAACAAGCTCTGGATAAAGAAGGGCGAAAGTATTCCCGCAGGTCAGGTGTTTGTTGACGGTTCAGGTGTCGGCGATGTCGGTGACGTTGTTCTTCGTGACAGAAAAAGACTTGCCGAGGACGGACTTATCGTTGTTGCAGCATCCATCGACAGCTATTCGGGTTACATCGTGACAGGTCCCGATATCCTCACAAGAGGATTCGTATATGTTAAGGAATCCGAAGAGCTTATCGACGATGCACGCGAGGTTGCACGTTATGCAATCGAAAACTGTCTTGCGAATAATACTCACGACTGGAATGCAATCAAATCCGCTGTAAGGGATGAGATTTCACGTTTTGTTTATGAAAGGACAAAGAGGAGTCCTATGATTCTTACGATAATTATGGAGGTGTAAAGATGAAGCTGAAAACGTTGCTTCGCAACTTTCCTGTGTTTGCGGTGGCAGTAGTGCTTGCATTACTGTTCGTTATAATAACGTTTTTTACGGCAAGTAAGTGGCTTGCAATTGTTGAGCTTATAATTCTTCTTGCTGTTGTAGCGCTGACCTTTGCTTACTTCGATGTTTTTAACGCAAGAAAGCAGAAGCTTCTCAGTCATATTTCATCAAACCTCGATTTTATCGGAGGAAAAGCTTCAAATAATTTCCCGCTTCCGATTGCCGTATGCAAGAATGACGGTGAAATTATATGGTACAACAACCTTTTTGAAAAATCAGTTATCGGTTCCAATCCTACAGGCTACAGCGAACTGACTGCAACGTTCAATGAAATGGGAATGGATACAATTATCAATGCATCTGAAACAGGTGTGATAATTGATACAGATGACAAAAATTTCAAGGTTTATTCCCATAATGCAAAAAAAGGCAGCGAGGATGTAGTTGTTCTTTATTTTGTAGATGTTACAAAATATCTGAAAATAGCTGATGAGTATGTGAAGTCCCGTCCGTCAATCCTTATTATGACGATTGACAATATGGCTGAAATTCAGCAGGATTACAGAGAAAGCGACTGCGCGGCGATAAGAAACGGTGTTGAAAAGCTTATCGAAACATGGGTCAAGGACTACAAATGCTTTATCAGCAAGTTCGGTGATTCGAAGTTTTTTGTTGTTGCCGAAAAACGTGAGCTTGACGATATGGTTGAACGTCGTTTCGACCTGCTCGATTCCGTAAGAGAATATACTTATGACGATAAATTCGTCGGTGTTACTCTTTCAATCGGTGTCGGTATGGGCTCAACTCTTCCTGACTGTGAGAAGAATGCAAAGCTTGCTCTTGATATGGCTCTCGGCAGAGGCGGCGATCAGGCGGTTGTTAAAAACAAGGATGACTATGAATTTTTCGGCGGTATTTCAAAGAGTGTTGAAAGCACAACGAAGGTCAAGTCAAGAACTGTTGCTGCTGCATTGACCGAGCTTATCCGCGGTTGCGATAACCTTATTGTAATGGGACACAGATTTCCTGATTTTGATGCAATCGGTGCGGCAATCGGTGTTGCTAAAATCGCTCAGGCTTTTGATAAACCGGCTTATATCGCGACTAACAGGGACAATTCAATGGCGAAAAATCTGCTTGATAAAGCGGATGAAGTAATGCCGGGTCTTGTTGTTACGATTGACGAAGCAAAGAAGAAAATGTCGCAGAGCAAGAAAAATCTGCTTGTTGTTGTCGATACTCATATAACGAAGTTTGTCGAAAGTGAAGAGCTTCTTGAAAAGGCAAAGATGGTCGTCGTAATTGACCACCACAGAAAAGCGGTTGACTATATCAAGGATGCGGTGATTTTCTTCCACGATCCGAGTGCTTCCTCAGCCTGCGAAATGGTGACGGAGCTCACGGAATATATTCCCGCAATCACGCAGATCGGCTCATTCACGGCTGATGCACTTATGTCGGGAATTATGCTTGATACAAAGAATTTTATCCTCAGAGCAGGAACAAAAACCTTTGAAGCGGCGGCATACCTTAAGGGTCAGGGTGCCGAAACCGTAAGGGTAAAGAAGCTTTTCTCAAATGATATTGAGAACTATCATACTAAGAATAAGATTATCAGCGGTGCAAGGAAGTATAAAAACTGTGCAATCGCGATAAACGGTGAAAAGACCGAAGAAATCCGTATGGTAAGCTCACAGGCGGCGGACGAGCTTCTTAACATAAGCGGAGTTGACGCTTCGTTTGTCGTGTTTGAAATGGATGGTATGGTCTGCATTTCAGCACGCTCTCTCGGCAATGTCAATGTACAGATTATAATGGAATACTTTGGCGGCGGCGGACATCAGACAATGGCTGCGGCACAGCTTAAGGATACAGATATTGAAAAAACAGCGGAAAAGCTTCTTGAAAGCATTGACCGCTACAACGAAGAAAACAGTAAGAAATGAGGTAATATACAATGAAGGTTATTTTACAGCAGGATGTAAAGTCACTCGGTAAAAAGGGTGAGCTTGTTAACACATCTGACGGTTATGCAAGAAACTATCTCTTCCCGAGAAATCTTGCAATCGAGGCAAACTCACAGGCAATGACAGAGCTTAAAAACAGAGAAGACTCAAAGAAGCATAAGATTGCTGTTGAAACAGATGCAGCAAAGAAGGCTGCGGCTCAGATTGCAGGCAAGACAATCAAAATCAAGGCAAAAGCAGGCCAGGGCGGCCGTCTTTTCGGTTCAGTTACATCAAAGGAAATCGCAGAGTGCATTAAAAAAGAGTACTCAATCGATATCGACAAAAGAAAGATTACATCACCCGACATCAAGGCTTTCGGAAGCTATGCAGTAACAGCTAAGCTTTATCAGGGTGTAACAGCTGACTTTACCGTAATGGTAACAGAGGAATAAGAGAGGTAAGACTTATGGAAAGTCTTAATAATTATAACGTAACAGATTCTGTTTTCAGCATTGAGGCGGAACAGGCTGTGCTTGGTTCTCTGCTTGTTGACCCTGCCTGCATGCCGCAGGTGCAGGTGCTTCTTAGTTCAGACGATTTCTACCTTCCGCAGCACAAGGCAATCTTTACGGCAATGGCTACAATTGAAGCAACGGGCGGCAAAATCGACCCGCTTATTGTGCTTGATATGCTCGTAAAGGACAAGGTTTACGATACTGCTGCAGGTAAGAATTATCTTTTCCAGCTTGCACAGGTTGTACCCTCAACCGCAAACGTTGAATCTTACGCCAAAATTGTAAAAGAGAAGTTTTACATACGTTCGCTTATCAATGCATCAAAGGAAACAATCGATGCAGCTGCTTCTCAGGAGCAGACAGCGGACGAGCTTCTTGAATCTGCAGAGCAGAAAATATATAACATAAGACAGGGCAGAAAGACAAACGCTCCGTCAAAGATCGGTGATATTATCATAAGCGATGTTTATACAACGCTTCAGCATCTCACTTCACCCGATAAGGACCTTTACAAAGGTTATCCGACAGGTTATTCCGATCTTGATAACGTGCTTACGGGTCTTCATAAATCTGACCTTATCCTTATCGGTGCACGTCCTGCGATGGGTAAAACGAGCTTTGCTCTGAACCTTGCAAGAAACGTTGCGGTAGTCGGTAACAGAAGAGTGCTTATGTTCTCTCTTGAAATGACCAAGGAACAGCTTGCAATGCGTGTTCTTGCAACCGAAGCACGTGTCAATTCATCAAAAATGAGAACGGGCGAGCTTGATGCCGAGGACTGGCAGAGGCTCGGAATGGCGACAAATGCACTTAGCAACGTTGAACTTTATTTTGACGATACAAGCTCAATTACGGTGCCGGAAATGAAAGCACGAATCCGCCGTCTTAAGGGTGTCGAGTGTGTAATTATCGACTATCTCGGACTTATCCGTCCTGCAGGAAAAACGGAAAACCGTGTTCAGGCGGTCAGTGAAATAACAAGAGAGCTTAAGCTTATGGCAAAAGACCTTGCAATTCCCGTAATCTGCTGTGCTCAGCTTTCGCGTGGTACTGAGGGCAGAGGCGGCTCGCACCGTCCGCAGCTTGCAGACCTTCGTGAATCAGGCTCAATCGAGCAGGACGCAGATATCGTTATGATGCTTTACAGACCAGATTATTACTCGAGCGAAAAAGAGGATGACGATCAGGAGCAGGATCAGAACCTTGCAAATAAGGTTGAGGTAATTGTTGCTAAAAACCGTCACGGAAGAACAGATACTGTTGAAATGGTCTGGGACGGTGACTATACTCTCTTTATGTCATTGGAGAAGCTCAGAAATGATATGTAAGGTCAGGGAAACCGTTGCCCGTTATAATATGCCCGTCAACGGTAAAAGAGTGGTTGTTGCTCTTTCAGGCGGTGCCGACTCAATGGCACTTCTTTATGCACTTTGTGAGCTGAAAGATGAATACGGTATGGCTGTTGAAGCATGCCACGTCAACCACGGTATAAGGGGCGAGGATGCAGTCAGGGACGAAAAATTCGTTAAAGCAGAGTGTGAAAAGCTTGATGTGATTCTTCATACGTTTCATTTCGATGTGCCTTCTCTTGCGAAGGAGAGGGGACTCGGACTTGAGGAATGCGGACGTCAGGTAAGATACGAAGCGTTTGCCTCTCTCGGTGAATGTCTTGTAGCAACGGCACACACCCTCAGCGACAGATGCGAAACACTGCTTCTTAACGAAACACGCGGTGCATCGCTTAAGGGAATCTGCTCAATTCCTGCCGTCAGGGGTAATATAATCAGACCGCTTATTGATTGCACACGCGAAGATGTTGAAGAATACTGCAGACTTAATTCGATGCCGTTCGTGACAGACGATACGAATTTTGACGATGTGTATTCACGAAACAGAATCCGTCTTAATGTTATTCCTGAACTTAAGAAAATCAATCCTTCGTTCGAAAAGGCTGTTTCAAGGCTTATTGAATCGGCTAACGAGGATGAAGATTTCTTCCGTGAAATGACAGAAAATGTTTTTGAAAAAGCAAAAACGGAAAACGGTTATAATGCTGATGTAATCAATGCTCAGCATCCGTCATTACGTAAAAGGGTTCTTTATAAAATAATCAGTACCGAAGCAGACGTGAAGCCCGAGCTTGTTCACCTTAAAATGGTTGAAGATATACTTAAGGGCGGAACGGTACAGATTATCGGTGACACGGTTATAAGTGTCAGAAATTCGGTTATGGTTATCAATCCGCAATCCGAGGAAGCAGAAGAGTGGGAATATGATTTTTCATCCTTGAAAGCTTCATTCGGGAAAAGGGTAATAAAAGCAACAGTTTTTAATAAAAACGATTTACCGCTGAAACAGTTTATTCACAAAAACGTGTTAGACTATGATGCGGTCGCGGGTAAATGTGTTCTGCGCAACAGACGCGCAGGGGACAGGATACGCCTTGCGGGAAGCTCATGCACAAAAACGCTTAAAAAGCTTTTCAATGAAAAACATCTGGAAAACAGAAATTCTCTTATGATACTTGCTGATGATGAGGGGATTCTGTGGGTTGAAAAGCTGGGCTGTGCAGACAGAGCGAAAATTACAGAAAAAACAGAAAAAATACTTTTAATTGAAGATGTAGCAGAAGTCTGATTCTGCTGACAGGAGTGAATCATTTGAACAACAAACCAAACAATCAGAAAAACGGAAAGCCGAATAAAAAACGTATTTTTGCTTTCCTTCCGTACATTCTTATTCCTCTTATAATGTTCGGTGCAATCAGCCTTGCAAGCGGTGGAATGGAAAACGGTAAGGACAAGGTAGAGTATTACGAGATCATTCAGTACTTTGATGAGGGTAAGGTGGATAAATTCTCGCTTAACCTCAGCAGCGGTACTCTTAAATACACGCTTGTCGGTGAAGATCAGAAGCAGATGGAATACCGTGTTCCTAATGTTAACATCTTTGTTAACGACGTAAACGAGATTGTCCGTGAGCATAACAAAGAAGCTTCGAAAGAAGATATGATCGAATACGAGTTCATTTCAGGCTCAGCAGGCTCGTGGCTTGTAAATCTTCTTCCGTCACTTCTTACAATGGGTCTTCTTGTCGGTCTTTTCTTCTTTATGATGAAGAGAATGAATTCCGCAAGCGGAGATATGAACAGAACTCTCAACTTCGGCAAAATCAATGCAAAGAAGCAGAAGGATGAGAAAAATAAGACAACATTTGATCAGGTTGCAGGTGCTGATGAAGAAAAGGAAGAACTTAGCGAAATGGTTGACTTCCTTAAGAGCCCTGCAAAGTTCAATTCACTCGGTGCAAGAATTCCGAAGGGTGTGCTTCTTGTAGGCCCTCCGGGTACAGGTAAAACCCTTCTCGCAAGAGCTGTTGCAGGCGAGGCAGATGTACCGTTCTTCTCAATTTCGGGTTCTGACTTTGTTGAAATGTATGTCGGTGTCGGTGCTTCAAGAGTGCGTGACCTCTTCAATCAGGCAAAGAAGGAATCACCGTCAGTAATCTTTATCGATGAAATTGATGCTGTCGGCCGTCAGCGTGGCGCAGGTATGGGTGGCGGACACGACGAAAGAGAGCAGACACTCAACCAGCTCCTTGTTGAAATGGACGGCTTCGGAAAAAATGAAGGCGTTATCATAATCGCGGCAACAAACCGCCCGGATATCCTTGACCCCGCACTTCTTCGTCCGGGACGTTTTGACCGTCAGGTTACGGTGGGATATCCCGATGCAACAGGCAGAGAAGCTATCCTTAAAGTGCATGCAAAGGGTAAGCCTTTTGCTCCGGATGTTGACCTTAAGGTTATTGCAAATTCAACAGCAGGCTTTGTCGGTGCAGACCTTGAAAACCTTCTTAACGAAGCGGCTTTACTTGCTGCAAGAAGAAACAAGAAAGCAATCACAATGGCTGAAATCGAAGAAGCAACACGTAAGGTTGTTATCGGTACTGAAAAGAAATCTCACAAGATGAGTGAGAAGGAAAAGAGAATGACAGCTTTCCACGAAGCGGGTCACGCTGTTGCAAGCTATTATCTTGAATCTCAGGATCCTGTTCACGAGGTTTCAATCATTCCTCGCGGTATGGCAGGCGGTTACACACTTTATATCCCTACAGAGGACAAGACTTATAAGTATAAGAGCGAAATGCTCGACGAGCTTGTTTCTCTTCTCGGTGGACGAGTTGCTGAACAGATTGTCCGCGGTGACGTTTCAACGGGTGCTTCAAATGATATTGAAAGAGCAACCGAAATTGCAAAGAAGATGATTACAAAATACGGTATGAGCGACGCTCTCGGCCCCGTATGTTATGCAGGTCATAACGATCAGGTTTTCCTCGGCAGAGATTACGGTCACTCTAAGAACTATTCTGAAGCAACTGCAATGGCAATTGATGAAGAAATTAAGAAGACTATTTCTGATGCATATAAGAGAACAGAAGAAATTCTCACTCAGCACAGAGATGAGCTGGACAGCCTTGCAGAGTATCTTGTAAAGAACGAAAAAATTGACGGTGAAAAGTTCAGAAAGCTTATGGAAGGTACACTCGAAATCGATGATGAACCACATGAAGTTCTTGAAGCTGTTGATGAAATTAAGACAGATGCTCCTGCAGAAGAAACAGCAGAAACAGAAGAATAAAACAAAAATCCGGGTTGATTCAATCAACTCGGATTTTTCGTATCTTGGATTTTTGGTATATAAATTTTTTATTCTTGTGCGGATTGGGGAACAATACCGGGGTAGAGAAGATCGTGTGTACGCTTGTGGGTTTCTTCCCAGTCAAGGATAAGAACTTCCACACCACCGCGTAATGAAAGTGGCAATGCATTAAACGGAATAACATCCTCGTGTATGCTCATCTTCAGGTACTGAGGAACGTTTGCCATCTGTCCGATAAGCTCGGTCTTTGTGAAATTGGTTGTAACAAGCGGAAGGAAAACGTCAAGAAGATCAAAAAGCTGAGAAACAGAAGACTGTCTTAGCTTCACGGCCATCGCATTAAGTATGGCTCTCTGTCGACCTGTTCTTTTACGGTCAGAGTCGATTGAACGCAGTCTTGCAAAAGCCATTGCCTTTTCACCGTTGAGGTTGTATGTTCCTGCCTTGGCTTTTCCTACGATGATTGAGGCTTCCTGTGCGGTCAGGTTAACAGACACGCCGTTAAGGGCATCAACGATACTCTGGAAGCCGTCAAAGTTTACGGTCACGTATTTATCAATGCGGATTTTGTAATTCTGTTCAATCGTTTCAACAAGAAGCTTTGCTCCGCCGTAAGCGTGGGCGGCATTAAGTCGCTTGTTTCCGTGTCCGGGGATTGCAACGTAAGCGGCACGAGAAAGCGAAACCATATTGATAACATTGTTGATTGTGTTGATTGAAAGAAGAATCATTGAGTCCGAACGTGTAAGATAGTTGTCAAATTTACCGTCCTTACGGTCACCGTAGTCAGCACCGACAAGAAGAATGTTGTAAATTCTGTCGTCATACCAGAGTACATTATCGTCAAGGTTTGCACGGATATCAGCGTCGGCATCGGCCTGATTTTCAAATTCAAGCGATTCTTCTGCCTCAATGGAAGGGTCAACCTCGCCTGTAGCGTCGCCGAAGTTCATTTTGTTGAGATAGTTATTGAAAATAACAGCACCTGTACCGAAGACAATCGCAAAAACAAGGAAAAGCGAGATGAAGGCGACAAGAATACGTTTTTTTCTCTTTTTCTTCTTTTTTGCTTTTGAATCGTCAAGAATATCTTTTGCGGTAAGTTTATATTTTTCGCTGTCAGGGTCAATTACCTGATATTTGTTTTCATCCATACGGATACCTCCTTAGAACGAAACCATTATAACTTATTCAAAAAAGAAAATCAACATATTGCACATTTTATTGTTTAATTGTATAATATTCCATATATGTAATCTGAAAGGAAACGGTTATATGTCAGAACTCAAGAAAATGATAATTGAACTCTCACAGGCAAACGGTACACCGGGTGCAGAGTGGGATATATCCGATAAAATAAAAGAATGGCTCCCGTCGGGAATGACTGCTGAAAATGACAGAACAGGTAACGTTATTGCTACCCTTGAAGGAAACGGCAAAACCTTTCTTCTTGATGCCCATATGGACAGAATCGGACTGATTGTTACCGGGATTGAGGAGGGAGGATTCCTTCGCGTTGCAAAATGCGGAGGTATGGACGCACGTGTCCTTGCAGCTCAGGATGTAACTGTATGGGGAAAAGAACCTGTATACGGTGTAATCACTTCAACACCTCCGCACCTTGTTACGGCGGACGATGCAGGCAAGGCAAAGGATTTTGACGATATGCTCGTTGATACGGGACTTACTAAAGAAGAAGCAAAAAAGCTCATTTCTCAGGGTGACAGGATTACTGTCAGAACTCCTGTTTCCGAGCTTCTTAACGAAAGAATATCCTGTGCTGCTCTTGATGACAGAGCTGGCTGTGCCGTTATAATCAGAGCGGCAGAAATTGTCGCAGAAAACCCGAATCACCCGACAGTCAAGCTCCTTTTCTCCGGTCAGGAAGAAACGGGCGGTACGGGTGCTGTCAACGGAAGCTTTCTTATTGAAGCTGATGAATGCATAAGCGTTGATGTCAGTTTTGCGGATGCTCCAGATATGCCGTCAAAGAAGTGCGGAAAGCTCGATAAAGGTCCGATGATAGGCTTTTCTCCCGTGCTTTGCTACGATATGAGCAGAAAGCTTGAAGCTCTTGCAAAGGAAAAGGAAATACCGTATCAGCTTGAGCTTATGAGTGATGCGACAGGCACGAATGCAGACCATATTGCACTTTCAAAAGGCGGTATAAAAACAGGCCTTGTTTCAATTCCGTTAAGAAATATGCATACGGGCGTTGAGGTTATAAGTGTCAACGACGTTGAAAACTGTGCAAAACTTATTGCAGAATACATTTTAAGGGGTGGTCTCGATGCTTGAAACAATTAAAAAACTTTCCTTGATTGACGGTGTTTCAGGCAGGGAGAATGCCGTAAGAGATTATATAATCAATGAAGTTTCTGCTTATGCAGACAGCATTGAAACAGACCCTCTCGGAAACCTCATAGTTTTCAAAAAAGGTAAAAATACACCAAAAAATAAGGTTATGCTCGACGCTCATATGGACGAGGTCGGGCTGATGATAACTTATATAAATTCTGACGGTACACTTGAATTTGACCGTGTCGGCGGTATTGATAAAAGAGTGATGCTTGGTAAACCTGTAACCGTAGGCGAAAATAAAATTCAAGGCGTTATCGGTGTCAAAGCAACACATATGGTGCCCGCTGCCGAAAAGCTTAATATGCCTTCAACGATGTATATCGACATCGGAGCCGACTCAAAAGAAGAGGCAGAAAAGGTTGTTTCGCTTGGTGATTACGTTTGCTTCAATTCCGAGTTTGTTGAGTTTGGTGACGGTTTAATCAAGGGCAAAGCACTTGATGACAGGGCAGGCTGTGCAATTCTTATTGATATGATAAAGTCCGAACTTCCGTACGATATGTATTTCAATTTCGCGGCAGGAGAGGAAGTCGGCTTCGGCATCGCACAGACAGCGTTTTATAAGGTTCAGCCTGATTATGCAATCGTAGTTGAAACAACAACTGCGGCTGACCTTGCCGATGTACCCGAAAATAAAAAAGTATGTTCGCTCGGCAATGGCGGAGTAATTTCTTTTATGGACAGACGTACGATTTATCCGAAAGAGCTTTTTGATTGGGCGTTTGAGCTTGCTGAAACACACGGTATAAAAGCACAGGTGAAGTCGCTTGTTGCAGGCGGTAACAATGCTGGCGTAATTCATAAAACTGCAGGCGGAATCAGGACAATTACGGTTTCTCTTCCGTGCCGTTATCTTCATTCACCGTCCTGTGTGCTTAAAAAGGAAGATATTGAAGAAAGTGCAAAACTCATAAGAGTGCTTGCTGAGGAATTTGCAAATGGTTAAAAGCGTTGAAAAGGGCGATGAGGTTTTTCTCGGTTTTTGTGACCGCGACGTTTTCGGCACAAGAATAAAGGCATATTTCAACTGTTACTCGACAGATTACGATTTTGTTAAATTCTGGGTACAGATAAACGAAAACGGCGATGTAACAGCGGCAATAAGCAGGGTTGACGGTGATATGACCGTCACGGCTGAAAATGCAGATTATGAAGAGCTTCTTCAGTTTATAAAAATAGTCGGCTACAGTACAATTCAATGTAACCGCAGGGTCGCAAAAGAATTTACAGACGACGAAACTCTCTGGGGTTACGTTGTACGGTTTGAAAATAAAACAGAAAACCGCCGGGTAAGCCTTAAAAATGATTACGAACTGAAAGAAATTTACAATATTATAAAAGCGGCAAATCTTACGGGTGTCGGGGAGTATCTCCCGTGGCTTTCGGACACAACCTTCCGTATAAACCGCAATACGGCTGAACCTATTGTGGCGGAAATTGACGGCAATGCGGCAGGCTGTGCAATGGTTCTTTTCCGTACAGATAAGGCGGCTTTGCTCGGAGCTGTTGCAACCTCGCCCGAATACAGGGGCAGGGGAATTGCAGGTGCATTGGTAACGCGGCTTGCAAACCAAGAACTTGCAGACGGAAAAAGAACTGAGCTTCTTTGCAAAAATGACAGTATAGTTGATTTTTATAAATCAATCGGATTTACAGTGAAAGACGAATGGAGTTTAATTACAGATGAAACAAAACTTTTTTAAGATAGATCAGAAGGTAAGCGATGCGGCTGAAAAGGCACTTGAGCTTATAAAGCCTCAGTTTACAACCACCGATGAAATTGCAGAGTATAATCAGCAGAAGGTTCTTTCGGCTTTTATCAATAACCATGTAAGTGAAAGTATGTTTGCTGAAAGCACAGGCTACGGTTACGGCGACAGAGGACGCGAGGTTATTGACAAAGTCTTTGCGGAAATTGTCGGAGCAGAGGACGCCCTCGTACGTCACAACTTCACCTGCGGTACTCATACTCTCGCGGTTGCCCTTTACGGTATGCTTCGTCCGGGTGATGTTATGCTCTGTGTAACAGGCACTCCGTACGATACAATTCATTCTGTTATCGGTATTGACGGTAAGGGCGACGGTTCACTTGCAGATTACGGAATTATTTACAAGCAGGTTGACCTTAAGGACGGTAAGCCCGACCTTGAAGCAATCAAGGAAGCTGTTACAAAAGAAAAAATCAAGCTTGTTTACATACAGCGTTCAAGAGGCTATTCTCTTCGTCCGAGTCTTTCTTGCGAAGAAATCGGTGAAATTGCAAAGGTTGTAAAGGCTAACAGCGATGCCGATATTATGGTCGACAACTGCTACGGTGAATTTACACAGACGATTGAACCGACACAGGTCGGTGCAGATATCATTGCAGGCTCACTTATCAAGAATGCAGGCGGCGGACTTGCACGTACAGGCGGTTACGTCGCAGGACGTGCGGACCTTGTTGAAAAGATTTCATACCGCCTTACAACACCGGGTCTTGGCAGGGAAGTCGGTGCAACTCTCGGAATGAGCCGTGAGCTGTTTATGGGTATCTTCTTTGCTCCGCATACAGTAGGTGAGGCGATAAAGGCGGCTTATTTCACAGCGGCACTCTTCGAGCAGTTCGGCTTCGGCACAACTCCGACATCGACTGATCCTCGTTTTGACATTGTTCAGAGTGTCCTTCTCCGCAATGAAGAAAACCTTATTGCATTCTGCCAGGGTATGCAGTCGGGTGCACCGATAGATGCCTTTGTAACTCCCGAACCGTGGGATATGCCCGGTTATGACAGTAAGGTTATTATGGCGGCAGGTGCATTCATAGGCGGTGCTTCAATCGAGCTTTCAGCCGATGCTCCGCTCAGGGAGCCTTACGCGGCATGGATGCAGGGCGGACTTAACTTCCATAGTGCAAAAATGGGTATAATGCTTGCAGCACAGAAAATGGCAGAAAGAGGACTGATTTAATTGGCTTATAACGGAATAAAACCTGATGTGCTTTTCCTTGCAGCTCAGAACAGATTCGAAAACAGCCGTATGTTTTACGAAGAGCACAAGCAGGAACTCAAGGAAGGATTCACAATCCCGATGAGGCAGATTGCCGCTGAAATCGTTCCGCAGATTTATGAGATTGACGATAAGGTGATGACTGATCCCGTAAAGATGGTGTCGCGTTTCTTCCGTGATACCCGTTATTCGAAGGATAAGCATCTCTACCGTGACAATCTCTGGATAATGTTTATGCGAAACAAGCACGAATGGCAGAATTATCCGTGCATGTGGTTTGAGGTTACTCAGAATTTCTGGTCATACGGTGTCGGAATGTTCTGGGTTGATGCGACTTATCTTGAACTTTACCGCAAGGCGTTGATTGAACGTCCGCAGGAGTTTCTGAAGGCTGTTGAGGATGCGGAAAGAGTAGGCGGACTTTACTCTCCCGAGTTTTATAAAAAGCCGAAGCCGGGTGATCCGATTCCCGAAATCGAGCCTTATTATCATATAAAGGATATGCACTTTATCGCACAGCGCACAGATTTTCAGACACTTGAAAGCGAAAAGCTTATTGATGAGCTTAAGGAAATATACAAAGGTTTTGAAGGTATATACAAATTCTTGAAATCAGTTTCAGATGAAAGGGCGATGTTATGAGTTTAAAGGGTTTTAAAAGCGGTACTGATATAAGAGGCTACGGTGCTGTTGAGTATTCAGAAGAAAAGCTTTTCCTCAGTGATAAGGTCGTTTCAAAAATAACAGTTGCTTTTGCACAATGGCTTTCGGAAAGAAACAATAAAGATTTTGCGGAGCTCAGCGTTTCCGTGGGCAGGGATTCACGTGTATCAGGTCCGCGAATCATCAAAGCTGTTGCCGATACACTTTCCTCTCTCGGTGTAAGTGTAAAAAACTGCGGTCTTGCTTCAACACCTGCAATGTTTATGTCAAGCCTTGACCTTAAGTGTGACGGTGCGGTACAGATAACAGCAAGCCACCACCCGTGGGAAAGAAACGGACTTAAATTCTTTACTCCCGACGGCGGTCTTGAGGGAAGTGACATCGCAACGCTTCTTGAAAAAGCGGAAAGTATAAATATCGACGGCATTGTTGCCGACAGCGCAAAGCTTACGGATGTAGACTATATGTCTGATTATGCGGCTCACCTTCGCGAGATGATTAAGAAAGGCGTAAATGCCGAAAACTACGAAAAGCCACTTGATGGATTTAAAATCATCGTCGATGCAGGTAACGGCGTCGGCGGATTCTATGCGGAGAATGTTCTTAAACCTCTCGGTGCGGATACAGAAGGCAGTCAGTTCCTTGAGCCTGACGGAATGTTCCCGAATCATATTCCGAATCCCGAAAATGCAGATGCAATGAAATCAATCTGTTCAGCGGTTATAAACAGCAAGGCAGATTTCGGTATAATCTTTGACACAGACGTTGACCGTGCAGGATGCGTTGACCGTGACGGTGAGGAAATCAACCGTAACCGTCTTGTTGCACTCGCTTCATATATTGCACTTGAGGGTCACGACAGCGGTGTGATTGTAACCGACTCCGTAACTTCCGACGGACTTAAAACTTATATCGAATCAATCGGCGGTGAGCATTACCGCTTCAAGAGGGGATATAAGAACGTTATCAACAAGCAGATTGAGCTTAATAACAACGGAACATTCTGCCCTCTTGCAATCGAAACCTCAGGCCACGCCGCGTTCAAGGAGAATTACTACCTTGATGACGGTGCATACCTTATGACAAAAATCGTTATCCTCATCGCAAGAGATAAAACAGGAAACGCGCTTCAGGATATCCTTGCTCCTCTTGAACAGCCTGTTGAAGAGAAGGAATTGCGTTTTGCAATCAATTGTGAAGATTTCAAGTCATACGGTGAGAACGTTATCGCAGAGCTTGAAAAGTATTATAACGGCAGAGAAGGCTGGAAGATTGCCGACGATAACCGCGAGGGTATGCGTATTTCAGCAGATTCCGAAAACGGTAACGGCTGGCTTCTTCTCCGTCTCAGCGTCCACGACCCGATTATGCCCCTTAACATCGAAAGCAACGAAGAGGGCGGAGTTATGAAAATCGCAAAGGATTTCTATGAGTTCATCAGAAAATTCGACCTCCTTGACCTGACACCGATTGAGAAGTTTATTGATGCATAAAAATTTGCAATAAATTTTGTAGGGGACGAGCGTAAGTATGTTTTAATTAAGCAAATAAAATCGTAAGGGCAAGGTGTATGTTGCAACAAAATTTGCAAAATTTCCAGAAGTATGATATTATGCAAGAAATCCTTAATTAAATGGGATTTGTAAAAAATGGAGGTGTTAAAATGAAAAAAATTGTTTCAATTTTATTAGTTGTAGTAATGTTACTGACAATGACGACCTTTTTAGCTACGGCGGCACCGTTAGGCGGAAAATGCGGTAAAAATGTTACATGGTCATTCAACGCTGCGACAGGCGAGTTCGTTGTAAGCGGTGAGGGTGCTATGGGAAAAAATGATGGGTATGGGAATTATGTTGATTGGGAATATGACGATTCCTTACCATGGGAAGATCTTAGAGCGTACATCAAAACGGTAATAATCGAAGACGGTGTTACAACTATTGGTAACAATGCCTTTGGTGGTTGCGAAAACTTGTATAACATTACGATTCCTAATAGCGTCACGAGAATTGGCGATGATGCATTGTGTTCGACAGCTATTACTAACATCACACTTCCAGATAGCGTTGAATTTATCGGTAACATGGCTTTTTCGGGTAGTATGAAACTTGAAAAAATAGACATCGGTAACGGTGTGAAAACTATTGATTCTTTTGCATTTATGTCATGCTACGGCCTTACTACAGTCATATTTGGTAATAGACTTGAAACCATTGCACCAAGTGCTTTTGTTTCGTGTGGTAGTATTTTAGAAATAGCAATTCCTGCAAGCGTAAAAAGCATCGGAGAAGGTGCTTTTACAGGTTGTAAATCGCTCAAAAAAATAACCGTTGATGCGAACAATAAATTTTATTCAAGTGATAAGAACGGTGTGTTGTTTGATAAGAATAAAACATTGTTGCTTCAATACCCGGGTGGTAGTGTAATTTCAGATTATACAGTTCCTGAAGGAGTTGAAACGATTGCAAGAGTTTCTTTTGGAGCAGTTGATTCATTGAGATCGGTAACTATTCCCACGAGCGTCAAAACAATTGAGGACAGTGCTTTTTCTAGTTGCGAAAATCTTGAAACAGTAACGATTTCAGGCGGTGGTACTTATATAGATGCATGTGCATTCTTCTCTTGCCTCAACCTCAAAACAGTAAATTTGTTTGACGGTGTTGGTGACATTGGTGAAAGTGCTTTCGCGTATTGTGAGTCACTTGAATCAATTTATATTCCGGGTAGCGTTGAAAATATTGAATATGGAGCTTTTGATGAATGTTTAAGACTTACTGAAGTGAAAATTGCCGAAGGTGTAAAAACCATAGGTGGTCGTGCATTCTATACTTGTGACAAAATAAATAGCATAACTATTCCTGATAGTGTTACAAGTATAGGAGAAGAAGCTTTTTATGGCTGTTACGGCATCGAAACATTGAAGGTAGGTAAAGGTGTGAAGACAATCGGTAAGGGTGCATTTGGCGGTTGTCGAGGAATCAAGACTGTGATTCTTTCAGCTAATATTCAGACTATTGATGTCGGTGCATTCAATGGCTGTAGTAGAATCAAGGATGTTTATTATGAAGGTACCGAGAGAATGTGGGATAGCATTTATATTGCTTCCGACAACGTTGAACTTCTTATTGGTGATATTTATTTTGAAAGCACAGGTCCGGAAACTGAAGTGACATACAACATCGGTGACCTTAACTGCGATGATATGATTAATTCATCCGATGCTTTATTGGTTTTGAAGCATGCTGTCGGAAGTATTCAGCTTGATGAAAAAGCTCTTGCTGCAGCTGATGTTACTAAGGACGGAAACATAAACTCATCTGATGCACTTAAAATCCTTAAGTTCTCAGTAGGTTCAATTGAAACATTATAATAACTAAGACCACCCTCGCGGTGGTCTTTTTGTTTAACAAATTCGGGTTTGTGGAGCAATTTTCAAATTATTATTGTAGGGGACGACGTCCTCGACGTCCCGTCAGAAATGTGCAAAATGTCGGTCAGATAATATCAGCCCCTACGAACCTTATTTCAGTCAACTGCGTAGGGACGGGCGTCCTCGACCGTCCGTTAACTCAGCAGAATCTGCGGACCGTCCGGGAGGCCGCTCCCTACGCGCACAGAGATAGATTGTGCGGAATCAAAGAACTCCACAAACCCGAATTTGTCGGTATGTTTGAATTCTTTTGTAAATATAAAAATCGAGCTATTTCTCCTGAAAGGGGAAATGTCGTGAAACGACAAAGGGGTGCCCGAAGGGCTTTGAATAATAAGCTTTTGAACTTTTGTTGCTACGCAACACCCCTCAGTCACGGCATAGCCGTGCCAGCTCCCCTTTCAGGGGCGCTATGAGATACTACGAAACCTAAATAATTGCGTAACACAAAACATCTCAACAAACCCAAATTTGGCATTTTTTTGCAACAGAAAAAATTTCTACTATATACATTAATAATTTTGCCTACAGACTTATCATAAAATATTTCCGAAAATTTTCAAAATACCGCTTGACATCTTTAAAAGGTTGTATTATAATGTTACAACTATTATAATGGATTGAAATGTCCTTGGGTATTTTTGGGTAGGGCAAACTATGCCAAAAAATAAGGGCTTTTCAGTCGGAATTACTAGTAAATTCACAACAAACACGGACGAAAATAAAAAGAACGGAGTGGTTAGTCAATGGTGAATGTTTCTCCCGTAACAAGGGGTGGCAAGACCCGAATGAGTTTCGGAAAAATCAAAGAGGTTATGAGTATGCCAAACCTCATTGAAATCCAGAAAGACTCGTATCAGTGGTTCTTGGATGTCGGTCTCAAAGAGGTATTCAGAGACATCGCAGACATTACCGATTACACAGGTAACTGGGTGCTTAAGTTTGTCGATTACAGAATGGACGACAAGCCGAAGTACACAATCAGAGAATGTAAGGAACGCGATACTTCCTATTCTGCACCTATGCGCGTTAAGACTCGTTTGCTTAACAAGGAAACAGGTGTTGTTAAAGAAAGCGAAGTTTATATGGGTGATTTCCCGATAATGACTGAAAGTGGTACTTTCATCATTAACGGTGCAGAGCGCGCTATCGTTTCTCAGCTTGTTCGTTCTCCGGGCGTATACTATGATATGACCCATGATAAGACAGGTAAAGAGCTTTACACAAACACAGTTATTCCTAACCGTGGTGCATGGCTCGAGTATGAAACAGATGTTAACGATATTTTCTACGTCCGTATCGATAAAAACAGAAAAATCTATATCACAACATTTATCAGAGCTTTAGGTCTCAGCTCAAATGCTGAAATCCGTGAGTTCTTCGGTTACGACCCGAAAATCGAGGCAACACTCGAAAAGGACGAAACTCAGAACACAGAAGAAGCTCTTATGGAAGTTTTCAAAAAGCTTCGTCCCGGTGAGCCTGCAACTCTCGAAACAGCTCAGACTCATCTTGACAATCTTTTCTTTGATCAGTACCGTTACGATATTTCAAGAGTCGGCAGATATAAGTATAATAAGAAGCTTTCTCTTTTCGACAGAATCGTTGGTGCAACTCTTTCTCAGCCCGTTATTGCTCCTCTCACAGGCGAAATCCTCGCTGAAGAGGGTGAGGTAGTCTCAAAGGATAAGGCTATCATCATCGAGCAGGCCGGCGTACAGGTTGTATACGTTAAGGTTGCTGACGACAAGGAAATCAAGGTTATTTCAAACGGTATGGTTGATATTAAGCCGTATGTTCCTCAGTTCTCAGAGGAAGAGCTTGATAAGATCGGCATCAACGAGCAGGTTTCATTCGCTGTTCTTCAGGAAATCCTTGAATCAGCAGAGGATGACGAAACTCTCTTCGCTACTCTTAAAGAGCGTTGCAACGACCTTATTCCTAACCATATCACAATTGATGATATCTTCTCATCAATCAACTATATCAACTCAATCGCTTTCGGTATCGGCAGAACAGACGACATCGACCACCTCGGTAACCGTCGTATCCGTTCAGTCGGCGAGCTTCTCCAGAACCAGTTCCGTATCGGTCTTGCACGTATGGAGAGAGTTGTTCGTGAGCGTATGACTCTTCAGGCACAGGAAGAGGAAGATAAGATCACTCCGCAGTCACTTATCAACATCCGTCCTGTTCTTATGGCAATCAAGGAGTTCTTCGGTTCTTCTCCGTTGTCACAGTTTATGGATCAGACCAACCCGCTTGCTGAGCTTACTCACAAGCGCCGTCTTTCAGCTCTCGGCCCCGGCGGTCTTTCACGTGACCGTGCAGGCTTCGAAGTTCGAGACGTTCACTACAGCCACTACGGACGTATGTGCCCGATCGAGACTCCTGAAGGTCCGAATATCGGTCTTATCTCTTACCTTGCAACATTTGCAAAAATTAACAAGTACGGCTTTATCGAAGCTCCGTACCGTCGTGTTGTTGACGGCAGAGTTCTTGACGAAGTTGTTTATATGACAGCAGACGAAGAAGACGAGTTCATCGTTGCACAGGCTAACGAACCTCTTGACGAGGAAGGCCGCTTCGTAAGAAGAAAGGTCATGGCTCGTTACCGTGACGAATTCCATGAGATTGACAATTCAAAGGTCAGCTTTATGGACGTTTCTCCGAAGATGCTCGTTTCTGTTGCTACAGCCATGATTCCTTTCCTTGAGAACGACGACGCAAACCGTGCACTCATGGGTTCAAACATGCAGCGTCAGGCAGTGCCTCTTCTTAAGACAGATTCTCCGATCGTTGGTACAGGTATGGAATATAAGGCAGCTGTTGACTCAGGTACAGTTGTTCTTTGCCGTAACGCAGGTACAGTTATCCACGTAAATGCTGATTTCATTGAAATTCAGAAGGATATTGACGGTCAGATCGACAGATACAATCTTACAAAGTTCATGCGCTCTAACCAGGGTACATGTATCAATCAGAAGCCGATCGTTGCTATCGGCCAGCACATTGAAAAAGACGATGTTATCGCAGACGGTCCCGCAACTGACCACGGTGAAATTTCACTTGGTAAGAATGCTCTTATTGGCTTCATGACATGGGAAGGCTACAACTACGAGGACGCCGTTCTCATCAATGAAAAGCTCGTAAGAGATGACGTCTACACATCAATCCATATTGAAGAGTATGAAACAGAGTCAAGAGATACAAAGCTCGGACCTGAAGAAATTACAAGAGATATCCCGAACGTAGGTGATGACGCTCTTAAAGACCTCGACGAAAGAGGTATCATTCGTATCGGTGCTGAAGTTCACTCAGGCGATATCCTCGTTGGTAAGGTTACACCTAAGGGTGAAACAGAGCTTACTCCTGAAGAAAGACTTCTCCGTGCTATCTTTGGTGAAAAGGCTAAGGAAGTACGTGATACATCACTCAGAGTTCCTCACGGTGAATACGGTATCGTTGTTAACGTTGAAGTGTTCACAAGAGAGAACAGCGACGAGCTCAGCCCCGGCGTAAACAAGGTTGTACGCTGCTACATCGCTCAGAAGCGTAAGCTTTCTGTAGGTGACAAGATGGCTGGTCGTCACGGTAACAAGGGTGTTGTTTCTCGAATCCTTCCGCAGGAAGATATGCCTTTCCTCGAGGATGGTACTCCGCTTGATATCGTTCTTAACCCCCTCGGTGTTCCTTCCCGAATGAACATCGGTCAGGTTCTTGAGGTTAACCTCGGTTTCGCAGCACGTCACCTCGGCTGGAAGGTTATGACTCCGGTCTTCGACGGTGCTCACGAGGAAGATATCAGAGCAGCTCTCCGTGAAACAGGTCTCAGTGAAGACGGTAAGTCAATCCTTATCGACGGACGTACAGGCCGTCGCTTCGATAACCCTGTAACAGTTGGTATCATGTATTACCTCAAGCTGTTGCACCTTGTTGATGATAAGATTCACGCTCGTTCAACAGGTCCTTACTCACTCGTTACACAGCAGCCTCTCGGCGGTAAAGCTCAGTTTGGTGGTCAGCGTTTCGGTGAAATGGAAGTTTGGGCACTTGAAGCTTACGGTGCAGCTTACACTCTTCAGGAAATTCTTACAGTTAAGTCTGACGACGTTGTTGGTCGTGTAAAGACTTATGAAGCTATTGTAAAGGGCAACAATGTCCCGCAGTCAGGTATTCCCGAATCCTTCAAGGTTCTTGTTAAGGAACTCCAGTCACTCGGTCTTGATGTTCGTGTATACGATAAGGATCAGCAGGAGATTGACCTCAAGCAGAACTTTGACGACGATATGGGCTTTGCTCCTTCAGATGACAAGGCATTCACACACGTAAACGATGCTGAAAGTGCCGAAGGTTATGAGCTTGAAGATGAAGAGGGCAATCCTATCGCAAACGATGAGGAAATCGACGAGTTCGCAGATATGTTCGCTGAAAGCTATGAAGATGATTTCGGCATGGATATGGATGCAGAGGACGACTACGAATAATCAGCGTTTGCTACACAATTGATATAGATTTAAGGAAAAGGGGCAGTTATTTTGGAAAACAATACCTTTGAATCAATAAAAATCGGACTTGCTTCACCTGACCAGGTTAGAGAATGGTCTTACGGTGAAGTAACAAAGCCCGAAACAATAAACTATCGTACCCTTAAACCCGAAAAAGACGGTCTTTTCTGCGAAAGGATCTTCGGACCCACAAAGGACTGGGAATGTCACTGCGGTAAGTACAAGAGAGTACGCCACAAGGGCATCGTCTGTGACCGATGCGGAGTTGAGGTAACAAAGGCTAAGGTTCGTCGTGAACGTATGGGTCACATCGAACTCGCAGCACCTGTTTCTCACATCTGGTATTTTAAGGGTATCCCGTCAAGAATCGGTCTTGTACTTGACGTTACACCCCGTAATCTTGAGAAGGTTCTTTACTTCTCATCTTACATCGTAACTGATCCGGGTGACACACCGCTTGAAAAGAAGCAGATTCTTGATGAAAAAGCTTACACAGAATACCGTGAAAGATATGAAGATGACTTCAAGGCAGGTATGGGTGCTGAAGCTATTAAAGAGCTTCTTGCAGAAGTTGACCTTGAGTCACTTGCAGTAGAACTCCGTGAAGAGCTTCTCAATTCTTCAGGTCAGAAGAGAGCTAAGGCTCTCAAGCGTCTTGAAGTAATCGAAGCTTTCCGTACATCAGGCAACAAGCCTGAATGGATGATTCTTGACGTTGTTCCGGTTATTCCTCCGGAAATCAGACCGATGGTTCAGCTTGACGGCGGACGTTTTGCAACATCTGACCTCAACGACCTCTACCGTCGTGTTATCAACCGTAACAACCGTCTTAAGAAGCTTCTTGAACTCGGTGCTCCCGATATCATCGTTCGTAACGAAAAGAGAATGCTTCAGGAAGCTGTTGATGCTCTTATCGATAACGGCCGTCGCGGACGTCCTGTTACAGGTCCGAGCAACAGAGCTCTCAAGTCTCTTTCAGATATGCTTAAAGGTAAGCAGGGTCGTTTCCGTCAGAACCTTCTCGGTAAGCGTGTTGACTACTCAGGCCGTTCAGTTATCGTTGTTGGTCCTGAACTCAAGCTTTATCAGTGCGGTCTTCCCAAGGAAATGGCACTCGAACTCTTCAAGCCCTTCGTAATGAAGCGTCTTGTTGAAACAGAAAAGGCAGGTAACGTTAAGTCTGCAAGAAAGATGGTTGAAAAGGCACATCCCGAAGTATGGGACGCACTTGAAATCGTTATCAAGGATCACCCGGTAATGCTTAACCGTGCTCCGACACTTCACAGACTTGGTATCCAGGCTTTTGAACCCGTTCTTGTAGAGGGTAGAGCAATCAAGCTTCATCCGCTCGTATGTACAGCTTTCAACGCTGACTTCGACGGTGACCAGATGGCCGTTCACGTACCTCTTTCAGCAGAAGCACAGGCTGAGGCTCGCTTCCTTATGCTTGCTGCTAATAACCTTTTGAAACCTTCAGACGGACGTCCTGTTGCTGTTCCTACACAGGACATGATCCTCGGTTCATACTACCTTACACTTGAAAAGCCGGGTGAACCCGGTGAGGGTAAGGCTTTCCGCAGCGTTGATGAAGCTACTATGGCTTACGACGACGGAACAATCACTCTTCATTCATCAATCAAAGTCCGTATGACAAAGACAATCAACGGCGTTGAATATACAAGACTTGTTCCTACAACTCTTGGTAAGATTATTTTCAACAACCCGATTCCTCAGGACCTCGGCTTTGTTGAGCGTAATCCTGAAGATATCGACAGCATGTTCAGACTTGAGGTTGAGTTCCTTGTTAAGAAGGGTAACCTCGGTAAGATTATCGACAGATGTATCCGTGTTCACGGTACAGCAGTTGCAGCTGAAATGCTTGATAATATCAAGGCTCAGGGTTATACACATTCAACACGAAGCGGTATCACAGTTGCTGTCTGCGACGCAACAATTCCGCCGAAGAAGGCTGAACTTCTTGCAGAAGCAGAAGCTAAGATTGATAAAATCAGCAGAAACTATGACCGCGGTCTTATCACTGAGTCAGAACGTTCAGACAGAATCATCGAAGTATGGGAAGCTTGTACACAGGAAGTTGCTAAGGAACTCAAGGCTAACTTTGACAAGTACAACCCGATCAATATGATGCTTGATTCCGGTGCCCGTGGTAACGATTCACAGCTTCGTCAGCTTGCAGGTATGCGTGGTCTTATCGCTAACACAGCAGGTAAGACAATCGAAGTACCCATCAAGGCTAACTACCGTGAAGGTCTTAATATTTCTGAATACTTCATTTCTTCCCGTGGTGCTCGTAAAGGTCTTGCCGATACAGCTCTTCGTACAGCTGACTCAGGTTACCTTACACGTCGTCTTGTTGACGTTTCACAGGAATGCATCATCCACGATGAAGATTGCGGTTGCGATGAGGGTATCGAAGTTTACGATATCTTCCACGGCAACAGAAAGATCGTTGACCTTGCAGAGCGTCTTACAGGACGTTATCTCCTCAACGATTATATTGATACAGATACAGGCGAAGTCATTATGTCTAAGGACAAGATGATGACAGACATCGAAGCAAAGGTTGTTGCTGACCATGCTAAGGCTAAACATCAGGCTAAGATTGATGCAGGCGAGGCAGAGGAAGGCTCATCAGCTGCAGTTGTTATCCGTTCACTCCTTACTTGTAAGGCAGAGCACGGCGTATGTATCAAGTGCTACGGTTCAAACCTTGCAACAGGTGAACCTGTAACAGTAGGTGAGGCTGTTGGTATCATCGCTGCTCAGTCAATCGGTGAGCCCGGTACACAGCTTACGATGAGAACGTTCCACACAGGTGGTGCTAAGGACGCAGGCGATATCACACAGGGTCTTCCGCGTATCGAAGAACTCTTCGAAGCAAGAAAACCCAAGTCACTCGCAATCCTTTCAGAAATTTCAGGTGTGGTTTCATTCGAAGAAATCAAGAAGAGCCGTCACGTTGTTATCACAGATAATGAGAACGGCGAATCAAAGGCATACCTTATCCCGTACGGCTTCCGTGAAATCGTTAAGGAAGGCGACAAGGTTACAAAGGGTCAGGCACTTACAGACGGTGCTCCGAACCCGCACGATATCCTTGCTATCCGTGGTGTAGAAGCTGTTCACGATTACCTTATCCGTGAAGTTCAGAGAACATACCGTACACAGGGTGTTGATATCAACGATAAGCACATCGAAGTTATTGTTCGTCAGATGATGCGTAAGGTTAAGATTGACGATGCCGGCGATACAAACTTCCTTCCGGGTTCAGTTGTTGAGAAGCACGAATTCTACACAGCTAACGATAAGGTTAAGGCACAGGCAGAGGCAGAAGGCAAGGAGCCGAACTATGCAACATGCATCCCGACTCTTATGGGTATCACAAAGGCTTCACTTGCAACAGAGTCATTCCTTTCTGCAGCATCATTCCAGGAAACAACACGTGTTCTTACAGATGCAGCTATCAAGGGTAAGACTGATCCTCTTATGGGTCTTAAGGAAAATGTTATTATCGGTAAACTTCTTCCGTCAGGTACAGGTATGAAGTGCTATTCTGAGGTTCAGCTTAAGAAAAAGGAAGATGCTCCTAACACAGTTATGGCAGAACTTCTCAGCAAAATCGATTAATCATTAATAATCAATAATACACTATGCTCTTCGGGGCATAGTGCTTATTTTTTGGCCTGCCACACGGCAGGTTTTATTTTTACCAAAAATTGCATAAAAAATTTTGCGGAATTTTTAGAAAAAATGCATAATTTTTATTGACTTTTGGACTAACAGGAATTATAATATGGATGTAAATGGAGTAAAAGTCATTAATTTTGATGTGAAATGGAGGGAAAATGATGCAGGATGCAAAGAATATGCACTTTAACGGCGAGTATTTTCATTCAATAGACTCGAATAACCGTATAATTATGCCTGCAAAAATTAAAGATTCCCTCTACGGACAGTCGTTCACCATTTACCACAAGCCGAACGAAAAATGTCTGCGACTTTATGTCACTTCCGAATGGGATGAGATGGTTTATAAGATTGCCTATGTTGATGACGGGGTCGACAGAACAGATCTTCAAAGACATTTCTCAATAAATTCAAAGGTATACGACCTTGATGCACAGGGCAGATTTGTTTTACCTGCAAAGTTTGTTGAAGCAGCAAACCTTAAAAAGGAAATTGTTACAATCGGTATCGGTCCTCGTGCAGAAATCTGGGATAAGGAAGAATACGAACAGCAACTTGCTAAGGATAAGGTTGTTGACGTTGTCTTGCCGTTCTGATGTCGGATTTCAAACATATTCCCGTTTTATTTTATGAAACCGTTGATGCTCTCAATGTGAAGCCTGACGGGATTTACGTTGACTGTACGGCAGGCGGTGGCGGTCACAGTTCAGCTGTTGCCGAAAAACTGACGACAGGAAAGCTTATTTCTATTGATCAGGACCCCGAAGCTATAGCGGTTCTTACAAAAAGATTTGAAAACAACCCGAATGTCGTGGTTGTTCACGATAATTTCGTCAATATCAGATCAGTTCTCAATAACCTTGGCATCATTGGTGTCGACGGTGTGATGGCGGATCTGGGCGTTAGTTCCCATCAGCTCGACACCGATGCCAGAGGCTTTTCTTTCCATAAAGATGCACCGCTTGATATGCGTATGTCAATGTCAGGTATGAGTGCGGCAGATATCGTAAATAACGCCTCTGAAGCGGAATTAAGACGTATTATTTATACTTACGGAGAGGAAAAATTCGCTCCGTCAATCGCTAAAAACATTGTTAAAGCGAGAGAAAATAAACCGATCGAAACAACCTTTGAGTTGGTTGAAATCATAAAAGCTTCAATGCCGATGAAGGCGAAGCGTGACGGACATCCGGCACGAAAAACGTTCCAGGCATTAAGAATCGAAGTAAATCAGGAGCTAACAAAGCTTGAAAAAGCACTTGACGATATGTTCGATGTGCTGAATCCTTCAGGCAGATTGGCAATCATAACCTTCCATTCATTGGAAGACAGAATGGTGAAAAAACGTTTCAATTCATTCTGTGAAGGTTGCACCTGCCCACCGCAGTTTCCGGTATGTGTATGCGGAAACACTCCGAAGGGTAGGTTACCGTTCAAATCGAAGGCTCCGTCAATGAATGAAGTGGATGAAAATTTCAGAGCACACAGTGCACGGCTTCGTGCGGTTGAAAAGCTCTGATAAGGAAACAGATAAATGAAAGGAGTTAACGGCCATGGCTAATAACGAAATGCTTGCACTCGATCTTGATTTGTTTGATGTGCAGAAGAATGCATATGTACCGCAGGAAACGCCTAAAAAGAGAATACAGAAGCCGAAGCTCCTTGAAACAAAGCCTGTCAGCAGAATGCAGACAGCTCAGGAAGCACGTGAAAGCACAAAAATGGCAATCAGAGCCTGTGCTTTTGCTCTTACAATGTTTCTTACAATCGGTGCAATCATTGTCTGCCATGTACAGCTGACAAATCTTCAGATTGACCTTACCAAAAAGCAGAATGAATTGAGCGTTGTTGAAAGCGAAAATATTTCATTGAAGATGAAGTATAACTCAATGATGTCAATGGATAAAATTGAAGAGTATGCACAGTCAGAACTCGGAATGGTTAAAAGGGAAAGCTATCAGGTTGAGTACTTTGACATTTCGGATGAAAGCGGTGCACAGTTGACTCAGTAACACAGGTGTATTATGTATAGTACAAGTTACATAAAACATATAAATTTATGACAGTAAAAAGGGCGGATTTATATCCGCCCTTAGAGTGATTTTATAGAGAGAATTTTTACGTTACTTTTTTTATGTGAAGGGAAGGTAGCTGCGTTGAAAAATCAGCTTAAATTAAAGAAAATACGCTTCTTCAAGCCCCGTAAAATCCTGACTAAAGGTGTTAAGTCGAGGATATGGGGCGTTCTTGCCGTTTTTCTCGTTGTAGGTCTTGTTTTTCCTTTCATCGGCCTTGCAAAAGCACAGATTTTTCAGGCGGATATGTTCAAGCACTTTGCTGAACAGCAGCAGCTCAACGATACAGTTGTACCTGCAAACAGAGGCATAGTCTACGACAGAAATATGACTGTTCTCGCTCAGAGTGCATCTGCGTGGAAAATTACGATGAATCCGAGCGAATTGCAGCATTTCCCCGAAGCGGCAAAGAATATCGTTTTTGATACGATGTCTGAAATTCTCGGCATCGAACGCGAAACAATTGTCGAAAAGGCAACTAAAACGGGATACAACAACCTTGCACTTGCAAACAAGGTTGAAAAAGATATTCGTGATAAGGTTCTTGCTTTCCTTGAAACCTCATATGAAACAGGTGTAAAAGGTGAGAAACCGTGGTATTTTTCTCGTGTTATCAGTGTTGAGGATGATGTGAAGAGATATTATCCGTATTCGACACTTGCTTCACAGATTCTCGGTTGTGTAGGTACAGACAACGTCGGTCTTTCGGGACTTGAATCAAAGTATAACGCTACTCTTACCGGCATTGACGGCCGTCTTATTTCAACAAAGGCTAACAATTCCGTAATGAACAGTATCGCGTATCAGACTCTTTACGAGCCGACACAGGGAACAAGCCTTGTGCTTACAATCGACGAAACAATTCAGCGTTATCTTGAAGAAGCCCTTTATCAGTGTTATCAGACAAGTAACTGTAAATCCTGCACAGGTATCGTAATGGATGTTGATACCGGTGCGATTCTTGCAATGTCAACTCAGGCTTCGTTTGATTCTAACGATCCTTATACAATTTATGATCAGCGTACAATTGATAATATAACAGCGATTGAAGACGAAACCGAGCGAAAAAAAGCGTATAATCAGGCTATGTATCAGCAGTGGAGAAACAGAGCTGTCAGCGATATTTACGACCCGGGTTCTGTTTTCAAGGTAATCACAATGGCTGCAGGTCTTGAGGAAAACGTTGTTGAATACGATGAAACATTCAACTGCTCAGGTAGTATACATATCGCGGACAGACGTTATTACTGCCATAACCATTCAGGTCACGGCACACAGACTCTTACTCAGGGTCTTATGAATTCCTGTAACCCGTATTTTATTACAATCGGTCAACGTCTTGGTGTTGATACGTTTTATAAATATTTCGAAGCATTCGGATTCACGGAAAAAACAGGCATCGATCTTGGTGCCGAAGCCCTTCCGAAGGCAGGAATCAACTACCATGCTCGCGACAATATGACATCCGTCAACCTTGCTAGTTCCTCGTTCGGTCAGTCATTCCAGGCTTCACCGATTCAGGTGCTTAATGCAATCAATGCTGTTGTCAATGACGGAAAGCTTATGCAACCGTACATTGTGGCAAAAACTCTTGATGAAAAGGGCAACGTTATCAGCGAAACAAAGCCTGTTGTAAAACGTCAGGTTATCTCTGAATCAACGTCAGATCTTATTATCGCTTCAATGGAAGAAGTTTCAACTAAGGGTACAGCTAAAAACTCTTACGTTGCAGGCTACAGAGTTGCAGGTAAAACAGGAACATCAGACGTTCTTGGTCCGACAGGTGCAACAGGCGAATATATTGCATCTTTTGCAGGTTGTGCACCGGCTAACGACCCTGAAATTTCGATCATCATCGTTGTAAACGAACCTCAGGGACAGACAGGCGGCGGTGCTGTTGCGGCACCTGTTGCAGCGGAAGTGATTGAAAAAACACTTACCTTCCTCAATGTTGAAAGACAGTACAATGAGTCAGAAAAAGGTAAGCTCGATGTTGAAGTGCCTGACCTTTCAGGTAAAACAGTAAGCGACGCAAGAGCAACGCTTAAAGAGTCAAATCTTAAGCTTAAGATTGTGGGCGGAGGAGAAACTGTTATTTCGCAGATGCCTGCATACAGCCAGTTTATTCCGCAGGACGGCGTTGTTGTTGTCTACACAGAAGAAAATGCGAAAAAATCCAAGGTAATTGTTCCCGACTTTACGGGAATGACGGTATCACAGGTGAATTATGAAGCCGTAAACCTTGGTCTTAATATCAGAATTTCAGGTAATGCCTTGTCTGCTTCAGGACTTGTTGCTTACAGACAAAGCGTTCCGAAAGATAAAGAAATAGAAAGCGGTTCAACTCTGACGGTATTCTTCAGAACAACGTCAGGTGTTTCGGACCATTAAAATCAAGGACGTGTAAACAGAAAATTTCGGAGGCGTTTTGGATGAAGCTCAGTGCTTTGTTACAGGATGTTGAAACAAAGAATGTTTACACAACTGACCCTGAAATTACAAACATTACGGAAAATTCTCAAAAAGTAAGAAATTCGGGATTGTTTGTGTGCATTAGGGGAAATGGATGCGACGGTCACGACTTTGCACAGAAGGCGATGGACAGAGGTGCTGTTGCCGTAATATGCGAACGTGACATCGGAATTAAAAATTCAATAATTGTTGAAAATTCAAGGAAAGCTTATGCACAAATCAGTGCGGCGTTTTACGGTTCAGCTCATAAAAAGCTTCGTATGATTGCCGTGACAGGCACAAACGGAAAAACCACAACTTCTTACATAATAAGAAAGATTCTTGAAAGCTCGGGCTGTAAAACGGGTCTTATCGGGACGGTGAATGTCGTAATCGGCAAAGAGAAATATCCTGCAGACCTGACAACTCCTGATCCTGCCGATCTTCACAGATATCTTATGCTGATGAAGATAGCAGGCTGTGAAGCCTGTGTAATGGAGGTTTCTTCACAAGCTCTGGCACAGCTCAGGGTTTACGGAATTAACTTCGACTGTGCGGTTTTTACAAATCTTTCTCCCGAGCATCTTGACTATCACAAGTCGATGCAGGAATATGCGGAAGCTAAAGCTGTTTTGTTTGAAAACAGTAAGGTTTCGGTTATAAATTCCGATGATGAATTTTCGGAGTTTATGCAGAATCACGCTGTCGGCAAGGTTGTTACTTACGGAGTAAAAGGAAAAGCAGATTTCTTTGCCGATAAGCTGAATCTTTCGTCTGACGGTGTAAGCTACAGACTTAACAGCAAAGGAAAAGAACACTACGTTACGTTTGACGGTCTCGGCAGATTTTCGGTCTATAATTCGCTTGGTGCTTTGGCGGTAACAAATACGCTCGGCGTTGATACGGACAGAGCGGTGCGTGCGGTTGCACGCTTTGACGGCATAGCAGGACGGATGGAAAAGGTTGAAAATCAGCTCGGAATAAATGTGATAATCGACTATGCCCATACGCCTGATTCGCTTGAAAATGCACTTAAGACACTCGGTACCGTTTATAACGGACGGCTTATTACCGTTTTCGGTTGCGGTGGCGACAGAGATAAAGAAAAACGACCTCTTATGGGTAAAATAGCGAGTGAAAATTCGGATTTTGTATTTGTCACATCGGATAATCCGCGAACCGAAACTCCCGAAACTATCATTGATGAAATCGTTCAGGGGATAGAGGCAAAGAATTATTATAAAATTACTGACCGCAAGCTTGCAATAAAATCTGCACTCTACTCTGCGAAAGCGGGGGATACCGTGCTGATAGCAGGAAAAGGTCACGAAAAATATCAGATACTCGGTACACAGAAAATATACTTTAACGAAAGAGAAATAATAAGAAAATTGTTGGAAGACAAGGCGAGGTTTTGAAAATGAAAAGATTAATGTTAAGTGAAATCGCCGCCGCAGTAGGCGGAACCGCAACAGGTGAGGCGGAAATTAACGGAATCTGTATAGACAGCAGACTGTGCGAAGAGGGCTTGCTTTATATTGCAATTCACGGTGAAAACTTTGACGGACATAATTTTACAAAAAGTGCTCTCGAAAACGGTGCAACAGCCGCAATGATTCACCACGACGTTGACTGTGAAGGCTTGTTCATAAAGGTTGACGATACAAGACTTGCACTTCTCCGTCTTGCAAACTGGTTAAGAAACACTTTTGATATTCCCGTTGTGGGTCTTACAGGAAGTGTCGGAAAGACAACAACAAAGGAAATGACCTGGGCGGTTGTCAGCGAGAAGTACAATGCGATAAAGACTGAGGGTAACCTCAATAACGATATCGGTCTTCCGCGTACACTTATGCGTTTTGAGGAAGATACTCAGGCGGCTGTAATCGAAATGGGAATGAGCAATAAGGGCGAAATTTCTGTCTTGTCAAAAACAGCAGAGCCAACAATTGCGATAATCAGCAACATCGGTGTTTCACATATGGAAAACCTTGGCTCACGTGAAAATATCTGTGCGGCAAAGCTTGAAATTCTTGACGGTCTTCGCGAAGGTGCACCGATTATGTTAAACGGTGACGACCCGTACCTCGCAAGTGCGAAAATCGAAAATCATCCCGTATTCTACTACGGAATCAACGATAAGTTCTGTGATTTCAGAGCAACAGATATCGTTCAGAAGGACGACACAACAAACTTTAATATAATTTACGACGGTGAAAAGGTGCAGAATGTTACAATCCCGACAATCGGTATTCACAACGTTTACAATGCTCTTGCAGCCTTCGGAACAGGACTTCAGCTTGGGGTAACACCTCAGCAGGCGGCTGACGGACTTAAGAAATATGAGCCCTCGGGAATGCGTCAGCGTGTGAAGGTAGTCAACGGAATAAGATTTATCGAAGACTGTTACAATGCAAGTCCCGATTCTCAGCAGGCAGCTCTCAAGATGCTTTCAACAGTAAATGCGAACAGAAAAATTGCTGTTCTCGGTGATATGCTTGAGCTTGGCACAATCAGCGTTGAAGCTCATAGAAATGCAGGTCTTGTTGCAGCAAAGAATAAGATAGATGTTCTTATGACTTACGGTGAAAGGTCACTTGAAACTGCGGCAAAGGCAACTGAATGCGGTGTTCCTGTTGTAAAGAGCTTCCTTGATAAAAATGAGCTTGCAGATGCTCTTTTTGAAATTCTCGGTGAAGGTGATGCAGTTCTTTTCAAAGCAAGCCGCGGTATGGCACTTGAAGATGTAATAAACAACCTTTACGGCAGAATGAACTGAGTTTAAAGAAAGGGGTAGCGTACTTCAGTACGCAAGTGAAGAAAATGAACAGTATTCTTACAATGATTTTAAGCGGTGTTGCGGCACTCGGTATAACAGCAATCCTCGGCTTTGGTATTATTCCGTGGCTCAGAAAGCTCAAATTCGGTCAGACAATCCTTGAAGAAGGTCCGAAATGGCACAAGAGTAAGCAGGGTACACCGACAATGGGCGGTATAATGTTTATTATCGGTATTTTCTTCTCAGCAGCTGCTATGCTTGTTGTGAATTATGTTACAGGCAATAAGCTTGAGCTTACAGGCGATATGAATACAAAAATCTGGGCAGGACTTATAATGGCTCTTATGTTCGGTCTTGTCGGTTTCGCAGATGACTATATCAAGGTTGTAAAAAAGCGTAACCTTGGTCTTTCAATTGTTCAGAAGTCAATCGCTCAGGTTGCTATCTGTGCAGGCTATCTTACAAGTCTTTTCCTTGCAATGGGTAAGGATCCGTATATGTTCATTCCTTTTATCGGTAAGGTTGATCTCGGAATCTGGTTCTGGGTTCTCGGTGTTTGTGTAATTTACGGTGCTATCAATGCCGTAAACTTCACAGACGGTATTGACGGCCTTTGCTCAAGCGTTACTGCAACGGCTGCAGTTTCGTTTATCGCAATTGCCGTTATTCACAAGTTCCTCGGTGTGGGCGTTCTTGCGGCGGCTCTCCTTGGCGGTTGTATCGGATTCTTTATCTGGAACAAATTCCCTGCAAAGGTATTTATGGGCGATACAGGCTCAATGTTCCTCGGCGGTATGGTTGTTGCAATCGCTTATGCACTTGATTGTCCTGTTATCCTTATTCTTACAGGCTTTATCTATGTTATTGAAGCACTTTCTGACGTTATTCAGATCGGCTATTATAAAATTACTCACGGTAAACGTATTTTCAAAATGGCTCCTATTCACCATCACTTTGAAATGTGCGGTTGGAGCGAGAAGAAAATTGATGCAGTTTTCTGCACAGTAAACCTTATTGCGGGTATAATAGGTGTAGTCGTAATGTATTACGGCGGTTTTACAGTATAATTTTAAACAAATCTTTGAAAGGAGAAGTGGTTTTATGTCTACGTCAGAGCTCAGAGAAACAGCCCGGGAAGAAAACAAAAAAACTGCTAAAAAAAGAAGTCCGTTCTGGAATCTGACCATAGGTGGCGTAAGGGTTTTCGTCGACGGCGGTTTTGACATAATATATCTTTTCCTTGTTATCGCACTTCTCACAACAGGACTAATTATGATGGCTTCTGCAAGCTATGTCTGGGGCAGATTCCATAATAATGATCCGTATCACTATGTTGCAAAGCAGGGAACTTTTGCACTGTTCGGACTTGTTGTAATGTTTATAATTTCAAAAATCAATCCGCAGTTTATAAAGAAGTTTGCAATACCTATCAGCGTGGTCGGTTTTGTACTGCTTGTCGCGGTTCTCTTCTATTATGTACCTGTTCCTGAAAATCCCGACATCAAACGTTGGATGCCGATCCCCGGAACAGCATCGTCCTTCCAACCGTCAGATATCGGAAAGCTTGCGATGATAATCGGACTCTCGTGGGGACTTGAAAAGGGCAAGAAATTCCTTGATCAGAATATGTTTGCTCCTCTTCTTTATTTCGGAATTGTTATTGTCGTAAGTCTTCTTGTTTTCGCTGAAAGTCATCTTTCCTGTTTCGTAATGATTTTTGCAATGGGTATCGGAATCCTTTTCCTCAGCGGTATGGACAGAAGATGGTTTATCCTCGGCTTTGCGGCGGGTGTACTTCTGATTGCTGTTTTCGTAATCTTCCGTGAACAGATTCTCAGTCCTTATCAGCTCAAGAGAATCACAGGCTTCTTTGAAAAAGATTATACAGACACAGGCACAAGATGGCAGACCAACCAGTCGCTTTACGCTCTCGGCTCGGGCGGACTCTTCGGTCTCGGTCTCGGAAATTCAAGACAGAAATTCCTTTACATTCCTGAACCTCACAATGACTTCATTTTTGCAATTGTCGGTGAAGAACTCGGTTTCTTCCGCAGTATGATAATTATTCTTATGTTCCTTGCTCTTGTTGCAAGAGGTTTTATGATTGCGGCAAAAACAAAGAGTATGTACGAAAGATTGCTCGTTCTCGGAATTTCCCTTCAGGTAGGAATTCAGTCTGTTCTGAATATTCTTGTTGTTACGGATATGATTCCGAATACAGGTATCTCGCTTCCGTTTTTCAGCTACGGCGGAACGGCATTAGTAATACTTATGGTGGAAATGGGACTCGTTCTTGGTGTTTCAAGAACAGGCCCGAGAAATCCTAAGAGGTGACAAAAATGTTAAACAACAAAAAAATCCTCATCGCAACAGGCGGTACAGGCGGTCACATCAATCCCGCACTCGCAGTTGCAGGTTATATAAGAGAAAACTATCCGAAGGCACAGATTCTTTTTGTCGGTACAGCTGTTAAAATGGAAGCACAGCTTGTGCCTGCCGCAGGGTATGATTTTAAAACAATAGATATTCAGGGCTTCAGCCGTGACCTGACACCGAGCGGAATCAAACAGAATATCGGTACTGTAATCAAGCTTGTGAAATCATCTTCTCAGGCGAAGAAGATAATCAAGGAATTCGGTCCCGATGTTGTTCTCGGCTTTGGCGGTTACGTTGGCGGTCCTGTTCTCAGAACTGCTTGTAAGCTCGGCATCCCGACGGCAATTCACGAGCAGAATGCTTTTCCGGGTGTAACAAACAAGGCACTTGCAAAGCTTGTTGATAAGGTTATGCTAACAGCTCCTGAAGCTGAAAAGTATATGCAACCGAAAAATCCGTGTGTTGTAACAGGTCTTCCCGTAAGAGGAGAGCTTATCAATGCTGACCGTGAGTTTTCACGTGCCGAACTCGGTGTGGATGAACGTCCGGTGATTCTTTCAATGGGCGGTAGCCTCGGTGCAAGAGTTATCAACAATGCCGTAACTCAGCTTATTGAAGAAAGATATGAACGTAAGGATTGCTACTTCCTGCATGCAACAGGTAAAGCAGGTGTAGGAATGTTTGATGTTATAGAAAAAGAAAAGAATATTAATCTCGAAGAAAACAAGCATATTATGCTTCGTGAATATATCAACGATATGCACCGTTGTATGGCAGCTGCAGACCTTGTAATCTGCCGTGCAGGTGCAAGCTCACTCAGCGAAATTCAGGCAATGGGTAAGCCTTCAATTCTTGTGCCGTATCCGTATGCGGCTGAAAATCACCAGTATTATAATGCGATGGAGCTTGTCAAGAATAACGCGGCAATACTCATCGAAGAAAAAGATTTTACAGGTGAGCGTCTTATCAAGGAAATCGACAGCTTGCTCGCAGACAGAAGCAGACTCGAAGAGCTTGGTGCGAATGCAAAGAAGATGGCTATCTACGATGCAACAGAGCGAATCGTTTCCTGCATTTGTGAAATAGTTAAATAAATTAACACTTTTTCGGCTATATCATAAACTGACAACAGATGATATTTCCGAAAGGGTGAGTATATGGGACAGTACATAATCGAGGGTTGCAACCGCCTTGGCGGAACGGTAAAAACGCAGGGTGCTAAAAACAGTGCTTTGCCGATTCTTGCCGCTACTGTTGCGGTCGGAAAACCCTGTGTAATACATAATTGTCCTCAGCTGAGCGATATTGATTCAACTATCAGAATACTCAGGTGCTTAGGCTGTAAGGTTCAACGTGCCGATGAAATGGTTTTTGTCGATGCAGGCAACCTCAGTCAAAGAAAAATAAGCGATGTGCTTATGCGCGAAATGCGTTCGTCAATAATTTTTCTCGGTGCATTGTTAAGTGCAACTGGTGAGGCTGTGATATCGGCTCCCGGAGGTTGTGACATAGGGCTTCGTCCTATCGACATACATCTTACTTCCATGCGGAAGCTCGGTGTGCATATTTCCGAATCCCACGGTGAAATCCGCTGTACATGCAGAAGAATAAAAGGCGGAAAGATAGTTCTTCCGTTTCCGAGTGTCGGTGCTACGGAAAACATTATTCTTGCAAGCGTGAAATCGGGCACGGTAACAACAATAATCAATGCCGCAAGAGAGCCTGAAATTGTTGATCTTGCGATGTTTCTGAATTCCTGCGGAGCAAGAATTTCAGGTGCGGGGGAAAGTACCGTGGTTATTGAGGGTGTTGAACGCTTCAACTCTTCTCAGTATGCGATTATGCCCGACAGAATTGTAGCGTGTACATATATGGCTGCTGCAGCGGTTACGGGTTCAACTGTGGTTGTTGACGAGGTAATACCGTCGCACATAACTCCCGTGTTTTCTGCCTTTGAACAGGCAGGGTGCAGAATTGAAACCTCAGGTAAACAGTTAAGAATAACATCTCCCGAAAGACTGAAGGCTTTTGAAAGAATACAGACAATGCCGTATCCTGGTTTTCCGACGGACTGTCAGGCAATAATGATGGCTGTTGCTTCAGTTTCAAAGGGAATAACGATTATAAGTGAAAATATTTTTGAAAACCGTTTCAAACACATCGGTGAATTAAGACGGATGGGTGCGGATATCAAGGCTCAGGATAAAATTGCCGTCGTTAACGGCGTTGAACACCTGCAGGGTGCATTTGTTAATTCAACAGACCTTCGTGCAGGTGCGGCACTCGTAGTTGCGGGGCTTTGTGCCGAAGGAACGACAACGGTTGAAAAAATCAGTTACATAGACAGGGGATATGCAGCTTTTGCGGAAAATCTTTCTGCAATTGGAGCAGTAATCCGAAGGAAGGATAATTTATGAAAGAGCTTTCACCCGAACAGGTTGCAAGAATGCGACCCGAAGCGAGAGAGAGATACGAAAAAAGGCTGAAAATTGTTAAAAGAAACCGTAAGATATTAAGTGCGGTCTGTATAGCGTTGGGCGTTGTTGCAGTTGTGCTTGCTCTTAGTATGACCGTGCTTTTTAATATAAGCTCAATCAAAATTGCCGGTACGGGTACAACATACGGTGAAAAAGAAATTGTTATGGCATCGGGCCTTAATGTCGGAGATAATATGGTACGCACGAACTTTAAAAAGGTTGAAGAGCGTATCGAAAAAAGTCTTCCGTATGTTATGGATGCGGCTATCTCCAAAACAATTTCAGGCAAGATTACAATAAAAATCACCGAAACAAAGGCGGCAATTGTTATTGCATCGGATGACGGTTGTATAATCGCAGATGCACAGGGCAAAACGCTTGCGGTGCAGAATAATCTTCCCGAAAACAGCAAGCTTATGCTTCTTAAGCTTAAGGGAGGGGCAACAGCAACTCCGGGTGAAGCTTTTGCTTTTTCGGAGGAAGATGAAAAGAAGATTTACGATCAGCTTGTTTCTGAGCTTACGGCTGCAGGAATGTTCAAGGACATAACCGAAATGGATCTTACTCAGCAGAGCTCAATCAAGCTTATATATCAGGGCAGATTAAGACTTCTTCTCGGAGCTTCGGATAATCTTACCGAAAAAATCAGAGGCGGAATCAAGGCTATTGAACAGGAAAATGAAAGAAACCCTGAGCTGATTGCCGAAGTGAACCTTACAATTCCTAAGAAGGTTTTTGTTAATCCGCTTGATTCGCTTGAACCTCCCGTTGAGGAAGAAACAACGGAACCGATAACAGAACTGACAACAGATACGGTAGCACAGGAAAATGGCGAAACAACGACTCAGAAAGAGGAAGAAAACGAAGAAACTTCCACACAACCGAGTCAGGAAAATACCGAGGGAAATACTACTGTAGCATAAATCTTTGTTTAATGCCGAATTGGTATTAAAGATTACAAAAATTTTAACTTTTTATAATAAATTTGCTTGAAATCTATATGAAAGTATGATATTATAGCAAATGTATTACTATAGATTTTAAAAACGGAGGTCAATAAAATGGCATTTGAAATTGATAACGATTTTGAAAGCACCGTTCAGATAAAGGTTATCGGTGTAGGTGGCGGCGGCGGTAACGCTGTTAACACAATGATTGCACAGGGTATGCAGGGTGCTGAGTTCATCGTTGTAAACACAGACAAGCAGGTTCTTGTTAATTCACAGGCAACTCACAGAATTCAGATCGGTGAGAAGTCAACTCGCGGTCAGGGCGCAGGCGGCCGTCCCGAGGTTGGTGAAAAGGCTGCAGAGGAGAGCAAAGAGGAAATCGCTGCAATCCTTAAAGGCACAGACATGGTATTTATCACCGCAGGTATGGGCGGCGGCACAGGTACAGGTGCAGCTCCCGTAGTAGCTCAGATCGCTAAGGAAATGGGCATCCTTACTGTTGGTGTTGTTACAAAGCCCTTCAAGTTTGAAGGCAAGAAGAGAAGCACACTTGCTGAGCAGGGTATCGCTCGTCTTTCAGAGCACGTTGACAGCCTTATCGTTATTCCTAACGATCGTCTTAAGCTCCTCAGCGACCGTTGCAAGACTCTTTCAGAGGCATTCCTTGTTGCTGACGAAGTTCTTTCACAGGGTGTTAAGAGCATTTCTGAGCTTATCAAGGTTCCGGGATTTGTTAACCTCGACTTCGCTGACGTTTGCAGCGTAATGAGAGATGCTGGCTACGCTCATATGGGTGTTGGTACAGCTAAGGGTAAGGATAAGAGCCTTCAGGCAGCTGAAATGGCTACATCAAGCCCGCTTCTTGAAACATCAATCGCAGGTGCTAAGGGTGTTATCATCAGCATCACATCTTCACCTGACATCGGTCTTGAAGAAATCGAAACAGCTTGTGAGTCAATCACAGATAAGGCACATCCGGATGCAAACATCACTTGGGGTGTTGCTTTCGATTCAAAACTCGAAGACGAAATCGTTATCACTGTTGTTGCAACAGGTTTTGACAGCGGTTCAGAAGCAGATTTCGGTTCAATCCCTGCTTTTAAGGCAACTGCAGCTCCTGCAGCTCCGATGCGTTCTGCAACAACTGCTCCGATCGAGCCTCCCGTTGTAACAAGCGCACAGAAGGCTCCGCAGAAGGGTGCTGTTGATGATGAGGATTTTTATGTAATCCTTAACGACATCATCAAGAAGAAGGGTGAATAATCCTTAATTTACAATAATTAACTAATACCGAAGCACTTGTTGCTTCGGTATTTTTTTGTCCTATATCAACATGAATTTAAAAATATGTCGTTTTTTAGCATCACTTTAACAAAAAGTGTATATGAATATTGACATTTGCTTACAACAAGCTTATAATGTATATAATTTTAAAAATGGGAGAGTTTGGCATGAAAAGAATAGCCAATTTCATTGTCGATAAAAGATATCTTGTGCTGGGAGTTATGCTTGCGCTGTGTATTGCGTGTGTCTGCATGATACCCGGTGTAAATGTCAATACGGATATGACAAAATATCTCCCGGACGATTCTTCAATGAAACAGGGAATGAATGTGCTTGCGGAAGAATTCCCGAATATGACTACTCCGAGTACGGTCAGAGTTATGTTCAAAGACCTGACGGATGTTGAAAAAACCAATATTAAGCTTCAGCTCTCGGAAATTGAAAACGTTGACAGCGTTACCTATAATCCGGATATACATAACAAGGACGGCTATACCTTGTTTACTGTAAGTACATCATATGCATACAATACTCCCGAAGAAGTCGCGATAGAAGAAACAATCGGATGGGAATTCAGGGATAAGGGTGTAATTTATCAGAACGACGATGCAATGGGTGTTACTCTTCCGTTATGGGTAATTGTTGTTGCATTCGCCCTTATGATGGTTGTTTTGTTTGCGATGTGTGCATCTTGGTTCGAACCCGTGCTTTTCCTTGCCACTATCGGTATAGCGATTGCTTTGAATATGGGAAGCAATATAATGTTTGAACACGTTTCGCAGATGACTTTCTCCATCTCATCAATCCTGCAGGTTGTTCTTTCTATGGACTATTCAATAATCCTTATGAACCGTTACCGTCAGGAAAAGACAACGTCTGCAGATAAATACGAAGCTATGAAAAAGGCTCTTGTAAACGCTTTTTCTTCCGTAACGTCGAGCGGTATGACGACTGTTATCGGTCTTCTTATGCTTGTTTTTATGAGCTTTACAATCGGCAAGGATCTCGGACTTGTTCTTTCAAAAGGCGTATTGTTCAGTATGCTCTGCGTCTTTACGGTGTTGCCTGTTCTTATTCTTATATTTGATAAGGCTGTTACCAAAACAACAAAAAAAGAACTTCATATCCCTATGGGTAAGGTGGCAAGCTTCAGTTTCAAGGCAAGAAAGCTTGTAGCGGTTGTGTTTGTTGTCCTGTTTGTTGCAATGTATTTCCTTCAGAATATCACTCCGATAACCTATACTATTGCAAAAGAGGATGAAATTTCAGAAATTTTCCCTTCATCCAACCCTATAATTATGGTCTACAACAATTCGGATGAAGAAAATATAGCAAAGATTGCTAACGATCTTACCGGTCACGAAAAGGTGAACAGTGTGCTCGGATATTCAACAACCCTCGGCAAGGCATTCAAAACAAACGAAATGGTTTCGATGATTGAAAGCTTCGGTGCGGATATGGGTATCGATCCGTCGCTTCTTTCTGTTTTGTATTACGACCGTTTTGCAGGTGATGAGGATAAATCACTTCGTGCGAGTGAAGTTCTCGGATTTCTTTCACAGAATGTTATGACAAACAAAATGTTCTCTTCCTACATTGACGATTCGATGAAGGACAAGGCAGGTATGCTTGAAAAGTTTGAAAATAAAGAGTCGCTTACAACTCCGCTTTCATCAAAAGAAATTGCAGATCTTTTTGAAATGGACGAAAAGCAGATAAAGCAGGTTATGTCGCTTTATTTTGCAAACGAAACAAGCGAAAATGCAGGAACAATGACTGTGTCGCAGTTTGCGGATTTTGTTGTAAACAATATCGCAAAAGATGAGATGTTCTCCTCGTTCATTGATGATGGAATGAAGTCACAGCTCGGTCTTTTCTCTGAATTCAGCGACAAGAAAAAGGTAACAGCTGAAATTACGGCAGAAGAAATGTCAGCCAAACTCAGTATTGACGAACAGCAGGCTAAGCTTCTTTATGCCTATTACTATGCAGGTGAAGAGTCTTATTCTCCGCCTTCAATAACAGCCACACAGCTTATAAATTACCTTGCGGATGAAATTGTTACAAATCCGATGTTCGCTTCACAGCTTGATGCAGAAACTGCATCGCAGGCAGGGATTCTCAAGCACTTTGCAACAAAAGAATCCGTACAGAAACAGCGTACGGCAGAAGAAATTTCTTCAATGCTCGGTGTTGAGGAAAGCCTTGTGAAATTTATTTTCTTTGGTGCAAAAACAATGTCACTCGAAGAGTTTATCGACGGTGCGGTAACTGCATCGGGAATTATTCCGTCAGGCAGTGAGAGTGCTGAACTTGCATCAAGG
Source organism: Clostridia bacterium (assembly GCA_017380575.1). Taxonomy (GTDB): domain Bacteria; phylum Bacillota; class Clostridia; order Oscillospirales; family Acutalibacteraceae; genus CAG-488. The sequence continues at coordinate 39,991 of JAFODS010000069.1, read as the reverse complement.
CTTCCGATGATGCAGAAGCTGATTGACGCTGTTGTAGCAGAAGAAAAACTTACCTGGCAGGATGCGGCGGAAATCCTTTCAATGGAACCAGAACTTGTGAAAATCTTATATTCAGTTTATGATTTTGATAAAAACGGTGCTGATAAAAAGCTCTCCTTGCAGACGGTAATCGGCTTTATCGGTGAAAATAAAGAAACCTTTGCTCCGCTTATGGGTGAGGAAAATCTTGCACTCATCGAAACGGGTGAAACTCTCGTAAACGGTGTTGTCAACGGCAAAAGCTTTACTTCAGCGGAATTGGCTGAAGCTGTAGGCTTTGAAGAGCCTATGTTAAGACAGCTCTTTATGCTCTATAAAGCCGAAAAGGGCGACACAAGCAAATGGAAGCTTTCACTCGCAGATTTTATCAGCTTTATTTCAAACGAGATTCTTCCGAATAAAGACTACTCTGCATTTATCGAAGACGGAATGGCAGATTTGGTTGTTACGGCAGAAAAGCTTATTGATGCAATCGTTGCGGATAAGTCATTTACAGCAAAAGAATTTGCAGAATTGCTCGGAAGCTTCTCCGAAGAGCTTAACGAAAACACAATGAAGCTGATGTATCTTTATTATTCAGCAGTAAAGGAAAGTAATCCCGAATGGAAGCTTACTGTTGAGGAGCTGTTCAGCCATCTTTATGACAATATGCTCAACGATGAACGATTTTCTGTTATGATTGACGATTCAATGCGTGAACAGATTCTTGGTGCAAAGGGTCAGCTTGAGGACGGCGTTTCACAGATGAGAGGTAAGAATAATTCTCTTATGATGATTGATACATCGCTCGCTCTTGAAAACGAAGAAACAACAGCGTTTATCGATAAGCTTATGGCAGACTGCGACGGTGCACTCAAAAAGGAATATTACGTTATCGGTAATTCACCAATGAGCTATGAAATGCAGCAGAGCTTTGATAAGGAACTGCTTATGATAACCTTGCTGACGGCATTGGCTATTTTTGCAGTTGTTGCAATCACTTTCAGAAGTGTTGTAATTCCTCTTCTGCTTGTGCTTCTTGTGCAGACAGGTGTTTATGTTACTGTGTTTGCAAGCGGTGTTCGTGGCTACAGTATGTATTACCTCGCACTTCTCATAGTTGAATGTATCCTTATGGGTGCAACGATTGACTACGGCATACTTTTCACAAACTATTACCGTGAAAATAGAAAGATGAAAGGTGTGCTTGAGTCACTGAAATCTGCTTTTGAAGGAGCAAGCCATACGATTTTTACATCAGGTCTTATTATGGTGTTCGTAACGGCGGTTATGGGATTCGCTCCCGTTGATCCGACTATTGCACAGATCTGCCAGACTGTTTCTGTCGGCTGCCTTTCTGCAATTCTACTTATAATCTTTATTCTTCCGGGCTTACTTGCGGCATTTGATAAGATTGTCACAAAAGAGCGCAGAAGACGAAAATCCAAATAATAGTAAAAGGAGTTGCCTTTGTTGCAACTCCTTTTAATCTTCAAGTGCTTTTTTTAATCGTGTAAGAACCTTTTTCTCGATTCTTGAAACATAAGACCTTGATATATTAAGTCTTTCGGAAACCTCAAGCTGAGTCAAAGGCTTGTTACCGTCAAGTCCGTAACGCAGAATGATAATCGTTCTTTCACGCGGGTTATCGATTTTTTTAATTTCTCCGCGAAGCTTTTTTATCATCGTCATTTTATAAATATCGTCAATAATCTCATCCTCTGTCGCTATGATATCCATAAGCGTCAGGGGATTTCCTTCGCTGTCCGTGTCGATAGGTTCGTTGACAGAAACATCTTGTGCAGTTTTCTTCTGTGCTCGGAAATACATAAGAATTTCGTTTTCAACGCACCGTGCGGCGTATGTAGCAAGGCGTGTGCCTTTTTCAACGTCAAATGTGTTTATCGCTTTTATAAGTCCGATAGTGCCGATAGAAATCAGGTCATCCTGATGTGCAGAGTTTGAATAATACTTTTTAATGATGTGAGCAACCAACCTGAGGTTGTGTTCAATCAGCTTGTTCTTTGCGTTCATATCTCCGTTTTTATACGCAACAAGATATTCACGTTCATCCTTTGCGGAAAGCGGAGGCGGGAACGAGCTTGCACTTGAAAGGTGCAGCGCAAAAAACAAAAGATTTGATAAAGAATTAAGTACAACTTCAATTATCATAAAATCACCATATAAAATATATGCATAATGACGATGTTTTTTGACAGCTATTTTATTTACAAAAAGAAATAATTATGATAGACTAAACTTGATGTATTTATAATTTTCAGAGGTATTTTTATGAAAGAACTTAAATTTTTCCTTGTAACGGATACCCATTATTTTAAAAATTCTCTCGGTGCATACGGTAAGGGTTACGAAGAGTTTATGGAGCTTGAGCAGAAGTGTTTTGCAGAAACTCAGGCTATAAACGAAGCAGCATTTGCTTATCTTGAAAAGTGCAATGAAGCTGATATCATCCTTATCGCAGGCGACCTTTCCTTTAACGGTGAAAAGGAGAGTAATATTGCTTTTTCAAATCTTCTCAAGGATTTCAAAGAAAAAACAGGTAAGAAGATTTTTGTTGTAACTGCAGGTCACGATTTCAACGAAAAACCGTTTGCTTTCAACGAAACCGGCAGAATAACTCCCGAAGGAACCAAGTTTACAGAGTTATATGATCTTTATAAGGATTTCGGTTACACCGATGCAATCGCATTCAATAAGGAGCATATGTCTTACGTTGCTGATCTTTCGGATGACGTACGCCTTATTTCAATCTGCAATGATATGGACGGACGTAAAAACGTTGAGTATGACGATGATTTTCTTGCATGGATTGAAGCTCAGGCAAAGAAGGCTCAGGCGGATGGCAAAATGATGATTGCAATGGAGCATTATCCCGTGCTTGCAGGTCAGCCGATTCTGAACCTTATCCCGGATGCAAGACAGAAAAACGGCAAAAAGCTCATTGAAACTCTTGCAGATAACGGTGTGCATCTTATCTTCACAGGTCATATGCACAACCAGAGTATAAATGAAGTGAAAACTGAAAAAGGTAATAAATTCTTTGATGTGTGCACAGGCTCTCTTATAGGCTGTCCGGCATTTATGCGCCTTGTTACAGTCAAAGACGAAAGCACTGTTGAAATAAAGAGTATTCCTGTTCCGGAATTTGAATGGGACAAGGGCGGAAAAACAGGCGAACAGTATCTTCAGGATCAGTTTGACAGAATGATTAACATAATGGTAGGCGCTATCAAGGATGACCCGGAAAGATTCTGCAGAAAAATCGGTATAAAGTTCAAGCCTGCAATGGATAAGCCGATGCGTTTCCTCGGCAGAAAGATTTCTACAGTAACTCTCGGAACGTTAGGAAAGTTACTTTTTGTAAAGGTTGATAAATCTATCCGCAATGTGAAATTTGCTGATTTTGCAATCGGACTTGTACGTTATGTTTTTGTCGGAAATCAGCCTTATGTTGAAGGAACACCGGAAGGTGATATGCTTCTTCGTCTTTTCAAAAAAGTAAAGCCTTTCGTTAAAACTATTAAAGGCTCACAGGGTGAAGAACTTGATTTCTATGAAACAATGAAGCATACTGTCGGCAATTACGGAATTGACGATTTCAATGCTGAATTAAAACTTAAGTGAGGTTAATTATGGTTTCTTTAGAGCTTTTTAATTACGATATTTTCCCGAAAGTTTTTGAGTGTGAAAAAGAAACCGAGGTTACAATAAAGCCTCTCGGTGCACATGTTGAATTCAAGGGTGAGTATACAATCTGGGTAAAAGCACTTACTCAGGGTAATATCAGGGACTATAAAGAACGAAACAACCTTATTGAATACAAAGTTAATCCCGATGCTGACGGTTGTCTTCGTTTTAAGCACGTTTATCACGATGAGCAGGAGCATTTTGTTGAAATTTATAAAGATGCAAAGAGGGTAGTAAGGCTTTCAGTTTATTCTCTTGCTTCCGATATGGTCGGCAGATACCCTTTCAGGGGCGACCTTCATATGCATACCTGCCGTTCAGACGGAAAGCAGGCACCTGCAATTGTTGCCGCAGAGTACAGAAAGAACGGTTACGATTTCCTTGCGATTACTGATCATGATTCTTACTATCCGTCGCTTGAAGCAATTAATGCTTATAAAGACGTGCCTATCGAATACACCCTCATAACAGGTGAGGAGGTTCACCTTGAGGATAACGATATTCATATCGTGAATTTCGGAGGCAAGTACAGCGTTAATGCACTTATGCCGGGTGATCACCATATCGACGTCGGCCCCGGCAAGGAATTGCGTTCGCTTGACGGTGAGTGTCCTGAAATAATCAGCGTTGAAGAGTATAAAAGACAGGTCAACGAGCTTGCCGAAACTCTTGATATCCCCGAAGGAATTGAAAAGTTTACATATGCTGCCTGTGTATGGATTTTTAACCACATCAGAAAGGCTGACGGACTCGGAATCTTCTGTCATCCTTATTGGATTTCTAATGTTTTTCAGGTTCCCGAAACACTTGTTGAGTATATGATGGAAACTCAGCCGTTTGATGCTTTTGAGGTTCTCGGCGGTGAGTCGTATTATCAGCAGAACGGCTTCCAGACTGCAAGATATTATGACGACAGAGCAAAGGGCAGATACTATCCGATTGTCGGCAGTACAGACAGCCATTCAAGCGTACATAACGACGGAGCATTGATTGCTTCAACAATCGTTTTTGCACCCGAAAATACCCGTGAAGGGATTGTTTATTCTATCAAGGATATGTATTCAGTTGCTGTTGATACAATCAGCACGGAGCACAGACTTGTTGGTGAAACACGCTTTATAAGATACGGAGACTTCCTCCTGCGTGAATTTTTTCCGCTTCATGACGAGCTTGTTTATGAAGAGGGCAGAGCGATGAAGGATTATGCCTGCGGTGACGAAGCTGCGGCAGATATCCTCAAAGCACTCAGCGGTAGAATGAAAAAACAAAGAGAAAAATATTTTGCATTTTAAAGATAAAACCGGCATTGCAGCAGCGATGTCGGTTTTTCTGTACAGATAGGTAACTTTTCTCTTGTAAAACATTGTCGTTTATAGTAGAATAAAATCAGTATTTGTGTCAAAGGAGAGGTTGCGATGTTATTCATTTCATTGGGTATTGTTGCAGGACTTGTCATAGGCTTGCTTGATGTTCTGGTTTTCAAACGCGGAAAGAAACCGATCAACAAAATTTTTGCGGTAATCGGTGACGTTCTTGCATCAAATATCGTTTCTGTTTATGTAATGGACCTGATTCACAGAGTTTTTATGGACTGCTCTGTGTTCAAGCTCGCTCCGATTACGAAAGCTCTCAGCTTCGGCTATATGGGTCTTACAGCAGGTATCGGATTCTTATGGATTCTTACGGTTGCTCTTCTTGACGGCAGAATGTTCTGCAAGAAAGAAACTGTAAAATTCAAAAAGACATTCACTTTTACAAGTGTTCTTTCTGTTGTGCTTGTTGCTTTGGGAATGGCTGCCTTTACGGGTACAAACTGGTCAAAAGAAACCTTTGGCGACGTTGATCCTGACCAGATGATTGTTAATATCTTCTCACCGGCAGATGGTACAAGCAGCGAGATAATGGGAACACTCTGGAAGGGTCCTGTTCTTCAGACTGTTGCTGTTACCTTCCTTTTCGCTCTTTTTGTTTTTTCAAGCCGTGCTCTCTATATGCAGAGTAAGGTTAAAGAAAACGGAAGATGTATTTTTTCAGTCGTATTAAGAAAGATAATTGCTCTCATTCTTGCAATTGCGTTTATTTCAGGCGGTATCGCTTACGGTATAAAAGAGTTTCAGCTTGTGACTCTTTACGATATGTATTACAGCGAGTCGGAATTCATTGCAGCTAATTTTGCCAATCCGAGAGAAGTTAAAATGAAATTCCCGAAGGAAAAGAGAAATCTTATCCACATCTATCTTGAATCAATGGAAAACACCTATCTTTCGAAGGATTTGGGCGGTTATATGGATGAAAACCTCATCAAGCCGCTTTCAGACCTTGCAGAAGAAGGCGTAACATTCTCTCACCTCAAAGAAGGTTTTGGCGGTCCCGTTGCAACTATGGGTTGTACTTGGTCGGTTGCTTCAATGGTTAATATGACAACAGGTCTCCCGATGAAAGTACCGACGGGCGGTAACGACTACGGCTCTCCGAACAACTTCCTCCCCGGTGCAGTAACTCTCGGCGATATTCTTAAAGCTCAGGGATACGAACAGACACTTATGTTTGGTGCTACAGCAAAATTCGGCGGACTCAATTATTTCTATGAAAGCCACGGCGGATTCAATATGCTCGACTATGACGGTGTAAAGGAGAAAGGCTGGATTCCTAAAGATTATAAAGTATGGTGGGGATATGAGGACGATAAGCTCTATGAATTTGCAAAGAGAGAGCTTACACGCCTTGGTGAAACCGGTAAGCCGTTCCATTTCGTAATGGAAACTGCAGACACTCACTGTCAGGACGGCTACGTCAGCCCGAAAACACCAACTCCGAGAGACAGCCAGTATGCAAATGTTATTGCTTACAGTGCTGACGAGGTAACAAAGTTTGTGCGTTGGATTCAGGATCAGCCGTTCTATGAAAACACAACAATTGTCCTTATTGGTGACCATCTCAGTATGGATAAAAAGTTCTTTGCTGATATGGATAAGTCATATCACCGTACAACGTTTAATCTTATACTCAACCCGGCTAACGACCTTCAGTATATTCCTGAAGAAAGAAGGTTTAACCGTTGGTGGTATAATGGCGATATGTTCCCGACAATACTCGCAAGTATGGGTGTAATTATTGAAGGCGACAGGCTTGGACTCGGTACAAATCTTTTCTCAGGTACACCGACAATTATGGAAGAAAACGGTGAAGGCAGAAAGGGTTGGGATTTTATCAACGAAGCATTCTCCTGCAAGAGTGATATGTATAACGAGACAATTCTTGTCGGAAATAATGAACCCTTTGACAATAAGAACGTAACTATTTATTAATTAATGATTATTCATTATATTGATTAACAGGTGATGATTATGTTTATTTTTGTTGCAAGTCTTTTTTTAGTTGGTTTGATAATTGGTTTGATTGATATATTGGTTTTTAAAAGAAAAGAAAGTTTGAAAGAAACAATATGTCTGTTTTTGTCTTATACAATTGGTGTCAATCTTTTGTCTATGTTTTTGGTTGATATTGCTTTTCGTATAGTTGCACAGACTATGCTTTTTCCTATAAACGGTCACTCTGATAAATTCCCTTTTCTTTATGTAGTAGTTTCGATTTTAGTAGGAATAGTGTGGCTGTTTGTTAATGCTATTTTGGAACAAAAAATGTATTTTGATAAAGATAGAAATCAAAGAAAAAAATCTAATGTGATATTTAATATCATTTTAATTTTATTGATTGCATTTGGTACTGCGGCATTTACAGGAACGGTATGGGGGATGGAAAGCTTTAACGGTGTTGATCCGGATCAGCTGATCATTAATTTAACTTCTCCGACAGAAGGAACCAGCGAAGAAGTTATGAATGCATTTTGGAGTGGCCCATTTTTACATACAATATCAGTCACATTTTTGTTTATTGTTTTTATATTCTCAAAACGGTTGCTTTTTTTAAGGCGAAGCGAAAAGACAATTTGTGTTTTTTCTGTAAGAATAAGAAGGGGTATAAGCTTTATACTTGCTTTGGGCGTTTTTCTCGGTGGCATAGCTTATGGAGTGAAAGAGTTTCAACTTTTTACGCTTTATGATATGTATTTTACGGAATCCTCGTTTATTGCAGATAATTTTGCTAACCCAAGAGAAGTTAAAATGCAGTTCCCAAAGAAAAAGAGAAATCTTATTCATATATATCTGGAATCAATGGAGAATACTTATGCTTCAAAAGATTTAGGTGGTTATATGGATGAAAACCTTATTGCACCGTTAACGGATTTGGTTGATGAAGGTGTTAGTTTTTCACAATCGGAAAGGGGCTTGGGTGGTCCTATCGCTACGCAAGGTTGTGTTTGGTCAGTTGCTTCTATGGTTAATATGACAACAGGTGTTCCGATGAAAGTACCTTCTGCCCAAAACACTTACGGCACAAGCGGAAGTTTTTTGCCGGGAGCTGTTACTATAGGCGATATTCTTGGGGCTCAGGGATATGAACAAACCCTTATGTTTGGCGCAAGCGCAGGGTTCGGAGGCTTGAATTATTTCTACGAAAGTCATGGAAAATTCAATATTTTGGACTATGATGCTGCAAAGAAGAATGGTTGGATTCCACAGGACTACAAAGAATGGTGGGGTTATGAAGACGATAAACTTTTTGAATTTGCAAAGAGAGAGCTTACAAGGCTTGATGAAACAGGAAAACCGTTCTATTTTGTAATGGAAACGGCGGATACGCATTTCCCGGACGGTTATGTGGGAAAAAACACACCGACTCCCAGAGAAAGTCAGTATGCAAACGTTATTGCATACAGCGCGTCTGAAGTGTCGAAATTTGTACGTTGGATTCAGGATCAGCCGTTTTATGAAAATACTACTATCGTTCTCATCGGTGATCACCTGAGTATGGATAAAAAGTTCTTTGCTGGCTTTGATGAAAACTATGTTCGTACAACATTTAATCTTATTCTGAACCCTGCTGATGGATTGAACGATATTCCGCAAGACAGACGTTTTAACCGTTGGTGGTTCAACGGAGATATGTTCCCGACTATGCTTGCGAGTATTGGAGTTAAAATTGATGGTGAAAGACTCGGTGTCGGAACAAATCTGTTCTCTGAAAGACCTACTATCATGGAAGAAAATGGAAATGGAGTAGATGGTTGGAAGTACGTTGATAAAGAATTTTCATACAGAAGTGACTATTATATTGAGAATATTCTTTCGGAAAACGAACCCTTTGATAATAAGAACGTAACTGAATACTAATTTCTAAATTGACAATTAATATCCGATATGATAGACTTCTATCATCATTATGATATACGGAGGTAGGTTTATGAAAATGTTTAAAAAGCTTATGGCAGTTGTACTTGCACTCGTTTTTGCGTTAAGCTGTGTTTCAACCGTTTCAGCGTTATCGCTTGAAACAGATTACGGAACACTCTGCAACGAGTTTGTTTTCGGTGAAGGTCCTGTTGTAGGTGACTATTCAATCGATTACAGATATTTCTCTCCTGCAAAGGAAGGCGATACTGCAAAGTATCCTCTTGTTGTATGGCTTCACGGTATGGGTGACGGTGCCGAGGACGGAAAGCAGGTTGCAAAGAGTGAAATTGCTTATTGGGCGAGCGATGAGTTCCAGGCAAGATTCCAGCCTGCAGGCGGTGCATATATCCTTGCAGCACGCTCACGTGAAGAAGACGGAAAGTTCTGGGATAACGACCTTGTTGAACCTTTGAGAGCTGCAATTGAAGACTTCGTTGCAAACAATAACGTTGATACAACAAGAATTTACATCGGCGGTTATTCAATGGGTGGCAAGATGACACTCAAGATGTCTGTTGCATATCCCGAAATGTTTGCGGCAGCGTTCCCGATCTGTCCCGCATGGTCAGTTCCTGAAGAATATGTAGGCTGCCTTGCAGATCTTCCTCTTTGGTTAACATCAAGCTCACGCGATCCGCTTGTTAACTATTATCTTGCTGTTACACCGACATGGGAAAGAATTATGGCAGCATCAAACGTAGCTGAGGATTGCCGTTTTTCAACTCTTACAAAAGTTTGCTATGCAAACGGTAAAAAGACTTCAAGCTCACATCACGCTTGGTTCTCTGTAAACTACGATATGTTCTCAATTGAAAACGGTGCATATCCGAATATGTCAACAGTAAACGGTCTTGGCGAAGAAGTAACACTTACATATCCCAACGGTATGATCTCATGGCTTTCACAGTTCACTTCAGATTATGACGGTACACCTGTTGAAGGTATGGGTAACCTTGAAGGCGGTAATAATACTGACGGTATGGTTTATTTCGCAAGCATCTGTGATTTCTTCAATGCGTTGTTCAATGCAATCAAGATGATTTTCACTTTCTGATGAAAGGGTGATTTTATGTTTAAAGGTCTTATCAGAGTAATAGTTTCAATAATAACTGCAATAACAACATTTTTCACACCTGCAACGGTTGCTCCGACAGCTCCGTTGGTAAATGTCAATCCTAATCCCGTGAAGCAGGAAGTGCTCTCGCAGGATCTCACGGTTATGACGTATAACCTCAAGTGCAGCGGTGAGGGCAAGTATTCACAGGAAAGCAGAAAAGACGGTATCTGTGCAAATATCAACAGATATTCACCCGATTCTTTCGGTGTTCAGGAAGCTGATAAAAACTGGATAGCACTCCTTAGTGAAGCGATGCCGGATTACAATTACTTCGGAACATACCGTGATGACGGTATTTCAGAAGGTGAGTCAAACAATATTTTCTACAAAAAAGATAAGTATGAGCTTGTAAACTCAGGTGACTTCTGGCTTTCGGAAACTCCCGACGTTCCCTCAATAGGCTGGGATGCCGCTTGCTACAGAATCTGTACTTATGTAATTCTTAAGGATAAAACCACAGGTTTCGTTTACGCTCACTTCAACACACACCTTGACCACGTCGGTGAAGTTGCACAGGCAGAGTCAATCGCACTTATTTCATCAAAGATAGCAGAAATTGCTCCTGATATCCCTGTAGTGCTTACAGGTGACTTTAATTTCAAGCAGACAAAAGATCTTTATGATAATGTGCTTTCCTGCGGATTCAAGGATACAAAGTTCCTCACGGAGGATTACGATGTAGGTGCAACATATAACGACTATAAGCTTATCAGATTCAGTGTTAATCCGATTGACTACATTTTTGTAAATGCATATGTGAAAGATGTAAAGTCAAGCTCAATTGACAAATCAAAGCCTAACGGAATGTATCCGTCAGATCATTTCCCTGTAATAGTTGAAATGACAATGTTCAACGGATAAAAGGGACTGTAAAAAAGTGCAGACCGCATAAAACAAACGTATAAAGGGTTCTTCGGATGTTTAAGATCTGAAGAACCCTTTTAAAATACACATATATTAAAAGTTTTATAAAATAATGTCGAAAACAGTGTTTTATGCTATAAACAAACTTCGCCTCTCGACGTACCTTTGTACGCCTTCGGGTACTCAAAACAAAGTTTTGACTCAGTTTGTTCATTCTGCGCATTTTTACAGCCCTTTTTGAATTCTTAAACGTTTTCGGGGAATACTTTTCATAGAAATATGAAAGGGTGATTCAAGTGATTGAACAGGATACAATAAAGCTTCTTCGCGAATGCGATGCAGGAGTGAAAATGGGCATTGATTCTATCGAGGATGTGGTTGAAAAAGCAGAGGCAAGCGGTTTGAAAAAACATCTTGAAAACTGCAAACGCGATCACGAAACACTTGACTGTGAAATTCAGGATCTGCTTAAGCGTTACGATGATGAGGGTAAGGAGCCGAGTGCGGTTTCAAAGGGTATGTCCTGGGTTAAGACGAATGCAAAGCTTATGATGGATGAGTCTGATGAAACAATTGCCGATCTTATGACTGATGGTTGTAATATGGGTGTTAAATCACTCAGCAAGTATTTAAACAAGTACAAGGCGGCAGATGAGCAGTCCAAGGATATTGCAAAAAGACTCATAAATCTTGAAGAACGTCTTGCTATAGATATCCGTCCGTATCTGTAATTTTCTTCAGCTTGCGATGATTTCGCAGGCTGATTTTTCTGCCTGTCCGCTGTTGACAAAATCACCCTTGTAGTATATAATCTTTAAGAAATTTTTTGAAAATGGTGATAAATATGTCAGGACATTCAAAATGGAGCACAATTAAACGTAAAAAGGAAAAAACAGACGGCGCAAGAGCAAAGATTTTTACAAAAATCGGCCGTGAAATCGCTGTTGCTGTTAAGAACGGCGGTCCCGATCCCTCAGTTAACACAAAGCTCAAGGACGTAATCGCAAAGGCAAAGTCAAATAACGTACCTAACGATAATATCGAGCGTATCATCAAAAAGGCTGCAGGTGAAGGCAACTCAGATAACTACGAAGAAATCATGTACGAAGGCTACGGCCCGTCAGGTATCGCTGTTATCGTTGAAACTCTTACAGATAACCGTAACCGTACAGCAGGTGACGTACGTCATTACTTCGATAAGTTCGGCGGTAACATGGGACAGAGCGGTTGCGTTTCTTTTATGTTCTCTCGTTGCGGTGTTATTATGGTAGAAGCTGAAGGCGTTGACGAAGAGAAGCTTATGGAAGATGCTCTTGAGTCAGGTGCAACAGATTTCATCACTGATGAAGAAGGCGTGTTCGAAATTCGTACTGAGGCAAATGACCTCGGTGCAGTACGCGATGAGCTTGAAGCAAAGGGCTACTCATTCCTTCAGGCAGAGGTTGAGTATGTACCCAGCACATACACAAAGCTTACAAACGAAGACGATATCACAAATATGAATAAGATGCTTGATATGTTTGACGACAACGACGACGTTCAGAACGTATGGCACAACTGGGAAATGGAAGACTGATTTTAATTCTGTTTCTGTTTCTGAAATATTATTCCCGTAAGGTTCTTAAATCTTACGGGTTTTTACATTGTCAGCAGAAAAGCCTATTGTGTTTTTTGGCTGTTTGATTTAAAATAAAAACGGTGATTAATTATGAATATGAATTTCTTTGTTAACACAAGACTTATAACGGGTGTTGACTGTGTTAAAAACAATGCTGAAAGGCTCGGCTCTTACGGTGACAGATGTCTTATTGTAACAGGTGCTTCATCTGCAAAAAAATGCGGAGCACTTGACGATGTTACCAAGGCACTTGATTCAACAGGTGTAAAGTATGAAATCTATGATAAAATTTGTCAGAATCCGACGGTTGAATCCTGCTTTGAGGCAGGAAAAATCGCCTCTGACTTAAAGGCGGATTTCATACTCGGCATTGGCGGAGGTTCTCCGCTTGATGCGTCAAAGGCGATTGCTGTTGTTGCCGCAAACCCTGATATTACGGAAAAAAATCTTTATGCTATGAATTGGTCGGAACAGCCTCTTCCTGTAGTGGCGGTAGGAACAACCGCGGGTACGGGAAGTGAGGTTACAAGTGTAGCTGTTATAACAAACAGCAAAGGCTTAAAAAAGAGCTTCAGAAACGATCTTTCGTATCCTGTTCTTTCTCTCGGTGATCCGAAATACACCCTCAGCCTCAGCGATTCTTTCACTCGATCAACGGCGGTTGATGCACTCGCACACTGTGTTGAAAGCTTTTTTAATCGTTCTGCAAACGATATTTCAAAAATTTATGCGGTTGCAGGTATAAGAAAGCTTCTGAAGGTTTTTGAAAAAATTATGTCTGGATCAACAGACGTTCTGACAATTGAAGACAGGGAAGAGCTTTACAATGCATCAATTCTTGGCGGTCTTGCAATTGCAATAACGGGAACTGCATTTCCGCACGCACTCGGCTATTTCCTTACCGAAAACTACGGTATTGCTCACGGTACAGCATGTGCTGTTTTTATCAATGAATTTATTGATTATAATGCGGATGTCAAGCCTGAACTTACCAAAGAATTCTTTGATGAAATACGTGTTGATGAGATTGGCTTTAAAACAGCGGTGGAAAAAATAACACCTCCGATTGATGTTAAACTCAGTGATTCGGATATTGAAAAGCTTTCTGTCCGTTGGGAAAACAATGCGGCACTTAAGCGTAACTGGGGAAATGTTGACACGGCTTTCATAAATTCTCTTTTAAGAAAATTGTTTTAATTTTCTTGAAAACGGAATTTTTATGTAGTATAATTATAATATCAAATTTTCAGGAGGCAGAAAATTATGTTTATGTTAGCAGTAAAATCATCACTTTCAGTTCTCCTTGCTGTTCTTGTCTGCATTTCCGGTTGGTTCGGAATGACAGGCGATAAGGCAACAGGTGAGGAAAACTACAAAACTTACAAAAATGTTATTCTTATGATCGGCGACGGTATGGGATTTAACACTCTTGAGGCTACAAAGAAGCTCAAGAACGTTAATCTCGTAATGGAAACAATGCCTGTATGCAGCCAGTCTGAAACAAGAAGCCTTACAAATAAGGTAACTGACAGTGCAGCCGGCGGTACAGCTCTTGCTTGCGGTATAAGAACATATAACGGTGCAATCGGCGTTTTTGCATTTAACCCGTTTGCAAACAATTGGCAGTATCCTATTTCACTTTCCGAGTTTGCTATTGAGCGCGGTAAGGCTGCAGGTGTTGTTACAACTGACGAAACAAGCGGTGCAACTCCGGCTTCTTTCTCAGCTCATGCAATTGCACGTACATCAGAAAGAAATATTTCATACGATCAGATGGAATCTGACCTCACACTCGTATGGGGCTGTGCATCAGAGAGTGTTACAGCGGAAAAGTGTGCAGAAAACGGATTTGATTACTTCACAACAAGAGCTGAAATGAACGCTCTTTCTGAGGGTTCACGTTCATTCGGTCAGTTCAACTGGGACGATGTTGCTGCAGTTAAGGATGATAATGATACTCCTTACATTGCTGAAATGACAGAGAAGGCTATTGACCTTCTTGACGATGATGAAGACGGCTTCTTCCTTATGGTTGAAGGTGCTCATATCGACAAGTTCTCACATTCAAACGACTTCAACGGTTCAACATCACATACCGCTGAGTTTGATAAGGCTATTCAGGTAGCTCTTGATTATGCTGCAAAGGACGGCGAAACACTCGTTGTTGTTACAGCTGACCACGAAACAGGCGGTATTACATATAACGCTGAAAAGGATGAGTACTACTACACAACAGGCAGCCACACAGGCGTAAACGTTCCTGTTTTCGTTTCTGCAACAGATGCAGGCTTCATCGACGGCAAAGCTTATAAAAACTGCGAAGTTTCAACACAGATTGCACGTATTATGGGTGCTAAGGAAGAAGATTTCCCGAGAATCAAGCTTTAATTATTTAAAAGGGCTGGAAACAGCCCTTTTTTCTTTGGAGGTAGCTTATGAAGTATACAACTCTTCTTTTTGATCTTGATGATACATTGATGGATTTTAAAAAGGCTGAAGAAAATGCAATTGAAAAATTGCTGTTGAAATATTCGTTACCTGCAACCGAGGAAAATAAAAGGTTGTATTCTTTGACAAACCAATCAAAATGGAAAGCTCTTGAAAAGGGAGAAATTACGCGTAAGGAGCTTTTTGCAACGCGATTTCCCGATTTTTTCAAAGCTCTCGGTGTTGAGGCTGACGGAGCAAAGGCTAATGCGGATTATATGCATTTCCTTTCGCAGGGCAGGTTTGTTATTGACGGTGCTGAGGATATATGCCGTGAACTCAGAAAGAGTTATTCAATGTACATCATCACAAACGGTGCGAAAATCGTTCAGCAGGGCAGACTTACGGATTTACCGCTTATGCAGTATTTTGACGGTGTGTTCATTTCCGAAGAAGTAGGGTTTGATAAACCGAAAAAGGAATACTTTGACCATGTTTTTCTGAATATTCCCGAAAAGGATAAATCAAAGTGTCTTGTTATAGGGGATTCGCTCAGTTCAGATATTTTGGGTGCAGTGAATTATGGGATTGACTGCTGTTGGATAAGTGAAAAAACGTCATCGGAAATTAAGCCTACATATCAGATAAGTACTCTTAAGGAACTCCTGGATATATTAATTGCATAATTTTCTTTTTGTATATTGATTTTATTTGGTTTTTTTGATACAATCATTTAGTAATAATGGCTATGGAGGTCAAAAATATGAAAATTACAAAGAAATTGTTAGCAGTTCTTCTTTGTGTTGTTATGGCATTTTCAGCTATGACAGCAGCATTTACTGTTGCGGCAAAGGAAGAGGTAGTTCCTGTTGTCTTTGTTCCCGGTATCGGTCAGTCACAGACTTACAAGTATGATGACGAAGGTAACGTTGTTGCAGATTGGAACCTTCTTCACGTTAACACAGATTTTGCAAGCTTTGGCTTGGGCGATTGGATTAACCTTCTCAAATTTGTAGCTGAGTTTGTAATGTCAATCGGTCTTCAGAGAGACGTAATTGCTAATTCAAGCATTGAAAACGTTCTCAAGGTTTTCTTCTCAGACCATCTCAGTGATGAAGAAGGCAACCCGATCAACAACGTTGTAACTCCGCTTCATAAGTATCCTGTTTCTGAGTATGACGAGGAAGCAAGAGATATCTTTGACGACAGAATTCCTTGTGATTTCCTCCTCAAAGAAATCGGTGAAGAGAACGTATATTGCTATAACTATCCTGTTTTCTCAAACGCTGACCAGAATGCAGTAGGTCTCAACGATTTCATTGAAAACGTTGTTCTTAAGCAGACAGGTGCTTCAAAGGTTATCCTTGTTCCGATGAGCATGGGTGCAAGCGTTGTTAATAACTATCTCAATCAGTATCCTGATGCAGGCAGAGTTCAGAAGGTTATCAGTATCGTAGGCGCATGGGACGGCAGTGATGTTTTTGCTGACCTTATGCTTGGCGATTTCGACGATAACGCACCTGCAATGGTTTACACAAACCTTCTCGGCGAACTCGGTTTCGTTGATCCTTACGTTGGTTCAATCATCAATATTGCTGCAAGAATTCTTCCTAAGCAGGAGCTCAGAAACATTCTTGACGATATCGTTGATTCACTTGTTAAAACTCTTTTCCTTACAAACACTTCATTTATGTCACTCTGTCCTTCAGGCAGATATGCTGAGGTTGCAGAGAAGTATCTTCAGGGTGAAGATATGGCTGAAGTAAAGGCTCAGACATCAAGATATGCTGAGGCTCAGGCTAACCTTGAAGAAAGACTTATGTATCAGAAGAATACATACGGCACAGAGTTCTATTTCATCAGCGGTTACAACCTTGCTTTCGGTGATGAGGACTACGGCTTCTTCAAGTTCTTTGAAACATACGATACAACAAACTCAGACGAAATTATTCAGATTTCTTCAACAGCACCGGGTACATCATTCGTTCCTGCAGGTCAGAAATTTGACGATGCTTACATCGCAGATCCTGCACACAACGTTTCACCCGACGGCTCAATCGACGCTTCAACATGCTATTTCGAGGATACATCTTGGTACTTCGAGGGTCAGAAGCACGAGCTTACAGACAACAACACAGCTTTGAGCCTTGCTTTTGAAATCGCTCTCGGCAACATCCATTCAGTTGCAGACTGCAAGAATACATATCCGCAGTTCAACGAGTCAAGATTCGTAAGAAGACTTACAAGAGACTATCTTCCCGATGCAGCAACAATCGACCGCTCAACTCTTGAACCGGCAGATGCTGCAAAGCTTGACAAGGCTGTTGCAGATGCAGAAGCTATGATGGCTCGTACACTCAACGACCGTGATGCAGATGACGAAATCATCTTTGCTCTCAAGGATCTTCTTATCGAACTTAACGTTAAGTACAATATCTGGGAAGACAGATATCAGCCTGAGGTTGAGGACCCGACAATGGATGCTGTTGAGCTTGTTCTCGGCGTTGTTTCAGACGTTCTTCTTAAGATTTTCGGCAAGAAGGGCTTCGCAGATTTCTGGGATTTTCTCCCTCTTGACTAATTAAATTAAATCCGGCATCGTGAAGCGGTGTCGGATTATTTTTGTTATGTCATAAAATGCGTCTTTATTCACAAAATAATGCCTTATTTTGTGGTTTTTATTTATGTTTTTGCAACTCGCTTTTCATTGACAAAAACCCCTTAATGTGATAAAATTTTCATTGATACGAAAACTTTACGTTGTCACTTTTTAAGCGACGGAAGGAGCAGGTTATGGACTACATTCTTAAAGGCGGAAAAGTTTACATTGACGGCAGATTTGTAAAGCAGGATATACTTGTTTCTTCTGGTCGTATTGCCTCTGTTTCCGAATATACCGGCTCATTGCCTGCAAAAGCAATTGATTGCGAAAATATGTATATTTTACCCGGACTTGCAGATGTTCACGTGCATTTGCGAGAGCCGGGTTTTTCTTATAAAGAAACAATTGAAACAGGAACGAAGGCTTGTGCACACGGCGGATACACTCTTGTCTGCTCAATGCCGAATCTTAATCCAACACCCGACAGCCTTGAAAATCTTAAGGTTCAGCTTGATCTTATTGAAAAAGATGCTGTGATAGATGTTCGTCCGTACGGCACAATAACTGTCGGCGAAAAGGGTGAAGTGCTTTCGGATATGGAATCGATGGCACCTTATGTTGCAGGCTTTTCGGACGACGGCAGAGGTGTTCAGGATGAAGAGCTTATGCGCGAGGCTATGCTTAAAGCCAAGTCGCTCGGCAAAATGATTGTTGCTCACTGTGAAGATAACAGCCTTCTTTACGGCGGTTACATCCACGACGGTGAATATGCAAAGGCACACGGACACAAGGGTATTTGCTCTGAAAGTGAATATGGCCCGATTGCACGTGACCTTAAGCGCGTCGAAGAAACAGGCTGCAGCTATCACGTCTGTCACATCTCAACAAAAGAGAGTGTGGAAATCATCCGTCAGGCAAAAGCACGGGGTGTTGACGTAACCTGCGAAACAGGACCGCATTACCTTGTTCTTTCGGATAAGGATCTGCAGGAGAATGCACGTTTCAAGATGAATCCGCCCCTTCGAAGCGAAGAGGACAGAAAAGCACTTGTTGAGGGCGTGCTCGACGGAACAATCGATATGATTGCAACCGATCACGCACCGCATTCTGCAGAAGAGAAGAGCAAAGGCCTCAAGGACAGTATGATGGGTGTTGTCGGAATCGAAACAGCGTTTTCTGTTATGTACACGAACTTTGTAAAAACAGGTCTTATGACTCTTGAAAAGCTTGTTGAAATAATGAGTGTAAATCCGTGCAAGCGTTTCGGATTTGAAAACGGAATAAAGGTTGGCGAAAAAGCAAATCTTGCTGTGTTTGACCTTGATGAAAAATACACAGTCAATCCCGAAGAGTTTTTATCAAAGGGAAGAAGTACACCGTTTGAGGGTGTTGAATTGAATGCGAAATGTATTCTTACAATTGCCGACGGTGAAGTAGCATACGAGGAGTAAGAAATGAAACAGGTATTTTTAAAAATTACTGAAAACAAAAAAATTGCAAAAGATGTCTGGCTTATGAAGCTTGAAGGCGATGTTTCGGCAATAACAGCTTCAGGTCAGTTCGTAAATATCAAGCTTGACGGCTTCTATTTAAGAAGACCGATTTCTGTTTGTGATTACGACGAAAACACACTCACAATCATCTACAAGGTTGTCGGTGAGGGCACAGAGGTTATGGCAAATCTTGAATGCGGTACAGAACTTGATGTTCTTGTCGGTCTCGGTAACGGATACAACCTCTCAAAAAGCGGTGACAGTCCGGTGCTTATCGGTGGCGGTGTAGGTGTGCCTCCGATGTACAATCTTTGCAGAAAGCTTATCGAAGAGGGCAAAAAAGTAAAGGTTATCCTCGGCTTCAACAAGGAAGAAGAAATCTTCTTCGAGGATGAATTCAAGGCTCTCGGTGCTGAGGTTTATATAACAACAGTTGACGGTAGCTACGGAACAAAGGGCTTCGTTACTGACGTTCTTAAAAATCTTGATTATTCATACTTCTTCACCTGCGGACCGATGCCTATGTTCAAGGCTATCGAAGCAACTGCAGTAACAAGCGGTCAGTACAGCTTTGAAGAAAGAATGGGTTGCGGATTCGGTGCTTGTATGGGTTGCTCATGCAAGACAAAATACGGTAACAAACGAATCTGCAAGGATGGTCCCGTACTTGAAAGGGAGGAAATCATATGGTAAACACAAAAGTTGAGCTTTGCGGAATCACTCTTGATAATCCGATTATCCCTGCGAGCGGAACATTCGGCTTCGGTTATGAATTTGCAGAGCTTTATGATATAAATTGTCTCGGTACATTCTCGTTCAAGGGCACAACAAAGGATGCTCGTTTCGGCAATCCTACTCCGAGAATTGCAGAATGTGACAGGGGAATGATCAACGCGGTCGGACTTCAGAATCCCGGCGTTGATGCTGTTATCTCAAATGAGCTTCCGAAGCTCAAGGCTTGCTTCAATAAGCCTGTTATGGCAAACGTAAGCGGCTTTGCTGTTGAGGATTATGTTTATACCTGCGAAAAGCTTGATAAAGAAGAACAGGTCGGCTGGCTTGAAGTCAATGTTTCCTGCCCGAATGTACACGGAGGCGGTATGGCTTTCGGTACTTCTGCAGAAGCTGCGGCGGAGGTTACAAAGGCAGTAAAGGCTGTAACGACAAAGCCGGTAATAATCAAGCTTTCACCGAATGTTACGGATATCGTATCAATTGCAAAAGCTTGTGAAGAAGCAGGTGCTGACGGTATCAGCATGATTAATACAATGCTTGGTATGAAGATTGACCTTAAAACAAAGAAACCTGTAATTGCTAACAAAATGGGCGGTTTTTCGGGTCCTGCAATCAAGCCTGTTGCGGTCAGAATGATTTATCAGGTTTATGAAGCGGTTAATATTCCGATTGTCGGAATGGGCGGTGTTTCAAGTGCCGAGGATGTAATCGAGCTTATGCTTGCAGGTGCAACTGCAGTTGAGGTCGGTGCGGCAAATCTCATTGACCCGTTTGCAGCAAGAGATATCGTAAATAATCTCCCTGCAGTAATGGAAAAGTATTCAATAGAAAATTTAAGTGATATAATAGGAGGAGCACACTAATGGGTAAGGATGTAATTGTAGCTTGCGACTTTTCGTCAAAGGCAGATGTAATGAACTTTCTTGATAAGTTCAACGGTGAAGGCAGAAAGCCTTTCGTGAAGATCGGTATGGAGCTTTTCTATGCTGAAGGTCCGCAGATTGTAAAAGAAATCAAGGAAAGAGGACACAAGATTTTCCTTGACCTCAAGCTTCACGATATTCCGAACACAGTAAAAAAATCAATGGCTGTTCTTTCAGGACTTGACGTTGATATGACAAACCTCCACGCAAGCGGTACAATCGCTATGATGGAAGCTGCTCTTGAGGGGCTTACACGTCCTGACGGCACAAGACCGATTCTTATCGCTGTAACACAGCTTACTTCAACAAGCGAAGAAAGAATGAAGAACGACCTTCTTATCAACGAGCCTATCGACAAGGTTGTTATGCACTATGCACACAATGCTAAGGTTGCAGGCCTTGACGGTGTTGTATGTTCACCCCTTGAAGCAGGCAAGGTTCACGAAGTATGCGGAAATGATTTTGTAACAGTTACACCGGGCGTAAGATTCGCAGACGGCGACATCGGTGACCAGGTAAGAGTTATGACTCCTGCTGAAGCTAAGAAAATCGGCTCTGACTATATCGTAGTCGGCAGACCTATCACAGCGGCAGCTGACCCTGTTGCAGCATATAACAGATGCATTGCAGAGTTCGTAGACTAAGTTTAAAATAAGATTTATATAAAGGAGATTAAAACTATGGAGAAGCTTATTGCAAAAGACTTACTTAAAATCAAGGCGGTTTTCTTCCGTCCCGAAGAGCCGTTCACATGGGCAAGCGGTATCAAGAGCCCTGTTTACTGTGACAACAGACTTACACTTACAGCACCCGATGTAAGAACAGACGTTGAAAACGGTCTTGCAACACTTATCAAAGAGAAGTATCCTGAAGCAGAAGTTCTTATGGGTACATCAACTGCAGGTATTGCTCACGCTGCAATTACAGCTCATATCCTCGGCTTGCCTATGGGTTATGTACGTTCAGGCAACAAGGACCACGGCAGACAGAATCAGATCGAAGGTAAGCTTCTTCCCGGCCAGAAGGTTGTTGTTGTTGAAGACCTTATTTCAACAGGCGGCAGCGTTATTGAAGTTGTAAATGTTCTCCGTGAAGCAGGTGCAGACGTTCTCGGTATCGTGTCAATCTTCACATACGGTATGAAGAAGGGTCTTGTACGTCTTGAGGAAGCAAATGTTATCAACTATAGCCTCACAAACTTTGATGTAATCGCAGAAGTGGCTGCTGAAGAAGGTTACATCGCAACAGAAGATATTCAGAGACTCATCGCATTCAGAAACAACCCGTCCGACGAAAGCTGGATCGGAGGAGTAAAATAATGAGAAGCGTAATCGATATTCTTGATCTTTCTGTTGAGGAGCTTGACGAGCTCGTTGCTTGTGCGAACGACATTATCGCAAACCCCGAAAAGTATGCACATAAGTGTGCGGGTAAGAAGCTTGCAACGCTTTTCTTTGAGCCTTCAACAAGAACGAGACTCAGCTTTGAAGCTGCAATGTACGAGCTTGGCGGTAACGTACTCAGTATGTCAGATGCCAAGTCAAGCTCAGCTGCAAAGGGCGAAAGCGTTGCAGATACTGCAAAGACAATTTCCTGCTATGCAGACATTATCGCAATGCGTCATCCGAAGGAGGGTGCTCCGCTTGTTGCTTCAATGAATGCAACTGTGCCTGTTATCAATGCAGGTGACGGCGGACATAACCATCCGACACAGACACTTGCTGACCTTCTTACAATCAGCCGTGAAAAGGGCAGATTCAACGATATCACAGTCGGTTTCTGCGGTGACCTCAAGTTCGGCAGAACAGTACACTCTCTTATCAGTGCTCTTTCAAGATATAAGAACGTGAAGTTTGTGCTCATCTCTCCTGAAGAACTCAAGCTTCCCAGCTATGTAAAGAAGGATATAATTCAGAAAAACAATCTTGAATATGTACAGACAACTGACCTCGAATCAGTAATGCCTGAGCTCGATATTCTTTATATGACACGTGTTCAGCGTGAACGCTTCTTCAACGAAGAGGATTATCTTCGCCTTAAGGACAGCTATATTCTCACTCCCGAAAAGCTTGAAACAGCAAAGAAGGATCTTTGCGTAATGCATCCGTTGCCGAGAGTAAACGAAATCAGCGTTGCTGTTGACGATGATCCCAGAGCTTGTTACTTCAAGCAGGTACTTAACGGAAAGTTTATGAGAATGGCTTTGATACTTAAGCTTCTGGAGGTAAAATAAATGAATATAGATTCAATCAGAAACGGTATTGTTATTGACCATATAGCAGCAGGTAAGGGTATGCAGATTTATAATCTTCTTAACCTTGACGAGCTTGATTGTTCGGTTGCTATTATCAAAAACGTAAGCAGTAACAAAATGGGTAAAAAGGATATAATCAAGGTCGATGCTGATATCGATGTTGACGTTGAACTCCTTGGTTACGTTGATCCCGGTGTTACCGTTGATATTATCAAGGACAGCATTCTCGTAGAAAAAAGAAAGGTTTCCTTGCCTGAAAAACTGACTAACGTTATTAAGTGCAAAAATCCGCGTTGTATCACTTCTGTAGAGCAGGAATTGCCGCACGTCTTCAAAAAGACAACTGACGGTGAAAAAGCTGTTTACAGATGCATTTATTGTGAAACAAAAGCAGAGTAATTTGTATAATTTTGATAGACAATAGTTAAAACAGAGGACAAACTTTTACACCTGGTTAAGTTGACCTTGACGGCGGTTTTTGATATAATAAAACCATAATATAAAAAGCCTTTTGTGACTGACGGAATTGTGGATTAACCACAGGGGAGCAAAAGGAATTTTACAGCCGACCGTCTGGGCAGTCCTGTTGATAATATAGGACTGTCCTGCTTATTTTTAGGAGGATTTCAGAATGAAAAAAATCGGAATTATTATGGGTAGCGACAGCGATTTGCCCGTAGTTGAAAAAGCAATGACAACTCTTGATGAGTTTGGTGTTCCTTACGAGGTTCACGTATTTTCAGCACACAGAACACCCGTTGAAGCAAAGGAGTTTTCAGCAAACGCACGTGCTAACGGCTTTGGTGCTATCATCGCAGCAGCAGGTAAGGCTGCACACCTTGCAGGTGCAATCGCAGCAAACACAACTCTTCCCGTTATCGGTATTCCCGTAAAGGCTTCAACACTTGACGGTCTTGATGCTCTTCTTTCAACAGTTCAGATGCCTGCAGGTATCCCTGTTGCAACAGTAGCAATCGACGGTGCGGCAAATGCAGCTCTCCTTGCTCTTCAGATTCTTTCAGTAAACGATGAGGAAGTTGCGGCAAAGCTTGATGCACAGAGAAAGTCAGCATCAGAAAACGTTCTTAAGAAGAACGCAGAAATAGAGAAAAGATTCAATAAATAAACCCGGCACCGTTTTCGCAAAAATCCTTGCGAACGGCTTTCAACGATAGGAGGTAACCAAATGGGAGGCTTTTTTGGTGCAGCCTGTAAGGAAGATGCGGTCTATGACGTATTCTTCGGAACAGACTACCATTCACATCTCGGAACACGTCGCGGCGGTATGGCGGCGTATGACGACGAAATCGGTTTACAAAGAGATATTCATAACATCGAAAACTCACCGTTCAGAACAAAGTTTGAAAAAGTTTTCGAGGAAATGAAGGGTAAATCCGCAATCGGCTGTATTAGCGATTCGGACCCGCAGCCGCTTCTTGTACGTTCAAATCTCGGCACATATGCAATCTGTATTGTCGGTGTAATCAACAACGCAGATGATCTTATAAAGCAGTACCTTGATTTCAGCGGCGGTCAGTTCAATGCAATGACAGGCGGTAAGGTTAACTCAACCGAGCTTGTTGCGGCACTTATAAATCAGAAGAGCGACTTTGTTGCAGGTATCCACTTTGCACAGGAAGTAATCGACGGCACAGCATCAATCCTCATTCTTAAGAATGACGGTGCAATTATCGCGGCACGCGACAGACTCGGAAGACTTCCGGTGCTTGTCGGAAAGAATGAAAACGGCTATTGTGTTTCGTTTGAATCCTTTGCATATCAGAAACTCGGATATGACGATGAAAAGGAACTCGGACCCGGAGAAATCGTAGAGTTTACCTGCGATTCACTAAAGCAGCTTGCTGTTCCGGGAAAGAAAAAACGTATATGCGCATTTCTCTGGTCATATTACGGTTATTCACCGTCAACTTACGAAGGCGTCAACGTTGAGGTTATGAGATACCGTAACGGTGAAATCCTTGCAAAGCACGATATGGAAGACGGCAATGCAGAGGGCGTTGATTACGTCAGCGGTGTGCCGGATTCGGGAACACCGCACGCAATAGGTTATGCAAATAAGAGCAGAATCCCGTTCTCAAGACCTTTTATCAAATACACTCCGACCTGGCCAAGAAGCTTTATGTCAAGCAAACAGAGCGACAGAAAAAAGGTTGCGAAAATGAAGCAGGTTCCGGTTTGTGAACTCATTCATGACAAGAGTCTTCTTTTTGTTGATGACTCAATAGTAAGGGGAACACAGCTTCGTGAAACTGTAGAGTTTCTTTATTCAAACGGAGCAAAGGCAGTTCATATGCGTTCGGCTTGTCCGCCGATTATGTACGGCTGTAAGTACCTTAACTTCTCCCGTAATACAAGCGACCTCGACCTTATCACAAGAAGCACAATTATGGAGCTTGAGGGCGAGGAAGGCGAAAAGTATCTTGATGAATACAGCGATTCTTCAACAGAACGCGGAAAGATGCTTCGTCAGAAAATCTGCGAGAAGTTCCACTTCTCATCACTCGAATTTCAGTCACTTGAAGGTCTCATCGAAGCAATCGGACTTGACGAATGCGACCTTTGCACATATTGTTGGAACGGAAAGGAATAAGAATTATGCATACAAATTCTAAATCAGACAGCTACGCAGCAGCGGGCGTTGACATTACAGCAGGTTACAAAGCAGTTGAGCTTATGAAGGCTCATATCGCAAGAACAATGACAAATGCAGTTTCATCTGACATCGGCGGTTTCGGCGGCCTTTTTGAGCTTGACCTTACAGGTATCTCAAAGCCGGTTCTCGTAAGCGGTACAGACGGTGTCGGCACAAAGCTTAAGATGGCTTTCCTTATGGACAAGCACGACACAGTAGGTATTGACTGTGTTGCAATGTGTGTTAACGATGTTATCTGCTGTGGTGCAAAGCCGTTGTTCTTCCTTGACTATATTGCTTGCGGAAAGAACTTCCCTGAAAGAATCGCAGACATCGTTGCAGGTGTTGCAGAAGGCTGTGTTCAGTCAGGTTCAGCTCTTATCGGCGGTGAAACAGCTGAAATGCCCGGCTTCTATCCCATTGATGAATACGATATGGCAGGCTTCTCAGTAGGCGTTGTTGATAAGGATAAGATCGTTAACAACAAGCTTGTTAAAGAAGGCGACGTTATCATCGCTCTCCCGTCATCAGGTGTTCACTCAAACGGCTTCTCACTCGTAAGAAAAGTTTTCGATATCGAAAATGCAGACATCAAGACTCCTCTTGAAGAGCTTGGCGGCAAGTCACTTGGCGAAACACTTCTTACTCCCACAAAGATTTATGTTAAGCCTATGCTCGCTTTGTTTGAAGAAGTTACTGTTAAGTCAGTTTCTCATATCACAGGCGGTGGTTTCTACGAGAATATTCCAAGAAGCCTTCCTGACGGATACAGTGCAAAGATTGACAAGGCTTCAATCCGTATTCTTCCGATTTTCGACCTCATCGCAAAGACAGGCAACATTCCTGAGCGTGATATGTTCAACACATACAATATGGGTGTTGGTATGAGCGTTGTTGTTGCTAAAGAAGATGCAGACAAGGCACTTGAAATTCTCAAGGCAAACGGCGAAGATGCTTATGTAATCGGCGAAATCGTTGCAGGTGACGAGAAGATTATCATTGAATAATGGGGGAGAGGCTATGAATACTGCTCCGACAAAAATTGCTGTCCTTGTTTCGGGCGGCGGAACAAACCTTCAGGCTTTGATTGATGCCGAAAAAAGCGGCATTATAAAAAGCGGTAAAATTGAGCTTGTAATCTCCAACAAGCCTGGAGCTTACGCTTTGACACGAGCTGAAAACGCAGGAATAAAAACTGCAGTTATCAATAATAAGGAATACGATACAAGAGAAGCTTTTGAAGCAGAGGTTAAATCAGTTCTTAAAGAAAACGGAATTGAGCTTATAATCCTTGCAGGCTTTATGTGTATTCTTACGGAGAGCTTCACTTCAAGTTACCCGAAGCGAATCATCAACGTTCATCCGTCATTGATTCCTTCCTTCTGCGGTGAAGGCTTCTACGGCCTTAAGGTTCACGAAGCTGCTCTTGCTTACGGTGTCAAGGTTACCGGTGCAACAGTACATTTCGTAAATGAAATTCCCGACGGCGGACAGATTATTCTCCAAAGAGCAGTTTACATCGAGCCTCAGGACACTCCCGAAACCCTGCAGAAAAGAGTTATGCAGGAAGCAGAATGGAATATCCTGCCTGAAGCGGCAGAATTAGTATCAAAAGAAATTAAGGAAAAAGGTGAAGATTATGAACATATACAAGGTTAATGACATCGGCGAACTTATCCGCGATAATTCATATGTAGGCAGAGGTATTGTTATCGGTAAAACTGCAGACGCTAAGAAGGCAGTTGCTGCTTATTTCATTATGGGCAGAAGCGAAAACAGCCGTAACCGTATTTTCTCAGAGAAGGACGGAGCAGTTTTCACAGAGCCGTTTGATGCTTCAAAGGTTGAAGATCCTTCACTTATCATTTATGCCGCTATCAGAAAGCATGAAAATAAGCTCATCGTAACAAACGGTGATCAGACAGATACAATTTACGAATTCATCAAAGAAGGCAAGTGCTTCAACGGTGCTCTCAAAACTCGTGAGTTTGAGCCCGATGCACCGAACTTCACACCGAGAATCAGCGGTATGCTCAAGTTTGAAAATAACGATTTCAAATATGAAATGAGCATCCTCAAGAGCCTTGACGAAGAGGGTTCAGACTGTGCACGTTACCTCTTTATGTACCCCTCAAAGGCAGGTCTCGGTCACTTTATCCACACATATGTATGTGACGGTAATCCTATTCCGACATTCCAGGGTGAACCCGAAAGAGTTATGATTCCCGACGATATCGACGAATTCACAAACACACTCTGGACAAACCTCAACGAAGATAATAAGATTTCTCTTTACGTTCGTTACATCGACCTTGAAACAGGTGCAGAAGAGAACCGTCTTATCAACAAGAATAAATAATTACAGGTAGGTGTACGAAAATGAAAGAATTTGAACTTAAATACGGTTGTAACCCGAATCAGAAACCCGCAAAGATCTTTATGAACGACGGAACAGAGCTTCCGATCGAAATTCTTGCGGGCAGACCCGGTTTCATCAATTTCCTTGATGCTTTCAACTCATGGCAGCTTGTTAAGGAGCTTAAAGAAGCTCTCGGTATGCCTGCAGCAGCATCATTCAAGCACGTAAGCCCGACTTGTGCAGCAGTTGGCAATCCGCTTCCCGAAAAGCTTAAGAAGGCTTGCTTCGTAGACGATATCGAAGGCCTTGACGAATCTCCTCTCGCTTGTGCATATGCTCGTGCAAGAGGTACAGACCGTATGTCATCTTTCGGTGACTGGATTGCACTTTCAGACGTTTGCGACAAGACAACAGCTCTTATCATCAAGCGTGAAGTTTCTGACGGTGTTATCGCTCCGGGTTATACAGATGAAGCACTTGAAATTCTTAAAACAAAGAGAAACGGTAACTATAATATCGTAAAGATTGACCCTGATTATGTTCCGCAGCCGATCGAGCAGAAGACTGTTTACGGTATCACATTCGAGCAGGGCAGAAACGATTATAAGATTGATGAGTCACAGCTTCAGAACGTTGTTACAGCTAACAAGGAGTTCCCTGAAGAAGCAAAGCGTGACCTTATAATCGCTCTTATCACACTTAAGTATACTCAGTCAAACTCAGTCTGCTATGCAAAGGACGGTCAGGCAATCGGTGTTGGCGCAGGTCAGCAGTCAAGAATTCACTGTACACGTCTTGCAGGTAATAAGGCAGATATCTGGCATCTTCGCCAGAGCGATAAGGTTCTTAACCTTCCGTTCAGAGATGACGTTTCAAGACCGAACCGCGACAACGTAATCGACGGTTATATCAACAAGAACGAAGAAGATGTTTGTGCAGACGGCAACTGGCAGAAGTATTTTACAACTCAGCCCGAACCGTTCACAGATGAGGAGCAGGCAGCTTACCTTGCTACAATTACAGGTGTTTCAGTTGGTTCTGATGCATTCTTCCCGTTCAGCGACAACATTGAAAGAGCTAAGAAGAGTGGCGTTTCATACATCGCAGAGCCGGGCGGCTCAATCCGTGATGACATCGTTATCGAGTGCTGTGACAAGTACGGTATCACAATGGCATTCACAGGTATGAGATTGTTCCACCATTAATTTATAAACAGAGGTTTAAGATGAATTTTTTTGAAGAACTTATAAATTTTGACCCCGAAGTTGCAGGTGCCTGCGGTGAAGAGCTTGAGCGTCAGCGTCATAACATTGAGCTCATCGCATCAGAAAACATTGTTTCAAAGGCAGTTTTACTTGCAGCGGGCGGTGTCCTTACAAACAAATATGCTGAAGGCTATCCGTCAAAGAGATACTATGGCGGTTGTTACTGTGTTGATAAGGTAGAGGAAATTGCACGCGAAAGAGCAAAGAAAATTTTCGGTGCGGAACATGCAAACGTTCAGCCTCACAGCGGTGCAAATGCAAACCTTGCAACATTCTTTGCACTTGTTAAACCGGGCGACACAGTTATGGGTATGAACCTTTCTGAGGGCGGACACCTCTCACACGGTTCTCCTGCAAATATTTCAGGTAAGTATTACAACATCGTTCCTTACGGTGTTGATTCAGAAACAGAAGTAATTGATTACGAAGAAATGCGCCGTATTGCACTTGAGTGCAAGCCGAAGATGATTGTTGTAGGTGCAAGTGCATATTCAAGAATTATCGATTATAAAAAGTGCCGTGAAATCTGTGACGAAGTCGGTGCATACCTTATGGTAGATATGGCACACATTGCAGGTCTTGTTGCTGCAGGACTTCATCCCAACCCGGTTCCGTATTCAGACGTTGTTACTTCAACAACTCACAAAACTCTCAGAGGTCCGAGAGGCGGTCTTATCCTTTGCAAGGAAGAATATGCAAAGGCAATTGACAAGGCTGTTTTCCCCGGAACTCAGGGCGGTCCGCTTATGCACATCATTGCAGCAAAGGCTGTTGCATTCGGCGAAGCAATGACAGACGAGTTTAAAGCATATCAGCAGCAGGTTGTTAAAAATGCAGCCGTTCTCTGCGATGCACTTAAAAAGGAAGGCTTCAAAATCGTTTCAGACGGTACAGATAATCACCTTATGCTCGTTGATCTTCGTGCTTTTGATATTACAGGTAAAGAGATGGAGCACCGTCTTGACGAGGTTCACATCACTGTTAATAAAAACACAGTTCCTAACGAAACACAGAGTCCGTTTGTAACAAGCGGTCTTCGTATCGGTACACCGGCTGTAACATCAAGAGGCTTCAAGGAAGAAGAAATGCTTCTTATTGCAGGTTGGATCAAGAAGATTGCTACAGACTTTGAAGGAAGCAAAGATCAGGTTACAAAGGAAGTAACAGAGCTTTGTGCTAAATTCCCGATTTATTAATGACTATCCCGGCTGAAAAGGAGAAATCACAATGAAAGTAATGGTTGTCGGCTCAGGCGGTCGTGAACATGCTATTATAAAAAAGCTTAAATTAAGCAATGAAATCGACGAAATCTTTGCACTTCCCGGAAACGGCGGTATGGCAGAAGATGCAACCTGCGTAAACGTAGGTGCAAAGGATATTGACGGTCTTGTTAAGTTTGCAACAGAAAATGCAATTGATTTTGCTGTCGTTGCTCCTGACGATCCGTTGGTGCTCGGTGCAGTTGATGCACTTAATGAAGCAGGCATTGAATGCTTCGGCCCCAAGGCAAATGCCGCTATAATCGAAGGCAGTAAGGTTTTTTCAAAAAATCTTATGAAGAAGTATAATATCCCGACTGCAAAGTACGAAGTATTCACCAATATGGAGGATGCTCTTAAGTACATCAAAACAGCTCCGATTCCTACAGTTATCAAGGCTGACGGTCTTGCTCTCGGTAAGGGTGTTATAATCGCTCAGACTCGTGACGAGGCTGAGGATGCAATCTACTCTATGATGGAAGATAAGGTGTTCGGCGACAGCGGAAGTAACGTTGTTGTTGAAGAATTCCTCACAGGTCCCGAAGTTTCAGTTCTCGCATTTACAGACGGTAACGTTGTAAAGCCGATGATTTCTTCAATGGACCATAAGAGAGCTTTTGACAATGACGAAGGTCTTAACACAGGCGGTATGGGTACAGTTGCTCCGAATCCCTATTATACAGATGCTGTTGCAGAGGAATGTATGGAAAAGATTTTCCTTCCGACAATCCGTGCAATGAAGGCAGAGGGCAGGGAGTTCAGAGGTTGCCTTTACTTTGGCCTTATGATTACTCCGGACGGCCCGAAGGTTATCGAATATAACTGCCGTTTCGGTGATCCTGAAACTCAGGTTGTTCTTCCTCTTCTTGAAAGTGACCTTTTCACAGTTATGAAGGCTACTGCAAGAGGTGAGCTTGATAAAACAGAGGTAAAATTCAGCAATAAATCAGCTTGTTGCGTAATCCTTGCTTCAAAGGGTTATCCCGTTAAGTATCAGAGCGGATTTGAGCTTACACTTCCCGAAACTGATGCAGAAAGTGAGATTTTCGTTGCAGGTGCAAAGCTTGAAGACGGAAAGCTCCTCAGCGCAGGCGGAAGAGTGCTCGGCGTAACAGCAGTTGCAGAAAACCTTGAAACAGCAATTAAAAATGCATATGAACTTACCGATAAGGTTGGTTTTGAAAACGGCTTCTGCCGAAGAGATATCGGTCGTAAAGCTTTGAATGCGGAGGTTAAATAAATGGTATATCGCATCTATGTTGAAAAGAAAAAAGGTCTTGATAACGAGGCAAGAAGCCTTCGTTACGATATCAGACACATCCTTCAGATAAAATCACTTGAAGAAGTTCGTGTTCTCAACCGTTATGACGTTGAAAACATCGAAGAGGACTTGTTCAATTATTCAAAGAAAACTGTTTTCTCAGAGCCTCAGCTCGATATTATCTATGACGAGCTTCCGCAGACTGATGCAACAGTTTTTGCAGTTGAGTTCCTTCCCGGTCAGTTTGATCAGAGAGCTGACTCTGCTGCTCAGTGTATCCAGATCATCTCAAAGGGCGAGCGTCCGACAGTAAGTGCAGCAAAGGTTTACCTTCTCTACGGTAATCTTTCAGCTGACGAACTTGATGAGATTAAGAAATACGTAATCAACCCCGTTGAATCACGTGAAGCATCACTTGAGAAGGTTGAAACTCTCAAGGTTGAGTATGAAATTCCCACAACTGTTGAAACTCTTGACGGCTTCAATGACCTTGATAAGGACGGTCTTGCAGCTTTCGTAAAGGATTACGGCCTTGCAATGGACAATGACGACATCGCTTTCTGTCAGGCATATTTCAAGAGTGAAAACCGTAACCCGACAATTACAGAAATCAGAATGATCGATACATATTGGTCTGACCATTGCCGTCATACAACATTCCTTACAACAATTGATAAGGTAACATTTGAAGACGAGCTTCTTCAGGCTGCATATGACGATTATCTTAAAACACGTGAATTCCTCGGCAGAACAAAGCCGCAGAATCTTATGGATATCGGTACACTTGCTGCTAAGTATCTTAAGAAAATCGGTAAGCTTGATAAGCTTGACGAGTCTGAGGAAATCAACGCTTGTACAGTTAAAATCGAGATCGAGGTTGACGGTGTAAAAGAGCCGTGGCTCCTTCTCTTCAAGAATGAAACACACAACCACCCGACAGAAATTGAGCCCTTCGGCGGTGCTGCTACTTGTATCGGTGGTGCAATCCGTGACCCGCTTTCAGGTCGTTCATACGTTTACGCTGCAATGCGTGTAACAGGTGCTGCTGACCCGTTGAAGCCCGTTAACGAAACAATGGACGGTAAGCTTCCGCAGAGAAAGATTGTTACAACTGCTGCTGCAGGCTACTCTTCATACGGTAATCAGATCGGTCTTGCAACAGGTATGGTTGACGAGCTTTATCACGACGGCTACGCTGCAAAGCGTATGGAAATCGGTGCAGTTGTTGCTGCAGCTCCGCAGGAGAACGTAAGACGTGAGCGTCCCGAAGACGGTGATATCGTTATCCTCCTTGGCGGCAGAACAGGCCGTGACGGTTGCGGCGGTGCAACAGGTTCTTCAAAGTCACATACACTCGATTCTCTTGAGTCATGTGGTGCTGAGGTTCAGAAGGGTAATGCTCCCGAAGAAAGAAAGCTTCAGCGTATGTTCCGTAACGGTGATGCTTGCCGTATGATCAAGCGTTGTAACGACTTCGGTGCAGGCGGTGTATCAGTTGCTATCGGTGAGCTTGCTGACGGTCTTGAAATCAACCTCAATGCAGTTCCGAAAAAGTACGACGGTCTTGACGGAACTGAGCTTGCAATCAGCGAATCTCAGGAGAGAATGGCTGTTGTAATCGAAAAGGAAAATGTTGAAGCATTCCTCAAGATTGCTAACGAAGAAAACCTTGAAGCAACAGTTGTTGCAGAGGTTAAGGCTGAACCCAGACTCAGAATGTTCTGGAACGGCAACACAATTGTAAACATCAGCCGTGAGTTCCTTAACTCAAACGGTGCTGAAAAGCATATAACAATTGAAGCTGCAGGCGTAGAAAACTACGATAAAGAAATTGCTGATAATTTCTCAGAAGGCTTCAAGGCTCTTGCAGATGACCTTAATGTCTGCTCAAAGAGAGGTCTTTCAGAACGCTTTGACTCAACAATCGGTGCAGGTACGGTTCTTATGCCTTTCGGCGGTAAGAATCAGCTCACTCCGATCCAGGCAATGGTACACAAGGTATCTGTTGAAAAGAAGCATACAAACGATTGCTCAGTTATGACATGGGGTTATAATCCGTTCATTACAGAAAAGAGCCCGTATCACGGTGCATATCTTGCAGTTGTTGAATCAGTTGCAAAGCTTGTTGCTGCAGGTGCAAAGTACGAGGATGTTTACCTTACATTCCAGGAATACTTTGAAAGACCGAACAAGGATGCAAAGCGTTGGGGCAAGCCTCTTTCAGCTCTTCTCGGTGCATTTGAGGCACAGAAGAACCTTGGTGTTGCAGCTATCGGCGGTAAGGACTCAATGAGCGGTACTTTCGAGCATCTTGATGTTCCTCCGACACTTGTTTCTTTCGCAATCACAACTGAAAAAGTTGACAATATAATTACAAACGAATTCAAAAAAGCAGGCAGCAAGGTTGTTCTTGTTAAGCCTGAATATGATGAAAATAAACTCCCGAAGACAGAATCTCTTCTCGCTCTCTTTGATAAGGTTGTAGAGCTTATGAGAGCAGGCAAGGTGCTTTCAGCTTACACTCCGACATTCGGCGGTGTTGCAGAAGCTGTTATGAAGATGGCTTTCGGTAACGGTTTCGGCTTCGCATTCGATGCAGGCCTCAGCCTTGAAGATATCTTCGGCTATTGCTACGGTTCATTCCTTCTTGAACTCAGCGACGATACTGAAATCGGTACACTCATCGGTTACGTTACAGAGGAAAAAGCATTCGCTTACGGCGAAGAAAAGCTTTGTGCAGACGAAGTTCTCAAGATTTACGAAGATAAGCTTGAAAGCGTATTCAGCTGTAACATTCCTGCTGATAACAAGGAAATCGAGACATTCTCATTCAGCGCAACAGAACGCAAGGCTCCCGCAATCAAGGTTGCACAGCCGAAGGTTCTTATCCCCGTATTCCCGGGCACAAACTGCGAATTCGATACAGCAAAGGTTATGCGCGATGCAGGTGCAGATGCTGAAATCATCGTAATCAACAACCTTTCAGCTGACGGTATCGCAAGAAGCGTTGATAACTTCGCAGAGAAGATCAAGTCAGCTCAGATGATCTTCATTCCGGGTGGCTTCTCTGGCGGTGACGAGCCCGACGGTTCAGGTAAGTTCATCACAGCATTCTTCAGAAACGCTGCTATCAAGGATGGCGTAACAGACCTTCTTGAAAACCGTGACGGTCTTATGTGCGGTATCTGTAACGGCTTCCAGGCTCTTATCAAGCTTGGTCTTGTACCTTACGGTAAGATTATTGATACAGACGAAAATTGCCCGACTCTTACATTCAACACAATTGCACGCCACCAGTCAAGATTGGTAAGAACAAGAATTGCTTCTAACAAGTCTCCGTGGCTTGCAGGTACAGAGGTAGGCGATATTTACACAGTGCCGATTTCTCACGGTGAAGGACGCTTCCTTGCAAGCGAAGAGCTTATCAAGGAGCTTGCCGCAAACGGTCAGATTGCTACTCAGTATGTTGATCTCAACGGCAATGTAACAGATGACGTTCACTTCAACCCGAACAACTCAATGTCAGCTATCGAAGGTATCACTTCACCTGACGGACGTGTATTCGGTAAGATGGCTCACTCTGAGCGTACAGGCTACGGCCTTTACAAGAACGTATACGGCGAATATGATATGCAGATGTTCTCTTCTGCTGTTAAGTATTTTAAATAAGAGGAGCGAGATAAAATGGGATACCTTACAGATATTGAAATCGCACAGCAGTGTGAAATGAAACCCATTACAGAAATCGCAAAAACTGCCAATATTGACGATAAATATATCGAGCAGTACGGCAGATATAAGGCAAAGGTTGACTATGCACTTCTTAACGAAACTGAGAAGAAGGAAGGCAAGCTCATCCTTGTAACAGCTATCACTCCCACACCTGCAGGTGAGGGTAAAACAACAACAACAATCGGTCTTGCCGACGGTCTCCGCCGTATCGGCAAGAACGTAATGGTTGCTCTTCGTGAACCGTCACTCGGACCTGTTTTCGGTGTCAAGGGCGGTGCAGCAGGTGGCGGATATGCTCAGGTTGTTCCGATGGAAGACATCAACCTTCATTTCACAGGTGACTTCCATGCAATCGGTGCGGCAAACAACCTTCTTGCTGCTATGCTTGATAACCATATCCATCAGGGCAATGCTCTCGGTATTGATACAAGACGTATCACCTGGAAGCGTTGCGTTGATATGAATGACAGACAGCTTCGTAACGTTGTTGACGGTCTCGGCGGTAAGGTTAACGGTGTTCCGCGTGAGGACGGATTTGACATTACTGTTGCATCTGAAATTATGGCTGTTTTCTGCCTTGCAACTTCTATCACAGACCTTAAGGAAAGACTCGGCAGAATCATTGTCGGCTATTCATATGACGGTAAACCCGTAACAGCAGGCGACCTCAAGGCTGTCGGTGCTATGACTGCTCTTCTCAAGGATGCAATCAAGCCGAACCTTGTTCAGACTCTTGAAGGCACACCCGCATTTGTTCACGGTGGCCCGTTTGCAAATATCGCACACGGCTGTAACTCTGTTATCGCAACAAGAATGGCAATGCGCCTTGGCGATTATGCAGTTACAGAAGCAGGCTTCGGTGCTGACCTCGGTGCTGAGAAGTTCCTTGATATCAAGTGCCGTTATGCAGGTCTTAAACCCTCAGCAGTTGTTATGGTTGCAACTGTACGTGCTCTTAAGATGCACGGCGGTCTTGCTAAGACAGAGCTTGGCTCAGAAAACATTGAAGCACTTGAAAAGGGTGTTCCTAACCTTCTTCGTCATGTTTCAAATATCACAAATGTATACAAGCTTCCCTGTGTTGTCGCTGTTAACAGATTCCCGACAGACACAGACAAGGAAATTGAATTCATCATTGATAAATGTAAAGACCTCGGCGTAAACGTTGTTCTTTCAAACGTATGGGCTGAAGGTGGTAAGGGTGGCGAGGACCTCGCAAGAGAGGTTGTTGGACTTTGCGAAAAAGAAAATGATTTTTCATTCTCTTATGAGCTTGACGGCTCAATCGAGGACAAAATCGAAGCAATTGTTAAACGCGTTTACGGCGGTAACGGTATCAGTATTCTTCCGGCAGCGAAGAAGCAGATTGAAACTCTCAAAGAGCTCGGCTTCGAAAATCTTCCGATCTGTGTTGCAAAAACACAGTACAGCTTCTCAGATGACCCGACAAAGCTTGGCGCACCCGAGAACTTCACAGTAACAATCAAAAATGTCAAGGTGTCAGCAGGTGCAGGTTTCATAGTTGTGCTTACAGGTGACATTATGACAATGCCGGGTCTCCCGAGAGTGCCGGCTGCCGAGAAAATCGACGTTGATGAAAACGGCGTAATCTCAGGCTTGTTCTAAAATTTACAGGAGTGCAGTTTTCTGCACTCCTGATAAGCATTTTTAAAGCAAAGAAAA
This sequence comes from Clostridia bacterium, assembly GCA_017380575.1. Taxonomy (GTDB): domain Bacteria; phylum Bacillota; class Clostridia; order Oscillospirales; family Acutalibacteraceae; genus CAG-488. Next base: position 2,726 of record JAFODS010000069.1, on the reverse strand, counting down.
AGGTGATTCTAAATGGCAATGTGGCAACAGGAAATTGAAGCCATGCCGCGTGAAGAGCTCGAAAAACTTCAGTCAGAGCGTCTTTGCTGGCAGGTAAACAGAATGTACGAGCGAGTTGAACTTTTCAGAAAAAGAATGGACGAACTCGGACTCAAACCTTCGGATATTCACGGAATTGAAGATTTACATAAGCTTCCGTTTTCATATAAGCAGGATTTAAGAGATTATTATCCGTACGGTCTCTTTGCGGAGCCGATGGAAAATATTGTCCGTGTTCACGCTTCAAGCGGTACAACGGGTAAAAAAATCGTCGTAGGTTATACACGTAATGACCTTGACAAGTGGGAAGATTGTGTTGCACGTATGATGACAGCAATCGGTCTTGATAACAAAGATTTTGTTCAGGTTGCTTACGGTTACGGCCTTTTCACAGGCGGTCTCGGTGCTCACGGCGGTGCAACTAAAATCGGTGCAACAGTTATTCCGATTTCATCGGGTAACACAGCAAATCAGATTCAGACAATGGTAGACTTCGGTTCAACCTGCCTTTGCTGTACTCCGTCTTATGCAATGTACCTCGGTGAAGCAATTGAAGAAGCAGGACAGACAGACAACCTTAAGCTCAAAGCAGGTATCTTCGGTGCTGAGCCGTGGACAGAAGAAATGCGCCACGCTATCGAAGAAAAGCTTCGCATCAAGGCTTACGATATCTACGGTCTTTCTGAAATTATGGGTCCCGGTGTTTCATATGAATGTTCAGAACAGTGCGGTATGCATGTCTGCGAAGATATGTTCATCCCTGAAATCATTGATCCCGATACAGGCGAGGTTCTTCCTGCAGGTGCTTCAGGTGAGCTTGTTTTCACAACAATCACAAAGGAAGGCTTCCCACTTATCCGTTACAGAACAAGAGATATCTGTTCTCTTAACTATGAAAAGTGTGCTTGTGGTAGAACTCATGTACGTATGAACAAACCGCAGGGCAGAAGCGACGATATGCTTATCATCCGCGGTGTTAACGTATTCCCGTCACAGGTTGAAGAGGTTCTTCTTAAGGTTGGCAGCGGTATCACACCGAACTATCAGATTGTCGTTGACCGTATTAATAATAACGATACATTCGAAGTCAACGTTGAAATGGACGAGTCAATGTTTACTGATGACGTTAAGTCAATCGAAAGACTCGAAAAGAGAATTACCGAGGAGCTTCGTTCAATGCTCGGTATCGGTGCAAAGGTACGCCTTGTTAACCCGAAGTCAATCACACGAAGCGAAGGTAAGGCAAAGCGCGTAATCGACAAGAGAAAAATATAAGGAGGACTACACTATGTTCGTAAAGCAGCTTTCAGTTTTTGTTGAAAATAAATTCGGCAGAATTTCAGAAATCATTAATGCTCTTGCAGAAAATTCAATCGATATTTCAGCTCTTTCACTTGCAGATACATCAGAGTTTGGTATTCTCCGTCTTATTGTTGATAAACCCGAACTTGCAGTTGATGTTCTTAAGGAAGAAGGCGTAATAGTAAAGCTCAGCGATGTTCTTGCAATTGCTATTGATGACGCTCCCGGCGGACTTGCAAAGGCACTCAGCGTGCTTACAGATGCAAACGTTGTAATCGAGTATATGTACGCTTTCATCGGTAAGGCAGACGGAAAAGCTATGACAGTTATCCGTGTTGACGATGAAGCAAAAGCAATTGATGCTCTTAATAAAGGCGGCGTAACCCTCCTTACAACAGATGATATTTCAGCGAGATAAACTAATAATAAAAGTGTGCAGACTTAACTGTTTGCACACTTCTTTTGTTTGACAATAAATTTTATGAATGATATAATCGACACGGTGATAAAATGAGAAGAAAGATTTATTCTATACTTGAGTCAAATCCAAAAGCAGAGAAAGTCAATGACTTTTATGATATGTTTATGATAATAACAATTCTTGCAAGTCTTATTCCTCTGGCTTTTAAAGAAACGAACGCTGTATTCAGATGGATAGATTATATAACTGTTGCAATATTCATTATTGATTATTTTCTAAGATGGATTACAGCAGATCTAAAGCTGAAAAAATCTGCCGTATCGTTTTTAATCTACCCGTTCACCCCGATGGCGATTGTTGATTTGCTTTCAATTCTTCCGTCAGTTTCTATAGTCAACAACAGCCTCAGATTGTTCAGGGTTTTAAGGCTTTTAAAAGCGTTGCGCGTATTTAAATTTTTAAGATATTCAAAAAGCTTTGACATCATAACAAATGTATTTAAGCAACAGAAAAAAGTTCTTGCTGCTGTTGCAACCTTGGCTGTTGCTTATGTTTTTATGTCAGCTCTTGTGATTTATAACGTTGAGCCGGAGTCTTTTGATACATTTTTTGATGCGATATATTGGGCTACAATTTCCTTGACTACGGTAGGCTATGGCGATATTTACCCCATAACTACTATCGGTAAACTTGTTGCGATGGTATCATCAATCTTTGGTATAGCAATTATTGCTTTGCCTTCCGGTGTTATAACGGCAGGATATATGGATGAAATAAGAAGACAGAACAAAGAAAATAGTTGAAAAAATGAGCCGTAGCGTGAGTGAAGTGAACCCCAAAGATTAGACAAAAATAAATATTATATTGTTTGCGAATGAGTTCGGTATTGTACCGGACTCATTCCTTTTAGTTTCAGGGAAATTCTTTCGTTGTTGTAGTAATGAATATATTTCTTTAATTCATC
>JAFODS010000018.1 GCA_017380575.1 Clostridia bacterium | reverse complement strand
GTTCAATTTGATAGACAGCATTCATACCACCTGCAACAAAAGCAAGGAGAGTTATTGAAAATATGCCGATGCATACCTGATTTACACTCAGCGTTTCAACAGCACCCTTATAATGTAAAATCAGATATAAAACCGCCAGAATGATTGGACCGAAACCGCAGGCTGTTAAACCTCGGCGAAAAAATTCCGAAACAAACCTTTTCATATTCATTCATACCTCCTTCTTATCTGTGAAAAACAACGTCTTGAAACATATTCACGGTAACCGCATTGAAACACGGCATCAACACCGCCGCTGAACGCAGCATCAAACCGCAGAATACGGTGTTCGTTGGCAAGGGTGGATTTGTTGATACGGATAAAATAGGAGGGCAAAACATCCTCTAAATCACGGAGTCTGTCTTGAATGCGATATTGGTTCCCGTTCACATCAATTGCAATTACTTTTCTGTCAAGAACGGTAATGCACTCTATTTCCTGAAATGTTAATTTACGCATTTCGTCGTCCTTGTGCCCCATAATACTGTCCGTACCTGAATAGCTGCAGACAAGGTTTTCTATCTGCTGTGTCAGAGAAGAAGGCTCATGAACGATGGCAATTATCTCTTCATCTGCATTTTTGTCGATAATCAGTTTATATTTCATCGCATCAAATCCTTACTGTTTTTTCATTTGCTTAAGGAAGAAGAACACGGCAACCGCTGTTATAGATATACAGTATATAATTATCGGAAGAATGTGTGAAAACGCAAGCTCAGAGTTTCCTCCGAACAATGCTTTTTCTGCTTCTGCTGCGCGAAAGAACGGCAACGCATTAGCGAACTTTTCAAAAAAACCACCGACAAGCTTCAAATCAAACCACACACCCGAAAGCCATGCGGAGAGATTGGTAAGCAATGCACCGCAAATGCCGCCGACCTGCTTGACGCCGAAAATACTGCCGCACAAAAGTCCCAATGCAATATTGAATACGGCCATTGGAATTATGCCGATAACGGCATATATAATGTTTGCGCTCACAGTCAATCCCAAAGGAATCGCAAACAGATAGCATATGACCGTCTGGGCGAGTGCAATCGGCAAAAGAGGAAGCATATAACCGATGATAAATTCAAACCCCTTAAGCGGTGTTGTATATAATCTCTGCAAAAAAGCGCTTTCACGATCTTTGGCAACCAGCGTTGCGGAGAAAAGCGTCATAAATGACAGACCGAATACGGTAATACCCGGTGTAAGGGTATTAATTTCAAATAGACTTACGGGAATATTCCTTTGCAATGCACTCAGAAGCATCAGCAATACTAAAGGGAATCCTAGACCGAAGCCGAGATTGAGAGGGTCACGCAAAATCTCTTTTGCGTTTCTTTTTGCAAAAGTAAGCATTCTCATACTGTGCCCTCCTTTACGATTGAAACGAAGGCTGCTTCAAAATCGTTTGTGCCTGCTTTTTGTTTCAATTCTTCTGCCGTTCCCACCGCAAGAAGCTTACCGTCTTTCATAATGCCGATGCGGTCCGAAAGAGCTTCCGCTTCTTCCATATAGTGCGTTGTCAGGATAACGGTTGCTTTACCTTTCAGAGAGCGAATCACATCCCAAAGCTCGTGCCGTGCAATAACGTCAAGACCGAGAGTCGGCTCGTCAAGAAAAAGTATTTTCGGTTCGCTGATAAGCGCCATTGCAATACTGACACGCCGCTGCCAACCGCCCGACAACTTGCCTGCCTTTCTCTTCAGAACAGAATCAAGAGCAAATTGCCCGCAAAGTTTCTCAATTCTTTTCTTTGCTTTCTCTTTGGAAAAGCCATAAATTCCGCAAATGAGCTCTAAATTTTCTTTTACGGTAAGGTTCGGGGCTACTGCGGTTTCCTGAGGGGAAACGCCAATTAATTGCTTCACCTGTTCCGATTGCGTTGTTATGCTGTATCCGCCTACAAACGCATCACCGTTGGATGGCTTTGTCAGGCAGGTTAACATTTTTATTGTTGTGGTTTTTCCCGCACCGTTAACACCCAACAGCGAAAACAGTTCACCTTGCCGTATTTCTAAATTGAGCTTGTTTACAGCAGTCAGATTTTTGTAGTGCTTTACGAGCTCAACTGTTTTTATCTCTTGCATTTATGTTATCCTCCTTTTTGTTTGCAGTACCATCATAGCAAATATAAAAGAAGAAATGCTGAGTTTTGTCTGTTCGGTCATTTTTGGTGTCTAATCGGTTATAAAATGCTTTCACGCCCCGTTATTATATAATATCCTTCTTGAATCGCAGAAAATGTTGCAACTGCACATACCACCGTGGCACTGTGTTTCAAATCAATAAAATGTTGTGTCATAGGTAACAAAAACAATAACAGTCCTGTAACCTTGTTTGCGACTGTATGATACGATATCAACTTTTTCGTGCGAACAAAGCCCAATATAATGTTGCCTGCTTTAATGATTAATATGATAACAATCCAAATCCATAACCATTTAGTAATATGAATCACCGGAAACAATTTAAATAATGATACGGCTATAAATATTAAGTCAGAAACAGTATCAAATTTTGCTCCGAATTCGCTTATGCTGTTTGTCTTTCTTGCAACAGTTCCGTCTATCATATCAGTAAATCCGCAAATAAGATATGTAATATAAAACTCCGCGGAAAACACAGGAAAGAATATCATCAAAATACTGCAAAAAATTCGGCAACCTGTGATTATGTTTGCAATCTGTTTTTTCATATATTTCCCTCAAAACATTTTTAAATCCAGCTGATTATACCATATTAACACCATAATTTTCAATC
>JAFODS010000008.1 GCA_017380575.1 Clostridia bacterium | reverse complement strand
TGCTGTTCCGTCTACGTCACCGTAGATTACGATTACGTACTCTTTAATAACTTCGCCTGTTGCCTTTGACTTAACTGTTACAGTTGAGCCTGTACCAAGGTAACGAGCTGTTGTCATCTTGATTTCTACTGTTACGTTTTCATACTCTGTGTATGTTGACTGGAACTTTGCCTTTGTAAGGCTCGGCTGGAGACCTACGATGTAATTTACGCCACCCTGTGTCTTAACTGTTGCTCCGCCTACGATTTCAAATTTTTCAACGATCTGAACAGCTTCGATAACTGTGATTTCAAATGTTGCTGTCTTGCCTTCGTAAGTTACTGTAACAGTCTTTGTACCTGCTGTTGACATATCAACATCACTGAGAGTGAAGCCTTCTGTGATAGTAGCTGATGAACCGTTGTTGTAGATAGCAAAGATTGCAAGACCTGTTGCATCGAATGTATCACCAACATTGTATTCAACCTTATTCGGAGCCTTCTCAACGATGATAGAGTCAAGAGCTACCGGTTCAAGCATCTCGTAGTATGCAAGAAGAAGAGCGTATGTGTCATCTACCTGAGGCTGTGTCTCAAGTAATACATACTCAGCCTTTGCAGCCGGGATAGTTTCATAGATGTATGAGTAGAGATAGGTCCAATAGATCTCGTCATAGTTTGCATAGAGTGACGGATCAAGATTGTTGATTTCCTCAACAAGAGCGTCAACCTGTGACCAGTCTGCCTTGAGATACTCAAGAGCATCGATTGCATCATAGATAGCCTGTGCATAACCGTCTACGATAGCCTGATCCTTAGCATAGAGGCCTTCAACAACTGCGTTAACAGCTTCTTCAACCTTAGCGTATGATTCAGGAGTTACCTTTGAAGTGTCAACGAGAGCTGCTGCAAGCTTAGCTTCGTCAACTACCTTATAATCAGCATATGCCGGTGTAAGGAGAACAACCTTAGCGTTGATAGCTTCTGCCATTGCATTAACGTCATCAATGAAGCGGATATCCAAACCATAAACAACGTCTGCGATTGCATCTTCAACTGCCTTAGCTGAATCTGCTGTCCAGATACCCTTAGCGAGTTCTGTGCGTGCTGCTTCAAGAGCTGCTTCAACTGCTGAGTAGTCAGCCGGCTTGTATTCAAGACCCTTGATAGCTGCATCAACTTCTGCTACGAGAGCATCGATTGTTGCCTGCTCGTCAACCTTGAGGTTACGGTCTACTGAGTTTGCATTGATAACTGCTGCAAGAAGAGCTGCTGCAGAATCAACTGTGTAGAGTCTCTCAAGATCTTCTTCTGAAGGAACTGTGAGAAGGATTTCATCGAGTGCATCGTAGTTTGCACCGTTAACAACGAGAACTACATTTACAAGAGCTGTTGTAAGAGCATCAACGTCTGCCTGATCTGAAAGCTTCTTGTCTTCGATGATTGCACCGCTTGCATCAACCGGAACAGCGTTGATAGCTGCCTGAAGGTTTGCAAGTGAATCAGCTGTGTAGTAATCTACACCGTTAGCTGCCTTGAAGTTTGCGTTCTTTGTGATTTCAGCCTTAGCGTCATCAAAAGCAGCCTGAAGTGCTGTATAGTCAGCGGGCTTTTCCTGGAGGTTGTCAATAGCGTCGTTGATAGCCTTAGCCATTGCGTCAACTTCAGCCTGCTGAGTGATTGTCTTTGAGTAATCTACTGCATTGATTGCATTAACAACTGCTGCAACTGATGCGTTAGTGTAGATTGATGTATCTGTGTATGTTGCCCATCTGTCCTTAGCAGCCTGAACCTTGCTGTAATCAGCAGGAAGCTCCTCAAGGTTTGCGATAGCTGCATCGATAGCTGTTACGTAACCGTCAACTACCTTCTGATCCTTTGCATAGAGGTTCCAGTCGATATTGTCAACAACTGCCCAGATTGCATTGTAAGAATCTTCTGTGTAGATTGAAGGATCAACAGCTTCTGCTCTTTCGATAGCCTTATCAACCTTTGAGTAATCAGCATATTCATACTCAAGATTCTTGATAGCTTCTTCGATTGCTGTTGCATAGCCGTTAACTGTGATCTGCTCGTCGATCTTCTTGCCTGTTACAACTGCATCAACTGCATCCATAACTGCCTGATATGATTCTTCTGTGTACCATGAATCATCGATAGCATCTGCTTCGTCAATCCAATAGTTAACATCCTCATAATATGCGTTTGCAAGAGTGAGGTTGTCGATTGCACTCTTGAGAGTTTCAGTTGCATCGTCAACGTCGATCTGATAGAAATGTGTAAGAGTACGGTCGAAGTTGAGTGCTGCCTGAAGTCTACGCCACTTAGCTGCATCATAGATGCTTGTGTAGCCGTAGTCAGCAATATCGATACCTGCTGCTGCAAGTTCTGCTTCGATTCTTTCCTTTTCAGGAAGAATTTCTTCTTCATAACGTCTTACCTGATCAAGGAAATCTGAGTAATCTGCAAGTGCATCTTCAAGAGCATCGATTGCGTCTGAGATAGCCTTTGCAAGAGAGTTAACATATTCCTGATCAGCAACTGTGTATGCAGGAACCTTATCTTTTTCTTCCATAGCTGTATTTACAGCATTACGGAGGTTAATCCATGATTCTGGAGTATAGAGTGAAGGATCAAGGTTTTCATAAACTGAAACTGCCTGATCAACAAGTGTCCAGTCTGCTGTGCCATATTCAAGAGCTGCGATAGCATCGTTAATGTCCATAGCGAGCTTATCAACTGCTGACTGATAGAATACGCTGTAACCCTGAGCTGCATCTGCTGCATCAAGAGCTGCCTGAAGGTTTGCCCAAGAAGACTCTGTATAGTTAAGAGCGTTCTTTGAAGCTGCTTCAGCCTTAGCGATTTCAACAACGCTATAGTCTGCTTCTGCAACTACAAGACCGTCAACTGCTGTTTCAAGTGTGCTGAGAGCAGCGTTGATTTCGTTCTGATTTGTGTTAGGCTGGTTAAGGATACCCTGAGCATTCTGGAGAGCTGACTTGTAAGCATCCCAACCGTCTGTATAGAACTTAGACTGCGGATAGATACCGATTTCTGATGTAGCTGCGAGCTTAGTTGTCGGGTCGTGGTCAACGAGAAGCTCGTTAATGTAACCGCGAAGCTCAGACTTATCATAAGATTCAAGTCTGATACCCATTGTAACGTCTGCATTAGCAACACGGTCAACCTTTGAGTAATGGCTACCACCTGAGTAAACGAGTGTATACTCTGTTACGTAGTTACCTGTTGCCTCATCAAGAGTTGAAGAGTTGCCGTATGTTGAACCGTTAAGAGGAACGTTTGTGTAACCGAAGTTAGCGATCTGAACGTCTGATGTAAGGTCCTGAGAAAGACCGAGTTCAAGACGTGATGCATTGTTTTCGATAGCATCTGAATGAGCATATACACTACCTTCGAGGAGCTTCATTCTGCCGTAACGAGCGTAGTATGTATAGCCGTCTTTTCTTGCACCCTGACGCTCAAACTGAGTAAGACGAAGGTTGAGAAGACCAAGGCTTGTACCAAGACCGCGGTCAACGTATGTTGTAGAAGTCGGTCTCCAATGGTCAGCGTTAGCGTTGATCATTGTTGAACCGTCACCACTATCGTTTGATACTTCGTAGATCATTGTACCGTAACCCTTAGCCTGGTTAGTTGTACCAAGGTCTACCCAGAAGTTCTGGATGAAGTCGTAGTAACCGTGTGCTGATGAAGCATCATCTTCGTCATTGTAAACTGCGAATCCACCGTATGTGTTAGCACCGAGGATACGAACGATGTAAGAACATCTAACGTTTTCGTGACCAACTGAACCTGTACGAGTACGGAAAGCTGAGAATGAACCCGGCTGAGCAATTGTGTCAACGTAGCTTGTTGTGTAAGCCTTGAAGTAGTTAGTTACAGTCTTACCTGTAAGAGAATCTACATAAGAGTTTGAATAGTCAACAACAAATCTGAGCTGACCGACTGTAACACCTGTACCGCCTGTGATTGTCCAGGTGTATGTGTTACCGCTCTTAGATGCTGCAGAGAATGTAACATTTGCGTTATTTTCGCAGGAAATTGTCGGAGTTGAAGCGAGAGCTATATCAGATGTGAAAACAATCTGAGCACTCACGGGAGTCTCGTCACAATAATACTGCGATACATAACCTGAGTTAATCTGCGGCAAACCTGAAGGAGTTGCCGGAACGATTGTTGTACCGTTTTCGAATGTTGCGCCACTTGCGTCTTTTGCTACACGAATAACCTTAGTTGACTCAAGAGTAACGGTAGGAACAACGAGTTTACCGTCGCCTGTGTCAACAGCGGCTGTGTTAAACGCAACTTCTTCAACAGCTGATGCGCTGAAAGAAGCCATCGGAATCAATGAAAAAATCATTGCGATGGACAAGATAGCACTGAGAATGCGTTTACTTTTTGCCATTTTTTCTTCCTCCTAAAAAAGAATCATCAAAATGTGTACAATGACACATATATAGACATTTAAATTATAGTCAATTCAGTTTAAAAAGTCAACCTTATAAACTGTAAAAAACGTATAAAAAGAGAGCAACATATAATATTTTTTTGTTGAATTACAAATAGCTATTTGCACTTTCGTTATTATAAACAAACAACAAATGTGTATGATGTTAAAATTGCATAAACGAAAAATAAATCAATTCAAGTAACAAATTCTCCAGCTGAAAATTTTTACTTATCAAGTTGACAATAGATTAATAAATATTGTATATTTCATTTAAGAAAACAGTATAAACAGAAAGGACAATGGCAATGAAAACAAAAGGAAAAATAATTTCAATCATTCTCGCTGTTGCAGTTGTTGCCGGCATAGGAACAGTTATGTACAAAAAATCAACAGACATCGACTTTGGTGAGATTGTAATTGATTCAATCCCCGAGAAAGGTAATACAGCAACAAGAATTATGTCCTTCAATGTTCGTTGCATTGACGACGAGGAAGGCAGCATCAATAACCGTTCGCAGATTGCAGTTGCAGTTATTGACCAGTATGCACCTGACTCCTTCGGTGTTCAGGAAGCTACCCCGAAATGGATAAAAATCCTTGACAAAAAATTCAGCGAAAAATATGCAAGAGTCGGTGAAGGCAGAAGCCCCATTGAAATGTTTACGGAATACAGCGCAGTTTATTACAGAAAAGATAAATATAATCTTATTGACAGCGGAACAATGTGGCTTTCCGAGACTCCCGAAAAGAAGTACACAAAGAGCTTTGATTCAAAACACAACCGCATTGCAACCTGGGCAGTACTTGAGAACAAGGAAACAGGAGAAAAATTCACCCACATCAACACCCATCTTGACCACGTCCTTGAAAGCACAAGAGTTGAACAGTCAAAGGTTCTTCTTAATAAGATTGCCGAGCTTGAAAAGAGCACAAAGGTTATCTGCACAGGCGACTTCAACACGTTTGAAACAGCCGAGGCTTATTCAGTTATGAGTGCTTCTATGGATGACACAAAGCTTCTTGCTAAAAATTCAGACACAGGTATCACGTTCCATAAGTACGGAACAATCGAGGAACACGAAGACGGAGCAATTGATTTCATCTTCACAACAAAGGGAATGACAGTTGACACATATAAAATTATAAGAAATACAATTGAGGGTATGTATCCTTCAGACCACTACCCTATCGTCGCAGATATCGTATTATAATCGACAGATATAAAGAACCGCACATTCGGCTATCCGAGTGTGCGGTTTGTTGTTTGTTCAGTTTTACACATCAAGTGATTAAATTTAAGAAAAAAGGTATATCAATCATCTTTCTGCAAGTTATCAACAATAAACTCCGCAGTTTGTTTCACCTGCTCTTCGGGAGTTATTGTCGGCTTGCCGTCACCCTCCTGCTCACCGTAGCTTCCGAAATAAGCGTGGCATCCGCCTTCGATTGTGTAACAATACATATCAACAGCAGGGAGATTATCACCGTACTTTTTGACCTCTTCCATATCGTCAAAAGTTATATTATCCTCAGAGCCTATAACACTGAAAACAGTCAGTCCGCTGTCGCTCAGATCATTGGTTGAATAAGAACCGAGGAGAATCAGCCCTTCAAGCTTATCTGCATTTTTTGAAGCATAGCTTGCCGCCATTGCACCGCCGAGCGAATGACCCCCGACATACCATTCATCTATATTGGTATATTCTGCAATTATATCCTCTGCGGCACCCATATCAAACACAGCAAGATTAAACGGCATTTTCACAAGCACACAGAAAACCCCTTCACGGGCAAGAGCTTTCATAAGCGGAGCATAAGCCGTATATTCAACCTTACCGCCCGGATAGAAAACTAATCCACACTTCGGTTTTTCGGGAGTAAAGACCATATAATCACCGTTTTTCTCAATCACGGTAACATCATTGTCCGAAAAAGTTGCCGTAAGTGCAGTGTTGTTCGCACGGTAGTAATCTGAAACATAGATGCCGAAGCCTGTGCAACAGATAACTGCAAAGCACAAAAGCGAGGTAATAAATATTTTCAGTTTTTTGTTCTTTTTCATATAATCACCTTGGTTAAATAATAGCAGATTCATGTGCCGTTTTCAAGCCGTTTCAGATTCTTGACGGACGGTATTAATAATGATAGAATGTATCCGTTAGGAGTGACACAGATGAACAACGGTAAATTCAAAAAAGCAACAATTATATTTATGCTCATCGCAGTGGCAATAATCACCTGCAGTATTTTATGGGTTGTTATTTTCAAGGGTGACACATCATATGAAAAAACAAACAGAGAGTTTTTCGAGCAAACCTCAGCCACAAAATATGCAGCAGCTGTTCAGAACGAAGACATTACAGTTGACGGTGATGAGCTGATTGATGTTGAAATCAAGATACCGATTTCTTTTATCCTCGAGGATATCAATGCAAACTCTCAGCTTACAAAAGAGCAAAAGGATGCGGGATTCAAATCTGCTGTATCGGACGGTAACAGTTCTGTGACATACACAATTTCCAAGGCTGACTACAAAGTTTTCCTCCGTAACTATAGGTTCGAGATTGTGACAGAAATTGAAAAAAGCCTTTCTTCTTATTCATATTTGAAAGACGTTAACTGTAACGACGACCTTTCGAATATCATCGTGAAAGTTGACCGTGCAGGGTTTAAATCATCAGACGGCGATGCAATTTCAACAGCAGTTTCTCTTCCGTCGATGGTTTATCAGATGTATGCACAGCTTGGCATGAATTGCAATATCACCATTGCAGATGCCGAAACAAGTGCAGTTATAGCAACTTATAATCCGTAAATAATGAGTAAAAGCACTTGCAAACGCAAGTGCTTTTTTGCTGGCTGGGATGGCTGGATTCGAACCAGCGAATGCAGCAGTCAAAGTGCTGTGTCTTACCGCTTGACGACACCCCAATATCTGATTTTAAAAGATAAGTCTGCAAGAATTAATCTTGCAGACTTTTAAGTGGGGTGGATAGTCGGATTCGAACCGACGGTCTCCAGTGCCACAAACTGGCGCTTTAACCAACTAAGCTATACCCACCATATGGCGCGCTTGAAGGGACTCGAACCCCTGACCCACTGCTTAGAAGGCAGTTGCTCTATCCACCTGAGCTACAAGCGCATATGTTACCCCTCATTGCTATTGCAGAGGTTTAGGGGAGAATGGAGCGGGTGATGGGAATCGAACCCACACGACTAGCTTGGAAGGCTAGAATTCTACCACTAAACTACACCCGCGTGTCTGCAACGTGATGTATTTTAACACAGGTCATCCGTTTTTGTCAATAGCAAAAACAGATATTTTTAAATTATTTTTACCTTTGTTCAGAAAACGGTTGTAATACGTATAAAACGGCCAAAATTCTATGTTTAAAACCAACACTTTATTATTTGTATAAAGGTTTAAATAACCCGACAAATTCGGGGTTGTAGAGTTCTTTGATTTCGTGCAATCCTTCTCTATGCCCGTAGGAACCGGCCTCCCGGGCGGTCCGCAGATTCTGCTGTGTTAACGGACGGTCGAGGACGCCCGTCCCTACGCAGTTGACTGAAACAAGGTTCGTAGGGGCAGATATCATCTGCCCGCCAATTTTGTACATTTCTGACGGGAACATAATATGTTCCCCTGCAAACACAATTATTGCTCAGGGATTGTAGGGTACGGGTTTCCCGTACCGAAATATTGCGAGATTCGACTGATAAATTCGGGTTTGTCGGAATGAATCCCGAAAGTAATAAGTAAGTGTGAAGAAGCGTGGGGCTGCGACGCTGAAATATAATAACGTTTGCGTTGCAACCTACACCTCATCAGTCACTTCGTGACAGCTTCTCCTCAAGGAGAAGCCTTGGATTTTTACAGTTTTTCAGCCTCCCCCGGAACGAGGAAGGCTTTTAGAAATTCAAATTAAGCTATTTAATCAGCACTGATAATGCAAAACCTACTATTGTTGCAACAAGTCCTGCAACAGTTACACCTGCAAAAAGCATTTTTGCTCCGTTCGGTGTGATTGTCTGTGGTTCTTCTTTTTGGAATCTGCACATCAAAAGACCTCCGACACCTAAACTTGTAAATATCGGACCGAGTGCATACAGTATTTGAAGCGGTGAAGAATAGCCGACTCCGTGAGAAGGAACAAGAAAAGCATCCAATTTAGGTAAGCTTAATCCTATAACAGCTCCAACACCAAGTGCACCAAACATTGCAACGGTTCCTATACCCTTAGGAAGCTCACCATAACCTGAGTTTTTAAGCGGTGATTTACCTGAACATTTTTCTACAGTGCCGAAAACTTCAAAAATCTGCTTTTTGCCAAAATGCTTTGCATCAAGAACAACGCTGTTCCCTTTGCAATCGTTGAACACCACCAGATCACGCACATCGTCAAATTTCTTCGGCATAATAATAGGAATCATCACTCCGTTAGAACTGAATGTGAAAATTCTTCTGTGGTACTCATCCTGACCGCCTTTTTTCAACTCGGTTATGTTAAACACACCGTATTCTGCTATTTCTGCATATTTAAACTCAACCGTCTTGTATTTCGGAAACTTAAATTTATTGTCTTTGTTAAAGCTTTTCAGATTTTCAAAATAACGTATTTCCATACCGTTATCTTTAAGCGTAATTCTTATTGAAACTAATTCCTGCACTATAGGTTTTGCTACAAACACGCTCCACACAAGAGCAAGAGGTATACCGTAGATACAACTATCTGAAAAACCGTTGACAATTCCGAATACAAGCAACGCAAGTACGGTAACAGGAAAAAGAAGACACACTGCAATTGCAAAAACGCTTATCAAGTTAAACGGTTTTATTGTTTTATTCATTTTCAACTCCCCTTTGATTAAAGAGTCTTCAGTCTTTCATATTCTTCATCCGTGATTTCAATTACCTTGCCGTGTTTGAATCCGTAAGGGAATGAGAAGCCTTCTGTTGCACGGGTGAAATTCGCATCACCCGGCTTGGCAGAAACAAACGGCACATAACCCATTTTTTCCTTTTCACAGCCGAAGAAATCGAGCATAAGGCACCATCTGCCGTCAGGGAGAGTGTACGTTGTCGGGCCTTCATATGAGCCCGGATTCGGAATTTCTTTGTGCATATATTCTTCAAATGCTTCATCGTGCTCAAACGGACCGTAGAGATTCTTTGAAGTCGCGTGCATATTCATCGGAGGGTCGGACGAGTTTTTATAAAACAAGTGGTATGTGTCCCCTACCTTTGTAATGTGCGAATCGAGGATTTCATTTTTCTTTGTGAAATACAGCTTCGGCTCAGTGAAGGTTCTGAAATCCTTTGTCGTGCTGCAATAAATCGACATATGGGTAAAATTATACTCTTTGACGGTTGAACCCCAATGAATCAGATACTCTTCGTTTTCCTCGTCAAAGAAAATTTCAGGTGCCCAAAGACAGCCGAAATCATCCCTGCCGAAGTAAATGAATTCCTGCTCAGAGAAATTCACAAGGTCATCCGTGCGCCACATACAAAGGCGTTTGCTTCCCGAAGAATTCACCTTTTTCCAGTCGACATTATAGTTTTCATCCATACGGTAAGCGATACACAAATCGGTTGTGATTATCACAAAGCCGCCTGTATGAAGCCTTACGATTTCAATATCGCGACAGCCTTTTTCACTCTTCGTGCTTGTAAGAATCGGGTTACCGTTGTTAACCTTTTCCCAATTCATTCCGTCACGGCTTATGCCGAAATAGACCTGCTCGCCGTCGGGCGTTATTTTCTCTTTGAAATGAACGAATAAATACGGCATAAAATCACCTTTTTATTATTTCTTGAGTCTTATAACATTCCAGCTGAACGGCTTGAGTTCAACCTGAAGGAGCTTACCGTCAAGCTTCGGAACGGGATTATTGTGCGGTTTTACCTTGATATCATCAAATGTATTTTCGTCTTTTCTTTCGTAGCCGTCCATCGAAATAAATTCGCAGGGTGTGTATCCTTCGAAATCCATAAGATTAACGTCAAGAATCATATTTTCATCAAGGCTCTTGTTGACACAGAAAATTGCCATTTCGTCGTTTTCTTCGTCACAAGTTGCAATTGTTTCAAGATACGGCACATCGGTAAAGTTCTTGCTGTCGTACTTCGGAGAATCGACAAGCGGAAGAAGTGCCGCTCCCCTGCCGAAATTTGAAAGATGCATAAACGGGAAATACGTCGGCTGTTCAAACACACCGCCACCCGTCTGTGTGAATATAGGAGCAATTACATTTACCAACTGTGCAAGGCAGGCAATCTTTACTCGATCGCAGTGACGGAGAAGAGTGATAAGCATTGAACCGACAAGAAGAGCATCTTCAAAGTTGTAGATATCCTCAAGGAGCTTCGGTGCAACGCTCCATTTTTCAAACTTCGCATTGTTTGAATGGTACCATACATTCCATTCGTCGAAGGAAAGATTGATTGTTTTCTTTGAACGCTTTCTTGCTTTTATATAATCGCAAGTACAGATGATTGAATAAATAAAATCCTCAAGCTCCATTGTGAGTGCGAGGAAATCCATCGCATCATCGTTATGGTTTCCGTAATACTGATGAAGTGAAACGTAATCTATGCTGTCATATGCGATTTCAAGTGATTCCGCTTCCCACTTACCGAATGTGGACATATTTCTGCTTGAAGAACCGCAAAGAACTGTTTCGATACCTGGCGAAGTCCATTTCATAAGCTTTGAAGCTTCGAGTGCGGTTCTGCCGTATTCAACTGCAGTTTTTGCACCCATCTGCCAGGGGCCGTCCATTTCGTTACCGAGGCACCAGAGCTTGATATTGTGCGGGTTTTCAACACCGTGAGAACGTCTTAAATCTGACCAGTATGTACCCGACGGATGATTGCAGTATTCAACAAGGTTGCGAGCTTCATCGGGACCTCTTGTGCCAAGGTTAACAGCCATCATACACTCTGTGTCTGCCTTTTTACACCAATCAAGAAATTCGTTTGTACCGAATTTATTCGGCTCGGTTGTACCCCACGCGAGGTCAAGTCTTGTCGGTCTTTTTTCAACAGGGCCGACTCCGTCCTCCCAGTTATAGCCTGAAACAAAGTTTCCGCCGGGGTAACGGACAACAGGCACGTTAAGTTTTTTTACAAGTTCAATTACGTCCCTGCGCAAGCCGTTTTCATCCGCTGTCGGATGACCCGGTTCATATATACCGCCGTAAACAGCTCTGCCGAGATGCTCGATAAATGAGCCGTAGATACGTTTGTCAATATCACCGATTCTGAATTCTTTTGCAAGTGTTATTTTAGCTTTCATTTTGCCACCTACTATTGCTTTTTTAATACATATTACCATATTTTAAAGTTAAATCAATAGATTATTTGACTTTTCAGGCAAAAAAAGAGACAAGTTTTTCAACCTGTCTCTTTGAGTGTTTTTATTTTTTGATTTTACCGAGCATTCTTACTGTTGAAAGAAGCATCTTGTAACTATGTCGCGAAAACAGTTCATAAACAAACTGCCATTTCTTTTCAAGGTCAGATTTTATCAGATTAGGCTCAATGAAGTTCTTATAAAATTCGTGGTCATGAATCTTTCGGAAGGTTTCAATTTTTTCTTCATCTGAAAGAGTTTCATTCTGAGCGATAAGCTTCACTATGTTCATTGCAGACCTTGCTGAACGCATTGCAAAAACTCTTTTTGTGTTTTCACCGAGAATATTTGTACCATCAAGGTAACTGTCCCAAATAACTGACCGTACAGCAAATACGCTGTTATAAATATTAGGGTCAATTTTATGTGTAAGGCTCTCGGAATGCATTCTGTAATTATAATAGCATTCGGGGACAAACACGATTTTCTGAGCGTTAAAAACGGGATAGAGCGACTGAAGAAAATCATCACCGTTTTTAACAAACGAATACTTCTTTGCATCAAGCGTATCATTTTTATAAAGCTCGGTTTTAACAAACTTAGTGTTAAGAGAATTAAAATCTGCACTCGTCATCATTGCAGTGTAAAACTCGTTTTTTCCATCACCTTCAAAAACTCGTTTTTCACTCCAGTGAGGTGTACCTTTTTTCCTTACACCGTCATAAACGGGTTCATGGAAAAAATAAAGTATATCGCAATTCTCTTCGTCAAGTAATTCATTCGCTCTTTCAAGGTAACCCTTGTCGTAGTAATCGTCAGAATCGCAAAAGACACAGTACTCACCGTCCGAGTGATTTACAGCAAAAACTCTTGTTGCGAATGAGCCTTGATTTTTGTTGTGATAAACATTTATACGGCTGTCTTTTGATGCATATTCATCGCAGATTGCTCCTGACGAGTCTGTTGAGCCGTCATTTACAAGATTGATTTTAAAATCAGTAAAAGTCTGGTTTAATATTGAATCAACGCATTCGCGAAGATATTTTTCTGCATTATACACAGGTACATTTACCGTAAATTTCACATTGCTCATATTAAACCTCCTTTTTATTTCCATTCGGGCGGCAATTCAAGCCACGAGCCGATAAGCATATCGCTTTCCTCAGGACTGTAGTGGGTAAATCCGCTTGCTACGAAAAAAGTAAGCTCTGAAAAATAAAGCTGATTATTTATTTCGTAAAAATCCACCCTGACATACGGAATTCCCGCGGAAAGGATTTTTGAATATTCAAGCATTTTTTCGTAATTCATAGGTTTGGGCGGAATTTCGTCAAAAGCTTTATATCTTTTATGGGTAAACGGCGCATCCTCCCACTCCGGAGTGAGAAGCGAAAGACGGTCGTTTTTCTTACCTTCGATGTTTCGTGAAACATAAATATACTTCGGTACTCCGTTGAAACAGCTCACTTTATAATTTACAATGCCTGTTTCCTCATTCTGACTTTCGTCCTTCATATACTTTTCGCAAATAATCTTTCGCGGAATATCCCTGTACTGCCACTCGCGTGAAGCAACCGAATAATCTTCAGCAAGACCTTTGCGAAGCTCGTTTTTCGCTTTTTCAATATCAAGCTTTGACTTATCCTTGCAGATACACAGACCAAGTCCGGAATTGTGATTACATTTAAGAACAAACTGATCGGGCAACGAATCAAAATCGATATCGTTAGGACTGTCCCACACACCAAGCAAAGGAACAAGGTGCTCCTCGCCTATTTTTTCAGCAATATACGGACGGACTGCGTATTTATCCGCCATCATAGTGTAATCAGGACGGCGATAGTAAAGCTTAAGCCATTGCAATTTTTCGTTAAAAGTCTGCGGATTTTCAAGATTCAGCTCTTTACCGAAAATCGCCTTGTATAAGCGTTTAAGATACTTTTCATCAGGCATATCATTGTACTTGCCCTTAGAAGCAAGTATTTTGAAACGGTAATCACCGTCAGAAATAAACTTTAATCCTGATTTCAACAGATGTTTTATATCCATTTAAACCTCCGGAAGAGGGTTATTCTTCCTCTTTTTCTTCTTCGTAGGTAAGAAATTCTTTTGTTATATAAATCGGCCTGTTTTTGCCTTGCATATATGCTCTTGCAAGGTATTCACCGATAATTCCGAGGAATACAAGCTGTATACCGCCGATAAGCAAAAGCAAAGTGATTACTGCAATATTTTCCGAAAAGTCGGCATTGACGGCACCGATAATCAAAGCGAATACAAGATAAAGAAAAGCTGCAACAATCATACCAAGACCTGCAAATGTAGACAGTTTAAGAGGTGCGGTTGTATAACCTACAATACCCTCAACAGCATAAATAAAGAGTTTCGTAATTGACCATTTTGATTCGCCTGCAGCTCTTTGCTGAACCTCGTACGGGATAAACTTTGTGTTAAAGCCTACAAAAGAAAACAAGCCTTTTGAAAAACGGTGGTACTCAGTAAGTTTCACAACCTCGTCAACCATTTTGCGGCGCATAAGCCTGAAGTCACTTGCACCGGGATAGAATTCAACTTCACTGATAAAATTCATCAGTTTATAAAATCCTTTTTTCAGGAAAGAAACACCCTTTCCCTCTTTTCTTTCTGCCTGATATGCCGCAACACAATCGACAGAAGAATCGCTGTCGAGAATATTCATCATTTCAAGTACGACCTCGGGTCGCTGCTGAAGATCCGCATCGATAACGCAGGTGTAATCTCCCACAGCTTTACAAAGACCTGCATACATAGCAGCTTCTTTGCCGAAGTTTCTTGAAAAACTTATAACCTTGACATTGTCCGAAACCTTGTGGATAGCTTTGAGGGTTTCTAAAGTTTTATCCTTACTACCGTCATTGACGAAAACGAATTCATAGCTTTCTACTTTATTTTCAAAAACCCTTTTGGTTTCTTTGTAAAAATTATAAATTACATCTTCTTCGTTATAGCAAGGAACAACGAGTGACAACTTCATATTATTTTTTCACTCCTTAATTCGTCAAAAAATCTTTCAAGTGCATCCTGCCAGGTTGGCAGATGTTTTATCCCCGATTTGTCAAGGCACGACTTTGAAAGCCTTGAATTAAGAGGTCTTTGGGCCTTTGCGGGATACTCACTCGACGGAATAGGTTTTATTTCACAGTTTCTTCCGCCAAGCTTCATAATTTCTGAGGCAAATTCCGCCCACGAACAATAGTTTTCATTCGTTCCGTGATATATACCATATTTGTCAGTAACAATAAGATCGCAGATAAGGCGTGCCAGGTCGGGCGTGTATGTCGGCGAACCGATCTGATCATCAACAACAGTAAGAGCCTCTCGTTCAGCACCAAGACGAAGCATTGTTTTGACAAAATTATTTCCGTTGATGCCGAACACCCACGAAGTACGTACTATAAAATACTTATCGAGATATTTTCTGACAGCATTTTCGCCTTCGAGTTTTGTTCTGCCGTAGACGCTCTTCGGATCGGGTTCATCCGTTGTTTCAAACGGAGTTTCACCTTTACCCCCGTAAACATAATCCGTGCTTACGTACAGCATCTTTGCATCAACCTCTTTGCAGGATGTCGCAAGATTTTCGCTTCCAATTACATTTACCCTGTAACAGGTTTCTTCGTCATCCTCTGCCCTGTCCACAGCAGTATATGCAGCACAGTGCACAACTGCATCCGGATTATAATTCCTGACATATTCCATTGTCTGTGCTTTGTCGGTAATGTCAAAATCCTGCAAATCAACTCCCAGACACTCAATGCTACGGGAATTTAATTCTTTGATGACATCGTAACCCAACTGACCGTTATAGCCTGTTACAAGTACTTTCATAAAATACTCCTGAATCAATATGTAAACTCAACATCGCTGTCCTTAAGAAGCGGTGCATTCATATCTTTCTGTGAAAGAATCGGATTTTCAATTCCCCATTCAACACCGAGTGCAGGATCATCAAACCTTACACTTCTGTCGTCTGCAGGTGAATAAAATTCATCGACCTTGTACATAACCTCAACATCATCTGTCAGAGTTAAAAAACCGTGAAGGCAACCCTTCGGGATAAGGAAAGACTTCTTGTTTTCACCTGAAAGCTCAACCGAAACCCACTGCATATATGTAGGAGAGCCTTTTCTTATATCAACCGCAACATCAAGAATTGATCCTCTGATACAGGTAATCAACTTTGTCTGTGCCGTAGGATTAAGCTGACAGTGAAGACCTCTCAACGTGCCTTTTTCTGCTGAAAAAGAACGGTTATCCTGAACAAAATCAATGTCTATGCCAACATCGGCAAGCTTTTTCTTTGAGTATGACTCCATAAACCAGCCTCTGTTGTCACCGAAAACATCGGGTTCAATAATTATCGCACCGTCAACCTTTGTCTTTATCGCATTCATTGCTTTATCCTTATCCGTTGTTCGGATTTTCCTTTCCCCATCGCGGACGTTCGCCCGTTTCCGAATACATAATCTTACCCTCAGCTACCTTGAGAAGATGCTGACCGTAAGCCGATTTTCCGTATTTCTTTGCTGATTCAAGAAGAGCTTTCTTTGAAATCCAGCGCATATTATATGCAATTTCTTCGGGTGCCGAAATTTTGATGCCCTGAAGCTTTTCAACAGTTCTGATAAAGTTGCACGCATCTGTAAGAGCATCAACAGTACCTGTATCAAGCCATGCAAAGCCACGACCCATAAGCTTTATATCAAGTGCACCGTTATCAAGATAAATCTGATTTATATCGCTGATTTCAAGTTCACCTCTCGGTGAGGGCTTAAGATTTTTTGCATATTCAACAACCTTGTTGTCGTAGAAATAAAGTCCTGTTACGGCATAGTTTGACTTCGGTTCAGTCGGTTTTTCGACGATTGAAACAGGCTTTCCTTCCTTGTCAAATTCAACAACACCGAACTGTTCGGGATTATCAACGTAATAACCGAAAATGGTTGCTCTGTTTTTGTTCTTTGCAGCCTGTCTGAGCATATGACCAAGACCGCTTCCGTAGAAGATATTATCACCGAGAACCATCGCAACGCTGTCCTTACCGATGAATTCCTCACCGATAATAAAAGCCTGAGCAAGTCCGTCGGGGCTTTCCTGTACAGCATAGGAAAGCTTGAGTCCGAACTGAGCACCGTCACCAAGCAGTGTCTTGAATTTCGGTGTATCGTCGGGAGTAGAGATTATAAGAATCTCTCTGATTCCTGCAAGCATAAGCGTTGACAGCGGATAATAAATCATCGGTTTATCATAAACCGGAAGAAGCTGTTTACTGGTTACCATTGTTAACGGATAAAGTCTTGTGCCGGAACCGCCGGCAAGAATAATACCTTTCATTCGCTTTTACCTCCGTTGTTTTTACACTTTGAATATTGTACCGCCATGGCAGTCGATTCCGACTATCAGCGGGAAGTTTTTTATTTCAATACGTTTTACGGACTCACATCCGAGGTCAAAAAACGCAATTTCTTCACATTTTTCAACACATTTCGCAGCAAGTGCACCTGCACCGCCGATTGCACAAAGATAAACTGCACCGTTACGGCAGATTGCTTCGCAGACAGCCCTATCACGTTCGCCTTTACCTATCATTGCTGACAATCCCCTATCAAGCAATGTCGGAGCATACGGATCCATTCTTCCTGATGTTGTCGGTCCGCAGGAGCCTATCGGCATACCGTCGGGAGCAGGAGTCGGTCCTGCATAATAAATGCAGCCTCCGTCAAGCTCAAACGGGAGCTCTTCGCCCGATTCAATAAGACTCATAAGCCTTTTGTGGGCAGCATCTCGCGATGTATAAACTGTACCCGAAAGAAGAACCCTGTCACCTGCGTGAAGAGTTGCTGCCTTTTCTTTAAGTTCAGCTGTATCAAGAAAAATTTCTGCCATTATTTTAACTCCTTGAGAAGCTTTTTGAGCAGTTTCTTTGCATCTTCAGGCTTCGTTTTATCGTTGTTTTCGAGTTTTTCTATTACCTTATTGATTCGCTTCTGTGTATCGTTGAGCTTATCTTCAGCAGCACCGACCAATTTTTTTGCTGTTTCGGATGCTGTTTCAACAAGCTCGTCACACATTTTTACTGTTTCGGAAACAAATTCCGTACCGTCTTCCTGTGCTTCTGCAGACTTATTTTTAAGCTGCTCGTTTTCATCGCGGAGCTTAGCAAGCTCAGCCTGCAACTCAGAAACAGTTTTTTCATTCTCTTTTATATCCTTACGCAGTTGCTCAACCTGAAGCATTCTGTCTTCAAGGTCACGGGTAAGTTTTGCATTTGATTTTTCTTTTTCATCAAGAAGAACCTTATATTTCTGCTGAGTACTTTTAAGCTGATGAATATAGCTGATTACTTCAACACGGTCAAAGCCTCCGAACGGGGTCTTTTTAAACAAAACATCTTCCTTCAAAGCAAAACCTCCTTTATGATTTGTTAACGTAGTAAATCGCAGTAACATCGCTTTGTATCTGCTGAACACCATTTTCCGGTGAATAAGTGTACATATCACCTGAGCTGTAGGTATCATAAGCACCTACGTTTTTTATATAAGCAATGTTTTTGCCGTTGTATACAAAATTATTCAAGCTGACATTTTTATCTATTTCAGTATACTTACCCTTTTCAAAAACAGCAACACTCATAAGTTCAGTGCCGTCGTTCTGACCTGACAGAATAAGCACATAATCATCTTCTATCACAAAATAGTCGTAAAGATTGTCCGCAAGGTGCTCTATACCACCGCTTACCGAGTATCTGTAAAGCGAAGTGTTGCCTGCTTCATCTTCCTTTGTATAGTAAACATATCCGTTTTTATACTCGAAGGCTGAAACATCGCTGTCCACAAGCTCAGCATCAACAACTTCTTTTTCAGTAATTTCGTTATAATAAAGCTTTCCGCCCGATACGGCAAAGACATAATCCTTTGAACCTAACACAAACTTTGCCCTTTTGAGATTGTACTTTTCAAATTCAAGCTCGGTCACCTTTGATGAATCGTACCAGGCATAGATTGATTCATCCGAAAGCTCATCTGTACTGCCTACAACATCAATAACGTAATCGACTGCAGCAGTTGCATTTTCGTTCTTTGTTATCTTAACAAGCTCATCCATTTCGATTTGCTCTTCAACCTCAAGAACTGACTTAGCATAAAGAATTCTCGGCATACCCTCTGTTGAATAGCAAAGAACACTGTCAAGCAAAATTCCCGAAGCAAGCTCTTTGGACTTTCCGTTATATACAAAGCACGAGTAAGTTTTATCAACTGCAAGCCCGAGATCAATGCTGTCAAGTTCCTCTCTTATGCTATCCCTGAGAAGCTTTGCATCATAAACCTTTTTAGCTGCATTGTAAGCATTATAATCGACAACATAACGATCAAAAATAAAGCCTACATTCTTCATATAATCGCCTTCGGAAGGTCGTTCAAGAGTTGCATCCTTCTCGTAATACGGATCGTTTATGAAATCTCTCCAGTTAATTGAAGAAGAGTTCTTTTTGAAGTAATAGAGATTTCCGTTAACTGAATAATCGTTGATATAAACTTCACTGACATCCTCGCAAACCGTCGTGGGCATTTCAAAGCCCTTAACGCTGAAAATATCAACTTCTGTTCCCTTTCCTGTTTCTGCAGTATAAAGAATCTCAGAGCCAGCCTCAGAATCGTAGAAAGCAACATGGCTTATTTCACTTGCCACATTCTGCGAATCTTCACCTATACGCTTTCTGTGAAGAGAATAAACTGAACTTATACGCCGTGTAAAATAAACAACATCGCCATTTTGCGGAAGGAAAACCTCTTCAACATTAGTTGAAACCGACTCTGTTGTTCCTTTTTCAGCATCATAAATATAAAAGTTTTTTAAGCCTTCTTCGGTTTTACTGTAGCACAAAAATCTTCCGTCGGAATTGATTTTCCAGCCTTCATCAACACCGCGTTCAACATAAGCTCCTTCTTTACTGAGTGAATCCTTTTTGCTTATATTCACAACTTTAATATCAAACTTGCCTGTTTTTGATGCTGTGTTTGTGCTGTAATAAAGCATCATTCCGTCTTTTGAAAGCTTTATTTCTTCAGCCTCGGGCAAAGAGTAAACCTTTTCGTTCTCAAGCACGAGCTCGTTTTTACCGTCTGCTGTATAAACTGACTGCACGGGCGAAGTGTTCGTACCGCTTCTTATTGCAACAGCAACAGCGCTGAAAATAACCGTTGCCATGATTACAAGACTCAGCACAGCCATAATAATCTTTTTAAGCTTCTTGTTTAATTTGTTTTTTCTATTCAGAACCGCAAAAAACGGTATTATTTTCTTTTTTGAATCAGTTTTCTGACCTTCGGTTCTTTCGTCAGAATATTCTGAAATATCATAATCAGGGACTGAAACATCCTCTACGGGCTGGATATCGCCTGAAAAATTCATAGTGTCATAAATTGGCAAAAGCTCAGACTCATCCACAGCCCGAGCATCATCGTTATATTCATTATTGTAAATATTGAGTTCTTCTTTGTTTTTCATTTAATCTGCACTCCGTATTGAATAAAACGAACGGATATTTCTCAACCTGACTGCTCCGCAAAAAGCGGAACAGTCAGATAGTTAAAGCTTATTTCATTGAAATTGCTTTCTTTGCCTTTTCAACGATATTTGAAGCGCAAAGACCGTAAATCTTAAGCATCTCAACTGCAGGACCTGATGCGCCGAACTTATCTTCAACACCGACCTTAACAACAGGTACGGGATATTCTTCGCATACAACCTCTGCAACAGCTGAACCGAGACCGCCGATTACATTATGCTCTTCAGCAGTAACAAGTGCGCCTGTTTCCTTAGCTGCCTTGAGGATGATATCCTTATCTATAGGCTTGATTGTGTGGATATTGATAACTCTTGCAGAGATACCCTCTTCCTTGAGCATATCCTTTGCAATCATAGCCTCATTTACCATAAGACCTGTTGCGATGATTGTAACATCGCTGCCGTCTGCCATTTCGATACCCTTACCGATTTCGAAATTATAGTTCTCGGGATCATTGAATCTTGGCACTGCGAGTCTGCCGAATCGAAGATAAACGGGACCTTCGTACTCTGCTGCTGCAAGAACAGCTGCACGAGCTTCAACGTCGTCTGCAGGGTTGATGATAACCATACCCGGAATTGTTCTCATAAGTGCGATATCTTCACAACACTGGTGGCTCGCACCGTCTTCACCAACGGAAATACCCGCGTGTGTTGCACCGAGCTTTACGTTGAGGTGAGGATAGCCGATTGTATTACGTACCTGCTCAAAAGCACGGCCTGCAAGGAACATTGCAAATGAGCTTGCGAATACTGTATGACCTGTTGTTGCAAGACCTGCTGCTACACCGACAAGGTTTGCTTCAGCGATACCTGCATCGTAGAATCTTTCAGGGAAAGCTTTTTTGAAAGCACCTGTCTTTGTTGCTGCTGCGAGGTCGGCGTCCATAACGATAAGACTTTTATCTTTTTCGCCCAATTCAACCAAAGCCTGGCCGTAAGCATCTCTGGTTGCGGTTTTAATTACATCTGCCATGATTTAAGCCTCCAATTCTGCAAGTTTTGCCTGAAGCTCAGCCATTGCCTGCTCGTACTGTTCAGCGTTGGGAGCTGTACCGTGCCATGAACACTGGTCTTCCATAAATGAAACTCCGCAACCCTTGACTGTCTTTACGATGATAGCTGTCGGCTTGCCCTTTGTTTCTGCTGCAGCTCTGAATGCTGCATCGATTTCGTCAAATGAATGTCCGCAGATTTCGATTACATTCCAACCGAATGCACGGAACTTTTCAGGAATCGGATACGGTGAGTTAACCTCTGCAACTGAACCGTCGATCTGAAGATTATTGTTATCGATTACGGCACAGAGATTGTCAAGACCCTTTGCAGAAGCAAACATTGCAGCTTCCCAGACCTGACCTTCCTGAATTTCGCCGTCACCGAGAACTGTATAAACTCTGTAATCCTTGCCGTCAATCTTTCCGCCGAGAGCCATACCGACTGCAGTTGAAATACCCTGACCGAGTGAGCCTGTGCTCATATCAACGCCCGGAGTAAGCTTCATGCTCGGATGACCCTGAAGCATTGAGCCCGGCTTACGGAGATTCTTGAGCTCTGAAACAGGGAAGAATCCCTTATGAGCAAGAACTGCGTAAAGTGCGGGAGCTGTGTGTCCCTTTGAAAGAACAAAACGGTCTCTGTTCTCGTCTTTCGGATTTTTCGGGTCAACGTTGATGTGTTCAAAATAGAGATAAGTAAGAACATCTGCTATTGATAATGAGCCACCCGGATGACCTGATTTTGCATTGAAAACGCCTTCAATTACACCCATGCGAACATTGCATGCTTTAATCTGTAACTGTTTTTTTGTTGCTGCGTCCAAAATAACACCTCCATTAAGATAAACAGGTTGACTATTCGTCACCTAATGATTGACTTTTCAGAAAGCCTTTGAAATATTCGGGCAATTCTGCCTCGAGCTCAATGTATCTTCCGTCACGAGGATGAACAAAACCGATCAATCCTGCATGAAGGCACTGACCATTAAGCGAAACAACTCCGTTCTTCGGGCCGTATACCATATCCCCTGCAACCGGGTGACCGATATGGGACATATGGACTCTTATCTGATGTGTACGTCCCGTTTCAAGAGTTACTTTTAAAAAAGAAAACTTGTCACTTTGCGAAATCACTTCGTAATGAGTGACGGCTGAGCGTGAGTTTTTTTGTGTCACGCACATTTTTTTGCGGTCCTTCGGACTTCTTCCGATCGGTGCATCAACAGTTCCGCCAAGCTCCTTGAACTTACCGTGAACAACTGTACGGTACTGTCTTTTAAAGGAATGCTCCTTAATCTGTGCGGCAAGCTTTTCGTGTGCAAAATCGTTCTTTGCAACTATAAGAAGACCGCTTGTATCTTTATCAATTCTGTGAACGATTCCGGGTCGGATAACCCCGTTAATTCCCGAAAGGCTGTCTCCGCAATGGTAAAGAAGTGCATTGACAAGCGTACCGTTGTAATTTCCTGCGGCAGGGTGAACAACCATCCCCCTCGGCTTATTTACAACAAGAAGGTCATCGTCCTCATACACAACATCAAGCGGAATGTTTTCAGGCTTCGCTTCAATTTCGACAGGCTCGGGAGGAACAAATGAAACCTCATCCCCTGCCGAAAGCTTATAGCCTTTTGAAACAACCTTTGAATTAACGGTAACCTCACCGTCATCAAGAATTTTCTGAATATGTGAACGTGAATATTCAGTAAGTGAGGATAAAGCTTTGTCTATTCTCTGTCCCGAAAACTCATCGGGCACAACGATTACTATTTCATCCATTACCCTCACCTGCTTTTTTGTCCTTCTGCTCTTTTATGATGTCATAAACCGTATAACCGATTATCATAAAAGCTCCGCAGGTTACAAGAATATCAGCAAAGTTGAACACCGCGAAATCCATAAACTGAACCTCGATATAATCAATCACGAAGCCACGGAAAATTCTGTCAATAAGATTTCCCAAACCGCCTGCAATAACCATTACGGCACAGACCTTATAGAACTTATTTTTGATTTTTCCTGAAAGCAATGCAATTATTCCCGCAAGGAGAAAAACTGCCGTGAAGATTGTAAGAAGCAAGGTGTTATCGCTGAATGAACCGAATGCCGCTCCCGTATTTCTTACATACTGCCAACCGACAAAGCCTTCAATGAAAGCCTTTTCTCCGACAGGCTGTAAATAACGTTCAACAAATATTTTTATAATCTGATCAGCTGCTGTGAGAACAGCTATAGAAATCAGGCTTATTATGCTTCCCATTATTTCTTGAAGAAGCTCTTGAATTTTGAAGCAAGGTCGTCGCCATCGTTGTTATCATCGTCGAACTCTTCGTCGAATTCGTCTGCTTCAAACTCTGCATCACTCTTAGTATCGTAAGCTGAAATCTTATCAACATTAAGGCTGAATCCGCCTGATTTTTCAGTTTTTTCGGGCTTTGTGAACATCACGTCGCCCTTATTGTTATCAGAGAAATAACCAACGATTTCATCAAGGTCTGCACTTGCTCCGTCGTCAACCTCAGGAATAACCAATTCTTCGTCAGAGATTTCTTCGAAAGTTTCAACCTCTTCTTCATAAACGATATGCTCATCGTCAAGGTCTGTGTCTTCTGTTTCAGTAATCATCTGCTGCAAGGTGTCAACGTCAACGCCTGCATTTTCCTCTTCAGCAGGAATCTCATCAACAGAAACCTCTTCATAAGCTTCGAAAGCAGCTACTGCAGCAACTTCTTCCTCAGCAAAAGCAGGTGCTTCTTCAACAACCGGCTCTTCTTCAATTACAGCAACAGCTTCAGCTTCTTTTTCAGCATCAATCTGTGCATATACGATTTCAGGAAGAGTTTCGATAAGTTCAAGCTGCTGTGCATATGAATCGAGAATCTGCTTTTTGAACTTTGTAACTTCAATCTTCATCATCTCAAGAGCTGCTTCTTCCTTGATCATCCAATCTCTTGCAGAAATTGCAGCTTCCTTTGACTCGCGTGTTGCATCGTCAATAATCTTTGCAGCCTGCTTATTAGCCTCAGCAACGATTGACTGTGCCTGATATGTTGCAGCTGTAAGCATTTCAGTTGTCTGAGCATCAACTCTTGCGTTTTCAGCAACAGCTCTCGCCTGAGCTTCAGCAACCAATGCATCTGACTTTTCTCTTGCTTCGCGCTGAATCTGCTCAGCCATACGCTGTGCTGTAAGAAGAGCGTTGCGGATGTTATCTTCATCGTTTCTGTACTCTTCAAGTCTTTCAGCAAGAAGGCTTATCTTCTTATACATTTCTCCGTTTTCACGGAACATCTGCTCGTATGAATCTGCAACTTCTTCAAAAAAGCGATCTACTCCGTCCGCCTTGTAAGCGTTACGTCCTGATGCTTCAAAATGATGATTTTTAATCTTTGCCGGTGTTAACATAAACTTAACCTCCTGTATTTTAAACTGAGTATGTTATTAATAATTTGAATAATCAAAACCGTCAAGAAGCTCGCCTGTAAGCGGAACATTGTACGGTGTGATGATATATGCTCTGCCTGCAACTCTCTTGATTTCGCCGCCGTTTGCATAAGCAACACCGCTGAGGAAATCGATAACTCTTACAGATACATCGTTCGGGCAGGTTTCAAGGTTAAGAATAACAATTCTCTTTTCATTAAGAACATCTGCAACCGAGCCTACATCCTCATATCTGTCAAGCTTTTTGAAAACTACGTGAGCCTTTGCAGCAGGTGCTGCAGGAGCTGTTGAACGCATTTCGACCACCTTTGATTCACCTGACTCATTACGAGAACGGTTGAAACCGAAGCTGTTGCTTCTTACGTCCTTTGAATAGTCATCATCTCTGCGGTCTCTTTCGTCAATGTCCATATCGTCAAAGTATTCCTCTTCGGAAACATTGAAAATATTCTTGAATTTATCACTGAATCCCATATAATAATCCTCCGTTTAATTTTTAGTATACTCTTCTGCCGAAAAGCGATGAGCCGACTCTGACCATTGTTGAGCCTTCCAGAATTGCACTCACATAGTCATCGGACATTCCCATAGACAGAATATTCATATTAACATTATCTAATTTTTTCGCCTTTATGTCAAGGAACATTGTATACATATTTGAAAAAAATTTGCGATTTTCTTCTTCATCTGTACAAATCGGCGGAATTGCCATCAATCCGTTTATTTTTATTCCCTCGATTTCTGACACTTCACAGATTGTTTCATCAAGCTTCACGGGGTCAAGACCGAATTTGCTCTCTTCCCCTCCGATATTAACTTCTACAAGCACATCGGTTATTATTCCCTTTTTCTGCGAAACCTTACCGATTTCTTTTGCTACTTTCACGCTGTCAACACCATCAATCATTTCGACTTCACCGACAATCTGGCGGACTTTGTTAGTCTGAAGATGACCGATAAGATGCTTTTCCACACCGTCAAGGTTAAGTTCATCGCGTTTGCCGAGGAATTCCTGTACCCTGTTTTCACCGATGAGGTCAACACCCAACGAAAGTGCATGATTGATATAAAGACTGTCAACAGTTTTGGTTACTGCCATAAACCTTACGTCTCCAGGTTTTCTTCCGCTCTTCAGCGCTGCTTCAGCTATATTTTCGGTAATTACCTTATAATTTTCTTCAATGTCGTGAAAACGCTGTTTAACCAATGCTTCGTCCATTTCTGAGGTCCCTGCCTTTCACAATTACTTCGTCATATCTGCGGATAGGCTTTATTCCCTGAGAAGATTCCGAATTACTCTTCACGATTGAATAATCACCGTCCGTATATATTACCTCAACTCTTCGTGCGTTCATCACGTTTGCTCTGAGGATATAAACCACTGTTATATTTTCGGGCTTTGCCGTGGTATTTGTTGTCTGTGTTGTTTCGTCTGACTTGTTATCCGTTGTCATTTCCTTTGACGGGTCATAGGTATGGATTGCACTTGTTTTCACTTTAAAGCCCGTATACTCATTTACAACAAGCTCGACATTTTCGATTCGCATATTCGCATAGGTTTCGTTCATCGCATTACACGAAAGAGCGACTGCAATTTTGCCGTCCTTTACAGCCGAAATATGCTCAACAACCACCGTTACGTTTTCGTAGCCGTATTCAGGAATATTCACCTTCAGGAAATCTCCTTCTTCAAGAAGCCTTGAATACTTGCTTTCGATATTCGCAACGATATACCATTTGTAGCTCGCTACGATTTTTCCCATAGCACCTTTGACTTCCTTCGGAGTTTTCTTCAAGGCACACTCAACATCTTCAACGGTAAGCTTTGAAAGCTCACTGTATGCCAGGGTATCTTCGTGACCGTCGATATTGCTGATAAAGTAACCCGAGCGCGGTGCAGGAACATCTTCAGCCGATATCTTCTTCGCCTCAAGCTCTGCAATACGTTTGTCAAGAGCTTCAATTTTCGAATTGATATCAATTGTTCCGTCCCTAAGAACCTGCTTGCTTGCAAGAGAGTCTTCAAGGTCGTTGATGCTTTCATTAAGGTCATTATAATTTCTTGAGCTTATAACCTTAAGGAACTGAGAGTATGCACTGTCGATATCCTTATTCAGTTTCTGCATATCAAGAGCATCAAGCTCCGTCTGTTCATTAAGCCTTACGTAGCGGTCACGGATTTTTTTTGACTCCTCAAGCTCCGCATAATCCACAGCATCCTGTTCCTGCTTGCAGATTCTTGCAACGGCATCACCACTTGCAACTCTGTCACCGTCAGAAACAAGAGGGACTATAGTTTTATCGTCTGTTGCTTCTCTGATATACTGTTCGTCACGTACGATAAATGCATCAAGATTTACAGTATCCTGAACCGTTACCTCTTCCGCAACCTCGGTTTCATACTTATTCATGTTTGTTTTGAAAACGTCCTGGAAAAGGTAAACCATAACAGCAACAATTATTACAATGCAGATCATATTTAACCATTTTTTGTCTTTTATCACGGTATTATTCCCCTTTCCACTTCTTTATTATTTCAAATGCAGTGTTCTGCATTTCAGCTTTCGAATTAAATTTATCAATCAGAATCCAATTGATTTCTTTATTACGTCTGAACCATGTCAGCTGTCTTTTTGCATATCTTCGTGTTGCCTGACGAAGATTATCAGAAGCTTCAGCAAGCGTTATTTCACCGTTGAAATACGGTTTTAGCTCTTTACAGCCTATCGCCTGAGATGAGGTTGCTGTATTCTCCTGAGAAAGATAATCCTTCGCCTCTGCTTCAAGTCCGTTTTCGAGCATTATACCCACACGGCGGTTGATCCTTTCATAAAGGAAATCCCTGTCCTCGGCATCAAGACCGATAAAGCAGACATCATACGGACTTTCTGCGTGAGAATCGGCAATCTGCTGAGTCATTGTGACACCCGATGAATACCACACTTCAAGTGCACGGACAATTCTTTTAACATTGTTCGGGTGCATTTTTTCAGCATACTCTGGATCGATTCCGCGAAGCTCGTCAAGAAGATTTTCAATTCCTTCTTTTTCAACTCTTTCAAGAAGCTTTTCACGAAGAGCTTCGTCAAAAGAATCTTCCTTAAGCTGAATATTGTTAAGAAGAGTGTCGATATAAAGCCCCGTACCACCTACGATTACGGGAAGCTTACCGCGGGAATAAATATCACGGATGCATTCGCCCGCCATCTTCTGATACTCAGCAACGCTGAAAGATTCAGTATTATCAAGGAAATCCATCATATGATGAGGGACACCTTTTTTCTCTTCCTCGGTCGGCTTTGCAGTTGAGATATCAAGACCCTTATAAATCTGCATTGAGTCCGCAGACACGGCTTCACCGTTAAACCTGAGGCAGATTTCAACTGCGAGATCGGATTTTCCTGAAGCAGTCGGGCCGACAACGGCTACAATGGGTATTCTGTTCAATCCGATCATCTCCTTTGATTATATTCTTCCGAAATTCTTTTCGATATCGCGTTTTGTAAGCTCAATAAGTACAGGTCTGCCGTGAGGGCAATAACGGATATCGGGATTATTAAGAAGCTTTTCAACGAATGAGTTGAGTTCAAACGCTGAGGTTTTATCCCCTGCTTTTATTGCTGCTCTGCAAGCTGTTGAGTGGTAAATCCAATCAAGCTTTTCGGGGATAATTTCTTTTCTGTTATCTGCGAGGTAGCCTGCAAGCTCCATAACGACGCCTGCAAGGTCAGCATCAGCAACAGCCGTCGGGCACTCATTAAGAATAACCATTCCGTTGCCGAAATCTTCGATTCCGTAGCCTGCTTTTGACAGCACTTCAAGGTTATCAAGCACGGCTGAATATTCTTCCTTGCTGAGTGTAACTGTTACGGGTACAAGAAGCATCTGTGTTTCGATTGCATCCTGCGAAGCTCTGTATTTTTCAAAAAGCATTCTTTCGTGTGCCGCGTGCTTATCGATAAGAAGAAGCTTTTCGCCCTGCTCAACAAGGATGTAAGTCTTGAACGCTTCGCCTATAACTCTGTAGGGTTCAACCTCGGGAATTTCTTTTTCTTCGACAACTTCAAGTTTAACTGTTTCACTTTCAGTAACCACAGTCGGTTCGGGAAGTTTAATTTCAGGCTTTACTTCTTCAACAACAAAAGGAATTTCAGCCGTTTCTTCCTTTACTACGACTGTAGGTTCAGGTTTTATAACCGTCGTCTTCGGGATGAGATCAACCTCGTCCTTTTCAATCCTGAAAACAGAATCGTCGCGAAGCACGTGCTTCGTTGAAACAGGATTGATCGGTTTCTTTTCAGGAACAGAAGCTTTGAATTCGTCGGCGGTTGTTTTCTGCCAGAAATCGTCTTTCGAAACCTTTTCGAGCTGCTGCTCGTAAATTTTTATCTGCTGTCCGCTGACAGGCTGAGGCATATACTGCTTCTGCACAAACTGCTTTTGTTTCTGCTGTATATTCGCTTGTACCCTGCTGTCACCCTCTGTAAGGGCAGACTTCGCACAGTAATAAACAGCATTAAAAATCAGCTTTTCGTTAGCGAAACGTACCTCTGTTTTTGCAGGGTGAACGTTAACGTCCACACTCTGTGCGTTTGCCTGAATATTCAGGACACAGGCAGGAAATTTACCTGCCATAATCTGATTTTTATAAGCTTCCTCAAGGGCTACAAGACCCGTACGTGTTTTGATAAATCTGCTGTTGAGGAAGAAAAACTGCATTGTTCTGTTCGGTCTTGCATTGAACGGTTTTGAAATAAAACCGCTGACCTTTATACCGTCAAGCTCGTATTCTGCAGGGATAAGCGTTGAGGCGAATTCCTTACCCAGCACGTTATAAATTGCACTTTCGAGCTTGCCGTCACCCGTTGTAAAAAGTGCATCCTTACCGTCACGGATAAAACGGATGCTCACCTCGGGATGAGAGAGTGCAATTCTGTCCACAACGCCTGCAACGGCATTGGCCTCCGTTACGTCCTTTTTAAGGAACTTCATTCTTGCAGGTGTGTTATAGAAAATATCTCTTACGATAAGAGTTGTTCCTTCGGGACAGCCTGCATCGTCAATGAGTTTTTCTTCACCGCCTTCAATACAGTAACGGGTACCTATCATTTCACCTTTGGCTCTTGTCATCATCTCGACCCTTGAAACAGCCGCAATTGATGCGAGAGCTTCACCGCGGAAGCCGAGAGTCAGGATTGAGTTAAGATCGTTTTCGTTTGCAATTTTACTTGTCGCATGGCTTACAAAAGCTTTTCTTATTTCTGTACGCTCAATTCCGCAACCGTTATCTGTTATACGGATGTATGTTATTCCGCCACGCTGAATTTCGAGAGTGATTTTATCAGCACCTGCATCGATGGCGTTTTCCATTATTTCTTTTACAATTGAAGCCGGTCTTTCGACAACCTCACCTGCTGCGATAAGCTCGGCAAGATGCTTCGGCAATATATTGATCTGAGGCACTGAATCACCGTCCTTTTATATTTTTTCTGCTTCCTTTTTAAGCTCGTAGAGCATCTGTAAAGCTTCGATGGGAGTTAATGTATTGACATCGACAGCCTTTAACTTTTCAACGATTTCGTTGCCTGCATTTGAGCCGAACGAAAGCTGGAAGTCATCCTCTTTCGGTGCTTCAACAGTTCTTACAACCGTTACAACACCCTTTTCCTCAAGCTCTTTGAGAATTGCTTTTGCTCTGTTGACAACGGCATTCGGTACACCTGCAAGCTTTGCAACCTCGATACCGTAGCTTCCGTCTGCACCGCCTCTTACGATACGTCGTAGGAATGTTATATCGTCACCGCGTTTTTTAACGGCAATATTATAATTCTTTGCACCGTCGATTTCACTTTCAAGCTCTGTAAGCTCGTGATAGTGAGTTGCAAAGAGAGTTTTTGCACCGAGCTTCTTTGCATCTGCCGAATATTCAAGCACCGCACGTGCGATACTCATACCGTCAAAGGTTGATGTACCTCGACCGATTTCGTCGAAGATAAGAAGGCTGTTCTGTGTTGCATTTGAAAGAATGTTTGCAACCTCGCTCATTTCAACCATAAACGTTGACTGACCCGATGCAAGGTCGTCCGACGCACCGACACGGGTGAAGATGCTGTCCACAATGCCTATCTGTGCACTTGATGCAGGAACAAAGCTTCCGCACTGTGCCATAAGCACAATAAGAGCGACCTGTCGCATATAAGTCGATTTACCTGCCATATTCGGACCGGTGATAATCGCACATCTGTTTTCACGGCAATCAAGGGTTGTATCGTTCGGGACAAACGGAGTGTCCTTGACCATTTTTTCAACAACAGGATGTCTGCCGTCCTTTATGATTATTTCGTGTCCGTCAGTCATCTGCGGACATGTGTAATTGTTTTTAAGTGCAACATTTGCAAAAGAGCAAAGTGCATCAATTGTTGCAACCGCGTGAGCCGTTTTCTGGATTCTGTAAAGCTCCTGAGCCACACGGTTTCTTACCTGAACAAAGATCTCATATTCAAGCTTGACGATTCTTTCCTGAGCACCGAGCACCTTTGACTCAAGCTCTTTGAGCTCGCTTGTTATGTATCTTTCGCAGTTTGCAAGAGTCTGTTTTCTGATATATTCTTCAGGCACAAGCTCCTTAAACGAATTCGGGATTTCAATATAGTAACCGAAAACGCGGTTATAACCGATTTTAAGTTTCTTGATACCTGTTTTTTCCTGTTCCGTCTGCTGAACGGCTGCAATATAGCCTTTGCCGTTCTTAACAATATCACGAAGAGAATCAAGCTCTTCGTTGAAACCGTCCCTGATCATTCCGCCTTCTCGCACGGTAAAGGGAGGTTCCTCGTCAATAGCACCGTCAATAAGAGCTTCAATATCCTGAAGCAGGTCGATGTTTCCGCACATTTCCTCAAGCAAAGCTGATTTACAGCCCGAGATGCAGGATCTGATATCCGGCAGAAGTCTTATTGTCGCAAGAAGTGCACGGAGTTCCTTGGCATTGGCAGTTTCGTAAACGATTCGTGCCATAAGCCTTTCCATATCGCTGACGTTTGCTATGTTTTCAATTTCGTTATTCAAGAGAAGTGAATCTGCACAAAGCTCTGCAACGGCATTGTGCCTTTTGCTAATCTTTGCAAGGTTCATAAGAGGCTGTTCAAGCCAGCTTCTTATAAGACGTTTACCCATTGCAGTTTTTGTTTTGTCAAGAACCCACAGAAGTGTACCGCGCTTTTCACGGTTACGCATCGTTTCCGTAAGCTCAAGATTCCTTCTTGACGAGAAGTCAAGCTTCATAAACTGATTGTCTGAATAGAACTCGATTTCTTTGATGTTATCAAGCCCTGATTTCTGAACCTCTGTGAGGTAGTCGATTGTTGCACCGAGGGCACAGACAGCTTCGTCGCTTCCTTCAAGACCCAGCTCGGTGAGACTTTTTCCGAAATGGTTAATTATAACCTGACGGCTGTAATCAACCGTTATTTTTGAAGAGTCAATTTCGTCCGCCGTACATTCAACACGGTTTCTTACGAAATCTCGGATTTTATCGCATTTTGTTACTTCAGTATTATAACGGATTTCTGTCGGCATATATCTGCCGATTTCATTCACGATTTTGTTTTCAGGCTTTTTCTCATTAATCTGGGTAAGATTGAGTTCGCCCGTTGACACATCGGCAAAGCAGACGCCTGCCGATGCACCGTTAAGCCAGATTGAGCAAAGGAAATTGTTTTTTGATTCGTCAAGCATACTGCTTTCGATAACAGTACCCGGAGTAAGAATACGGACAACGTCACGTTTTACAATTCCCTTTGCTGTTGCAGGGTCTTCGGTCTGTTCACAGATGGCAACCTTATATCCTCTTGAAACAAGGCGTGCAATGTATGAATCAACGCTGTGGAAGGGCACACCGCACATCGGGGCACGCTCCTCCTGACCGCAATCCCTGCCTGTTAAAACTAGTTCAAGCTCGCGGGATACAGTCTTCGCGTCTTCAAAAAACATCTCATAAAAATCGCCCAGTCTGAACATGAGAATCGTATCCTGATAATTCTTTTTGATTTCAAGATACTGCCTCATCATCGGCGTCATTTCAGCCATCTGTTTTCACCTCAGTAAATTTTGTCTTCCTTAAATCTAAGAATTAGTGGCAACCGCCGCATGAGCTGCATTCGCCTGAGCAATTATGCTCGTGAGCAGCTGCAGGGTCGCATGTTGCAGGATCCTCACCCTGAACGCACATTGCAAGAATCTGTGTGAGATAGTTCATCATATCGTCAACAGCCTTTCTTGCTGCTTCATACTTCTGCATATTCTCGTTTGCCATTACTGCAGCATAAACTTCTGAGAATTCCTTGTCGTAAGCCTGAAGCTTCTCTTCGTTTGCGTCATCCTTTGCAGCCTCGTGCTGGTATGACATATGGATAAGCTGAATCTTGTTGATGAGGTCATTGAGGTCTGTGTCAGCCTCGTTTACTCTTCTTGCCTCGTGGAAAGCAAGATAACGCTCGTCCTTCTGAATTGCAGCACCAAGCTGTCTTGTGAGTTCAATTACGTCCATTTTAAAAATCTCCTTAAAATATATTTATAATAAAAATTATAACCTTTATTCTGCAAGCTCGCCTCTTACTATCCAGGTAAGCGGTTCCGTTACTTTAACTTCACAGAACTTGCCTATAAGCTCTTTCCCCTCAACCTCGGGGAATTCTATCATAACATTTCCCTGCGTTCTGCCGTTGAGGATACCCTCTTTAGCATAACCTTCACAGAGAACCCTGAAGGTTTCACCTTTCATTTTCGCTGTTCTTTCGCCTGCGATTTTTTCCTGTAAATCGGTCAGCTCCTTGAACCATACACCCTTCTCTTCGCGTGAAATAGGGTCAGGCATTGAAGCAGCCTTTGTACCCGGTCTTGAAGAGAAAATGAAAGTATAAAGCGAAGTGAATTTCACTTCATCAATCAAGGTAAGAGTATCTTTAAACTCTTCGTATGTTTCGCCCGGGAATCCTACAATAACATCACTCGTCATTGAAAGTTCCGGCATAACCTTACGTGCATAGTGTGCAAGCTCAAGATACTGCTCTCTCGTATACCCCCTGTTCATCTCCTTGAGAACACGGTTGTTACCGCTCTGGAACGGAAGATGAAGGTGCTTTGCGACCTTTTCGCACTCCGCCATTGTATCAAGCAATTCCTTTGTACAATCCTTCGGGTGCGAAGTCATAAATCGGATTATAAAATCGCCTTCAAGACTGTTTATCTGACGAAGAAGCTTTGAAAAATTAATATCGCAGTCAAGGCTTTTTCCGTAAGAATTAACATTCTGTCCAAGAAGAGTTATGTCCTTACAGCCTATAGCGATAAGCTCTTTCGCTTCCTTAATAACATCCTCGGGTCTGCGGCTTCTTTCACGTCCTCTTACGTAAGGTACGATACAGTAACTGCAGAAGTTATTACAACCGTACATTATCGGAAGCCAGCCTTTGATGTTGCCGTCACGTCTTACGGGAAGATTTTCGGCAATAACACCGTCGCTGTCCGCGCATTCAAAAACTCGCTTTCCTGTACACAGCACCCTGTAAAGCAATTCAGGAATTTTATGAATAACGTGAGTACCGAAAACAAGATTAACAAACGGATAGCTCTTTTTGATTTTTTCAGCAACTCTCTGTTGCTGCATCATACATCCGCAAAGTGCAATAATGAGATTCGGATTATCCTTTTTCAGCTTTTTGATAGCACCAACGTTACCGTAGATTCTGTCCTCCGCGTGTTCACGGATTGCACAGGTATTGTAAAGAATAAGGTCAGCCTCTTCAACGTTTTCAGTGAAACCGTAACCGACAGACGCAAGAATACCCTTGATTCTCTCACCGTCAGAAACATTCCCCTGACAGCCGTAAGTATGCACAAAAGCGAGAGGCTTATCTGTAAAACGTGATGATAAAACCGAGCCGACAAGGGATGCATATTCACTTTGCTTTGCAAGCTCTTCTTCCGAAACAAAGTAGCTTTTTATATGCTTCTCTGTACCCAAAAACAAACACCTCTCTTTATACTCATTACCTAATTGTATAATCGATTTATTATACCTCATTTCGCTTTATAATGCAACAAAAAAAGACGTAAATTCACATTTTGATAAAAAATAATTCTCCGACTGACATTTTGCCAATCGGAGATAATTCTTATTCAATTGATTTGAGCGTTTCTGCCATTTTAACCTTGTTAATTTTAAAGAGAACCGGCAATGCCGCAAGCAAGGCAACTGCAATTATGATTCCCGCAGCAGCAAAGAAGCTCCACCACGAAATACTGCTTCCGTACATTACGTTTTCAACAGAAATCAGATTTACAAGAACACTGTGAAGGAAGATACCCGATACAAGTCCGATAAGCATTCCTATTGCCGTGGAAATAATATTTTCACGGATAACATAAAGAAGCACTTCTCCGTCGCTGAAACCGATCACCTTGATGTTTGCAATTTCGTGCGTTCTTTCGCTTATGTTTACGTTGGATGTTGTGTACATAACGATCATCGCAAGAAGACAAGCCGAAAGTATAAATATGATAACAAGCAACATAACCTGGTTAATTGCCGTATCTGCCATACGCGACATCATCTCTGCCGTAGAAGCAGCGGCAATATCTTCAGTTTTAAGG
This sequence comes from Clostridia bacterium, assembly GCA_017380575.1. GTDB lineage: Bacteria > Bacillota > Clostridia > Oscillospirales > Acutalibacteraceae > CAG-488. Next base: position 10,011 of record JAFODS010000008.1, on the reverse strand, counting down.
AACTCGGTTGTAAATGCAGAGATTTCATCAGAGGTCAGATAATCCTTCACCGTGCAGATAATGTATTTATACTGCGGAGCTGAGAAGAACGTGCCTTCGAAAGTTTCATCCGACATATAAGCATAATGCTCAATGTAATTTTTAACTATTCCTATTACTTTCACCGGATGCATCATTTCGTTCGCATCGGTAAAGTAAATCATATCACCCGTTCCGATATCCATATTCTGTGCAAGCTTCTCAGAAAGCACGACACCGCCCTTTGAAATATCAACAGAGCCTTCAATAACCTCAAGGTTGATGTAACTTGAAAGATTATCCGTTTCGCTCGGTACGATTACGTGAACGCTTTCGGAAACAGCCTTTTTCTCATCCTTTGAAGCCGTCATTGAAATATTTGAAATAAGCATCGCAGAAGCAACTTCTTCGTTGCCCTTTATGTTTTCAAGAGCTGCACTTTCCTCGGGATTCTGCTGAGCATTCAGAACAAACTGTACGTCATAGCTGAAAATACCGTCTTTACCGTACTGCGAGTCTGAAACATCGGTAACAGAATTTAAAAGTCCCAGTGAAGAAAGGATAAGTGCGGTACAGCAAGCAATTGCGATTGAGCCGACAGCGACCCTCTTTCTGCTTCTTATAACTGTACGGATAAGCAATACTATACCGTAATGTAATCTGTCCCAGAAATCAGGCAGTCTTTCAAGAACCGAACGGCGGTTATAACCAATCATCCTCGGCCGCATAAGTGCCGCGGGGTGCATTTTCAATTCTCGCACAACTGCCAGCAACGTTGCAACCATAGTGGTTACAAACGAAACACCAAGACCGATAAGAATATACTTAAGGTCAAAACGTGCGCCGACATTCGGCACTGTATAGACAATGTCAAAAATCGAATAAACCAGTGACGGAACAACACACGTGCCAAGCACACCGCCAACAAATGCACCGCTGAGCCACGCAAGAAGAGAATAAAGTGTGTACTTGCCCGTTATCGTAAAATTCGAATAACCAAAGGCTTTGAGAAGACCGATTGATCCCCTGCCCTCTTCTACGTTTTTCATCATAATAACAAAGCAGGCAATCATTGCGGTCACAAAGAAGATTATCGGGAAGATATCCGACATTGAAAGAATATTTTCCATACTCTTTTCAAAAGCGGAATGACCGACAAGCTGAGGCTGTGTAGTCGTCTGCCACGTAATACTATCGATATTATTCAGAGTATTCTGCAGCTTTTTAAGGTCTGTTTCAAGTGCAGTTTTCTTCTTTTCGATAGATGTCTTCAGCTCTGTGAGTTCATTATCAATTGTGTAATAACGGTTTTTGGCAATATCCAGGTCATATTGTTCCTTCTGGATTTCACGGCTACCGTTTCTTACCTTGAGTGAATAGCGTATCTGTGCTTGTGTAACACTGACCTTGAGAGATTCAACTTCTTTTTTCTGCTCCTCAATTGTCTTTGCAAGTTTAAGGAGATTTGCCTGACCTGAAGTCAGTTTATCCATCGAAGTCTTGTATTGATTGAGCGTTGCAGTATCTGCATCGTAAGCGGTTTTCGCGTCATCGTAATTTTTCTTTGCACTGTCGTATAAAACCTGTGCTGAATTCAAATCCGACTCTGCAGCAACAAGCTCAGCTTCGTCATTTTTTATTTTTGTCTTCAGATCATTTGCAGAGTCTGTTTTGCTTTTTATACTGCTGTTATTTGAAGTAATCTTATTTTTGCTTTCGGTAACCTTGCTTTCAGCTGTTTCAAGCTCCTTCTCTTTGTTACGAAGATTATCCCTGAGATTTCTCAGGCTCATTGATTCTGAAAAAGAAAGTTCGCCTTTGCTTTCAAGCTCTGTAATCTGAGCTTTAAGGGTAACTATCTGATTTTCAAGATTCGGGATAGTTTCACTCTCGTATCTGCTGATATCATTTTCTAACTGAGTATTAGATTTTTTAAGATCAGCAATCTCAGAATTTAATTTATTGATTTCATTTGTACGTGAAGTTTTTCTTTTTGAAATCTCGTCACGTGCTGATTTTTTAGCATCAAGATCAGCCTTTGCAGACTTCATCAGGCCTTCTTTTTCGTCAAGCTTCAGCTTATCCGCAGTATGCTTTTCGTTAAGATCATCATAAAGATTTTTAAGGTCGCTGTAACCCTTTATTTCAGAGCTCTGACTTTCAAAAGCTTTTATGTTCCCGTCATAGGTTGACTGAATTGTATTAAGCTGTGTATTTTTAGCGTCGAGGTCAGCTTTGAGACGCTTTATCTCCGCGTCATTCTGCTCCTTTTTCTTTGCAAGAATTTCATCTTCGCTGTCTACATATTTTTTGAAATCATTGATTTCCTTCTGTTTCTTTTCAATTTCAACAGCACTTGATTTTTCATAATCAGAGATTTCACGCTGTTTGTTGAAAATCTTCGTATTATACTCAACCTTGATTTCGGCAAGATTAGAATTAATGGATTGAGAAGAAATAGTTTTTATTTCCTCTGCAATCGCATCTACAACATTCTCATACTCGGAATCAAATTTATCATATATATCATCATATGTTATCTTCACAAACAGTTCATTTGTTTCACTTGTTTTAAAATCGTTTTCATCGACATAAACAAAGAAACCGAGGGCACCTGAGCCGACATCAGTTGTTCCTCTTTCCGTCGAAATATACATCGGCGAATCGACTGTTCCGACAACGGTAAATTCCTGCATTTTAAGAGAATTTCTGACAGCAGAATCTTCAGCGGGAACGCGGATAACTGAGCCTATATCAAGGCTTTCATAAGTTTTAACCGCGGTTGCATCAACAAGACATTCGCCTGCTTTTTCAGGGTAACGCCCGTTTTTGAGAACAAGTCGGTTCACATACGAATCGTCAGCTTTTTCCGTCTGAGTGAACTTCTTCGCTTCGGACACGTCAAGGGAAGATATGCGACAGCTGAGCTCCATTCCGTTGACATCAACAAGCGTTGAATCGCCAACGCTGACTACAGCATCAACAAACTTTGATCTGACAACGTAATCCACTTTATTTATATTTTTAATTTTTTCAACATCTTCATCCGAAAAAGGTATTTTTGAAGTTACACGGATATCAAGAAGATTGTTGATTCTGAAATACTCGTTTGCAGAATATCCCATCGCCGGGGAGGAAGATTTTATGCCTATAAAAAAGCTTATTCCGAGTGCGACGATTATTATAATCGACAGGAATCTCAACCTGTTTGCGGATATGCTGCGAAGAGTTTCCTTCAAAAGGGTCTTCTTCATTTTACCATTCAATCCTTTCAACAGGCATCGGTGTGTCGTTGATTTCAATTTTGCTTATTTTGCCGTTTTTCATCGTAACAACACGGTTTGCAATCGGTGAAATCGCATTGTTGTGAGTGATAAGAAGCACGGTCATATTCATAACTTCACTTGCTGTTTTGATAAGCTTAAGAATCTGAATACCGGTTTCGTAGTCAAGGGCACCTGTCGGTTCGTCACACAAAAGAACCTTAGGCTTTTTAACAAGTGCACGTGCAATTGCAACACGCTGCTGTTCACCGCCCGAAAGCTGCGACGGAAAAAGATTTGCACGTTTTTCAAGACCGACAAGGCGCATAAGCTCCATGCAGTCAACCGCTCTGTTACTCAGATTAGCAACAAGTTCAAGATTTTCAAGTGCGGTAAGATTCGGGACAAGATTGTATGACTGAAAAATAAATCCGACATCATCACGTCTGTAATTCATAAGCATACGCTTTCTGAAATCTGTAATAACTCTGTTTTCTACAGCAATATGGCCTGAGGTGCAGGAATCCATTCCGCCAAGAACGTTAAGGAGAGTTGTTTTTCCGGCACCGCTCGGACCGACAACAACACAGATTTCGCCCTGCTCAATATCAAAGCTGACATTGGAAAGAGCGTGAATTTCCGTATCTCCTACCTTATAGATTTTTGAAACGTTTGCAAACTGAATATACGACATAAACGCACCGCTTCCTTGACAAATTCATATATATCCATTGAGCATTATACAACAAAACCATTCCTTTTGCAATATGTGACAGAGATTGTTTTTATTTGGAATAAAACCGATTTCCGCCATACTGAAATACTACGACAAATTCGGGTTTGTTGAGTTCTTTGATTTCGTGCAATCCTTTTCTATGCTCGTAGGGACCGGCCTCCCGGACCATCCGCAGATTCTGCTGAATTAACGGACGGTCAAGGACGCCCGTCCCTACGCAGTTGACTAAAACAGGGTTCGTAGGGGCGATTCACGAATCGACCACTAAATCATATTAAATTTTAAAGGGACGTCGAGGACGTCGTCCCCTACACGGTTACTTGAAATTGGGTTCGTAGGGCACGACGTTTACGACGTGCCGATATTCTGCTGTATTTAACGGTGTGTCGCAAGCGTCACACCCTACAAGAACGATTTAAAACAGGTAATTAAAATCAGCGTCGCAGACCCACACTTCTTCACTCTTACTTCTTACCTATTACTTTCGGGATTCATCCCGACAAACCCGAATTAGTCAGACCTGCCGGAGCTTTGGTTATTATTTTTCAGCAAAAAATCACTTGTGGTACGGTTAAGGTATCACAAGTGATTTTTATTGTCAGTTTTTACTTTTCATTGCTTCGTTCTTTTTGAACTCTTTTCCGTCTTTGCCGTGGCTGAAAACAGGTATCAGCTTCTTACGTGTTTTTTCATCAAGAAGGTAGTAATTGATACCCTTGCTTCTGAGATAGAGTTTATAGAATTTCTGTCTTTGGCTGAAATCCTTGAAGTTTCTTTTTTCAAGCTTAACCCATGCAACCTCAGCGAGTGCCGAGAGGCGCGGATAAAGACTGTATTCAACAGCTTCAGGGGTATCAATCCATTCTGTCCAGAGCTCGCCTTCTATACCCTTGACACGCACACCCTTCTTCTGAAAACCTTTTTTCTTTTCATTGAATTTGTATGTTTTCTTTAAAGGGATTGAACCGTAGCTGTAATTAAAATAAAAATCAAGCATCGGAGAAAGGATAACTTCTCGCTTTTTCGCCTGTTTTTTAACCGTTACGGCATTCTGGAAAGTCCAGTAATGGCAGATAATATTTTTATCAAGCTCGTCACCGAGGCAGTCATTCCATGCAATACAAGTCTTACCTCTGTGCCTGAGCATTTCATTCACTCTGCCCATAAAATACATCTGAAGATGCTTTTCGTTCTTAATGCCGTTTTCCTTCATCTTTTCCTGACACTTAGGACATTTTCGCCATTTGCCGTATCTTGCTTCGTCACCGCCTATATGGAAATAGCGCGACTGAAACAGCGGACAGACCTCGTCAAAAAGCTTTTCAAGAAAAGCATACGTATTTTCATTTCCTGCACACAGTATTGCGGGCATTATGCCTGTCGAAACATTGACATCAATTTTTTCACCGTCGCACGAAAGCTCGGGATAAGCCGCAATCATAGCTGTTGTATGACCCGGAATGTCAATTTCAGGAATAACCCTCACATGCTTCGATGCGGCATATTTAACTATCTCACGGATTTCATCGTGTGTATAGTAAAACGGGCCGTATTCGGGTTCTGAGACATCCTGCAAGCTCTTTTTAAGGCAAGCGTGTTTTCTTTTTGAAGCTACCTCATTAAGAAGAGGAAACACCTTAGATTCAATTCTGTAGCCCTGATCATCAGCAAGGTGCCAATGAAAAACATTAAGCTTTAGCATTGACATATTATCAATGAGTTTCTTTACAATTTCCGTTCCGAAGAAGTGTCTGCATTCGTCGAGCATCATTCCACGGTGGCGGTAACAAGGCTTATCTTCAATCAGGAAACCCGTTATATTCTTTTTGCCGTCAACCTTTTTAACCTGCATCAGAATCCATTTAAGGGTTACGAAAGCATAGTATGCACCTGTCGCGGTTGACGCTTTGATATGGATATTTCCGTTTTCTGTATAAAGGGCATAACCCTCCGGGGCGATACTTTTCGCCATTGATATGATTATTTCATTTTCACCTGCGTCACTGCGAGTATGAAGATACTCAGAAAGTGCATTTCCCACACTCAAAAAAGATCGCACACAATTAACCGCTGTCATATCGGAAACAACAACAGTTTCGTTATCTTTAACATCATAGCGCACGGGACGCGGGATTATTGAATATTTCATATTACTCGCCCTTTATATCCTCAAGGTATTCGTCGTAAGTGATTTCTTTATCGTAGAAGCTACCGGGTGTCACATCGATTATTCTGTTTGCTATTGTCTGTACAAACTGATGGTCGTGAGATGTGAAAAGTACGGTTTCGGGGAATTTGATTATACCTTCGTTAAGAGATGCAATAGATTCAAGGTCAAGATGGTTTGTCGGCTCATCAAAGATAAGGACATTCGCACCTGAAAGCATCATTTTACAAAGCATACAGCGTACTCTTTCGCCACCTGAAAGCACCTTTGCTTTCTTTGTTGCTTCCTCGCCTGAGAACATCATTCTGCCGAGCCAGCCGCGGACATCCGTTTCAAATATGAGGTCCGAGTAACGACGAAGCCAGTCGATAAGTGAATCCTCACAACCGTCGAAGAACTCGGAGTTATCTGACGGGAAATATGCCTGAGACGTTGTAACACCCCACTTGAATGTACCTTCATCGGGTTCGATTTCGCCCATAAGAATCTGGAAGAGAGTTGTCTTTGCAAGCGAGTCTGTTCCGACAAAAGCAACCTTTTCGTCAGGCTTAATTGTAAAGCTGACGTTATCAAGCACCTTGCGGTCACCGATCGTCTTGCTGATTCCGCTGACTGTAAGAAGCTCATTTCCGACTTCGCGGTCAGGCTTGAAGGAAACGAACGGGAAACGTCGCGAAGAAACAGGCATATCCTCAATTACGAGAGTATCAAGAAGCTTCTTACGGCTTGTTGCCTGCTTTGACTTTGAAGCATTTGCACTGAATCGTGCAATGAATTCCTGCAATTCCTTTGCCTTCTGTTCAGCCTTCTTATTCTGCTCACGGAGCTGACGCTGTGCAAGCTGAGTGTAATCGTACCAGAAATCATAGTTGCCGACATACATACCGATCTTACCGAAGTCGATATCGACAATGTGAGTACAAACTTTATTAAGAAAGTGACGGTCATGAGAAACAACGATAACTGTACTGTCAAGCTCGATAAGGAACTCTTCAAGCCAGGCAATGGCATCAATATCAAGATGGTTTGTCGGCTCGTCCATAAGAAGGATATCGGGATTTCCGAAAAGAGCCTGTGCGAGAAGCACCTTAACCTTGATTTCGTTATCAAGTTCGCTCATCTGCTGATAGTGATACTCGTTTGTTACACCAAGTCCGTTGAGAAGAATTTCGGCATCGCTTTCTGCACTCCAACCGCCCATTTCAGCAAACTCTTCTTCAAGCTCGCTGACACGGATACCGTCCTCTTCTGAAAAATCCTCTTTCATATAAAGAGCTTCTTTTTCATCCATAATCTCACAAAGCTTCGGGTTACCCATAAGCACCGTGCGGATTACGTCATATTCGTCAAATGCAAAATGATCCTGACGAAGAACAGACATTCTTTCGCCCGGAGTGATTATAACCTCGCCCTTATTAGGCTCAATTTCGCCTGAAAGGATTTTGAGGAAGGTTGATTTACCTGCACCGTTAGCACCGATAAGTCCGTAACAGTTGCCGTTTGTAAATTTCAAATCTGCTCCCTTGAAGAGCTCTCTGCCGCCGTATTGGAGGCTTACATTTACTGTACTGATCAAATTAATTCTCCTTGTTAATACATTATAATCAGGGACATATTTTAAGCTGTAACAGTAACTATATTATTACAGTTATTGTTACAACCTAAAATACCAAAATATTGACCTTAAATCCCCTGCCAATCCCGCACATAATATCATACAGTGCCCTTTTTGTCAACCGCAGAGCAGAATCAAAGCCCCGTGTTTTACCACGGGGCCAAGAAAAAATATTATGCAATTCTAATGCTTAGTAATTGATATTAGTAAACAACAGTTGCATCAAGTGTAGAATCTGTTGCAGCGAAGAATGTTTCAGCTGAACGAGTTCTGATTGTAAGTGAACGGTAGCCAAAGGGACCGAAGGAGTGAGGAATTGTCCATACTCTTTCGCCATCTACATCTTCATACGGAACCTTACCAGCACCTGACCATGAAGTGTATGTATATGTTGTACCGTCTTCTGCATAGAACTGGATCTTAACTACATCTGTGCTTGTCTTGATGATGACGTCATGCTTACCAGCTGTGATAACGCCGCCGTTCTTAGCATCCGGATACATATCAGGAATCTCGATTGAGTGGATTGAAAGATCCTTTTTAACCTGACCTACGATTACGAATTCTGTACCGTCTGTTGAACCAAGCTCACCGTAATCAGCATATACTGTGTACTCCAAAAGTTCATCTTCTACGAAGAGATCAACTGTCCACAATTCGTTGCCGTTGAACTCTATGATAGTTGCAGTTTCACGAGCTACTCTCTTATAGCCGCCGTTAGCTTCCATAAAGTGGAGAGCTTCAGGAGAACCTGTTACTTCAACATCAACTTCTGTTACATCGCCAACAAAAGCTTCGCTCTGATAAACGTCAACGATTTCGCCCTTAACTGCAGGCTCTTCAACAGGCTCGTCACCAACTGTAAGAACCAATTCGTTAGCTGTAACTGTCTGATCATAGAATGAGTTGAAGTCAGCCATCTTGTCAAGAGTATCCATTGTATGACCTACATAGTCAACACGGAAGAGTGTCCAAACTGATGCTTCTTCACCGTTACCCCATTCAGCGTAACCAACATCCTGGAACTTTGAGATACAGTCATCAGGAAGGAAGAACTTGATTTCTGTTCCTTCTGGAACGTCATCCTTAACCTGGTATGTAGCTACCATGATCTGGTCGCCATCCAACTGGATACCGTGGTTGAAGTTACCAACACCAAGGCCAGCATCCGGTCCGAGGTATGCCCATGAGCAACCGTACTTGTTGAGGTTTTCTTCTGTCTGGAAGTACTCAGGCCAGAAGTCGTCTCTACGGTCGAATGTGATGTTGCCGTTTGCATCATACTTAACAGCGAGGTAAAGCTGAGGCTCGTTCTTTTCTACCCAAGTAGCATCGAAGTTACCGATGTCAACTGTAAGCGGAGTAAGGACAGTCTTATCATAGAAGATACCGCCCATCAAAAGGCTTGTAAGGAAGTTTGTTGTACCCTTAACTTCAACTGTGATGATGTCGCCGGGCTTAACATACTGCTTGTCAGCTACGATTTCAAGGTCAAGAGTAGCCTTTGATTCCTCACGGTATGCATAAGCATAATCGTAGAAGATATCGCACTCTGTCACCATTTCGCCGTCCTCTTCATATGTGAAGTAGAGGATTGCGGGTGTAGCCATCTTGTTGTAAAGATTCCAATAATCTTCATTTGTTGTTGCTGAATGATACTCATTAATGATTTCATCAGCCCAGAAGAAAAGGTTGTATTCAAGGATTTCCTGCGGAGCTGTTGCTTCAGCTGTACCGTCATACATCTTTGAACCTGTAAGCCATCTTCTGTCGATTTCGTCTTTCCAATCTACATCTGCGTCATAGTCTACATACCAAAGTTTCTCTGCAACTTCAGCTTCTGCTTCTTCAACTGAATACGGATAATGATCATACAAAGCTGCAGATGAAGCCATTGCAAAGGTACCAAGAAGCAATGCAACTGAAAGAACAATGCATAAAAGTTTCTTTGCCATAATATTTCCTCCTAAATTTTATATCTTTATCCATTGGCATGGATTAAAGCCGTTATCAGACCGCTACGCCCTTACCCGTAGTCTGGTCAATTGTCATTGTGCCGCCTGCAACAGCATCGAGAACCTCTACGTCCTTTGCGTTGATTGTTGTTCTTGTACCTTCAACGTTAGCTGCAAGCTTTGCTGCACCTGTAAGAGAATCTGCTGCACCTGAAATTGAGTTCATAACTGCAAGTGAGTCTCTTGCGTTGATTGTT
>JAFODS010000068.1 GCA_017380575.1 Clostridia bacterium | reverse complement strand
GTGTTCTCGCATATCCATTATAACACCTATTTTAAATTCTGCACTATATACTTTATTTTTCCTTCCTGTTTTACCCATAAAAAATATGCACCTCCAAAAGTGTCTAACTTTTGGGGTGCATATCAAGGAGATAGCTCATTTTTATTATTATTTAATTGAAATAATACGTACTTCGATTTTATCTCGGTCAAGATAAACCCTTGTTATACGGCCGGATGCAATTGTAATCTGCCCCGTAATCGGCTCGTCGTAGCCTTCGTATTCCTTAACCAAAGAATCAACAAAGCTTTCAACTGTAAGTTCCTTGTCGGCAGATGTTGCAACAGCTTTTTCAAGAATTTTTCTTGTCTGCTTATCGCTCTTCAAAAATTCACCGACACACACAGCCATCTGCTCAACATTGAGCGTGAAGCTGTAAGTCTTGCCGTCCTCTTTGGAATCGGCTTTTTTAGCTGTAAGAGCTTCATCCGTAATTCCTTTTTTGAGGAATCTCTCAACAATTTTCATTGTGTCATCGTAATCGGGAAGCTCAATATCCATTTCGTAGTAAGCCTTGAATTCCTTTTCTGTGTTAGGAACAACCTGGCTGTCATAAAAATTTGCAACTTCATCTTCATCAATTTTTTCGTTGATGATAGCATCAAGCACCTCAAGGAAATTAAGGTTAATTCCGTAAGCTTCAAGCTCAGCTCTTGCTTCTGACTGATAAAGAACATCATCAACCTTACCGTAGTTAATACCGTCAATTTTAATCATACCTTTTGAAAGAGAGAAAATTCTTTCTCCCATTTTGATTTCAAACTGACTGTCTGCAACGCCTTCGCCGAATCTTACATCAGCCGAATAAATCAACTGTTCCTCCTGAGTAAGCTTTGCATCAACTGCACCTGTTTCAAAAGCTGTCTTTTTAAGAGCATCAAAAGCTACCATCGGCTTTGATTTTGCCGAAACAGCTATTCCGAGCACAATCGCAACAACAAGCACAACGGCAACAGGAACAAGCAACTTCTTGATATCGAATTTTTTCGGAGCTGTGCCCGTATTATTCTGAGTCATAATCCATTCTCCTAAACAATTATAGCTTCAGTTTATCATCATCCGCTACGATTGTCAATTTATATCACATTTTTACTTTTGAATCGCTGACATTGATTGTGTCGCAAGAATTTGAAAGTGAAGATGTTCTGTGCGAAATAACAATTACACAGCTTTCCTTTGCAATTTCCTGCAAAGCTTCAATAATTTTCTTTTCGGCAATAACGTCAAGTCCCGATGTTGCTTCGTCGAAGACAAGAATCTCACGTTTTCTTAAGAAAGCTCTTGCAAGAAGCACAAGCTGAATTTCACCGTCGGAAAGATTAGGACTTTTTGAATTGAATACGGTTTTGTATCCGTCCTGACGTCTTGTGATAAACTCGTCCGCACCGCTGAGCTTTGCGGCACGCTGAATTTCTTCAAAGCTTACGTTTTCACAGCCGTAAGAGATATTGTTTTCAATCGTATCGTCAAAAAGGGTTGAACCCTGAACAATTATATTGAACTTTGAGAAATAATCGTCCTTTTTTAAAGAAGAAACATCTTTTCCCTCGAAAAGCACCTTACCCTGCTGTGGCTGATAGAAGCCGAGGAGAAGCTTGATAATCGTTGTTTTTCCTGCACCCGTCATTCCTGAAATAACAGTTATGCCCTTTCGCTTAACGCCAAAAGAAACATTTTTAAGAATATATCTGCTTTCTTTGTTATACCTGAACGTTACATCCCTGAATTCGATATTATTCGGAGAATCTGCCTTTTCAGGAACTAAATCACCGTCAGTTTCCGATGAATCGATGTCAAGGAAATCGTAAATTCTGCCTGCTGAAAGAATTGCAGTTCGCAGAATTCCGGGTATCATTGAAAAATCAGTTGAAGAGCTGAAAAGCTTCCTTATATAAACGAACTGACACTGAAGACCGCCGACTGAAAAACCGCCGTCTGCCATCATAAGTGCAGAAGCAACCATTGCAAACACGATGCAAAGAGAAACAGAAAGCTCGGAAATACAATTCTGCAAAACAGAGAACTTCTGTGACTTTTCGCTTGCCTTGGATGTGTCCTTTATTTTTTCAAGCAAGGACTGTTTTCTTTCCTCAACCTTACCTGAGTTCTGTAAAACAGCAAGACCGTTATAAAACTCTGCCGCTTCAGAATAAAGTCCGCCCTTATCTGACTGCTGTTTTGTTGCTGCTTTTTTCTCTCTTCTTTCGGAAAGCAATGTAAAACTGAAGCCGAGAATGCAGAAAACAATGCTTATTATACCGACAGTAACGTTGGTTATCAGCTGAGTTATGATTATTACAGCAAATGTAATCACGGGAGCAACAAATCTCATCAAAAGAAGATTAAGACTCTGATTGAGCGCATCAACATCCTGTGTCATAGCCGAAATAATCTTTCCGTGATCTGTACTGTCGATAAACGAAACTGCAAGTGTATCGTACTTTTCCATAACAGCCTTTCTCAGGTTTGCTGAGTAGGAGGTTATGATATCGCTTACAATATAACCCTGCAAAAGTGCGAAAACTGCATTTGCAACAAAGAATGCGACCGCAGGAATTGCATACGGAATTATCTCGCTGAACACACTTCCGTCGCCAAGACCGAGAAGATATTGGATAATCGAAGATGCGAATGCATCAATGATATCACCTATCTTCTGCGGGAAGATAACGAAGGTTACGCTGTAAAGAAGAGTTACGACCGCAAAAAGAATAAGCTTTACTTTGTAAGCAGAAAGACTTTTAAGCAAACGCTTCTGAATTTCTTTTTTATTTGCACGGTCTTCAACTGTTTTTGAGCCTGAGTCAAATCGGAATTTAAATACTCCGCTTTTTTCGTCACTCACGTGCGGTCACCTCCAATCCCTGCAGAGATGCAAGCTCCCTGTAAAAATCTGAAGTTCGGAGCAACTGCTCGTGTGTGCCCTGTGCTTCGATACCGTTTTTATTGAAAACGATAACCTTGTCCGCCTCGATAAGGCTGTTTATACGCTGAGTTACAAGAATTACCGCTGACGTTTTTGAAAGCTTCCTGAGGCTTTCAAGAATGTTTTTCTCCGTCTGTACATCAACAGACTTCATACAATCGTCAATTATATATATACCTGCTTCTTTTGAAAGAGCACCTGCAAGAGAAATTCTTCCTCGCTGGCCGCCGCTTAAGCGGTTACCGCCGTTTTCAAGAAGCATATTTTCGTTGTCAACAAAATCAACCGATGCCGCATTAAGAGCTTTCTTAACCGCATTTCTGTTGTCCTCTGCTCCGTAAAGGAGGAGATTTTCCTTAACGCTTTTTGAGAAAAGCACAGGCTCGCTGAAAGCATAAGAAACACGCTTGCGAAGGCTGTCTATGCTGATTTCTTCAAGCTTCTGCGAATCGATGAAAATTTCACCGTCAAAGCTTTCACCGCTTCCCGTAAGAAGACCAAAAAGTGTTGTTTTTCCGCATCCCGTCGGTGCTGCAATCGCAGTAATCTGTCCCTTTTCTGCAGTGAATGATACGTCGGAAATTCCACCGTTTTCAAAGCTCAGACCGACATTTCTGAATTCAACCGTATGACCGCAGTTTTCGCTGAGCTTAAGTCCCTGTGAATTCGGTCTTTCAGGAATCGGAGTGCTCATAACCTCGCTGAACTTCTTAAACGAAACTTTTGCTCTCGGAGCAAACATTATAACAGCGGCAATCGCAGTGAATGCAGACACGCTGATTACGGAATACTGCAGGAACGCGATGATATCACCGATACCGATTCTTGAAGAAAGTAAGCTGTTACCCGAAAGGATTACCGTTGCGGCAACAACAAGGTTTGAAATGAGCGAAACAATACTCAAAGCCGTAAATACAGCCTTAAGAACATAGCTTTCATCCTTGCGGACTTTCTCTGTAACGTCAGAAAAGCGTGCTCTTTCAAGCTTCTGTGTTCTCATTGTACGGATTGTGTAAATTCTGTTTATTCCGTTCTTTACAAAACGTACAAGAAGAGAATAGTTTTCCTGAAGATTATCATACTTCGGCACTGCGACCTTATAAAGAATAAACAGCACAGCAACAACAATAACAACGGTTGCAAGAACAACCATACTCAAAAACGGACTTATCGTAAATGAAAGCAGTATACCGCCCACGCTTACAATCGGAGCGTAAAGCACAGCTGACATAACGTAATTGATAACCGTACCGATATTCGTTATATCGTCAGAGAAAACGGAATAAAGGTCGTTGTCACAGATTCGCTTCTGCTTTGAAGAAAACTCTGCTGTATGAAGGAGATATTCCTCTCTCAGTCTGCCCGTAACCGAAGCTGAAAGCTTTGCCGTGATTTTACCCGTAAGGAAGATGCAAATCACCTGCAAAAGCACGCAGATAACCATTATTGCACCTGTTTTAAAAATATATTTCTGCTGAATTTCATCACAGTCGATACCCGCATCGTCATAGAAATACGAAACCGTAAACGATGCAAGCTGATTTTTGAGCGCTTCGGGAGCACTCTGTGCCTTTTCATAGAAACCGAGAATCTCTTCGTCAGAAAAAGCCGAAAGCTCGTCTGAATACATATACAGCGTACGAAGGCTTACCTTTTCAACCATATAGTTGATCTGTTCAGCTTCAACATCGGGAGTTTTGCCCTGAGTAATTTCCGTGATGATATAAAAGCCTGCCGTCATTGCATTTTCGTAAATTCTCAAAGCTTCGGATTCGTCATAATCCTCGCGAAGATTATAAACGTCACCGTCCGCAGACTTTTCGTAGAAAGAAAAGAATATCTTTTCCTCCTCGTCAGGTATAATCTTTGAAAACAAATCAACAGCTCTCGCCTTCATAATTTCAGGCACAGGACTTTCAATACCCTTCTGCTGAGTTCCGATGTTTATCATTTCGCCCATAAAATAGGGCACGCTGAGGCTGAAAACAGCCTGAAAAACGAAAAGAACGGAGCAAAGGAATATTGCCAATTTATGTGCACCGAGATACTTTTTCAAAAACATATTCCTTTCACTCCTTTCAAAAAATTATAAAGTAAAATTAATAGCCGTATTTTTCCTTGAATTCTTCTCTTGTGTTTCTTGTAAGAAGCTTTTCACCGTCAAAAATAAGAATACAATAAGCATGACCGCACTTCTTACCCTGCTCAAACCACTCTGCAAAAGCTCTCTGCATACTTGTGTTTCTCGGAAGCTCATGCACTCTCTTGTGTGCATTTTCAACGCCGAAAACTCGCCATGCATCGCCAAAATCGTAAGTCCTTGTGATATCAAGCGGTTCATAATCAAGAATAAATTCTCTTACCTTTGACTTTTCGGGAAGAATGTTGAGGTTGTCGGGATAAAGAAGCCATGAACCGCAGCAGACAACCATCGGTCCGCCGTTGAATCTGTCCTTGAAAAATTCATAAGCTTTCTTGTAAGAATCCATTCGTGTTTCTTCATCAAGACTGCCGAGATGTGACGGGATGTGCATACCGAGAACGAACTCGCTATCCTTAAGCACAATTCCGTGCTCATCGTAGTAATCCTCACAGAAATCTGCAAGCTCGTACTGGAATCTGCCGATACCGAATCTTTCAAGGGTATAGAACTGCTTGAACCAACCCTCAACAAAAGTTCCGTAAACACCGTAGTTTTCTTTACATTCAAGCATCTTTACCTTGAGGTCGATTATTGTATTCCAATAAATATCCTCGCTGATGTTAGCTTTTTTGTACTCAGCAAGCAAGGGTTTTGTGCAGTTAAGAAGAAGAACAAGCTTTACTGTGTACTCGTTTTCACCGATCATTTCAGCAAGAGCCTTAACCTTATCGCTGAAAGCATCAAAGTTCTTCTTTTTAAGCCAATAAGCTCTGTACATTGAATCGTAGAGCTTGTTTGCCTTTTCGTCTGCAAGAATCTTTTCTTCAACCTTTATGATAGCTTCTTTCGCATCTGCAGGATATTCCTGTTTTTCCATAACAAGAAGTGTGTGATTATAATTTTTCATCGCTTATTTAACCTCCGGGTCATATACCATATAGTAATTGTGGATTTTTTCACGTTCATAAAACTCTTCTTTGATTATTTTGAAACCGAGTTTTTCGTAGAAAGGAACGTTATCGGGATTCTGCGCTTCAAGACCGATTTTATAGCCCTGAGCGGTAAATTCCTCGATGCCTTTTAAAATCATTTCTTTTGCAATTCCCTTACCCTGATGCTTCGGGTCAACAAAAACGGGAGAAATAATCTTTGTCTTTTTGTCAAACACCTTTGAATCAAGATAACGGTAAGCCATAAGGGTTTTGAACGTTGCATCTATGTAATAGCAAAGAAAAACCCAGTTCGGACATTTAAGGAAATCGATTACCGTATATTCGTTATGTGCATCTCTCCAGACACAAAGTCCTCTGTTTTCATCGTCAACATAAAAAACATCGCAGTTGTTCGAAGAAGTCAATCTTTCAAGAAGGAAGTGATAAACAAACTTCTTTCTTCTTTCGACATTCTTGTTTGCATAGCAATGCACGGGATCGTTGACGAAGCTTTCAGCCGCCATACGAGCGTAAAATTTCAATGTTTCTCTGTCAAGCTTTGTAACTCTCTTCATAGAAAACCTCATAATAAAAATAATCGATATATTATAACATATAGATTGAAAATTTACTATATAAAAATAAAAATTAATCAGTTTTTTTGACAAAATAAAAAACGCCCTTTCAGGCGTGGCGGAAACATAAAAAGATGTATAAAATTGAAATAACCCTTGACCGAATGTTTCTTTACACATTTGAGCCGGTCAAGGGTTATTTCTGTTCACTCTTGATATCTAACATCTTTTTATATACCTCTCTTTCTCAGTTTAGGAAATTCTTTAATAAAACGGAACTTTTATTTAAATGTTTTTACGGTTATTGTCTTTACTCAAGTCACCATTGGCATTTAAATTTCTATTCTGATTTATTAAAGGCTTCAGCTCTGTCTTTTAAAACTTGTTCTGAATTTTACTTGAAACTCTTTATACCACTTTAAATAATTGTTATGAACACTTGGGTTTTAAGCTTGACTCTTAACTTGTTTTATCTGATCGGAGCTTTTAGGTAGTTACCTGTTCATTGGTATCACCTGTTCCTTTCTGTGTCTATAATATAACACAGAATCAACTGTTTTTCAATTCGCAATGTTCAATAAACTTAAAACCTTCAAATTATGCAAAACACAGAAATGTTTTTGTAAGCTCTGAAAAACGTTGACATATAAGGGTTTGCTGTGTTATTATATATGTGTTGGGCGGTTTGAAGTCGCCTGTTTTTTCTTAATCATACAACGAACACCCGTCGGAAAAGACGGGTGTTTTTTTGCGGATCATTTTTCTCTTTTATACTATTGAATATATTTTTTGTTAGTGGTATAATTTTTCCATATGTTTCCGAATACTTTTGGGAGGTTTACGCTATGTCTAAAAAAATTATTGTTGCAGGTCTCGGTCACGGTGGTATCGCAGCGGCTGCGATGCTTGCAGACGCAGGTTACGATGTTACTGTTTATGAAAAGTCAGCAGAAGGTACTCTCGGCTACGACTGGACAGATATTTTCGACCCTAAAGCACTTAAAATTGCAAAAATTCCTATGCCTGATGAGGACAAATACGAATACAAAGAGGATATGACCTTTGTTTCATCCAACGGTTTTTCAAAGCTTCATCAGCACGTGCCCGAAAAAGAGCTTGAAATCAAGATGGAGCGTAAAGATATTTATGACCTCCTTATCAGAAATGCTGTTGAAAAAGGAGTTAAAATCGTTTACGAATGCGAAGTACAGAAGCCGATTATGCTCGGTAACCGTGTTGCAGGTATCCGCACTTCAAAGGGCGATTTCTTCGCTGACCTTATTATTGACGCTTGCGGTATGAATTCACCCGTTCGCCGTAATCTCCCCTCTTCACTTATGATTCAGAAGGAAATCACACGTCAGCAGAAGGTTACAATTTACAGAGCTTTTTACAACAAGGCAAGCGACGTTGAAGTTGCCGACAAGTTTAAGGTGCTTCTCCGTCCGCAGGGTACAGAAAGCATTGCCTGGGTTGCTTCTGAAGAAGAACACACAGACCTTCTTATCGGCAGATTTGAAGACTACGATATGAACGATGTTGAAGAATTTGCTGAATGGCTTCGTCCTGACAATCCGCGTCTTGGTACAGAAGTTGTCCGTGGCGGTCAATTCGTTGAAATCCCCGTTCGCCATCCTCTTTCAGTTATGGTTGCTGACGGTTATGCCGCAATCGGTGACAGTGCATTTATGACGGTGCCTCTCATCGGTTCAGGTATCGCAAACTCACTCAAGGCTGCACGTATACTTGCAGAAACAGTTATCAATGATCCTACACAGGGCTTCGGCGTTGAGGCTCTTTGGAAATATCAGGTGCTTTTCTTCAAGCATCTCGGAACAGGTCTTGCTCCGCTTGAGTGCGTTAAAAATCTTATGTTCAAATTCACTCCCGAAGACCTTGATTACTGTTTTACTTCCGGTCTTCTTACCGATTACAATGTTACAATGACGGCAAACTTCGGAAGCTTCTATGACGTTATCGATTTCTTTGACGTTAATGACCTGCTTAATAAAGCTAAGCAGGCTTGCAGTGACATCACTTTCCTTAAGAAATTTATCAACGCAGGAAATAATATTTCACTTGTAACCGCAGCCTGCCTTGCAATCCCGAGAAGATGGGACAGAAAACTTGTTGAAATCTGGGCAAAGGGTTACGACAAAGCTTTTTAATGTACACTATACCAACAGAAAGGAGGATTCAGCTTGGCTGCAGTTGACTTTAAAGCAAAAGCACATATTTTCCGAAACACGGCTTTTATGCTTAAAGGCAGTTTCAAGGTTTCTCCCGTAGCGACAATTTTAATTTACCTTGCTTATATCTGCGAAAATGTTTACTACTCCGTTGTTTTTAATGTTATGTTTTTGGAAACAGCCATTTCAATTATCGAAGGTAACGGAACTTTCCGTGAATTTGTAATTAAAATCACGCTGATTATCCTCGGTAAACTCGCAGTTGATCTTTTCGCTTATATTGTTTTCCATCCTGTGCGCGAGAAATACGAAATCAAGTTCGAGAGTTATATAAACCAGATGATTTTCGAAAAGGCACAGCAGGTTGAACTTGCCTGTTACGAAAACCCCGAATTTTTTGACAACTATAACCGTGCAACGTGGGTTGTTGAAAAAGGTGCATACAAACGAATCATCGAAGGTTCTGCCTGGACTGTCGGTTCAATCATAAGCATTATCTCGCTGGCGATTTACCTTTACAGCATTGATCCGCTTCTTCTTGTTGTTCTCGTTTGTCCTGTAATTGT
Source organism: Clostridia bacterium (assembly GCA_017380575.1). Taxonomy (GTDB): domain Bacteria; phylum Bacillota; class Clostridia; order Oscillospirales; family Acutalibacteraceae; genus CAG-488. The sequence continues at coordinate 46,816 of JAFODS010000068.1, read as the reverse complement.
TATGTATTTTCAGATCAAGCGAAACGGTGTTGAATTCCAGAAGGAAAAGGAAATGACTCCGTTTGAACGTCAGAAGGACTACACGAAAAGAACAGTTCTTCTCAAAGACTTCGCCAAGGAAATCAAAACAACAAGCATTTTTGAAGTTGTTAAACGTCGCTTCAAAGAAGCAACTGAATTAAACATCAAGTCCATCCGCAAATACGGTAAAAAAATTGCTATTCTTGAAATGTTTACCGACTTCTTCGGTGAAGTTATTCCTATTGCAGGCGGCTTCGGTTACGGTTGTTACCGACTTATTGTACGCGAAGATCTGCCTATTTCTGAATTTTCCGTTCTTATTTCCGCAATCACCAACTGCCGAAACAAGCTCAACCAGCTTGCACGTTATTTCACAATGCAGCAAAAACAGTGCTTGTGGGTACAGAACCTTCGCGAATTCCTTGCATATGAGCCAAAAATCGTTGGTGGAGAAATTGAACCCGGTGAATTCGAAAGCCTTGAATTCCGAAACGTTTCTTTCCGTTACAACGGCAGCAAGAAAAACACTCTTACCAATGTTTCTTTCAAAATTAACAAGGGTGAAAGCATTGCCGTTGTCGGCCATAACGGTGCAGGTAAAACCACTCTTTCAAAGTTGATTATGCGACTTTACGACGTTGAAGAAGGAGAAATCCTTTACAACGGAAGAAACATCAAAGAATACGACCTTCTCAAATACCGCGAAAAATTTGCAAGCGTTTTTCAGGATTACAGAATCTTTGCAATGACGGTTGCTGAAAATGTGCTTATTGAAGAAGTTGACGAAAACAACATTTCAAGGGCACGAAAAGCCCTTCATCAAAGCGGAGTTTACAATAAAATCCTTTCACTTGATGAAAAAGAAAATTCTATTCTTACCCGTGAATTTGATGACGAAGGTGTTCTCCTTTCAGGCGGTGAAAGCCAGAAGGTTACAATCGCAAGAATGTTTGCAAAAGATTTTGACGTTGCAATTCTTGACGAGCCATCCTCTGCACTTGACCCCGTAGCTGAAACAAAAATGTACGACAGCCTCATGGAGGGAACAAAAGACAAAACAGTTATCTATATCTCCCACCGCCTTTCAAGCGCAACAAGAAGCGACAATATTCTTGTTTTTGCTCACGGTGAGCTGATTGAAAGCGGAAAACACGAAGAGCTTATGACTCTCGGTGGCGAGTACTGTAAGATGTTTACTTTGCAGGCTTCAGGTTACAGAGAGGAGGAAGACAACGATGAAGAATAATACAAAAGAAAAAGCTCACAGTATCAGAAACTATCTTTTTATGCTCGGCTTTGTTGTCAGGAATGCACCTTTGCTTCTTTTTGCTCTTCTCTTTTTTGACGTACTTTCAAACCTTCCTTGGCTTCTTTCTAACGTTGTTCTGCTCAAATACATCATTGATGTTGTTGAACAGGGCGTTGAACTTTACAGAATTGCCGTGGCTTGTATTGCTTTTGCGGTTGTTGTTGTAATCGGTAATCTCGGCAACACGCTGTTTTACGAAATTTACCGACCGCAGATGGCTGAAAAGCTTCATTACAAGCTCTATTCCATGATTTACGAAAAAGCCGCAAATATGGACTTTGAGGCTTACGATAACCCCGGATTCTATAACGATTTTGTTCTTGCTATGAACACAATGAGCACCCGTGTGGACGATATCCTTGCCGATACGCAGGACTTCTTCACTCATATGGTTTCCATTGTTTCAATTACGACGGTTATTGTCACCATCGACCCCGTCTGTCTTATTTTTATAGCACTGTGTGTCGGAATAATGGTCCCCGTCGGAAGACTTATTGCCAAGGTCAACGTTGATAAGAAAAAGGCAATGACTCCCCTTGACCGCAAAAATCTTTACTTCTCACGTGTTTTCTATCTTCAGGATTACGCAAAGGAGCTCCGACTTAACCCCGCGGGTGAAATGATTGAAAGACGTTATCAGAAAAACATTCTTGACCGACTTTTCACAATTTCACCTTTCCTCAAAAAGCAGTGGATTCTCTACTTTAATCAGGAAAGTCTGCCGATGACCCTGCTTATCTGTCTTGGTGTGACAATTTATATGGGATACAAGGCAATTGTCACGAAGGAAGTCGGACTCGGTAGCTTCGCCGCAACATTCAACGGTGTCAGCTCCGTAAGCTCAAGTGTTTTTGCAATGACAAGCTGGTTTGCTCTCGGTGTAAGAGAAAACGGACTTTATGTTGAAAAATACAAAAAGTTTATGTCTGCCGAGAAAAAAATCAAGGACGGCGATTTTGTCAAAAAATATGACGAGCCCGTTTCCATCAAGCTCGAAAACGTTTCTTTCACATATCCCGGTTGCGACAAGCCGACGCTTAAGAACATCAACCTTGAAATCAAGCCTTATCAGAAGATTGCACTTGTCGGTTACAACGGTGCGGGTAAAACAACGCTTACAAACCTTATTCTCCGTCTTTACGACGTTACTGAGGGCGCAATCACGGTTGACGGCAGAAACATCAAGGACTGGACACTTCGTTCATATCATGATAACTTTGCCGCTGTTTTCCAGGACTTTTCACTCTTTGGCGCAACGCTTGGCGAAAACGTTGCAATGAACGGAAATCCTGACAAAGAAAAGGTTCTTGACGCTCTTAAGGAAAGCAGCTTTTCAAAGCAGCTTGACAACGGTGTTGATTCCATTCTTCTTCGTGAATTTGACGACGAGGGTGTTTCACTTTCGGGCGGTGAAGCTCAGAAGGTTGCAGTTGCACGTGCTTTCTACAAAGACTGTCCGTTTGCAATCCTTGACGAGCCGAGTGCAAACCTTGACCCCGTTTCGGAATATGCACTCAACGAATCAATGTCACGTGCGGCAAAGGACAAGACGGTTATTTTCATTTCTCACCGTCTTTCAACAACAGTTATGGCTGACGTTATCTATATGCTCGAAAACGGAGAGATTGTTGAAAGTGGTTCTCACGAAGAGCTTATGGCAAAGAACGGCAAGTATGCCTATATGTTCAACCTTCAGGCTGAAAAATATAAAGAAGAATATTAAAATAATCGTAAAAAGGTTGTTGCACAAAATGCAACAACCTTTTATCTATGTTTTAAGTACGTAACCACATCAGTTGAACAAAAGCAATTATCAGATTCGGATTTGTAGAGCAAAATAAGAATAAACATCGTAGGGGCAGATATCATCTGCCCGCGTAATTTATGCGATTTTTCGGGAACATAATATGTTCCCCTACAGGCACGATTTCAGAACATTGGTCGTAGGGGACGGGTTTCCCGTCCCGAAAAAACAGCGTAATTCGTGGGAGCCGAAACGGCTCCCCTACAGACTCGTCTTGCGTAGAGTCAGAAGGGCACGACGTTTACGACGTGCCGATATTCTGCTGTATTTAACGGTGTGTCGCAAGCGTCACACCCTACAAGAAGGTTTTAAATATCCTGCCAAATTCGGGTTTGTAGAGTTCTTTGATTTTGCACAATCTGACTCTGTGCTCGTAGGGACCGGCCTCCCGGACGGTCCGCAGATTACGCTGACTTAACGGACGGTCGAGGACGCCCGTCCCTACGCAGTTAACTAAAACAGGGTTCGTAGGGGCGATTCACGAATCGACCACTAAATCATAACAAATTTTAAAGGGACGTCGTCCCCTACAATAATAATTTGAAATTTGTTCAACAAACCCGAATTGGTAAATTCATTATCAATATATTTCCAAAAGAAAAACAGACCTGAAAAATCAGGTCTGCTAATTCTTTTACGTTGCACTTTTTATTATACCAGATCAAATGACCAGTCGTAGTCTGTATACCATACACCTGCGGAGAAGCTTCTTGCACGGATTTCAACCTTATCTTCATAAACTTCGAAGGTGAAGCCTGTGCCGTTTGCGATTCTGCCTCTTAAGGTAAGATACATATACTGCGGAAGATTTACTGAATGGAATGAACCGTCAGATTCAACGCTGAGGTATCCGTAAACATCTTCCTGACCCGGTTTTGTGAAACCGCTGTGGATGTGTCCTGTGATATAAAACACGTTGTTATATGACTTAAGAATCTTTTCTACCTCTGCTGATTTGTCACCGATACCGCCGTCATCAGGCATCGGCTCGGCGTCGCCCCAGGTTTCGGGAAGTCCGTGGCTTTCATTGATCGGCCAATGGTTGATAACAAAAATCGGAAGACCGTCCTGCGAAGCCTTTTCCATTTCCTCTGCCAGCCAGGCAACCTGCTCGTCGCTGACAGTCTGGCTTGTATGGTCAGCTTCACTGCCGAGCACGATGAATGTATAGCCGTTTACCTTTGTTGAATAGTAAACATTGTCAATTTCACGACCTGCAATCTTTTCGTTAAACTCAAAAAAGTGCTCTCTTGAAAGAGCGTAATCGTCGTCACCTGTCCATGTGTCGTGGTTACCCTGAGCAAGAATTATATTCTTTGCGGGAGTGTAGTCCGCAAAAGCATTTGCAACATTTTCCCATTCCTCACGCTCACCGTGGTCTGTGATATCACCCGACAGGATAAGAGCATCAAGAGGACTTTCAAACTCCTGCATATCCTGAAGACCGAAACGAAGCATATCAGCTCTTGCTTTTTCTTCTGTCATATGAACATCGGAAATCACCGCAAAATTGAGCTTGCAATCCTCCTGCAGAGGTTTAGTAGGAGCTGTGAAATCTCCGAAGAAAATTCCGAAAAACAACTGTAAAACCGTCAGTATGGCAGCTACCATACCCTTGATGAATGTAATAAATCCAAACATATTAACACTCTCCTTTGACAGATATGATATCAGATTTTTTCGTTTATTACAATAATATTCCAAAATATATTTGCTTTTAGACCTGTACTTATGATACGATATAAAAAAGATTCGTACGGAGTGATTATATGTTTTTTATTACATTAAGACGTGCTTTAAGTATAGTTCTTTCATTCATTTTCGGCTTTTTTCATACCCGTTCAGCTATCTGCCCGTACTCAACGATGACTCTTTTGACATTGAGAACGGTAATTTCAGTCAGACAAGCATCTTTCTCAACGGTAATGATGAAAAAATTTTTGCTGATGAATCTGTTATCATCGAAGACGGGATTCTGACACTCGACGGTAAAAAGGAAATAGCATTGGAAGATATTACACACGGCTGGTACAATTATTACGGTATCGCATACAGTACAGATGCTTATATCAAAGGTACACTTGTATACCGTTGCGGTGCTGTTGAAAAAAGTGAAAACTTCTTTCTCGAGCCGGGTGAAAACAAAACATTCTATTCTTTTATCGACAATATGCTTGAGGGTACAAAAGCGAATGCAATCTGCTCCGTTTCTTTTGAGCCTTTGGATAAAGAAACCGCGAAAATCAAGATTAACGGTTTTTCAGTTTTTAACCGTGAAATTCCTGACGAGGATATTTTCATTCAGACGGACACTTATAAAATCGGCATAAATCTCCTCTGGGGCGGTGCCCTGAGTTATATGGAAGACCTCAATTCCAACGTTGAAGCCGTTGAAAAGGACGGACGTATTTTTGTTGACTCAGACGCAGGAAAAAGATACAACGCACCTGTTGTCAATTCAAACGTAAACCTCATCAACAGAGCTGATACAGGCCGACTTGTACAGCAGTCTTACTACGGCTCTTTCGACGGACAAGGCTACGAAAAAGGCGAATATATGGGTAACATCTGGGATTACAACCCTGTTCAGGGCGGTAACCAGTTTAACGAAAACAGCAAGATTATTGACATTCGTTACGATGAGAATTCAATTTATATCAAGTGTCAGCCGCTTGATTGGGCAAAAGAGAAAGAACACATCACACCTTCTTATATGGAAGCAACATATGCAATAGAAGGCGACCTTGTGAAAGTTTCCTGCAGATTCACTGATTTTTCAGGTTATGTTGCAAACGTACGCGACCAGGAAATTCCCGCATTCTACTGCATTGAGCCGTTCAACAGATACGTTTATTACGGCGGTGACAAGCCGTGGACAAACGATGCCCTTTCAATCGAGCCTGAACTGATTTTCTGGCCCGATGCAGGTTATCCGAAATTCAATTCGCTTGAAAACTGGTCAGCTTTCATCGGTGAATTTGATGACAGCTTCGGTATCGGTGTTTATGTTACGGGTGAAACAGAATTCCTTTCAGGTGTATTTGAAAGAGAAAAAACTACAAACCACGACCCATCCATTGACGGTACAACGTCATATATCGCAGTTATCCGTAAAATGACTCTTCAAAGCTACGCTCCGTTCGAATATGATTATTACCTGACCACAGGCAACTCTACTGAGATCAGAGAAAATTTCAGCACAGTAGCAAAATAAATAAAATTAAAAAATCGGCTTACAGAAAGTTAAAATCTGTAAGCCGATAATTTATTTAGCCGAATGGCAGGAATCCTTCATCGCACATCCCGAACAACCGCAGGAGCAAGAGGATTTGCCTTTCTTTTTATCAACAATCATCTTAGCAACAATTCCGACAAAAACTGCCACGACAATTGCCAAAACTATAAGTGTAGGTACGTTCATACGAACACCTCCGATTTATTTGATTTGATTTTATTTTTGTTCGTACTTGTTCTTTCGCACAAGCATATAGAGCATAAAGATAAGTACCAAAACGGCAACAACCGTTCCGATTATATTGCCCGTACCGAAGAACCATGATCCGAACTGATAGATCATCAGGGACATAGCATATGCAAACACGCACATATATGAAATCGCTCCGACAGTCCATTTAGCATTGTTCATTTCACGTCTGATTGCACCCATTGCCGCAAAGCACGGAGCACAAAGAAGGTTGAATACCATAAACGAGAAGCCTGCAATTGAATTTCCACCGAAAATTTCGAATATGCTTGCATCTGCCATTGATGAAAGTGAGCCAAACACACCGACTACCTCTTCCTTCGCAACAAGGCCGAGAATCGTTGCAACTGCAGCCTGCCATGTGCCGAAGCCGAGAGGTTTAAAGATTATTGCAATTGCATTACCGATATTTTCAAGTATGGATTTGCCTGCATTAGCCTCAGTTATATAATGGAATCCGCCTTCGAAAGAAAGACTGTTGAGCACCCAGACGATAATACTTGCAGCAAGAATAATTGTGCCTGCTTTTTTGATAAACGACCAGCCTCTTTCAGCTGTTGTTCTTATAATATTTGACGGCACAGGTGCATGGTAAGCAGGAAGCTCCATAACGAAAGGAGCAGGCTTGCCTGAAAACGGTTTTGTCTTTTTAAGGATAAGACCCGAAACAATAACAGCAAGAACACCAACAAAATAAGCTGCAGTTGCAACCAATGCACTTCCGCCAAAAAATGCCGATGCAATAAGACCGACAATCGGCATTTTCGCTCCGCAAGGAATGAAGCAGGTTGTCATAATCGTCATTCTTCTGTCGCGTTCCTGCTCAATTGTACGGCTTGCCATAACGCCCGGAACTCCGCATCCCGAAGCAACAAGCAACGGAATAAAACTCTTACCTGAAAGGCCGAATTTGCGGAAAAGACGGTCCATGATAAAGGCAACTCTGGACATATATCCGCAATCCTCCAAAAGAGAAAGAAGGAGGAAAAGGATTACCATCTGCGGAACAAAGCCGAGAACGGATCCAACGCCACCGAGAATACCGTCAGCAACAAGACTTACAAGCCAGTCTTCGCATCCGAACGCTTCAAGACCGTTTGTAGCAGCAGGGATTATGATTTCACCGAACAGGGTTTCATTCATAAATCCGACTGTCCAGTCGCCAACCGTTCCGATTGAAATCATATAAACAAAAAACATTATTGCGACAAAAATCGGAAGAGCAAGAACACGGTTTGTAACAATGCTGTCGATCTTATCAGAAACAGTAAGTCTTCCCGCGTGCTTTTTCTTACAGCATGCCTGAACAATTCTTTCTATGTAAGTGTATCTGTCATTTATGATGATACTTTCTGCATCATCGTCCATTTCTTTTTCAACATCCTGAATGTCAAATTCAATATGCTCAAGCTTTTTCTTATCAAGATTAAGGTCTTTAAGCACCTTTTCGTCACGTTCAAAAATCTTGACAGCATACCATCTTTGCTGTTCTTCAGGCATATTATGAACGGCAGCTTCTTCGATATGTGCAATTGCATGCTCAACAGCACCCGAGAAAATATGGGCGATATGTGCAGGCTCTTTTCTTTCAGCTCTTGCTGCTGCAATTGCTGCTTCAGCAGCCTCCTGAATTCCCTCTCCTTTAAGAGCAGAAATTTCGATAACAGGACAGCTGAGCTTTTTTGAAAGAAGTGCGATGTCAATTTTATCACCGTTTTTACGGACGATATCCATCATGTTGATTGCAATAACAACGGGGATACCAAGCTCGATAAGCTGAGTTGTAAGATAAAGGTTTCTTTCAATATTGGTACCGTCAACGATATTAAGAATCGCATCGGGACGCTCACCGACAAGATAATCTCTTGCAACAACCTCCTCAAGGGTATAGGGAGAAAGCGAATAAATACCCGGAAGGTCAGTTACTATAACATCTTTATCTTTTTTGTATGAGCCTTCTTTGTGTTCAACGGTAACACCCGGCCAGTTACCTACATACTGGTTAGAGCCGGTGAGGGCATTGAACAGTGTTGTCTTGCCGCAGTTCGGATTGCCGGCAAGAGCAATTTTGATTGACATAATCATTCTCCTTTGGTTAGTTTACGCTAACCGACAAAGTAAAAATTAACAGGGCTGAGCCCTTACAGTTTATTCAACCTCTACCATTTCAGCATCGGCTTTTCTTAATGAAAGCTCATAGCCACGCAGATTCATTTCAATCGGATCACCCAGCGGTGCAACTTTACGGATATAAATTTCAACACCCTTGGTAATTCCCATATCCATAATTCTTCGCTTCAGGGCACCCGAGCCGTGAACCTTGACAACTGTGGCTCTTTTGCCTACCTTGATATCTTTAAGTGTTTTCATACCCGTGCCTCCTGAGTATCCTGTACTCGTTTTGTGAGTTAGCCTAAGCTAACCAGATGATACAAAATTACAGTTAGCCTTCGCTAACCAAAGATATAATAACGCGAAACTTCAGTTTTGTCAAGCATTTTCAGGAAAATTTTTCAAAAAAAAGAGGCAGTTTTTTCAACTGCCTCCCATAATGTTTTATTGTCAGATCATAATATCAAACCAGCCGCGAGGACCGAAGAACTTATATGTAACATCGCTTGCGAGCTTGAAGATTTTGCCGAGAATCTCGTTTGTCTGATCATCATTCTCTGCCGGATACTGTTCACCGCGAGCCTTTGCTCTTGCTGCATAGAATTCTTCCTTTGCAGCATCGAGTGATTCGTTATCAACGACTGTATTCTCAAGTTCTGCCTCTACCTTGACGATAGCAGCTTCAAGCTCTGCCGCAACAGCGGGATCCATAGCTGAGAAGTCCATAGTCTTTGCAGCTTTGATATCATTGTTGATACCCTTTGTGTTTCTTGCTGTGTTGAACTGCGGATATCTGTCAGGATACGAATAAACATCAACAAAGTTTTCGTCAGTAAGAAGGTCAACTGCAAGTCTCATAACAACGTCGTTGTTACCTGTCTTCTCGTGATTCTGATTGTAAAAATAGAATGTTGTGTCAGGAAGAAGACCTGCACGGGCATCTACGATATTGTGAGGATCGATGTGGTTATGTTCATAATTTGTGCAGTGCGGATTTTCTGTTACGTAATCTTCGGGAAGCTCAACGTCAACACCGTAGCTTACAGCACCCATTGATGTTGATTCAAGCTGAATGATACCGTCAGCGTTTACGTTATCCCAGCTGTCAACGATTGCATAGAGGGAATAGTTATAACCGCAGATGTCAAACACCTTAACGCCTGAATCGATTGCATCAAGGATATTCTGGTCAGCGTTGCACTGTGCCTGATAGAAGATATCTGTCTGACGTCTGATTTCCTTTGTGCTTTCGTCTGAAAGATACATCTCTGCACCTGCAGGATAATTTTCCTTCGGGCAAAGACCCCAGATGAGTGTACTGTACTTAAGACCGTCAACAAGACCCTTTACCGCACTGTCAAGAATGCTGTTGAGAACATCCTTCGGGAAAATGCGGAGTGCAAGGTTAATAAGGTAACTGTACCAATCGCCTTCAAGAAGCTTCGGAATCATATAACCGTAAATTGCCTCGTCATCGTCAAGAAGACCGTATTCAATGATTTCACCAACAAGAGTTGAACCGTTCTTTGCAGGAACAACATAAACGATTCTGTTGATATCTTCAGAAATATCTCTGCCCTTGTCCTTGTACATCTGAAGAAGCATATTAGCGAGTGAACCGCCCTGGCTGATAGGAACGATGTTTATCTTATCGTGACCTGTCTGCTTTTTGATTAACTGAATGTAATCGTAAAGCTCCTCAACTGTATCAATCATATTGCCGAGTGAGTAGTATGAGAAGAAATAAAGATGGTCAGCACCTGCAACGTCGATATACTTCTGAAGAGGAACGTTATCAAGAATGTGCTCACGGTCGTGTTCTGAAAGGTATTCAACGCTTGTCGGATACTTTGTTGCACGGATATCCTTGATAGGATCACCGTTTTCGTCGCACTTGATATTTGTCATAAGGATTTCGCCGATTGCTTCGCCAACATTTGTTGCGAGCATATCAGCTACGTCGCGCTGAAGCACAAGAGCCATAATAAGCGGCACAAGAGCCTTTGAAAGAGCGACTTTAACAATTTCCATTGTTGATTCAAGATAGAACGGACCTGCATACTGCTCTCCGTCAGCGTTTACGGCAATTTCACCGTTTTCGTCGTAAAGGAAAACTTCTGACTGGAAGATACCCGGAATAACGAGTGACGGACACTGGCCGCAATTGCCCTTACACGCTGTCATAACGTCTTCGTCGGGTGCCGCAAAAGCAGGTACACCAATCATAAAGACAAGCGTGAGTGCAACAAAGACCGCAGTTAACTTTGTGCTGATTCTCTTTTTCATAATATTACCTCCTGTTTTTTATGGAGAAATTTTACAATTAATATCATATAACAAATTGCTAAAAAAGACAATAGGATTGTGAAAAATTTATGACAAAAGCAATAATTTTATTTTTATTAATAAGACATAATCTCAACAAAAGACTACGATAAGTTCGGGTTTGTCGGGATGAATCCCGAAAGTAATAAGTAAGATATAAGAGTGAAGAAGTGCGGGTCTGCGACGCTGAATATAATAACGGTTGCGTTGCAACCTATACCTCACCACCGCCTACGGCGGAGCCTCTCCTCAAGGAGAAGCCTTGGACTTGCGTAGTTTCTCCGCCTTCCCCTTGAGGGGAAGGTGCCGAGGAACGAGGCGGATGAGGTGGCAACAAACAGACAGACCCAAATCTATCGGAATGTTTAAATCTTCTTGCAGGTGTGACGCTTGCGACACACCGTAATTTTTGAAGGATATCGGCACGTCGTAAACGTCGTGCCCTACGACCAATGTTCTGAAATCGTGCCTGTAGGGGAACATATTATGTTCCCGAAAAATCGCATAAATTCCGCGGGCAGATGATATCTGCCCCTACGAACCCTGTTTCAGTCAACTGCGTAGGGACGGGCGTCCTCGACCGTCCGTTAACACAGCAGAATCTGCGGACCGTCCGGGAGGCCGGTCCCTACGTACACAGAGATGTATTGTGCGAAATAAAGAACCCTACAAACCCGAATTTGTCGTATACATAATCTTGTCATCACAAGCAAAAAAGAACAAGAAGCAATATAACTGCCTCTTGTTCTTTTTTATTATAATTCATCTAAAAAGCTTTTCATAAAGCTGAATTTTTTGAAGCTCAGCGCCATAAACAGGATATAACCTATCAAGCCAAAACCTGCTTCTTCAAAATCGTAAATAATCAAACCGAATAAAGATATCTCCAACATAAAGAGCATAACTATCCAATCAAGCGTAAATATTCCGACAAGATACTGTCTTTCTTTGCCTCTTATCCACACTCCGTGAAAAAGCGGCAAAACAGTCCCTTTGGTTGAATCTTTCATACTTCCGTCTTCATACATAAGACAAAAATAATTTTCGTAAGATTTCAGGTAAAAACCTTCTTCATATACAGAAAACCATGGTTTGAAATTTTCAGTGTTTTTCTCAAGAGTCTTTTTTGCTTCTTCTATATTCTCAATAGGTCTGAAATAAATCACTCAACATCATTCTTTCTGTTATATCAACTTCGAACTATCTTAAGCATTAAGAATTTCGCTGATCATTGTGTCGAGCATAATAAGCATTCTCGGGAGGTGGAACGGGCCTTTGAAGGTGCTGCCCTTACAAGCGGGCTCTGTCGGTTTGCCGTCACGGCGGAGATAGCCGTACCACTCACCGAATTCGGGGTCAGAGAAAACTTCCTGACAGTAAGAAAGAGTCTTCTTGAACCAATCCATATAATACTCGTCGCCTGTGTCACGGTATGCCATCATTGAAGCGATGAGAATTTCGTTATGCGGCCACCAGAGCTTCATATCGTGCTCGTAAGCCTCGGGAGGATTGCCGAGACAGTCTTTGAAATAAAGAAGTCCGCCGAACTCGTTATCCCATCCGCCTTCGATTGCGAAACGGTAGATTTCCTCTGCCTTTTTGTAAAGCTCCTTGTCACCTATACGGTTTGCCTCTTCCATAATGAACCAGGCACATTCGATATCGTGACCGGGATTAACAACTCTGCCTGCTGTGTATTCAGAGCAGAATTCACCGTTAACACCAACGCTTTCAAGTGTACACTTGAGCTCGGGCTTGTGGTGGTAAGCAAAGATATCGTGAACACATTCTGCGCTGTACTTATTGTAAAGCTCTGCATTTTCAGGGTCAACACGACGCATAATTGCAGTTGTGTTAAGGAAAATCATCGGGTCTGCCAAAGCTCTGCCTGTTCGTGTTTCGGGAACAGTCTTCGGTCCCATACCTGTCGGGTCAGCACCGCCGTGATTGAGATGATAGATAAGCTCGTACGCTTTTCTTGCTCTTTCAAGGTGTTCCTTGTCGCCTGTTATGCCGTAATATTCAGCATTTGCAATACAGTAAAAGCCTTCTGAGAAGCAATATCTTCTCTGACGAAGAGGTTTACCGTCAGCAGTAACGGTAAAATACATTCTTCTGCCTGCATCCTTATTGATACAGTAGTTTTCCATAAAATCAAGGCAGGATTTTGAAGCCTTGAGCCATTCGTCCTTTACGCCGTAAACCTTGCAGAGATATGCAAAAATCCAACCGCATCTGCCCTGCATCCATACGCTTTTATCTGTTGAATAAATCTTACCTGTACGGTCAAGGCAGGTGTAAACACCACCGTTTACCTCGTCCATACCATTTTTAAGCCAGAAATTAACACAGCGTTCAAGCTCTTCTTTTACCCATTTCTGAGTTTCAAGCAAATATTCTCTGTTCATACTGCACCTCAACCAACAAATTTTGCGATTGCTTCGTCAATCATAACCTTTACATTGTGTGCAAGACCGATACCCTCTTCTGTAATTTCAGCAAGAGGCGCACGGACTGAACCGCATTCAATACCCTGCTCACGGAGAATCTGCTTTGCTGCAGCGTACATATTGCACTTGCATGAACACATAGCGTAGATAATTTTATCAATAGCGTGCTGAATTTCACAAGCTTCATTGATTTTGCCTTCCTTAAGAAGTTCGTCAGCCTTGAGGAAAAGCTCGGGCATAACGCCGTAAGTGCCGCCGATTCCACCGCCTGCACCGATAATTCTGCCTGAAATAAACTGCTCGTCCGGACCGTTGAAAATAATGCAATCCTCGCCGCCTTCCATTTTGAACATCTGGATGTCCTGAACAGGCATTGATGAGTTTTTGACACCTATTACACGCGGATTTTCAAGCATCTTTTTGAAAAGAGGCATTGTAAGGGCAACACCTGCAAGCTGAGGAATGTTGTAGATAACAAAATCTGTGTTCGGTGCTGCTGATGAAATATCGTTCCAGTACTTTGCGATTGAATCCTCGGGAAGGTGGAAATAAATCGGAGGAATTGCAGCGATTGCATCAACGCCAAGGCTTTCAGCGTGAGCAGCAAGTTCCATTGAATCTTTTGTGTTGTTGCAAGCAACGTGAGCGATGATTGTCATCTTACCGCCGACAGCTTCCATAACACTTTCAAGGATAAGCTTTCTTTCTTCCTTGCTCTGGTAGATACACTCACCTGACGAACCGCAGACGTAAAGACCCTTTACACCTTTTTCAAGAAGGTACTTTGCAAAAATTGCGGTACGCTCTGCACTTACGTCACCGTTATCCTCGTAACAAGCATAAAATGCAGGGATAACGCCCTGATACTTTGTTAAATCTCTCATTTAAAACACTCCTTAAATATTTAAAAATTCTCTGAATGCTGTGATATATGATGTTGCAGTCTGTTTATCTGAGCTTTCTGCAAAGATACGAAGCAAAGGTTCCGTTCCTGAGAAACGGCAGATAACGAAGCTGTCATCCTCAAAGTAAACCTTACAGCCGTCCTCATAATTTACACGGACAACAGTCTTTCCGAAATCGGGAAGCTGTTTTTTAACCATAAGAATATCGTTGACGGTATCCTTATATTCAGGCTCAAAACGAAGGTTGTCCTCAACCATTACGAACTTGCCGAACTGTTCTGACAATTCATCGATCATATCTGACGGTGACTTGCCGACAACGCTTATCATTTCTGCCATAAGCGATGCCGCATAAACTGAGTCCTTACCGTGGATATGACCTCTTACGGTAAGACCGCCTGAGGATTCACCGCCAAGAACAGCGTCGACTTCGTCAATTTTTGATGAAATATATTTGAAGCCTACGGGCACTTCGTAGCATTTTTCGCCGAATGATTCTGCGATTCTGTCAAGCATATGTGTTGTTGCAAGGTTACGTACAACGGGTCCCTTCCAACCCTTATATTTTACAAGGTAATAATAAAGAAGACAAAGAATTTCGTTGGCATCTATGTATCTTCCGCAACGGTCGATGATACCGAGTCTGTCACCGTCACCGTCCATAGCGATACCAAGGTCATAGCCACCGCGGATAACACCGTCACGCAAAAGCTGCAAAGTATTCTCGCTCGGAGCAGGCATCATACCGCCGAACCACGCGTCCTTGTTAAGATTCATAGTGTCGATTGTGCAACGTGCTGTGTGGAAAATAACCTGTAAGGGATATGCACCTGAGCCGTGCATTGTATCAAAGAGAACACGAAGTCCGCGTTCGCGCAAAGCTTCAACATCAAGAAGACCGAGAATATCATCAAGGAACTTGTTGAACGGATTGCGGAGATACATAATTTTTCCGCTTTCGATTCCTTCATCAAGATCAACTTTTTCAATTTCTTTAACATCTGCGATAAGCTGTTCAAGCTCCTGAGTTGTTTCAAGAGGAGCATCGCGACCTTCTTCAACAATGAGCTTTATGCCGTTGTAATTTGCAGGGTTATGGCTTGCCGTTATTTCAATGCCGTAGTAAAGCTCACTATCCTTTACCGTGTGCATAACAAGCGGTGTCGGAGTTGAACGCGGCATCAGCCACACATCAATTCCTCCGCCTGCAATAACCTCCGAAACCCATTTTGCAGCACCCTGCGAAAGGAAACGTCTGTCGTAGCCAACAACTATCGGCTTATCTGTTTTACCCTCTTTTCTTGCAAGTGAAACAACGCCCATTGCAACACGGGTAATATTATCATAAACAAAATCTTTACCGATGATGGCTCTCCAGCCACCTGTACCAAAATTAATCATCAGGACAACCTCGCAATAGTATTCTTAACTTCAGACTTGAATTTTTCAATATAGCTGATAATAAAGTCTGACGGTGTTTCTTCGCCTTTTACAAGAGGCATAAGGTCAAGGCCGAAGCTCTGGCTTGATGCCTCGTCTGTGTTATGTGACTCAAAGAATGTTGCATTTGCACAGCGTCTGCCGATTGCCGCCTTGTCATAGCTCTTACCGCCGACAACCTGTGAACGGTAAACCGTGATAAGGTCTTCTGCAAGCTGAGGATACTTCGATGTATCAACACAAACCTTCTCGCTGTCGGGAAGCCAGTCAAGGTTACGCCATACTTCAAGAGCAACGATCTCTTTCGGTCTAATATCCTCGGGCATACGGCGGACAGCCTCGATAACGCGAAGAACAACCGCAACGTGTGTTTCGTGCTTGTC
The DNA here is from genome assembly GCA_017380575.1 of Clostridia bacterium. Taxonomy (GTDB): domain Bacteria; phylum Bacillota; class Clostridia; order Oscillospirales; family Acutalibacteraceae; genus CAG-488. The sequence continues at coordinate 30,583 of JAFODS010000068.1, read as the reverse complement.
TGCAAGATTATGTGTATAAAGTCTTTCGGGCTTCACCTGACAAAGGATGTCGTAAAGCTCATCAACAGTGTCCTTGTTGTTGCCGTCTTTAATTTCTGAAGAAGCGTAGCCGAGCTGAAGAATCGCTGTATAATTACCGAGCTTTGCAGCGTCGTTCTGCTCCTGAATTCTTACTTCCTTCATCTGCTCATTTGTGTAGTTGCTGTACTCACCTGCACGCGGACTGCCTGCACCGTCAGTCATAACAACACCGCAGAAGTTGCGTGCGTCGCTGTTATAGCACTCTGAAATCGGGCCGTAAGCCATAATTTCGATGTCGTCCTGATGTGCAGCGATGCACATATCTGTTACACCCTCAAGGCTTTCCTTGCCCGGAAAATAAATTGTTGCATTACTCTTTTTAAAATTCATATTTATCACTCGTTCCTTTCATTGATGATTTTGAAAGTTTTCCAAATTTATACAGAATATATGATAACACAAAAAAATCAAAAATTAAATATATATATCACAAAAAGTTGTAAAAAAATTAAGACCTGAGTCGGACCCCGGTCTTAATTTCGCTTATAAACACTCTGCACAGTCGAGAGCATTTACTCACTTTCTTGATTTTATTGCTTTTAATACTAATGTTAAAATGAAGAATAATACTACCCCTACCATTCTTCCCAAAGTTTCATCTACCAATTCGGTAATATCAAAAAGCCAGAATAACAGTAAGACGGGGATATATATTGCAAAAGCAATCAGCAATAGTTTAAATATCTTTTTGAAGTTTTGTTCTTTCTTTAAGATTTCAACAAAAGGAAAAACAATAGGTACCCAAAGTAGTACATCTGCAATCCCGATAGCTAAAATGCCTAACCCTTTCATTTGTTTTCTTTCCTTTCATTAATAAACACTCTGAAAAGCGGAAGGCAGGAAGAAAAGAACTTCTTATATGCCTCGCAGTAGTCACGGTCTGCCCTGTTTCGTTTGCAGCCGCCACTTCTGCAAATCGGATAAAATTTGCAATTCCTGCATTTCTCATCCGCTTTAAGGCTTTCGAGAATAAACTTTTTCGCCTTCTCGCAGTTTGCAAGACTTTCGAAGCTGACAACATTAATGTTGCCGAGCATCCATTCATCCGTACAGTAAAAGTCGCAAGGGTAAACGTTTCCGTTACCCTCAACAACAAACTGATGCGTACAGTGTCCGCAGACTCCGCACTGTTCGGGTCGGTTGCCGACGTACATATGCACAAGGTTATCAAAATATCTTATGCTTGTGTACTCCCCTCTTACATAGTCCTTCACAAAATAGTTGAAGCACTTTATAAGGAAATCGGCATACTGTTCGTTCGTCATATAAAGTTCGCTTTCGCTCTTGTCACCGAACGGACGAAGGCACGGAATAAACTGCAGATATTTAAATCCCTTTGAACGGAAGAATTTATAAATTTCATCGATATGGTCGGCACAGTTTCCCGTAAGCACGGTAAGGATATTGAATTCAACACCTTTGTTCTGAAAAAGCTGTGCCGTACCCAGTATTTTATAAAAGGTATTCTGCCCTTTATCGTCAACGCGGAAACGGTTGTTTTCAAAATCGCCGTCAAGGCTCAGCCCGATCAAAAAACCGTTTTCTTTGAAAAACTCTGCCCATTCTTCGGTAACAAGCGTTCCGTTTGTCTGCAACGAAAAATAAATCTGACTTGAAAGGACATTGTGTTTCTCCACAAGTTTTACAAAACTTCTGAAATAGTCAAGCCCTGCAATCAAAGGTTCTCCGCCCTGAAAGGCAAAAGCCACGCTTTCACCGTTTGCAAACCGCAGAGCTTTGGATATAAGGTTTTCTGCAGTTGTTTCATTCATAATGCCGAAGGACTGAACATCTCTTTGTTCAACGACATCGTGATAAAAGCAATATCTGCACCTCATATTGCAAAGGCTTGACGCAGGTTTGATCATTATTGATAACGGTGGCATGGCTTACCTCTTATGTATTAGTCTTTATTATAATAATCGTAATTGATACCTCTGCGGTTTGACTTGAACGAGTTCATTACCTCGTCCATCTTCGCATTCATTTCGTCTGAAATTTCAGGATAAACTGTTGTTCTGTTGTAATTTTCGCCTACATCATCCGTAAGGATATGGAGCCAGTTTTTACGGTATTTATCAAAGAATGCAGAGTTATCGTTCTGGATATTTTTGAAATACTTGAATGTTACGTATTCATTATCCTTAAGAACAGCGTGTTCATAATTCTTGTATTTTTCATTTGCAAGAACATCAGCTGTCGGTACGGTATACTGAATTGCCTTGAGTTTTTCACGCTTCATATGAAGAATCGGATGTTCCTTCGTATGAATAACGCTGTCATTTTCCAGAAGCGGTCGCATTGAGATACCGTCGATTGTTCGGTCTGTCGGAAGATAATTCTTCTGACCTCCGTTACCCGTCACACCGCAAAGGTCAATGAGCGTCGGGAAAAGGTCAACGAGAACAGCACTCTGTTCAAGAGTTGTACCTGCATCCCAAAGACCGTCGTTGTTACCCCAACGAACCATAAACGGAACCTTCTGACCGCCTTCATATGCAAGATACTTTCCTCCGCGGAGCTCGTTTACCGAGCCTTCAAGTGCAGGACCGTTATCCGAAGTAAACACGATAATTGTATCATCCATTACACCGAGGTCTTCAAGTGTTGCAAAGAGTTCACCGAGGTAATGGTCAAATTCGGTTACACAGTCAACGTATGTACCCATACCGGTTGTGCCATCAAAGTCGTCACCTGCATAAACAGGACCGTGCGGCCACGGAGAAGCATAGTAAGCAAAGAACGGCTCGTCAGAATTTGTAACTGTGTCTGTAACCCACTGAGTGATTTCATCGTGAATCCACTTTGTAGCCATACTCTGGTCTTCAAGCTCGTCATATCCGTGAACGATTTCATACTCGCCTGCTTCTTCCTTAACGTGGTAGAAGGGAGTCATATCGTTAACGTGGTGACTTCCGTAGAAATAATCAAAGCCCTGATTGGTAGGCAAATACTCACCGTAATCACCAAGATGCCATTTACCGAATGCGCCTGTGTTATAGCCTGCATTTTGGAAAACTTCAGCGATTGTTATTTCATCACCGAGCATACCGTCGCAGTTTGCACCCATTTCAAAAGAGTTGAAAAGACGTGTTGTTGCAAATTCTGTTGTTGAGCTGATTGTCGGATAAATAACATTATCAGCGTGACCTCTGAACGGGTAACGTCCCGTAAGAAGTCCGAAACGTGCAGGTGAACAAACAGAATAGCAAGAATAGAAGTTTTCGAGGTTTACACCCTCTTCACCGATTCTGTCGATGTTCGGAGTTTCATAAATAGCTCCGTTGAGTGAAACATCACCGTAACCAAGGTCATCCATAAGGATAAACAGAACATTCGGATTGTCTGTTGCTGCTTTGTCAACCTTGCCGAGGTAGTCGTCGTGACCCTCCCAGAGTCTCTCAACGTTCGGCTGTGAACGAAGGTTCATCGTAAGAAGATAAAGCACGGTTGTCAGCACAAACACAACGCTGAGAACACCCGAAAGCACTTTCTGTACTTTAGCATTCTTAAGCTTCTTCGCAGCAAGCAAAAACAAAACTCCGCACAGAATTGCACTCGGCAGAATAAGAAGAACATTACCGAGAAAACGCAGACCAAGATTACCTGCACCTGCAAAAAGTGCATTTTCTGCAGATTTCCAGCCTGCAAGGCAGTTTGAAAATGCACCGAAGCCTGCATCTGCACCGTATACTGTATAGTACATTGTCACGGCAAAGCCCGATGTTGCATAAGCTGCAAGAACGTTTTTAGAAAGTTTTTTACCGATTATAAGGCTGAGAATCAGAAGCACTGTGCAGATGCACATAAATCCGACATTCACAACCGCGAACATATTCGCTCTTTTATAAAGCAGTAATATAATAAGTATCATCGATATGATGTTCGGCAGGAAGCTGAACACCTGTTTTTTGTCTTTCATTTATATAGCTCCTCTGTTTTGTAGGAATTATACTGCAGGAATAAGGTTTTTGAATACGAAATCAACAACTGTTTCAAGAACAACTGTTACAAGCTTTACAAAATTAAGGAAGCTCGGAATTGTCTGCATCATATTGAAAGCGTCCTCAATCGGATTTGTAAGCTCGGCTACAGGAACGAATGTCTGATTGATTGTATCGTTCTGCATAAACTGCGGATATTCTTCCATATCAAAAACAGTAAGCTGTTCTTCACTTGCGAAGAGCTTGTCATAGAACACACCGTGACCGTCGTGTGTTGTTGAGTGAAGCATATCCTTTACAAACCATGTGCATTCAGGAAGCATACAGGTTGAAGCGTCAATCATTCTGTCGGGTGAGATGTAGTTAATATCGTTGAAACGAGCCTGTGTATAATCTTCGGGAAGCTGTGAGCCGATAGGTGCACATGTTGCACCGCATGAAGCGTACTTTGTATCAACAGTACCGTCAGATGTTTCCATATATGCTGAAACAAGCGGTGTTCTCTGCATATTGTAGCCTGCAACGATGTAGATATTTGTACCGTCAGCCTGTGCTGAGCGAAGAAGCTGTTCAGCTTTGCCCTGTACCTCATAGTGGTAGAAATCAAGCTTTGCGATAAGTCCTGACTGTGTTGCAGGGTCAAGCTTCATAAACTCTTTACCGCTTTCGTAATACTCATCGGGTACAAAGCTCCAGATACCGGGAAGTGTGCCGAAAATCGGGATAAGGCATTCGTCAAAAACTCTGTCCTTGAGGTTTACGACAATCGGATCAACAAGACCGAGAAGTGCTTCAAAAATGCCTGCTGCATCAAAAGCTTCACAAAGAGCATAAAGAAGACCGCTTACAAAATCGATTTCAATTGCAGGAAGTGCACACTCAGCATATCTTACAAGAGCGTCCTTGTTGATTTCAAACTTGCCGTTAAAAAGCTCGCCTGCAACTGCTGTACCGAGGAGAGGACAGTTCTGGAAAATGATTGTTTCAATGTTCTTTGTGCCGTAAAGACGGATATATGCCAACATAACAACTCCGCCCATACTTGAGGCACGGATCTTCACGTCTTTGTGGCCTGTGATTTCTTCAACTTCTTCAAGATATGTATGAAGCTTCTGTGCGTTTTCAACAGGGTCCATACGGAAGTCGTATCCGAAATAATAAGAGTGATCTCCGCCGTGGTCAGCTGTTTCCGGATGGAATTCCTCGCTTGTTACTCTCGGATGAGAGTTGCCGTTGCCGTCAAGTGCAAGCATACCGAAAGCTTCGTTTACGCAACCGATGAGCACATCGCCGAATTTATCATAATTCTTTGTTGCAATAAGCTCCGCTGTTGCAGGAACAACGGGAAGAAGAATTTCAAGAATGTCGCCTGTTTCGGGTCTGAAAAGAGTTCTTTCGTTTTCAGTACCTTCATCAAGGATAACGCTGCCGCTGCCGAGAGCCGCAACATAAACTGACGGTGTTTCACCGCAAGTGCATTTGTCCGCAGCCGCGAAGCCGGGCACTGCAACCATTGCAGTCATAATAACTGCAAGAACCAATGAAAGTAATTTTTTCATATTAAACCGCTCCTTTACGATTTTCGTGTTAAAAAAACACTTATATTCCATTTAATGTTAACATATCGGAAATTTGCTGTCAACTTTAACAAATGACTAACCCTGCCAAAATAAAAACGTATTTTTTGTTCAATATTTTTGACGTATAAAATTTTTCATAAAAAAGTGTCTTTTTTTCAAACAAGATACCAATATGCAACAGCACCTTCTTCTGCTATAATGAATAGTACGTGATTAAAAGGAGTTTGTGATATGAAAATCTGCGGTTTTCAGAAAATGACAATGCTTGACTTCCCCGGTAAGGTTGCCTGCACCGTTTTTACGGGCGGATGCAACTTCCGATGTCCTTTCTGCCATAACGCATTGCTCGTTACGGATATCGACAACGACAACACATTTGACGAGGAAGAGATTATTGAATACCTTTATAAAAGAAAAGGTATTATTGACGGAGTGTGCATTACAGGCGGTGAACCGCTTCTTCAGAAGGATATTGCGGATTTCCTCCGAAAAGTAAAGGAAACGGGAATGCCCGTCAAGCTTGACACCAACGGAAGCTACCCTGAAAAGCTTAAGGAGCTTGTCAGCAACGGTCTTGTTGATTACGTTGCAATGGATATCAAAAACTCCAAGGAAAAATATTCCGAAACAATCGATGTTCCCGGCTTTGACCTCAGCAAGGTTGAAGAAAGCGTCAGCTTTCTTCTCAGCGATGCGGTTGATTATGAATTCCGAACAACCGTTGTCAGGGAATATCACACAACACAAGATATAGTGGATATCACGAAATGGATCAAGGGTGCAAAAAGGTACTTTTTGCAGGGTTTTGTTGACTCAGGTAACCTTATAGGTAGTGGTATGAGTGCTTTCAGACCACAAGAAATGGTAGATTTTTGCACAAAAGCACAAGAAATTGTACCGAATACGGTACTCAGGGGCGTAAAATAGCACAAATTTAACAATATATTGTGTTTGTCTGTTGACACTGCACCATATCTATGCTATAATCGTCCAGCAATCGCAAAAAATCAAGAAAAAAATATAAAAAGGAGAAAACTATGTATACTGTTCTTAAAAGAGACGGAAAAACCGTAGCATTTGACATCTCAAAAATCAGCACAGCGATCTCCCAGGCATTTGAAGCATGCGAAAAGTATTCGCATCCCGATATTATCGACTTGATCGCTTTGAAGGTTACAGCAGAGTTTGAACCAAAAATCAAAGACGGCCAGATCACTGTTGAAAACATTCAGGACAGCGTTGAGTCTGTTCTTATCAAGGCAGGCTACGATGACGTTGCAAAGGCATACATCATCTACCGTCGCCAGAGAGAAAAGATCCGTAACATCAACGCAACAATGGTTGACTACAAGGCAATTATCGACAATTACCTTAAAATCAACGACTGGCGTGTTAAGGAAAACTCAACAGTTACTTACTCAGTCGGCGGTTTGATTCTTTCAAACTCAGGTGCTGTTACAGCTAACTATTGGCTTTCTGAAATCTATGATGACGAAATCGGCAACGCTCACAGAAACGCTGATATTCACATCCACGACCTTTCAATGCTTACAGGTTACTGTGCAGGTTGGTCACTCAAGCAGCTTATTCAGGAAGGTCTCGGCGGTGTTCCAGGAAAGATTACATCTGCTCCTGCGGCTCACCTTTCAACTCTCTGCAACCAGATGGTAAACTTCCTCGGTATTATGCAGAACGAATGGGCAGGCGCTCAGGCTTTCTCATCATTTGACACATATCTTGCTCCCTTTGTTAAGATTGATAACCTTTCATACAAAGAGGTTAAGCAGTGCATCCAGTCATTCATCTACGGTGTTAACACTCCGTCACGTTGGGGTACACAGTCACCGTTCACAAACATCACTCTTGACTGGACAGTTCCCAATGACCTTGCAGAGCTCAATGCAATTGTTGGCGGCAAGGAAATGGACTTCAAGTACAAAGACTGTAAGAAAGAAATGGATATGGTTAACAAGGCTTTCATCGAAGTTATGGTTGAAGGCGACGCTAACGGACGCGGTTTCCAGTATCCGATTCCCACATATTCAATTACTCGTGATTTCGACTGGTCAGAGACAGAGAACAACAAGCTTCTCTTCGAAATGACAGCAAAATACGGTACTCCGTACTTCTCAAACTACATCAACTCCGATATGGAGCCGAGCGATGTTCGTTCAATGTGCTGCCGTCTTCGTCTTGACCTTCGTGAGCTTCGCAAGAAGTCAGGCGGTTTCTTCGGTAGCGGTGAATCAACAGGTTCAGTCGGTGTTGTTACAATCAACCTTCCGAGAATTGCTTACCTTGCAAAGGATGAGGCTGATTTCTACGCTCGTCTTGACAGAATGATGGATATTTCAGCACGTTCACTCAAGGTTAAGCGTACTGTTATCACAAAGCTTCTTGATTCAGGTCTTTATCCGTACACAAAGAGATACCTCGGCACATTCGACAACCACTTCTCAACAATCGGTCTTGTCGGTATGAACGAAGTTGGTCTTAACGCAAAGTGGCTCAGAGCTGATATGACAACAGAAAAGACACAGCAGTTTGCTAAGGACGTTCTCAACCATATGAGAGAAAGACTTTCTGACTATCAGGTTCAGTACGGTGACCTTTACAACCTTGAAGCAACACCTGCTGAGTCAACAGCATTCCGTCTTGCAAAGCACGACCTCAAGTACTATCCCGACATCATCACAGCAGGCTGTGAGAAGGATCAGACACCTTACTACACAAACAGCTCACACCTTCCTGTTGGCTACACAGAGGATATTTTCACTGCTCTTGATATGCAGGACGAGCTTCACACACTTTACACATCAGGTACTGTTTTCCACGCTTTCCTTGGCGAAAAGCTTCCTGACTGGCAGTCATGTGCAAACCTTGTAAAGAAAATTGCAGAAAATTACAGACTTCCGTACTATTCAATTTCTCCGACATACTCAGTATGTAAGAATCACGGCTACATCGCAGGTGAATCCTTCACATGTCCTGAATGCGGTGAAGAAGCTGAAGTTTACAGCCGTATCACAGGTTACTACCGTCCCGTTAAGAACTGGAACGACGGTAAAACACAGGAATACAAGGACCGTAAGGTTTATGATATCGGCAGATCAGTTCTCAAAAAGACAGCGTCAGCTTCCGTTGAGTCAGATGTAATCGTCGGTGCAGATACTCCTGCAGCTGAAAACCGTAATCTCCTTTTCGCAACAGCAACCTGCCCGAACTGTAAGATTGCTTGCACATTCCTTGACAAGGCAGGCTTCCCATACGAGAAGCTCCTTGCTGAAGACAATGCAGAGCTCGCAACACAGCTCGGCGTTAAGCAGGCTCCGACACTTGTAGTTATCAAGGACGGCGTTGTTGAAAAGTATGCAGGCGTTTCTGATATCAAGAAATTCCTCAACGCGTAAAAATAAAAAGGGATAATATTGTTATGTATGATATTATAATTATCGGCGGTGGCCCTGCGGGGCTTACCGCCGCCCTGTATACTCGCAGGGCAAACAAGAGCGTTCTCGTAATTGAAAAAGCAACATTCGGCGGACAAATTACATTCTCTCCGAAGGTTGAAAACATCCCCGGCTTCATTCAGCTTACAGGCAATGAATTTGCAGACAAACTCGTTGGACAGGTGCTTGAACAAGGTGCAGACGTTGAGCTTTGCGAAGCACTTGAAATCAAGGACGGCGACGTAAAAACAGTTGTTACCGATTCAGGTGAATTCGAAGGCAAAGCCGTTATCATTTCAACAGGTGCAAAGCACAGAATGCTCGGTCTTCCGAACGAACACAAATACGTCGGTGAAGGTATTTCCTTCTGTGCTGTATGTGACGGTGCTTTCTTCAAGGGCAAGACAGTCGGCGTTGTCGGTGGCGGTAACTCAGCACTTCAGGAAGCAATTCTTCTTTCTGACCTTGCCGAAAAGGTATATGTTATTCAGGACCTTGATTTCCTCACAGGTGAAAAGAAGCTTGCTGAACAGGTTTACGAAAAAGCAAACGTTGAGGTTATTACAGGCACTCGTGTGACTGCTTTCACAGGTGACACTGAGCTTGACGGAGTTGAGCTTACAAAGACCGCTGATTCGAGCGTTTCCCACCTCAGCGTGGACGGTCTTTTCATCGCGATTGGTCTTATTCCTCAGAACGAAGCTTTTGCAAATGTTATCGCTCTTGACGAAAGAGGTTACGCAAGTGCAGACGAATCCTGTGTAACAGGTGCAAACGGTATCTTTGTTGCAGGAGACTGCCGAACAAAGAAAATCCGTCAGGTTGCAACAGCAGCCGCTGACGGTGCAGTTGCAGCACTCGCAGCTTGCGATTACGTTGATTCTTTAAAATAAACTTCATTATAAAAAGGTAACACCGCAGAAATTTATCTGCGGTGTTTTATCATTTGTTTATCTTTTTCTTTTTCAGGTAAATTGCGAATGCAGCCTGCGAAATTCCGAGCACCATCATAAAATACTGCAACGGTTTAAGCCCGTAGAAAAGGCAGTCTGTTATTCCGCAAAGCAAGAATCCCGTTGCCGATGCAAAAAGAGTTACTCCGATTTCGCGTTCTTTTTTACCCATACGTATCAGCTTGATTGCATTGATTGCAAAAACAACAAAAATTGCAAGAAGCAGAATCGGTCCGACTATTCCGTGTTCAACCCAAGCTTCAAGAAAGATGTTGTGTGCGTGCGGTTGCTTGATATTGTATGTATTGTGAAGCATCTGACGAACGTTGTCAAATCCCGTTCCGTAACCGAAAATCGGCTTATCCTGAATCATATCAAGAATCGCGGTATAAAGACCTTTTCTTGTATTAACAGAAATATCTTTATCATTAAGAAGCGAAAGAATACGCTTGACGGTGCCGTTGAAAACAACAAGAATCCCGCCTGCCGTAACTCCTCCGATTGTAAGAAGAGTCAGAAGCTTTTTACCGCCATAAAGAAGAAGGATTGCAAAAACGACACAAGCATAAAGGTACGGTCCTCTTGAATAAGAACAGGCTATTCCGCCGAGACTCAGCATAAAGCAAGCGAGGCCGATGAGCTTTTTCTTTATATTATCAGAGCAAAGGAAGGTGTGTGCCGCAAACGGGAAAAGCATAACCTCTGCCGTTGAGAAAAACAGCGGATTTGAATATGTACCGCAGGCACGTGTTGCGAATGAATGGAAGGTTGTTGATGCCATTTTCGATTTGATAAATTCCGGCAAAAGCACAACGAGCTTTTCAACACCGTAATCAATGAATCTCCAGAAAGGATTAAAATAACGGCTGACATCAACAGATATGTGATAAAGCACCATCTGTCCGACACCGATTGCTCCCGCAATTCCTGCACAAAGTGCACCAAAGTAAAACATTCTGTCAAGGTCTTCCTGCGTTCTGACGGTTTCGGTAATAAAATAGTAACCCGCAAACATCAGTGACCACAAGCCGATACTCGCTAACGATGAAATAACAGATGACGTCCACAAGGATGCCACAACCATCCAAGCCATATAAACGAGGATACTTATTCCGAGGTCACCGAAATTCGGCTTCGCTTTTGTCTTGACTCTGTTTTTAAGAACAAGTATAAAACCGATTCCCGTAAAAAACGGCGCAACATATTCAGGCATAAGACCTACCAGAAGAAACGTCACAGGTGCTATGTAGCCAAGCTTATCCGTTTTTTTGTTTTCAAGTGCCACGGTCATGGTTTATTCACCGCCCTCGGTATTGTTGTCGCCTTCGGCAACCGTACTTTTTTCTTTCTTTTCTTTTTCGGATGAAATCTTGTTATAAATCACGGAGCAGACAATGCTCAGTATTCCTGTCGCCGCAAAGATGAGAATTGCGAGCGTATAGTTTTTATTAATAATTTCCTGACCGCACCAGGTAGAAGTGATGATTGACGGAATTCGTGCAATACCCGTAATCAGCAAAAACTTTTTCATATTAAGACCCGTAAGACCTGCGGCATAAGTAAGCACATCTTTCGGTGTGCCGGGTATGAGATAAATAAAGAAAAGTGAAAGATACACTTTCTTTTTATTCTGAAGAAAACGAAGCGATTCGATTTTCTCAATCGGAATAAATGCATTAACGAGTCTTCTTCCGAAAGCACGTGTCAACGCAATGATAACAACCGAGCCTATCATTGTGCCGAGGATACAAAGAAACATTCCCTCCCAGGTGCCGTAAAGTGCACCCGAGCCGATTTCAAGCGGTTCAGCCGGAATAATTTTGATTACCGTCTGGAATGCTCTTATCGCAACAAAGACCCACTTGTCAAATCCGCGGAACTGCGCGAGGAAATGCTTAAGACTTTCCGCATCACCGAAAATTGCGTAAAGCTGTTTTCCGTAACGTAAATAGAAATACAGGAAAACGCCACCGATAATCAGGCTTGCACAAACAGCACCCACACGTTGAAAAAGCTTTACTTTACGCTCGTAATCAACATCGTTTTCAGAAGGTTTTATTTTTTTCATAAAATTCTCCGAGTTCCCCTTTATAGTCAGGCTCGTTCCATGGCTTATGCTTTCCGTTAAAATGGATTACAACCGTGTTTTTGCGAACCCAGTCAAGGTCAATTTTCTTGCTTCCCGCAAGCTTGTTTTTGAAATGCTTCAGGGTTTTTTCGTCAAGGTTATAAATACGCTCATCAATTACCAGAATTTTATCAGCAAACAGGACATTTATTACATCCTGATCTGCAAGAAGCAGAAATTTTATATTTTTCTGGATGAAGCTCATAATCTGACCGAGAGTGACAGTTTTTCTCCACTCTGCAAGATCAATAAGAAGCACTCCTGCATTTATATAGTGATGCTTCGGAGTGGGACTTACAAGCAAACGGCTCAGATTACCCATTTCGATAATACCGTAAAGGTGGGTACCTCCGGCAATAACATTACCCTTAAGGTCAAGGTTATAAAACTCTGTCAGATCCTTATTGATAACAATATCGGGATCAAGATAAAGCAATCTGTCAACACTTTCGGGCAGAATGTCACCGATAAGAAGACGGTAATAAGTCGCTTTGCTCAGTCTGCTGAGTACAGGAGCACCCGAGAAGATTTCATCATCAACAAGCACCCTGTGGATTCTTGCATCAAGGCTTCCGAGAGCCTTTTGCATCTGTGCGAAATCATCCTCTGTCAGTGAAGAATAGGTAACGTAAATATCAAAGCTGTTGCCTGCGTTAGTCTTCGCAAGAGAATTAAACATAACACAAAGCGGATGTATATAATTAGAGTCAAGCGCTACAAGAATGTTCATAAAATTTCCTTCTTGATCAATCATAAGTATACAAGTGTATTATATCAACAAGACAATTTAAAGTCAACTGAATATTAACGTCTTACATATATATGCAAAAACGGCTCACACTTTCCTGTGTGAGCCGCAATTTGTTTTATCTTATTTTGCAAGGTTTGCCTTGAGGTTAGCAAGCTGAGTTCTGAGTTCTTCAGGAAGCTTGTCGCCAAACTTCTTGTAGTGCTCTTCGATTTCTGCTGCTTCCTTCTCCCAAGTTTCCTTATCAACTGTAAGGATATCCTTAAGAGTTTCGATGTCCATATCGAGGTCTGTAAGGTCGATGTCTTCCGGCTTCGGAACGTAACCGATAGCTGTTTCTGTTGCATCTGCCTTGCCTTCGCAACGGTCGATGATCCAGTTAAGAACACGCATATTGTCGCCGAATCCCGGCCAGATGAAGTTGCCTTCATCGTCTGTACGGAACCAGTTAACGTTGAAGATCTTCGGAGCCTTGTCGCCGAGCTTTTCACCCATATCGAGCCAATGCTGGAAGTAGTCAGCCATATGATATCCGCAGAACGGAAGCATAGCCATCGGGTCACGACGAACAACGCCTACTGCACCTGCAGCTGCAGCTGTTGTTTCAGAAGCCATAGCTGAACCGATGAATACACCGTTTTCCCAGCTCTTTGACTGGTAAACAAGCGGAGCACACTTTGCACGACGGCCGCCGAATACGATTGCAGAAATCGGCACTCCTTCACCCTTATCAAACTCAGGAGAAATGCAGGGGCAGTTAACTGCCGGAGCTGTAAATCTTGAGTTCGGGTTTGCACCGTAAGTTGACTTGTCAGCCTTATCGAACTTTGACGGATCCCAAGGTCTGCCGATCCAGTCGTTAGCGTTTGTCGGGAGATCCTTGTTAAGGCCTTCCCACCAAACTGTGTTATCTTCAAGGTTGTGAAGTACGTTTGTGAAGATTGTGTTCTTCTTTGTTGACTCAAGAGCGTTGAAGTTTGACTTAGCGTTTGTACCGGGTGCAACGCCGAAGAAGCCGTTTTCGGGGTTGATAGCATAGAGTCTGCCATCCTTACCGATTCTCATCCAAGCGATGTCATCACCGATTGTCCAAACCTTGTAGCCCTTCTCCTTGAGGTATGCAGGAGGAATAAGCATAGCAAGGTTTGTCTTACCGCAAGCTGAGGGGAATGCTGCAGCGATGTACTTAACTTCGCCCTGAGGATTCTCAAGACCGAGGATAAGCATATGCTCAGCCATCCAGCCTTCTTTCCAGCCCTGGTATGATGCGATACGAAGAGCAAAGCACTTCTTACCAAGAAGAACGTTTCCGCCGTAACCTGAGTTAACAGAGATGATAGCGTTATCTTCGGGGAACTGGCAGATATATCTCTTTTCGGGGTCGATATCGCATTTTGCGTGGAAGCAACGTACCCAGTCATTGCTGTCGCCGAGAACGTCCATAACTTCCTTACCTACGCGAGTCATGATATCCATGTTAAGAACAACGTAAATTGAGTCTGTGATCTCAACACCAACCTTTGCAAGAGGTGAACCGATCGGACCCATTGAGAACGGGATAACGTACATTGTTCTGCCCTTGTATGAATCACGAGCGATGTCGTAAAGCTTTGCGTACATCTCTTCGGGATCACACCAGTTGTTTGTCGGGCCAGCGTTTTCCTTTGTCTTTGAACAGATGAATGTTCTGTCCTCAACACGTGCAACGTCGTTCGGATTTGTTCTGTGAAGGTAGCAACCCGGAAGCTTTTCCTGGTTGAGCTTGATCATTTCGCCTGTTGCAACAGCCTCTGCTCTGAGAGCTTCAAGCTGCTCCTGTGAACCGTCGATCCACACGATCTGGTCAGGCTTAACGAGTGCTGCTTTTTCGTCAATCCAATCAAGAATTGACTTGTTGGTTGTCAATGCTGCCATAATATTTCAATCCTTTCGTTGAAAATACAAATTTTTACACATATATTATATCCAATAAAAAAGGAATTTGCAATATACAATTTGCTTATTGTTGTCGCCATATCTTTGATATTTTGTAACTTCTGACGAATTCGTGAAAAAATAAACGATTGAAGTTCTTAGTTAACGTCCATAATATCATCGGAGGTGTTTTATATGAAAAACGAAAAAACGCAGACAAAACGAATTCTTGACGGATTCATAACCTCGGTTATTCTTATTTTCAGCATTACGCTTGTCACTTCAGGAATTGCCATCAGCAAAATCAACACAGATTACCTTGAAACAGGTGTACGTGCAGGCAAGATTGTTGCCGAAAGAGAGGCTCAGCAGATTTCCGTTACAACTCACGACGGGCTTACATTAAAGCGTGAAAACAATCCCGAAGCATTCAGAAAAATTATCAACTTCCTCCCTCCTCCGATTAACACGACATATATGCTGTTGGAGGAAATTGAAAAAATGATTGCCGAATCCCAAAAATAATTAACGGGATGCTTTTACACATCCCGTCGCCATTATTCAGTTATTCCCGGTATTTCAAGATACTTACGAAGCTGTTCGTCCGTCGGTCTGTAGTCAGTTTTTGAACAGCACGGAATTGTCGGCTCGCTGCCGTCGGTGCCGTAGAACGGTGTTTCCCTGTCGTTTTCGTACTGTTTACGGCATTCCTCCATATGGAAATCGGGGATATCATACGGTACGCCACCGTTAAGAATTGAACGGTGTGCAAGAATTGCAACCGAGCTCATTGCAACAGCTGAGTGAATATCGTAAGGATGTTCAGGCTGTTTGTTTGCTTTTATGCAGTCAATGAACATTCTGCCGACGATATAATCTCCGCCGCCGTGGCCTGCCTTTTCGATAAATTCTTCGTCCTTGTCGTTCCATTCGGGCTCGTAAAAATTGATTTCTTCTTTACCTTCGGGGATTGCCCATTCGCTGTAACGAAGCATAACCTTTTCGCCCATACCGCGAAGATTTTCAACCTGTCCGTTAACTCCGCAGATTCTGTATGCATTATGATGTGCACCGTAAGACGCACAACCCGTCACTCTGAAAACAGAACCGTCATCGTTAAGAGAAGTTATGACCGCTGAAGAATCACCGACAAATCGGCTCGTTGCCTTTTCGGGAATGGGAGAAAAAACAGGTTGTGCACTGATTCGCTTCGGAGTTGCACCCGTTGCCCACATAATCGGAGCGAGCGAATGGGTTACATAATATGAACGCGGAAGGAAATTTCGCCAATGCTTTGTGAAATAAATATAGCCTTTCTTGAATTCGTCATCATAAGGATTAACCGGATGATTGTATTCACCCTCAGCGTAAAGAATTTTACCGAGTGTTCCGCCGTCGCAGATCTTCTTCATCTCTCGGTTAAATTTCATCTGCGGATAATTTTCGGCAAGCATATAAATCGAATTGCTCTTTTCGTGAGCACGGATAAGCTCAACACCCTCAGCCATTGTACCATTACTGATACATTCAGAAAGAACGTGAATTCCCTTTTCAAAACACTTGATTGCATACGGTGTGTGCTCGTGGAAATAATTAGCAAGAACAACTGCATCAAGGTCAAGCTCAAGAAATTCGTCAAAATCCTTATAAACAGGAATTTCTTTTCCGAAATCTTTTATTCCCTGTGCAGCTCTTTCTTCGCTGATTTCACAAAGAGCGACAATTTCACAATCTTCAATAAGATCAAGGTTGCCCGCGATGTTCATTCCGCGGCCAGCACCTAATATACCGATTTTAATTTTTTCCATAACAAACACTCCTTTGATAAGGTCAGTTTCAGTTTATCAAATTAACGTCAGATAAACAATAGAAAAATCAAAAATTTATTCTTAAATTAACAATCTGTTTTGAAAACAATATTCACAAAAAGTCTTGAATTTTCAGAGCAGATATATTATAATAATTTTCGCAAATCGCTGGTATGGCTCAGTTGGTAGAGCAGCGCATTCGTAATGCGCAGGTCGTCGGTTCGAGTCCGACTACCAGCTCCAAAAAAGCAAGTCGAAAGACTTGCTTTTTTGCATTTATGTCCGCA
Organism: Clostridia bacterium; assembly: GCA_017380575.1. GTDB lineage: Bacteria > Bacillota > Clostridia > Oscillospirales > Acutalibacteraceae > CAG-488. The sequence goes on along the minus strand of JAFODS010000068.1, from coordinate 13,691 downwards.
GAACATATCTTCATTTTTCTGCCATTTGTTATTATTCAAATAATGCTATTTCTTTTTCCTTTGTTTCACAAATTTTCTTATCAGTAACACAACTGCGGTCAAAAAATACATTATCGGGAATCCTATTAAAATCTTTCCTAACTCACTTTTACCGTTAGTTCCTAACAGCATTCCCCCGCCAACAATCAGTGAAACAAACAGAACACCGGACACTATAGACACTATAAACTTGTATCTTTCTCTTTTTTTCTTCGGTAGTTTTTCATACGGAACGAATTCATCAGTAAATGCAGATGACAGGACTTCGCAAAACAATTCTGCAAAAAACTCGAATATCATTTCAAATACAACATCCATTTAAAATCAACAATCCTTTCTGACTGCTAAAATACATCACTATATTACGATTATACAGTAGCGTATAATAAAAAGCAACAATTTAGTACCTACCGGTTCCGATCTCCCCGTTCGTCTGAACGGGGATTTTTTATTGCAAAAATGCACAAACATTTATCAAATTATTCTATTTTTACATCAATAAAACTTTCGCGTTTAATCTCGACATTACATTGTATATGTGTTAAAATTTACTAAATCCACCTTGGAAAAGGAGCGTTATTTATGATTAAAAGATTTCATCGAATGCTTGAACATCTTCACGTTGGCTGTGAAGCTCCGAGGGCATATTTTGTGCCGTTCGAGTCCGCAGAAAAATCCGCACTTGCACGTGAAAATTCAGCATTTTTAACCCTTCTTAACGGCGAATGGAATTTCGCTTTTTTCAAAAACGTTGAGGAGCTTGATATTGAAGCTGAGGGATTTTCTTCATCCGTTGTCTGCCCTGACAAGATGACAGTACCCTTCTGCTGGCAGATGAAGCTTGACAGCGGTTACGATGTACCCAACTACATCAATCAGGACTATCCCTACCCTGTTGACCCGCCTCACCTTCCCGACGTTATCCCCTGCGGATTCTACCGCCGTAAGGTTGACTTCACAAAAACAGAAGGCAAAAAATATTTCATCAACTTTGAAGGTGTTGCACCCTGCTTCTACCTTTGGGTTAACGGTGTTTTCGTCGGCTACAGCCAGGTAAGCCACAACACAAGTGAGCTTGAAATCACAGACAAGCTCGTAAACGGTGAAAACACAATTGAAGTTCTTGTTGTTAAATGGTGCGACGGCTCATACCTTGAGGATCAGGACTTCTTCCGTCTTTCAGGTATCTTCCGCGATGTATACATCCTTGAGCGTGACGAAGCATATCTTAAGGATATCTTTATCGAATACAGCTTCGCAGATGATTTTTCACACGTTGATATCAACGCTGATGTTACTCTTTCAGCTGATGCTTCAATTGAATGGACACTCACCTCTCCCTGCGGCTGCAAGGTTGCCGAAGGCAAGGCTGACGGCTCCTTTGCAATCGGTGTTGATTCACCTGTTCTCTGGAATACAGAAAATCCGAAGCTTTACAATCTTACACTTAACATCGGCAACGAGTGGATAAACTTCCCTCTTGCTGTAAGAAAAGCTGAAATCAAAGACCGTTGCTTCCTTTTCAACGGCAAGCTTGTTAAAATCCGCGGTATCAACCGCCACGACAGCAATCCCGAAACGGGATATGCAGTTGATATGGAGCATATGACACGCGACCTTTACATCCTCAAGCAGGGTAACGTCAACGCAATCCGTACATCTCATTATCCCAACGACCCGCGTTTCCTTGAGCTTTGTGACAAGCTCGGCTTTATGGTTATCGACGAGGCTGACATTGAAACTCACGGTATGGGTTACAACTACGGTGACTGGTACTGGGATTACTGGGCATTCCTTTCAGACACTCCCGAATGGAGAGAAGCTTACCTTGACAGAGCTGCACGTCTTTTTGAGCGTGACAAAAACCACGGTTGCGTAATTATGTGGTCACTCGGCAACGAATCGGGCTGCGGTGAAAATCACAGACAGATGGCTAATTATATCCGTTCACGTAAACCCGGTGCGATTATTCATTACGAAAACGCTCACCTCGAATATCAGGCAAGACTCTGCAAGGACTTCAGCGACATTTCAGACGTTGAAAGCCGTATGTACGCTCCGCTTGATTATCTTGAATCATATCTCAAGAACCTTGAAAATCACAAACCGTTCTATTACTGCGAATATGTTGCAGCATGGACCACAGGCGATATTCCTCTTCATTGGGGCAAATTCGAAGAATATGACAACTATATGGGCGGTTGCATCTGGGAATACTGCGACCACGCGGTTAATATCGGTACAAAGGAAAATCCGAAATACCGTTACGGCGGCGACTTCGGCGACCTTCCGAACGACCATATCTGCTGTATTGACGGTCTTGTTTATCCCGACAGACGTCTTCGTCCGGGCTTCCACGATATGAAGATCACATATCAGCCGTTCACCGTTACTTATGATAACGGTACAATCACCGTTATGAACAAGCGTTACTTCGAGTCACTTGACGACCTCGGATTCAAGTGGACAATTGAGAAAAACGGTAAGGTTATTAACGAAGGTGTTGTTGATAAGACTGAAATCGCTGCCCGTGCAAAGGCTGAATACAAGCTCTTTGATGATATTCAGGCAGATGAGTTCACAACGCTCAACATCCGTTTCTTCCAGAATGGCAACACTCTTTGGGCTGAAAAAGGCTTTGAAGTCGGTTACGTACAGTTTATTCTTTCCGACTCAGCAATCAGCATTGAAACAAACAAAAACGATGCCGTAAGCTTTGACGAAAACAGAACAGCAGTCACAATCAACTGTGGCGACACAACATATACATTCGACAAGATTCTCGGCAAGGTTGTTTCAATCAACAACGGCAAAGAACTTCTCAGTGAGCCGATCAGCTTCAATGTTAACAGAAGCTACCACATCAGCAACGACTGCAAAGACCAGTGGAAACGTGCAAGATATGAGCAGGTAAAGCAGAAGACTTACTCAAGCGAGATTACAGAAGCTTCTGACGAAAAAATTGTTATCACAACAAAGACTTCTTTCGCAGCAGCAGCTATGCCTCCTGCAATCCGTGCAGATATTGTTTACACATTCACTGCGGACGGCAAGCTCAACATCAGCGTAAAGTCGGTTGTTACTTACAACGCACCTGCACTTCCGAAATTCGGAATCAAGCTTGTTATGCCTGAGGGCTTTGAAAACGTTACATACCTCGGCTACGGTCCTGTTGAAACTTATGCTGACCGCTTCATCAGTCAGATGATTTCCGAATACAGCACAACTGCAACTGATGCATATGAACATTACATCAGACCGCAGGAATGCTCATCACACTATAAGACAAAGACTGCAAGCGTTAAGGATGCTGACGGCAACGGACTTGCTTTTGCTGACACAAGTGCAGAAGGCTTCTGCTTCAAGGCGATTCATTACGACGACGAGCAGATTCACGAAACCCGTCACGACGATGAACTGACAGCACTCAACGAAACAATAGTTTCGCTTGACTACAAGATGCATTGCGATAATCTTGAATATGCAAACCTTGAACCCTGGAGAAAATTCGAAGAAAAAGAATTTGCATTTTCTTACGACATCATTCCCGAATAATGAGGTGAATTTCAATGAAAACTTTTATGGATAAAGATTTCCTGCTTTTTAACGATACTGCCAAAAAGCTCTATCATGAACACGCGGCAACAATGCCCATTTTCGACTGGCATTGCCACCTTTCTCCCAAGGAGATTTATGAAAACAAGCAGCCTGCCGATATTGCAGAGCTCTGGCTCAGCGGTGACCATTACAAATGGCGTGCAATGAGAAGCTGCGGAATTGATGAAAAATACATCACAGGTGATGCTTCTTCCTACGAAAAGTTCAAGGCTTGGGCAAAAGCTATGCCTTACTGCATCGGCAATCCTCTTTATCATTGGACTCACCTTGAATTGCAGAGATATTTTGATATCTACGAGCCGTTGAGCGAGAAAACTGCAGATGCAATCTGGGAAAAGGCTAACAAAAAAATAGCTGAAGGCGGATTCACTCCGCGTCAGCTTATCGAAAAATCAAACGTTACCTGTGTCTGCACAACGGACGATGCGGCAGACAGCCTTGAATATCACAAACTGATTGCAGAAGATGCTTCTTTCAAGTGCAAGGTACTCCCCGCTTTCCGTCCCGATAAAGCACTTGGCATTGAGCTTCCGACTTACCTTCCGTGGCTTTCAGCTCTTGAAAATATCAGCGGAGAAAAAATTGACAGCTACAAAAAGCTTGTTGCTGTGCTCAAAACAAGAATTGACTTCTTTGAAGAAATGGGCTGTAAGGCAAGCGATCACGGCTTCCTTTACGTTCCCTATAACCGTGCAACTGACGATGAGCTTGAAGCAATTTTCAAGAAAGCATTGAACGGTGAAGCTCTCGCGGTTGACGAACAGGATAAATACAAGACAGAGCTTTTCCGCTTCTTCGCAAAAGAATATGCGCAGAAAGGCTGGGGTTGTGAAATTCACATCGGACCGATGAGAAACAACAACACAGCGATGTTCAACAAAATCGGCCCCGATACAGGCTTCGATTCAATCTGTGACCGTAACATTGCGGAGGACCTTTCAAGAATGCTTGATTCACTCGAGGTTGAAGGTAATCTTCCGAAGACAATCCTCTTCTGCCTTAACCCGAAGGACAATTACGTGCTCGGTACAATGCTCGGCAACTTCCAGTCAAGCGAAGCACCGTCAAAAATCCAGTTCGGTTCAGGATGGTGGTTCAACGATAACATTGACGGTATGCGCGAACAGATGAGAACTCTCGGCAACCTTGGTGTGCTCGGTAAATTTGTCGGAATGGTTACGGATTCAAGAAGCTTCCTTTCATACCCGCGTCACGAATATTTCCGCCGTATCCTCTGCGGACTTATCGGTGATATGGTTGAAAACGGACTTTATCCGTACACAGATGAGCTTGAGGATATTATCAAAGATATTTCATACAATAACGCTAAAAATTACTTCGGTATATAACGTAAAAAGAGCTGAGTTCAAACGAACTCAGCTCTGATTTTTTGGATACAATTATTCTTTTTCGTTGTTACCCTTCTTGTAGAAGAACAAACCGATAATCATAATAACTGCGAATACGATAAGGTAGAAAAGAACAGGGAATGAGAATTCTCCGACTTCTTTTGCTGCCTGATACTTTGTGATACCGTGTGCATAAACTGCAGCAAACACCATAAAGCCTGATGCAATAATACCGACAAGCGGCATAATAACATTTTTGAAAATATTTTCCTTACCGTGTTTAACCATAAACATAAAGAAAATAGGAATATAAAGAGCGTAGATTGTAACAATCGGAAGCTCTGAAGAGTCAAAGCTGAAAATACCGAAAAGCGGCTTTCCTGTTTCAGGGTTGCCCCAAAGGTTCGCACCGTAGAAATAGAAGAGCCAAGCTGCACAGATAAGAAGACCCATAACAGCTGCATTTGTCGGCATATTTGTCGTAGAGCTTACTTCCTTGAACATCTTTACGTTCGGTCCCTGATTTCTTGCTGAAAGAGCGTAAAGGCTACGTGTGCTTGCAACCATAAGACCGTTGAGAGTGCCAAGACATGAAACAACAATCATAGCGTTGAGAGCATTACCGCCTATGTTGCCGAAAATATTTCTGAAAGCTGTTGGTGCACCGCTTTCCTGAAGAACAGAAATTTCCGCACCGCCTGCAAGACCGATATAATAAAGAATATAAACCGCAACAATTATAAATGCACCTACAACAAGAGCAATCGGAAGATTCTTCTTTGAATTCTTAAGCTCAGCGTTGATTGAAGTTGCGATAATCCAGCCTTCGTATGCAAACGCTGTTGCAACAACCGCTGCAAAAAGAGGAGCACCGACACCTGTCTGCTCAACTACACTCCATGTCTGGAAAGCAGCTGCTGTGTTACCGTTACCGATACCAACAATTGTGCCGACAATAGCCATAATTACAAGAGGGATAAGCTTGACTGCTGTTGAACCAACCTGGAACTTACCTGCAATAACCGGTGAAAGTGCATTGATTGCATAGCTCAGACAAAGATAGAAACAGGAAAGTGCAAGGCAAAGACCGCCTGTAATATCATTTGAGCCAAACAAAACAAGTGTATAACGTGCTGAAACCCATGCAAGAACGCTTGTCATACCGGGATAGTAGATTGTTGTTGTGAACCATCCGAGCATATAAGCATATTTCGGACCGAGTGTTGCTTCAGCATAGTCAACAAGACCGTTAACCTTTTCATACTTGTTTGCGAGTGTTGCGAAGTTATAGGAACATACGACGATAACGATACCGCCGATAACCCAAGCAAGAACACCGAGAGGCATATTACCCTGAGTGTAGTTAAGTACGTCCTGTGCCTTGAAGAAAACACCGCTACCGATAACAATACCGACAACCATACAGATAGCAGTAATCAGACCGTACTTTTTCTTAAGTTCTGTACCCATTTTTTAAAACCCCTTTCTTTTAATAAAAATCTATAATCGAACAGTTTAAATTATAAAATATATCTTGAAAATTGTAAATTTGCATATTATAATATATACATTACATTTTGTAATATCAGGAGAACTGCTATGGAATCTTCAAAATTTTTTGCCTTGCTCAAAGCTGTCGAATACGGCAGTCTTACAAAAGCTGCTGACGAACTCGGCTACACTCAGGCAGGGCTTACACATATGATGAACCGACTTGAAAAAGAAATCGGCATCACTCTTCTTCAAAGAACAAAGACAGGTGTTTCTCTCACCGCTGACGGAGAAGAGCTTCTTCCGCTTATTCAGAATTTTACAGAACAGGGACTCGAACTCGAAAAAGCAATAAAAAGTGTTAAGGAAAGCAACGATGCTGTTATCCGAATCGCCTCATACGCGAGCGTTACCAACCATTGGCTTCCTGTTGTTATAAGTAAATTTCAGAAGGATTTTCCGAAAGTCCGTTTTGAGCTTCATGTAGGAAACCTTGACGAAATCTGCCGTCTTGTTTCAAACAGTGAAATTGACCTCGGCTTTACAAGCAAGCAGGATATTCTTCACGGAGATTGGATTCATCTTCAGAACGACCGACTTTATGCAGTATTGCCGCCCGACTGTAATGTTGACGGAGAAACTGTACCTGTGTCTATTTTTAACAATAAACCGTTTTTTATGCCAACCTACGGTTTTGACTACGATATTATGAACACTCTCAGGCAGAATAACGTCAATCCGTTAATCAACCGTACGGCACTCGATGACGCAACGATTGTTTCAATGGTAAGCCACGGCCTCGGTTATTCGATTATGCCCGAGCTGGTGCTTAAAGGAATGTCCGGTTCATTTATTGCAAAGCCGATTGAACCGTATTCTTTCCGTGAACTTGGCATTCTTATTAAATCAAAAAACACCCTCTCACCCACCGCACACAAATTCATCAATTACTGCAAACAGGTTATAAAATAATTTTATTATTCTCAAAATCTGTTGAAAAACATTTTTTATAATGTTAGAATCATACAAATGCTTTTAAAGGAGAAACGAAATGACAAAAAACGAAGCTAAAATCAAAGCAAAAGAACTTGTTTCAAAAATGACAGTTGAAGAAAAAATTTCTCAGCTTCTTTATACATCCGCACCGATTGAAAGACTCGGAATCAAAGCTTACAACTGGTGGAACGAAGGTTCACACGGTGTTGCACGTTCAGGAACAGCAACTGTTTTCCCGCACGCAATCGCTATGGCTGCAACATTCGACCCCAAGCTTGTTAATACAATCGCAGACGTTATCTCGACAGAAGGCCGTGTAAAATACAACCAGCACGTTAAGTATAACGACTTTGATATTTTCAAGGGTATCACATATTGGGCACCGAATATCAACATCTTCCGCGATCCGCGTTGGGGCAGAGGTCAGGAAACATTCGGTGAGGACCCGTATCTTACAGCTGAGCTTGGTGTTTCTTTTGTAAAGGGTATCCAGGGCGAAGGCGAATTTTACAAAGCAACCGCTTGTTCAAAGCACTATGCTGTTCATTCAGGCCCCGAAAAAGACCGTCACGGTTTTGATGCAATCGCTTCAATGCACGATATGTACGAAACATATCTTCCTGCTTTTGAAAAAACAGTCAAAGCCGGTGTTGCAGGCGTTATGGGTGCGTACAACCGCACAAACGGACATCCCTGCTGTGCACACCCCTATCTTATGCAGGAGGTTCTCCGTAAAAACTGGAACTTTGACGGATACTTTGTTTCTGACTGTGGCGCACTCAACGACATTTATGAGCATCATAAGTACGTAAACACAAAGGCGGAAGCTGCAGCAGTTTCGCTTAAGAATTCCTGCGACCTTAACTGCGGTGAGATTTATCAGCACCTTATTGACGCTTACGAAGAAGACCTTGTTACGGAAGAAGATATCACAGCAGCAGCAGAAAGACTTTATACAATCCGTTTCCTTCTTGGTGAATTTGAAGAAACAAGACCGTATTCTGACATCAGCTACGATAAGCTCGACTGTAAAGAACACAGAGAGCTCAACCTCAAGGCTGCTCAGGAAAGTATCGTTCTTCTTCACAATAAGGACAACTTCCTTCCTCTTGACAAGAACATACAGAAGAAGATTGCTGTCGTAGGTCCGAACTCAATGTCTGTTACAGCACTTGAAGGCAACTACAACGCTTACGCTTCAGAGTACATAACAGTTGCGGACGGTATTCGACGTGTGTTCAAGGATTCACACATCACAGTTGAAAAAGGCACAAACTACTGTATTGAAAGAGAAAATGACTGGAGCGGCTTCGGTAACCTCATCAGCGACGGTGTTGCAGCTGTAGCACAGGCTGATATCACCGTTCTTGCACTCGGTCTTGACTGTTCAATCGAGGGTGAGGACACAGGCTACGACAACGATTACACAGCTTGCGGTGACAAGAAGTTTGTTACTCTTCCCGCAACCCAGCAGAAGCTTGCAGAAGCAGTTTGTGACGAATGCGAAAACGTTATTGTCGTTATTATGTGCGGCAGCTCAGTTGACGTTGGTGAAAAGGTAAGAAGCAAGGCAAAGGCAATCCTTCACGCCTGGTATCCCGGTTCAACAGGCGGACTTGCAATTGCAAATCTCCTTGCAGGTGAATTTTCACCCTGCGGTAAATTACCGGTCACAATCTATGACGAAAAGCATGACCTTCCCAGCTTCCTCGATTACGGTATGCAGGGTAAGACATACCGTTACATCAAGGGCGATGCACTTTATCCCTTCGGCTTCGGTCTTTCATACACAAGCTTTGCTTACAGCAATGCAAAGGTTCTTGAAAACACAGAAGACAGCGTTAAGGTAAGCGTTGACATAACAAACACAGGTGACCGTAAGGGTATTGAAAAAGCTCAGGTTTACGCGAAGTTTACCGACAGCAGAACATACACACCGCACTTCCAGCTTTGCGGTATTGCAAAAGCAGAGCTTGATAAGAACGAAACAGCAACAGTAACATTTGATATCGACACTTACTGGCTCAAGGCTGTTAACGAAAACGGTGAACGAATCACTCCTGACGGAGAACTCAAGCTTTATGTCGGCGGACATCAGCCCGACACAATCAGCAACAAGCTCCTCGGTTACGAGTGTATCGAAATTAACCTTAAATAAGGCAGAACAAAAAAGAGAGTTGTCGCAACAACTCTCTTTTTCTTTTTATAAAAGTTATATTATTCTCTGTGCCATTTAACGCCCTGAGCCGTATCTTCAAGCACGATACCCATAGCCTTAAGCTCGTCACGGATTCTGTCAGCCTCAGCCCAATTTTTATTTTTTCTTGCTTCTGTACGCTGTGCAATAAGAGCTTCAACTTCACTGTCAAGGTCTTCTTTCTTTCTGTCGTAAACAAGACCGAGCACATCACAAAGCTCGTCAAAAAGTTTTGCGGCAGCTTCGCAGTTACCCTTTACAGGTGCATCTGTAATAACATTTGAGTTAATGTCACGTACAAGCTCGAACACTGCTGAAATAGCATCAGCTGTATTGAGGTCATCATTAAGAGCTGCAATAAACTGTTCACGGCGCTTGTTGAGCATTGCAGAAATATCTTCGCTTACCTCACCGTCAGCAGCATTTGAAAGAGCGAAATCAAGGTTGTCACGGCAAGTGTAAAGTCTTGTAAGTGAAGCCTTGCACTGCTCGATAACATCTGTGCTGTAGTTGATAGGGCTTCTGTAATGAGAAGAAATCATAAGATATCTGATCGGCTCATAGCCGTATTTTTCAGCAACATCACGTACAGTAAAGAAGTTACCGAGTGATTTTGACATCTTCACGTTATCAACGTTGATGTAACCGTTGTGCATCCAGTAGTTAGCAAACGATGCACCGTTGCAGCATTCGCTCTGTGCAATTTCGTTTTCGTGGTGCGGGAAGATAAGATCCTGACCGCCGCAGTGGATATCGATTGTGTTGCCGAGGTAACGTCTTACCATCGCTGAACACTCAATATGCCAGCCCGGTCTGCCGTGACCCCACGGAGATTCCCAATACGGCTCACCCGGTTTTGCACTCTTCCAGAGAGCAAAGTCCATCGGTTCCTTCTTAACCTCACCAACCATAATTCTTGCGCCTGCTTCAAGGTCTTCAAGAGGCTGATGTGAAAGCTTGCCGTATTCGTCAAACTTTTTGGGGCTGAAGTAAACATCACCGTCAACAGCGTAAGCATAACCCTTGTCGATAAGGCTTGAAACGATATTAATAATCTCGTCAATATTTTCTGTTGCCTTCGGGTGAACAGTTGCCTCACGGATGTTCATACCCTTAACATCTTTCCAGAATTCTTCAATATACTTTTCGCTTACCTCTTTATAAGTAAGATTTTCTTCATTTGCACGCTTAATGATTTTGTCGTCGATATCCGTGAAGTTCTGAACAAAGCGAACGTCGTAACCTGTGTACTCAAGGAAACGGCGAAGCACGTCAAAAACGCAGAGCGGTCTTGCGTTACCGATATGAATAAAGTTATAAACCGTAGGACCGCAGGCATAGATTTTTACTTTGCCTTCTTCGATTGTTTTAAGTTCTTCCTTCTGTCTTGTGAGTGTATTAAATACTTTCATTGTTATCTGCCTCCACTTTCTTTTTTAGTTTGTCTATTTCAGCACGTAATTTGCAAAGTTCCTGTGAAATCGGGTCTGGAATATGCACCTGATCAAGGTCCTGCACACGTTTTCCGTTACGTCGGACAACTCTTGCAGGCACACCGACTGCCGTTGAATTTTCGGGAATTTTATCAAGCACAACAGCACCTGCAGCAATGTTTGTATTGTCGCCTACGGTTATGGGACCGAGCACCTTTGAGCCTGCACCGATGAGCACATTGTTGCCGATTGTCGGGTGACGTTTGCCGGTATCCTTACCCGTACCGCCAAGGGTTACTCCCTGATAAATTGTAACGTCGTCGCCAATCACCGTCGTTTCACCGATGACAATTCCCGTTCCGTGGTCGATGAAAAACCTTCTGCCAATTTCGGCACCGGGATGAATTTCGATACCTGTTCTTTTTACGTTGCGTTGAGAAATCATTCTTGCGATGAAAAACATCTTCTTTTTGTAAAACCAATGGGCCTTTCTGTGGCTTCGCACTGCCTTGAATCCGGGATATAGAAGCATAACTTCAATTGCCGAATGTGCCGCAGGGTCACGTTCGAGAACACAACGGATGTCTTCCCTCATTCTTTCAAACATATAATCAACTCTCTTTCAAAAGCGGTCGAAGACAACGGAAAATAAAAAAAGCCCCATCGCCCGAAAGCGACGGAGGCGGTATTCCGCGGTTCCACTCCGACTTATTACTTTTTAGCCCTTTAACGGTGGCTTCCGCACAAGGATACTTGAATATCTTTCCCCTTGCGTGCTGGCGGGTGCATTTCACAAAAGACGGAACAAGAAGCTTTCACCATAATGCTTCATTCTCTGCTGAACCGAACAAGAGTTACTTCTCCCGATAATCGCATTTAGTTTCAATGTATTATACTATAATTATATCAAAAAATCAAGTGGTTGTTATTTTCAAAACAAAATTAAACATGTCAACAGTAACCAGTCGTTTGCAGAAGCCAATCACTTTCCATCAGATGAACCTGATTGTGTCAAGAGGTATTAGTGTACCATAAATCATTACAAGCTCTTGGTTTTTCGTTGGTTATTTTATCTTTAGTTTTTTCAGATACTCTTTCTGTTCCGGTATTATGCGGTAGCTTTCGACTGTCTTTTGAATCACCTTGTTATGTGTCCACGGATCAAGTGTTTTGTTTTCAATAAAAGGAAGGATTTTTTCGTATTGAAATGCGAGTGCCGTTGCGAAATACCACGCAACCATCATCTTAACGTAATATTCATCGGACTTTACTTCTGATACTTTCTGCGGATAAGAAACATCAAAATTTTCTTCAAGAAAATGCACCATCAGCATTTCAATCGCAAATCGAACTGTATACGCTTTATCGCTTTTCATCCATCTTTCGATTTCACAAAGCAATTCTTTACGATGCTTTTTAAATGCAACAGGACGCATCATATCGCAGGTCGCCCAGTTATCAACATACGGCAAAAATTCTTTCAGCTTTTCAACCGTTTTATCGAAATCCTTCATTGAGGAAATCATAAACGCGTGAAGATTATTTTCTTCATAATATTTATGTGGCAAAGTTTTAAGAAACTCTCCTGCCATCTCCGCCTTTGAAAACTCTTTCGCAAACTTACGAAGCTCAGGTGTCCGCACACCTATAACGAGGTCGCTGTCAACCGTCGGCATAAGCTTCGAATGAAACTCTTTATACTTTAAATCCTGCATCGAAAAAAGCTTTTCGCGCACATACTTTTCCGTATCCGTCATTTTAGTTTTTCCCATTCTTTTTCGCGGAAGCCTGTAAGAACAGTGTCGCCATCAACGATTATCGGGCGTTTAACGATCATTCCGTCACTTGCAAGCAGTTTCAGCTGTTCTTCTTCGCTCATTGTCGGAAGCTTATCTTTAAGCTGCATAGATTTATAAAGCAACCCACTTGTGTTAAAGAATTTTTTAAGCGGTAAACCACTTTTTTCATACCACATTTTCAGCTCGTCGTAGGACGGGTTTTCTTCTTTTATATGTCTTGTTTCGACCTCGAAACCGTTATCATCAAGCCAATTTTTCGCTTTCTGACAGGTTGTGCATTTCGGATACCATATTAAAATCATACTATCACTCCTTTTTATAATATTATCATTTTTCACTGTATATAGCAAGAAAAAACCTCGGAGAAATCTCCGAGGTTTTTGTGTTAGATTGTCAGATAGCGTTGTAGTTAAGCTCGCCGGCATTGAGCCATGCATTGTTAACACGTATTTTTACGATAATGATATTTTCACCTTCGTGATTCATCCATGCATAGCCGTTGTAGGTCAGCTTGCCGTCCGCTTCGGTTGATTTGTAGTACGTTGTTGTGGTGTTGTTGTCCATTACAAATCGTACGCCCTTTACATCAAGTCCAGTTACTACCGTTGCTACTACCCTACCTTGCTTTCCTTCTGTTGCTGCAAGGCTCATTGAATACACTTCGTCATCGAATTCGGGTGTTGCAAGAATTACCGTGTATTTATACGGTGCATCCTTTGTCCACTCTCTTCCGTATCTTGCTATCGCTGTAAGCTCTATGTCTGCAGGT
>JAFODS010000067.1 GCA_017380575.1 Clostridia bacterium | reverse complement strand
TGGCTCTGTTGCGGATGTTGTTCATCCGAGCAACCCACTCCATTTGATTTTCTGCTTTAAGTTGTTCGGTAATGCCTTCGGACTCTTTTAATTGCTTGATTAGTGTATCAAACATTTCGAATTTATATCGCAAAGATGGGAATTTAGTTTACATTCCGTTTGAAGTCGGTTGTACGTGAATTTGCGGTGATGTTTAAGATATTCCAAATGCCGCATACCCCAAACGCCGATTTCTTTCTGTTCTTCCTCCGGTAATTTTAGACAAGGGAGGTAATAGTCGCCTTGCAATTCGTACCAAAGGCCGTTGTTTTCATCGTATATAAATTTCTCCATAATTAAGCCTCCTTATTGACAATTTAAAATTTCTTTTGCTTTGAACGGATACAAGAAAAACAATTAACTATAATGTAAAACAGAAAAAATATATTATAAAAATAATTAGTGTGGCAATATTCAAAACTGCCACACCAATAAATTTATCTGTATATTATTTCTTGGTTAATAATTTCTCTAACTCTCGCTTCAATGTTTTGCATACGGCATACCCATTCCAACTGATTTTCTTCTTTCAATTGTTCAATTACACATTCACGTTCTTTCATCTGTTCAACAAGTGTATCAAACATCTCACGAGCCTGATTTTCTATTTCAGCACAGTGCTGATACAGCTTACCTTCTGCGAGTAGGGTTGCAAATAACGCTTTCTTGTGTTTGAGAAGATAGTCCTTGTGTAACATACCCCATTTTCCGAGAATAATCTTTGCTTCTTCAGGAGGTAAGATAAGGTTAGGTATGTTGAAATCTCCAACCTGTCTGTATGTAATATTTTTCATAATCGCATCATCCTTTCGCATTCTTAAAAAATGTGTCGTATGTAAATCTTGCTCCGAGCCTGAAGCCTGATATAAAGCTGTCTGCATTACTTGTTGTTGAAAATTCAATGTAAGCACTTACATAGTTTTGAAACAGCTCCTTATCTTCACCGGTCAGCCTTGCAGTAAGCTGTTCTTCTTTCTCTGCAAGATTACTCAGTTTCTTCTTGAGTTTAGGTGTTAATTCGGAATTGAGCTCTTGTGGCTCGATGTTGCCGTAATAGAAATCTTCAATGATATTTAACATTATGTATTCCTCCATATATGAGGAAATATATCAGAGTACGAAAGATAGAATATGTTCTGCCGGAGAACTACTTGTGTTATGAACATCCGCACCATAATAGTCACAGAAACGACAGTTTCGGTGGCTATTATTTTTTTGCTTTTTTGATATAGACTCGAACTCAATCGTCTATCTCGTGTCGGTTCGCTGAAGGCGGGAATGTGAGTCTCGCCACTTGTACACAGTGAGTATTCATAACACAAAGGTTAAACAAACGGATAGATTATCGCTTTAAAAATTTATTATTTGTTCAGGATATGTTTACAACTGCTTAACAACGAGCAGTTGACATATCTGCTGATTTTTGTTAAAATATGATAAATTGACCACCCATGAGGGAGTAGTTTACACGATAGTGTGGATATGTCAACAAGTACACGGCTTCGGCCTGGCATATCCTTATAAACGAGACTCATGTGCAGCAGTGCTGTGCGGAGTTTTATGTGATTTAAGACCAAGTTACAGTCAGCTGTTTCTTGGTCTTTTAATTTATATTTAATTCTGAAGGGAGAATTCAAATGAAGTTTTATTCAATGGACAGCAATTCGGTTCTTAATGAACTTAAAGCTGTCAAAGAAGGTCTGACAACAGCTGAAGCTGAAAAAAGACTTGCTGAACATGGTAAGAACAAGCTTCAGGAAGGCAAAAAAGAGAGCATGATTGTCAAGTTCTTTAAGCAAATGGCTGATCCGATGATCATTGTTCTTCTTGTTGCTGCAGCGCTTTCTGGTGTTACAGCAGTCTGGGAAGGCGAATCTTT
This sequence comes from Clostridia bacterium, assembly GCA_017380575.1. GTDB lineage: Bacteria > Bacillota > Clostridia > Oscillospirales > Acutalibacteraceae > CAG-488. The sequence goes on along the minus strand of JAFODS010000067.1, from coordinate 98,654 downwards.
CGCAGATGTATTTATTATTTTGTTTGTTGTTATACTTAATGCAGTCCTTGGTGTTATTCAGGAGAGTAAGGCTGAGGAAGCTATTGAAGCGCTTAAGACAATGACAGCAGCAAACTCTAAGGTTCTCCGTGATGGTAAGCTTATGGTTGTTCACAGTGAAGACCTTGTGCCGGGTGATATTGTTCTTCTTGAAGCAGGAGATGCTGTTCCTGCCGATGCACGAATTCTTGAGTGTGCTTCAATGAAGGTTGAAGAAAGTGCTCTTACGGGTGAATCTGTTCCTGTTGTTAAAAAGGCAGATACACTTTCAAACGAAAAGGAAGTTCCTCTCGGCGACCGTAAAAATATGGTTTATATGGGAAGTACTGTTGTTTACGGTCGAGGAACAGTTGTTGTTTGCGGAACAGGTATGAATACTGAAATGGGTAAGATTGCAGATGCTCTTACTCTTGCTCAGGATGAACAGACTCCGCTTCAGAAAAAGCTTGCAGGTCTCAGTAAAATCCTTACATGGCTTGTTCTCGGAATCTGTGTGGTTATGTTCGCTGTCGGTGTTATCAAGGCAGGCGAGTTTACTCCTGAAGTAATTATCGATACATTTATGGTTGCTGTCAGTCTTGCTGTTGCAGCTATTCCGGAGGGTCTTGCTGCTGTTGTTACGATTGTTCTTTCAATCGGTGTAACAAAGATGGCAAAGAGAAATGCTGTTATCCGAAAGCTTACAGCGGTTGAGACTCTTGGATGTGCACAGATTATCTGTTCAGATAAAACAGGTACTCTTACACAGAACAAGATGACTGTTGTTGAAAACCATACAAAAGATGATAAACTGCTTGCAAAAGCTATGTGCCTTTGCACAGATGCAGAGGTTGATGAAGATATCGGTGAAGCAGTCGGCGAACCTACAGAGGCTGCACTTGTAAACTATGCTTATAAAATTAATCTCAACAAGAATGAATTGAAAAAGGTTGCTCCTCGTGTTGGTGAGGCACCGTTCGATTCAATGAGAAAGATGATGAGTACGGTTCATTCTGAAAACGGTAAGCTTGTTCAGTATACCAAGGGTGCACCGGATGAAATCCTCAAGAGATGTACATCTGTTCTCACTGAAAACGGCGTAGTGCCTATGACTGATGCTCACAGAGAAGAAATCAGAAAGACGAACAAGGGTATGGCAGATAAGGCACTCCGCGTTCTTGCAGGTGCTTATAGAGAATATTCATCTAAGCCTGAATCTTTTGAACCTGCTTCTCTTGAAGAAGATATGATTTTTATCGGTCTTTCGGGTATGATCGACCCTGTAAGACCCGAAGTTAAACTCGCTGTCGAAGAGTGTAAGGGTGCAGGTATCCGTGCAATTATGATTACGGGTGACCATATTGATACAGCTGTAGCAATCGCTGCTGAGCTTGGTATCCTTGATGATCCGTCACAGGCTATTATGGGTCAGGAACTTGACAAGTTGAGCGACGAAGAACTTGATAAGGTTATTGATAAGTACAGCGTATATGCACGTGTTCAGCCGGAGCATAAAGTTCGTATTGTTAATGCTTGGAAACACAGAGGCAAGGTAACTGCAATGACAGGCGACGGTGTCAATGACGCACCGAGCATCAAGTCGGCCGATATTGGTATCGGAATGGGTATTACAGGTACTGATGTTACAAAGAATGTTGCAGATATGATTCTTGCTGACGATAACTTCGCTACAATCGTTGCGGCGGTAGGTGAGGGCAGAAAGATTTACGCAAACATCAGAAAAGCAATTCAGTTCCTTCTTTCTTCAAACCTTGCAGAAGTTGTGAGTGTTTTTGTTGCAACACTTCTCGGATTTACAATCCTTAAGCCGGTTCATATGCTCTGGATTAACCTTATTACAGACAGCCTTCCTGCTCTTGCACTCGGTATGGAACACGGCGAAGCAGATTCAATGAAAAAAGCTCCGCGTGATCCGAAAGCGGGTATCTTTGCGGGCGGTGTAGGTTTTGATGTTGCATATCAGGGCATTTTGGTTGCAATTCTTACAATTGCATCATATTTTATCGGTCACTTCATCGAAACAAAAACATGGGCATTCGGAGTTGAAAGTGCAGACGGTATGACAATGGCTTTCCTTACAATGAGCCTTGCAGAAATCTTCCAGAGCTTCAATATGCGTTCGCAGCGTGGAAGCTTGTTTATGCTGAAGAAAAATAACAAATGGCTTCTCGGTGCAGCAGCTCTGGCCCTTGTTCTTACAACTGTGGTTATTGAAATTCCGTTCCTTGCTAAAGCTTTTGAGTTCGTTTCTATCGGTTGGGAAGAATATGCAATCGCTTTCAGCCTCGGACTTTCAATTATTCCGCTTGTTGAAATTGTGAAATTCTTCCAGCGACTCATCGCAAAGAAAAAGTAAAAATTTTCAATTAAAGGGGTGCTCAGGCACTCCTTTAGTGTTTATGTAAAAAACATCAATATATAGAAAAATAATCATTGACATATTGATGATGTTGATATATAATACTATTCTGTAGGCACTATGCGGATAAGGCAGTATAGTGTAATTAATCGGATAATCCGAAAATTTTCACGTTTTGAAACGGAGGTTAGAAAAATGAAAAGAACATATCAGCCCAAGAAGCGTCACAGAAAGATGGAACACGGTTTCCGCAAAAGAATGGCTGACAGAAACGGCCGCAAGGTTCTTGCTCGCAGAAGAGCTAAGGGCAGAAAGCAGTTGACTTACTAATCTAATTTTCAGGGTTGTACCCACCGTTGAACGGATTTGATATTTTTGCCCGATATGAAGTTTAATGTATTAAAGCAAAATAGCGATTTCCGAAGGGCTTACGGCAGAGGAAAATCATACTCGGATCCTGCGTTGGTTACTTATGTTTTAAAAAATAACCGCGCGGGAATTTGCCGTATGGGTATAACTACAAGCAAGAAAATTGGAAATGCGGTTGAACGTAACCGCTGCCGCAGAATAATTCGTGCGGCGTTTCGTGAAATCTCTCCGATGTTGAACGGAGGGTATGATTTTGTTTTTGTAGCTCGTACAAGAACTATTAAAAAGAAAAGCACCGATATAAAAAAGATCATGCTTCAGCATTTGAAAAAGGCAGGCGTGATAGAACAATGAAAAAGTGCCTTATCAGTGTCATTGAGTTTTATCAACGGCATATTTCGCCGCATTTGCCGCCTATGTGCAGATATTATCCTACTTGTTCACATTATGCGGTTGAAGCAATTCAGGTGCACGGAGCTTTTAAAGGCTCGATTTTGACTTTAGGAAGGTTGCTCAGATGCAACCAATTGTTCAAGGGTGGTTATGACCCTGTTCCGCCTAAAAAAGAAAAGGGTCATAAACATTAAAGGAGTTTGAATGCTGTGGCAGGTATCTATGAATTTTTATATGACGTTATAAGTCCTATATTCGGATATATAATGCTGTTTTTCTACAGTATTGTTGACGGACTTAACGCAAGTTATGGCTTTGCAATTATTCTCTTTACTATTTTTGCTCGTATGGTTATGCTTCCTACGACAATTAATCAGCAGAAGGGAATGGCTAAGCAACAGCGTCTTGCTCCGAAATTAAGACGTATTCAGGAAAAGTATGCGGGTAACCAGCAGAAGATTCAGGAAGAAACACAGAATCTTTATGCACGTGAGGGTTATAATCCTATGTCAGCAGGTTGCGTTCCTCTTCTTATCCAGTTTCCGTTTATTATCGGTCTTTTTGGTGTTCTTTACAATCCGTTGCGTTACGCTATCGGTCTTGATAAGGGCACGACAGACCTTCTTGTCGATGCTTTTGTTAAAATGGCAGGCGACACAGGACTTGATATCGGCAAATCAGAAATGTACTATCCGCTTTATCTTCTTCAGCATTTTGATAAATTCACTGAGTATTTCAGCGCAGGTGTTGAGGGCGTTTCTGCGGCTGCATTGCAGAAAGTTGAAACTTTCGTAGCTAACGACAGATTTATTTTCTTTGGATTTGAGCTTGGCGTTAAGCCTGATTTCAAATCAAAATATGTGGCTATTCCTGTTTTGTCCGGTCTTACTTCTCTTGCAAGTGCTTATATTACTCAGTTACAGCAGAAAAAAGCAAACCCAACAGCAAATGCACCGGGTGCCGGCTGTACTATGCTTATGATGCCCGCAATGTCTGTTTGGTTTACAACGATGTTCCCGACAGGTATCGGTGTTTATTGGATTGTTTCTAATCTTTTTGCTATGATTCAGTCTGTTGTTATGAAGAAAATTTATTCACCGCAGAAGAATGTTGCTAAAGATATGGTTAAGGAAACAATTGAAAGACGCTCAAGAGAAGACAGCGTAAAGCGAATTAACAAATAATCAGAAAACTGACACTATTTAGTGTATAATTTTAAATTTTAATGTATTTACAGGTGGTGAACCCATTGATAAAGGAAGCATTCGGTAAAGGTGCTACTAATGAAGAAGCTATAGAAGCTGCCAAGAATGAACTTAACGCTCCGTGGGATGCGGATGTTCAGGTTGAGCTTATAAAAATGGCAAAGAAAAAGACATTAGGTCTTTTTGGTGGTTCTCTTGCTGAAGCAAGAGCATATTATGAAATTCCCGATGAAATCAAACAGGCTCCTAAAAAGCAGGTTAAGGAAGCAAAAGCTAAACCTCAGCAGAAGGCTGGTAAGAAGCCTGAAGAAAAGAAACCTGAACTTAAAAAAGTTGAAGAGGCTGTTGAAGCTACGGCTGCCCCTGAAAAGGAAATGTTTGTTGGCGAAGCTTCAAAGAAGGCTGAAAAGTACATCAGATCTATTCTTGAAGGAATGGGCGTCGGTGATATTTCTATTTCAGTTTCTGAGGACGATGAGGGTGTTGTTGCTCAGCTCGATTGCGGTAATGACTACGGTTATATAATCGGCAGAAGAGGCGAAACTCTTGATGCTATTCAGTATCTTACAAGACTTGTTATTAACAAGGGTAATGACGGTTATAAGAGAGTTTCAATCAATGCAGGCAATTATAGAGAAAAGAGAGAAGAAACTCTTCGTGAGCTTGCAAAGAAAAATGCGGCAAGGGTCAAAAAGTACGGACGTAATGTTTCGCTTGATCCGATGAACCCGTATGAAAGACGAATTATTCATACAACAATTCAGGAAATTGAGGGTGTTGATTCACATTCAGTTGGTTCTGAAAGTGACAGAAGAGTTGTAATCACTCTTGCGGAAGGATTTACTGCTACAAATCCGAGCCAGAGAGGCGGACGCAGAAACGATTACAGAAGCAGAAACAATGCGAAATCTTCAGTTGCATCTCAGCCGACACGTGCTCCGCGTTCAGATTCCGCAGGTACAAATCTTTACGGAAAGATTGAGCCTAAAAACTAAGAGGAATATTTTTGAATCTGAAGCGAACAATAGATTAAATTGTTCGCTTCTGGACTTTTAAAACACACTTTCACACTTTACATTGTTGAATGGAGTGATATGGTAAGATGGATAAAGATAAGAAGATAAATGATGAATTGAATGATCTTTATGAGTTCAATAAGAAGTACGAACATTATCTTTCAACAGAAGATGAAGATGTTAAATCTTACGAAACGCCTGCTGCTGATATAGAAGTTGATTTTGCGGACAGTAATGATGAGTACATTGATATCTCATCGTATTCAGAAGGTAATGCTGATTTCTATATGAATCCGCGTGCTGATGAAAATTTCGAAAATATCAATAGTTTTATAACACCTGAAAACAACATGGAAGTTAAGAATAAAAAGAATAAAAAAGGTAATTTTCACACCGGAAAAAAGAAAAAGAATCTTAAGATAATAGCTTTACTGCTTGTGATTGTTATTCTTTTAGGATGTGGTGGCGGACTCGGTTATTTTTATCTCTATTATTTTTCAGACGGAAGCTACGGCGACAGTGGTCTTGATTTTAACGAGCCGTTTACCGGACAGGTTATTTATGAAGAAGATCATAACTGGCAGGCTATGGGCGATGTTGATGCAAATTCTCTCAACGGATTTCTTTATTCGTGGGCTAACAACGGCGGAGAGAAGATGTTCAGCAAGAACGTTATAAATGTTCTTCTTTGCGGTGTTGACAGTGAAACAGGTAAGGCTGATTCAGGCAGATCTGATATTATGATGTTGGTTTCTATCAACAAGAAAACAGAAACCATAACGCTTGTTTCTCTCTTGCGTGACAGCTGGACATATATGTCTTTGCCGAGATCAAACGGTACGTATTACGATTATTATTTCAAGCTTAATTCAGTTTATATTTACGGCGGTCCGGCAACACTTCTTAACACCGTTGAAAATAACTTCAAAATTGAAATTGATCAGTTTATTGCAGTCGATTTCAAGTCTTTCCCGAAGCTTATTGACGCTTTGGGTGGTGTTACTGTGGAAGTTCAGGACTATGAATCAAAGTACATCAGACGTACCTCTTCACATAAGAACTTTCCGTCAGGAAAAGCTACTCTGAACGGTTCACAGGCTCTTATTTACAGCCGAATCCGTAAGTGTGATGCTGATAGTGATATAAGCAGAACAAGAAGACAGCGTTCAGTTATCAAGGGTCTTCTTGACAGTGCTAAGTCTGCAACTAACGGTCAGCTTCTTAACGCCTTCAAACAGGTTTCTCCGTTCCTCAGAACAGGCTATACACAGTCTGAGGTTGCAACGCTGATAGCTCAGGCTTATTCAAACGGTTGGATGGATTATAAGCTTGTTGAAATTGTTTTGCCGGGCGAAGATTATGTTGACAGAGTGTCTACTAAAATTGACGGTCACTGGGCATGGGTAGCCGATTATGCTGATTGTGCACAGAGATTGCAGAAAGCTCTCTATGGTGAAACCAACATAATTCTTTCTCCTGACAGAAAGAGTGTTCTTGATCTTGTAACTAATAACCGTAAACCCAGCAGTTCTGAAAATTCGGGAACGGTAAACAACTCAGGAAGCGGCAACTCAGACAGCGGTAACGGTTCATCGGGCGGCTCAGGTTCGTCATCGGATAACGATTATGATCCGTCAGGAAATAACGGTACACAGAATGATGTTTCAGGAACGACAGAAACAAGTACATCTAACAGATTCCCCAATATCAGTGATTTGTTACCGTCGCTTCCCACGCGACCGACTGAAGGCAACACAGAATCGACAGACTCTGTTAAACCGGATAATGATGCTGAAAATGAAACACCGTCAGGTGAAGAAGCTGAATAATCAGGCAATAAAGCTCTCTGCTAAGCGGAGAGCTTTTAAATTTATACTTGTTTTATTGATTAGTTTGTTGTAAAATCTAATCATTAAGATTTCGGAGTTTTTTATGACAGTATTAAATGTTCAGAATTTGTCGTTTTCCTTCGGTGAACGGGAATTATTTTCTAAAGTTAATTTTGATATCAATGATAAAGAAAAGGTTGGTTTTATCGGTGCTAACGGTGTCGGTAAAACTACATTGTTTAATCTTATCAGGGGTGAACTTGAGCCTGACGAGGGCGTTGTTGTCAAGTCAAAGGATGTAAGAGTTGGCTATATGGAACAGCATACCTGCTCCGAGAAAGGTCGCACTCTTATTGATGAGATTTTAAGCGTATTTGATTATCTTTCTGATATGGAAGCTGAGCTTGAAAGTGTTAATTATAAGCTTCTTAACGGTATCGGAGATGCTGATGAAAATATTAAGCTGCAGGATGAGCTTACCCTCAGATTTCAGAATGAAGGCGGACTTACCTACAAAAACCGAGCACGCAGTGCATTGACAGGGCTTGGGTTTGATGAGTCGGATTTTTCGATGACTACCGATAAACTGAGTGGCGGACAACGTTCTAAAATCGCACTTGCAAAGCTGCTTCTTTCAAAAAGCAATCTTCTTTTGCTTGATGAGCCTACTAATCATCTTGACATCAAATCTGTTGAGTGGCTTGAATCTTTTTTGAAAAATTATTCAGGAGCAGTTTTTGTTATATCTCACGACAGATATTTTCTTGATAAAATAACTGATAAAACAGTTGAACTTGAAGGAAATAAAGTAAGATGCTATAAGGGCAATTATTCTGATTTCATCAAAAAGAAAAAAGCTGAACAGAAGGCTATTGAAGAAAAATATGAAAACGACATTAAAGAAATCGAACGCATTGAAGGTATTGTTGCACAGCAACGTCAATGGAACCGAGAAAAGAATATTAAGACTGCGGAGAGTAAATTAAAGCAGATTGAACGAATCAAAGAGCAGTTGGTTGTTCCTGACAGTAAAGTTGAACGTATACGTGTTTCTTTTGAGCCGAAATATGTCAGCGGAAACGATGTTATAATTGCAAACGGCTTGACCAAGTCTTTCGGTAATAAATGCATATTTAAAAATATCGATCTGCATATTACCCGAGGAGAAAAAGTCTTTTTACTGGGCGATAACGGTTGCGGTAAGACAACGCTTCTGAAAACTCTGATGGGTGAATATAAGCCGGATGACGGTAAGTTTATCTTTGGCGAAAATGTTTCAAGGGGTTATTTCGATCAGGTTCAGGCAAAGCTTGATCTTAATAAAACTGCGATCGAAGAAATATGGTCAGCTTATCCGCAGATGATGCAGACAGCAATAAGAAACGCTCTTGCGGCATTTTTGTTCAAGGGCGACGATGTCTTTAAATTAATGCGTGAGTTAAGCGGTGGCGAAAGAGCAAGAATTGCTTTACTTAAATTGATGCTCGGCGGATTCAATCTTTTGCTTCTGGACGAGCCTACAAACCATCTCGATGCTTTTTCAAGAGAAGAGCTTGAAAACACTTTGCTTGATTATAGCGGAACAATGTTAATTGTTTCTCATGACCGATATTTTATCAACAAACTCAGTTCACGCATTCTTGAGTTGAATGAAAACGGTATAACTGAGCATCTTGGGAATTATGATTACTATCTTGAAAGAAAATCAGGCTCTCCTGTAACTGTTACCGTAAAAGAAAAGCCTGAAAATAAGGTAAATGACTATAAACTCAAAAAAGAACTTGCGGCCGAACAAAGAAAGCTTAAAACACAGTTGAACAAAACTGAAGAAGCGATCTCTCTGCTTGAAGCTGAGATTACTGAAATCGAAAAGATGCTCAATTCAACTGAGGTTCAGACTGATTACGAAAAGCTTATTGAATTTACCGAAAAGCTTAAGTCAAAAAATGAAGAGCTTGATGAGAAATATCTTCTTTGGGAAGAATTGCAAGGAAAAATTATAGATTAATTTGTGGAGGTATTATTATGAAACTTGGAATCACACTTTTTAATTTTCACAGCATCATTGACACTTTTGAAGATCTTGACAATGTTCTTTCAAAGCTTTCGGAAATGGGAGTTGAGGTAGTTCAGGTTTCCGGTATAGGAAAGTTGGATAACTATAAGGTAGCTGAATACTGCAAGAAATACAATATGGAAGTCTGTCTTACTCACGTACCGATGGAAAGAATTCTTAATGATACCGATGCACTTATTGATGAACATAAAGCACTTGGTTGTAAAACTGTAGGTCTTGGTTGGAGTCCCGAAGAGTATCGTTCTGTTGAAGGAATGAAAAAGTATATTGCTGATTTTACCCCTGCTGCAAAAAAATTCAAAGAAGCAGGCTTGCAATATGCGTACCATAACCATCATTTTGAATTGGAACGCTATGATGGCAGAACTCAGCTTGATATTATGATTGAGGACACTGATCCGGATTTGTTCAATTTCATTCTTGACACACATTGGCTCCAGACGGGCGGCGTTTATCCTCCTGACTATATCAGAAAAGTCAAGGGCAGAATGAGTGTTTGCCATTTTAAGGATTATAAGATTGAAAACAATGAAAGAAAATTTGCTGAAATCGGAACAGGCAATCTCAATCTTGATGAGTGCTACAGAGCGTGCGTTGAAAGCGGTGTTGAATACATAATTATTGAACAGGACAGCTGTGATATTGATTTGTTTGAATCTGCAAAAATCAGCTTTGAAAACCTGAAAAAAATCGCAGCTCGAAATGCTTAAAGGTATTGACAAAAGTGCAATATTATGATAATATTTTTCAAAATATGTAAAGACTATGACGAAGAGTGCTCATTGTAGTTTGTTTCAGAGAGTCGGTGGTTGGTGTAAACCGACAGATAATTACCTTGAGTCTGTAGCTTCTGAGTCGGAGGGAAGAAAGCATAATGTCAGTAGAACCCTCTCGTATTGCTGCGTAAAAGCATAGGACTTATCGGAGTCTGAAGGGGCACTTTCAGTGCAATTTGAGTGGTACCGCGGGTTATTACAGCTCGTCTCAAAGTGAAAATCTTTGGGACGGGTTTTTTTATGTCCCTGAAGAAAGGTGATTTTATGGCTAAAGAAATTACAGGACTTGATTTTCGCATCAACGAAATGGCGAACAGAATTAAGGAGCTTCGTGAAATTGTCGGATTTACTCCTGCTGAAATGGCGGAAAAAACAGGCGTAAGCATCGAAGAATACATTGAATGTGAGCGTGGTAATGTTGACCTCAACTTTGCCTTCCTTTACAGATGTGCAATGGCTTTCAATGTTGATGTTACGGATATTATTGAAGGTAAGAGCCCGAAGCTTGCAACATATACTGTTACAAGACGCGGTGAAGGTCAGAAGGTAAGTTCCGCACACGGAATGGAATACTACAACCTTGCAGCATCATTCAAAAATAAGATTTGTGAACCGTTGTTTGTTAAGTGTGATCCTGCACCGGATGCATCAGATATCGCTCTTACAACGCACGAAGGTCAGGAGCTTGATATCGTTCTCAGCGGTTCTATTAAATTCCAGATTGGTAAGCATATTGAAATTCTTAATGCAGGTGATACTGTATATTTTGACAGTTCAACACCTCACGGTATGATTTCATCAAGCTCGGAACCGGCATTTTTCTATGCTATCCCGTTGAGTACATCCGGTGATATTGCTGAACGTGATACTAAATTTGATGACGAATCTCCCAAAAGAACAGGAACGGGTAAAAGAATTTATCATAACTTTATTCATCCTAAGGAAGATGAGTCGGGTGCACTTATTTCACTCACATATGAAAATGAAGAAAAGTTTAACTTTGCTTTTGATATAGTTGACGGTCTTGGCAAAAAGTGTCCGGACAAAACAGCTATGCTTCACGTTGATGTGAATAAGAATGAACGTCGTTTCACTTTCCGTGAAATGATGGAGTATTCTTCACAGACAGCTAACTACTTCAAGTCACTCGGAATCAAAAAGGGCGACAAGGTAATGCTTATCCTTAAAAGACATTATCAGTTCTGGTTCTCACTTATTGCTCTTCATAAGCTTGGTGCAGTTGCAATTCCTGCAACATATCTTCTTCAGGAGCATGACCTTGAGTACAGATTCAATGCAGCTGAAGTAAGTGCAATTGTATGTACTTCAGACGGTGATACAGCACATCAGGTTGACCTTGCGACCGAGAAAGCTCCTTCAGTTAAGACCAAGATTATTGTTGGCGAAGCTCGCGAAGGTTGGCACAATTTCAATGAAGAATACAAGCTCTTCAACAATGTGTTTGAAAGAACAGAAGATTCTGCTTGCGGTAGTGATGAAATGCTTATGTTCTTCACTTCAGGTACAACAGGTTATCCGAAAATTGCAACACACAACTATAAATATCCGTTGGGTCATTTTGTTACAGCTAACTATTGGCATTGTGTAAATCCTGACGGCCTCCATCTTACAATTTCGGATACGGGCTGGGCAAAGGCACTCTGGGGTAAGCTTTACGGTCAGTGGCTTTGCGAGGGCGGAATATTTGTTTACGACTTTGACCGTTTTAATGCGGCGGATATTCTTCCGATGTTCAGAAAGTATAATATTACAACTTTCTGTGCACCGCCGACAATGTACCGAATGATGATTAAGGAAGATCTTACAAAGTATGATCTCAGCTCGGTTGAGCATGCAACAATTGCAGGCGAGGCACTTAACCCCGAAGTATTCCGTCAGCTTAACAAGCTTACAGGTCTTAAGGTTATGGAAGGTTTCGGACAGAGCGAAACAACTCTTGTTATCGGTAATCTCTTTGGTTCAGACCATCGCCTCGGTTCAATGGGTAAACCTGTTCCGTCGTTTGATGTTGACCTTGTTGATGCTGAAGGTAACAGTGTTGCTGTCGGTGAAGAAGGCGAAATTGTTATCAGAACAGGTGATACAATTCCCTGCGGTTTGTTCAAGGGTTACTACGGCTCTGAAGATAAAACATCAGAATGCTGGTATGATGGCCTTTATCACACAGGTGACGTTGCATGGCGCGACGAAGACGGCTTCTATTGGTATGTCGGCAGAATTGATGACGTTATCAAGTCTTCAGGTTACCGTATCGGACCGTTTGAAATTGAAAATGTTATTATGGAGCTTCCCTATGTTCTTGAGTGTGGCGTTTCTGCTGCTCCCGATGAGGTAAGAGGTCAGGTTGTTAAGGCAAGTATCGTTCTTACAAAGGGAACCGAACCTACTGAAGAACTTAAGAAGGAAATTCAGAAGTACGTTAAAGAGCATACAGCTCCGTACAAATATCCGCGAATTGTTGTGTTCAAGGATGAACTTCCGAAAACAACAAGCGGAAAGATTATCAGAAATAAGCTTTAATGTTGAAAAACGCAGGGAAAACCCTGCGTTTTTTTGTGTCATAAATCTCGTCCTGATGACATATCAATTAACAAAACGATGTAAGGTGTGGTGCCTGCATCGCACCGCAACAGGAGGAATGTTTTATGATTGCAACAAAAACAGATATTTATCAGGATATCCGCACAAGAACAGGCGGAGATATTTACATCGGTGTAGTGGGTCCCGTACGGTCGGGCAAATCTACATTTATAAAACGTTTTATGGATACGCTTGTGATTCCGAATATCAGTGAGGATTCCAAGCGTGAAAGAGCTAAAGATGAGCTTCCACAATCAGCTTCGGGAAGAACTATCATGACAACTGAACCTAAATTTATTCCGGAAGAAGCTGTTGAGGTGAATTTACCGTCAAATGCTCGTTTCAATGTACGTATGATTGACTGTGTGGGTTATATTGTGCCAAGTTCGTTGGGTTATATTGAAAACAATCAACCTCGAATGGTTAAAACTCCTTGGTTCGATGAAGAGATACCCTTTAATATGGCAGCAGAGATAGGCACTCAGAAGGTAATTAATGAACATTCGACAATTGGTCTTGTTGTTACTACTGACGGAACAATAAGTGAGATTCCGAGAGCGGAATATGCCGAAGCAGAAGAACGCGTAGTTAACGAATTGAAAGAGCTAGGTAAGCCTTTTGTTGTGCTGTTGAACAGTACAGAACCTCGCAGTGAAAAGACAATGTCACTCTCACATGAACTTACAGCAAAATATAATGTGCCTGTTATACCGGCTGATTGTCTTTCTCTTGAAGAAAATATGATAAAAGAAATCCTTTCAAGTGTTTTATTTGAGTTTCCTTTAAAAGAAGTACGTATTGAGATTCCGGGATGGGTTGCAGGACTTGAAAACAAGCACTGGCTCAGAAGTGAGATTTTTGATGCGATTTCATCAAAGGCTGAAAAAATCGAAAGGGTAAGGGATATTACTGATTTCGCAGATAATCTTAACAGTTGCAGATATATCAACAAGATTGAAACAAAAGATGTTTCTCTTGCTAACGGAAGTGCTACACTTTATGCAATTGTCGAAAATGATATGTTTTATAAAATTCTTTCAGAAAAAACAGGATTGAATGTTAATTCACAGGAAGATTTGATGGCGTCTTTAACTGAGCTTGCGCAAACAAAAAAGACTTATGACAGAATTAAAGATGCGCTTGACGAGGTTGAGGCTACAGGTTACGGAATTGTTATGCCGACTATGGATGAATTGAGTCTTGAAGAACCTGAAATTATGCGTCAGGGCGGTAAATACGGAGTGCGACTTAAGGCAAGTGCTCCGTCAATTCATATGATGAAAGCAACAATAAACACGGAGGTTGCACCGCTTGTAGGCAGTGAATCGCAGTCAGAGGATCTTGTAATGTATCTTCTGAAAGAATTTGAAGAAAATCCGACTCAGATATGGCAATCAAACATTTTCGGAAAATCATTGCATGAGCTTGTTAATGAGGGCTTACATAATAAACTTTTCAGGATGCCGGGTGATGCACGGATGAAAATTCAGGAAACGCTTGAAAAAGTTATTAACGAAGGCTGCAGTGGTTTAATCTGCATTATACTGTAAAAAAAGAGGAGCTGGTTTCAGCTCCTCAGTATTATTTATTAACAACATTTACGGGATTGCCGTCAAGATATGATTTAAGGTTATTAAGAACTACACCTACAAGTCGTTCTCTTGTTTCGTAACCTGCCCAGGCTATATGAGGTGTTATAAAACAGTTTTTACAGGAGAGAAGGGGATTGTCCGCCTTGGGAGGTTCAGTTGAGAGAACATCAACTCCAGCACCTGCAATTCTGTCTGAATTCAAAGCATCTGCAAGTGCTCGCTCATCAATTGAGGGCCCTCTTGATGTGTTGATGATGATTGCATTCTTCTTCATTTTTGAGATAAAGTTACTGTTAATTATTTTTGTTGTTTCGGGAGTTAAAGGGCAATGAAGAGAAACTATATCAGATTTTTCAGCTAATTCATCCAAAGACACGAAACGGAAGTTTTTAAAATCAGGCTGAGGTTTTTTACTGGGTACATAGCAGAGAATATTCATTGAAAAAGCATCGGCGATTTTAGCAACCTCTGAACCGATTTTACCGTATCCGATAAGACCGATTGTTTTGTTGTTAAGCTCTAAAAGGGGTGTTTTTTGAAAACAGAAATCCCTGCAGTTTGTCCACTCTCCGTTATGTACAGCTTCACTGTGAATGCTTACTTGGTTGTACATTTCAAGAATAAGTGCAAATGTTAACTGTGCTACAGCTGCAGTTGAATAGGTGGGTACATTACAAACGGTTATGCCGTTATTTTTTGCTGCTTCAATGTCGATTACGTTAAATCCCGTGCTGAGTAATCCGATATATCTGAGTTTTGGAAGCTGGTCAAGTGTTTCTTTTGTGAATACTACTTTGTTGTCGATAATTATTTCTGCATCCTTACATCTTTCAACAACAAGTTCAGTGGGAGTATAATCATAGGCAGTAACCTCACCGAATTCAGAAAACTTTTCCCAGGAAAGATCACCCGGATTTGTCGTGTAACCGTCTAAAATAACTATTTTCATTTTTATACCTCCATAATTGCTGATATGATTATACTATTTTATTTTTGATTTGTGAAGTATAAAATAATATTTATTGTAAGTTATAGTTAAATTTTCTTGACTTTAGATCAATATAATGATAAAATTTTCACATAAATGGGGTGGAAAAATGAGTCCTTTTTTGGTTTACAGAGAAATTAAAAAAGCGAACCTTAATAACGAACGAATAACAATTGATGAGTTAAGCAGACGTTGCAAGGTGAGGATCCGTCACCGCTACGTTGTTATGTCTAAACAGATGTTTCAATGTGAACAGTGCGGAGGTTTTCCACGCCACTGGGTGAAAGGTCTTAAAATTCACAGTTGGATTAATTTGTGGTTTTATAAACCGCCCAAGCAAACGGATTTTACATCTGTTTCTGTTGATTCTGCAAAGCTTGAAGTTCCTATGGATTTAACAGAATACCTTAATGAAAAATCAGAATAATTTATATTTTGAACGGAGGATAAATTATGTCAGAAGTAAAAAAAGACTGGTACAAAGAACTTGTTGTTTATCAAATCTGGCCGCGTAGTTTTTGCGACAGTGACGGTGATGGAATAGGTGACCTTAAAGGTATTTATTCTAAGCTTGATTATCTTAAGGATCTTGGTGTTAATGCAATCTGGTTTTCTCCATTGTATCCCACTCCTAATGCAGACTATGGTTATGATATTGCTGACTACAGAAATATTAACCCTGAGTACGGTACTCTTGATGATTTCAAGATGGTACTTGAAGGTGCACACGAGCGTGGAATGAAGGTTATTATGGACCTTGTTGTTAACCACACATCAGACGAGCACGAATGGTTCAAAGAGAGCCTCAAGGGTGAGGACAACCCGTATCACGACTATTATTTCTGGCGTAAAGGTAAGGATAAAAAGCCGCCCAACAACTGGCTCTCCACTTTTGAAGGCGGAGCTTGGGAATACAATGAGGATTTGGATAAGTATTATCTTCATGTTTTTGCAAAGAAGCAGCCTGACCTTAATATGGATAATCCGAAGGTTCGTGAAGAGGTTAAGGATATCATGCGTTTCTGGCTTGATATGGGTGTTGACGGTTTCCGTGAAGACGTTATTACATTCATTTCAAAAGCTGAAGGTTTGCCGAACGGTTTCCCGCTTCCGGCTGCAACAGGTATTGAGCATTATAAGAAGGGTCCGCATCTTGATGAATATCTCAAGGAATTCAGAGAAGATGTTATCGACAAGTATGACTGCTTCGTTGTTGCTGAAGGTCCTATGATGACAACGAGCTTTGCTCTTCCTTATATCACAGAAGGTCCGAACAAGACACTTGATATGATGTTCCATTTCCAGCATATGGAAGCTGACTGTATGGTTACTGACTGGGTAAAAGTACCGTTCAGCCTTAAAAAGATGAAGGGCGCATTTTCAAAGTGGCAGTATAAGCTTCACAACAAGGGTTGGAACGCTCTTTACATCGAAAACCATGACCATCCGCGTATCATAAACCGCTATGGTAGCCTTGATTATCGCGTAGAAAGCGGTAAGATGCTTGCAGCTATGTATATGCTTCAGTGCGGTACGCCGTTTATTTATCAGGGTCAGGAAATCGGTATGACAAACGTCAACCTTACACGACTTGATGAATTCAAGGATGTACTTACATTCAACAATCACAATCTTTTCAAAAAGCTCGGATACAATGAAGAAAAGTTTGTTAATCACGCAAACAAGGTAAGCCGTGAAACTGCTCGTTCTCCGGTACAGTGGAATGCTGAAGAAAACGCAGGTTTCACAACCGGCAAACCGTGGTTCAATATCTGCGACAACTACAAAGAAGTAAATGTTGAAGCTGCAGAAAATGATCCTGATTCAATTCTTCATTTCTATCGTAAGCTTATCAAGTTCAAGAAAGAAAATAAGGTTGCGATTTACGGTAAATATAAAGAATATTATCCCAATAGCTCAAGTCTTTATGTTTACGAAAGAGTTCTTAACAATGAGAAACTTCTTGTTATTTGCTCATTCAAAGAAAATTCAGTTAAGTTTAAGGCTCCTGCAGGCTATGATTTGTCCAAGGGCGAACTGATTTTCAACAATTATAATGATAATAAGATTGTAAATAACGGATTTGTGACAAAGCCGTACGAGGTTCGTGTTTACAAATTCTGATAGGTGTAGTTTAAAATGAAAAATGCGATTAAAGTAATTTGTTTCGTTCTTGCGGTTGTTGTGATAGGAGTATCTTCTTGTTACATTTATTTCACATGGGATATAGGCGAGTTTGAGGTTTCAGCCGGTTCTGAAAAAGGAACGGTAATTATCACTAACTATCTCGGAAATAACGAAGATGTTGTTATTCCGAAGAGCCTCAGAGGTAAGAAAGTTGTTTCGATTGATAATTCGGCTTTTCAGGGAATTGATAACATTAAATCCGTAACAATAGGTGAGAATGTTAAATCGGTCGGTAATAATGCTTTCCAGGACTGTGAAAATCTTCAGAAGATTGATATGGGTATATCTGTCGAGAGATTGGGTAATATGGCTTTTGCAAACTGTCCTAAATTGACTGAAGTAAAGTTTTCGCCTGTTCTTAAGGAATTTGGCCACATGGTCTGGGGAAATATTGAAAATAATATAAATGTTGACCTTAACGGCAATAAGAACTTTATTTTTGATAAAGGTATACTTTACAGCTCTGATTATTCAGTTATTTATGAATCATTGATCTCGGCTGATTTGACAGATTATGTTCTTCCTGAAACAGTTGTTGAATTACGTCCTTATGCATTCTATATGCAGAAAGAGCTTAAGACACTCAAGCTTAATTCAGGAATCACGACAATTCCTGAGGGATGTTTCATTCAGTGTTCAGGATTAACTGAACTTGTGTTGCCTGATACCGTTACATCAATTGCAACGGTTGTGCTTGCAGGAAGTGGAATTGAGACAGTTACAATTCCTGACAGCGTTGTTAAAATTGATGATTTTGCATTTATTAAAGACGGATCTGAGATTAATATCGTTGACAAGCTTCAGGGCAAGGATGATGAGAATTCAGCAGTAAATACTGATCCGGCAAAAAAGATTACAATTATTACAACTGAAGGCTCTTTTGCTTCAACTTTTGCAAGAAGACACAATTTCAATTTAAAATTAGTTGACAGCTTATAAAAAACAAGACGGATTTCATAGCGAAATCCGTCTTGTTTTTTTATTCGATTATATCTGCTGTCCAGGAGAAGCTGAATTCTGAACCGACTTCAACATTCTGTATAGCTCGTTTTTCTGAAATATCAGCTTTTTTATCGTAGGAATCGTTAATTCCGTACCATGGTTCGATGCATACATATTCAGCACCGGGTTTAGCCCAAAGACCGAGATATGGTGCTTTGCCGAAGTTGAATTTGATTACTTCTTTTCTGACATCACTCTTGAGGTAAAGTGTGTCTGATTTCATACCTGAAAGCACGTGTGCATCTTTATCAAATACATCTGCTGTTATTGTAAAGATTTTTTCATTATTCAGTGTCGGATAGTGGATACCGTCAAGGATTGAATCTGGGTTGATTTTTTCACATACAAGTGTTTCGTTTTCTTCGAATTCAAGGTAGTCTCCGATTTTGCAGTTGAATCCCGGATGAGCACCAATTGAAAAATAGATTGTTTTATCATCTTCGTTTCGAACGATATGGTTAACTGTAAGGCTTTTTCCGTCAAGTCTGAACTCGATGTCAAGAACGTATTTGTAAGGATACTGTTTAAGTGTTTCTTCGTTCCACTTCTGTGTAAGTATCAAATATCCTTCACCTGATTCTTTAAGCTCAAAATCACGTTTTCTTGCTATACCGTGTTTAGCCATTTCGTATTCCTGACCGTTGACTCTGAATTTGTTATCAAGAATCTGTCCTACGATAGGGAAAAGGATGGGTGACTGGCCATACCATACATCGGGGTTGCCTTGCCAGAGATATTCAATTCCGGTTTCCTTTGATTTAAAGGAAGATAATTCTGCACCGTATTTTTTTACTTCAATTGAAATAAACTCATTTTCAGCTTTAAAAATCATAAAAAGCACTCCTAAAATTTATTTGAGAACATTATAAACAATATCATAAAAAAAATCAATAAAGATATTGATATTTGTAGATTAAAATGTTATTATATACAATATATTGGGTTATTGTGAGTAAGTATATATTTTTATGTTTTTTGCCTGGAGGTAAACTATGGCTGCTAAAAAAAATACGGTAAAAAATAAAAAATCGCCTCCGAAAAATGCGAAAAAGAGCAATTATAAAGTTGCTGACAGAGGCGGTAATAAAAAAACTTCTGATAAGCAAACTGAAAAAAAGAAAAGTTGGATTGAAGAGAACAGACAGAAAACTGCAATCATCCTTGGTGGTATTGCTATTCTGTTCTTAGCTGCAACGCTCATAAAGGGTGAGCATATCTGGTTAGGGTTACATAACTTTATTTTCGGTATGTTCGGCATAACATCTTTTGCGTGGCCACTTATGTTGCTTTATGTAACTGTTGTGATTGCATCTGACCGTTCAATGATTTCAGCAAGATCGAATATTATCGGTGCATCGTTGTTTGTTCTTTTGTTATCAGGTTTTGTTCATCTTGTTTCGGGTACTGCAGGAACTGCGGAAATTGGTGAACAGTTTAAAACTGTCTGGGCTATGCGAGAAGAAATAACGCTTGCAAGCGGTGGTATTTCCGGTGTGATTTTCGGTGGCTTACCCAAGCTTTTGTTCGGTAAAGCTGCTGCACTTATTGTTGTAATGGTTCTGATGCTTGTTGTATTTATGATTGTAACTGGTACAACGCTTCTCGGCATCTATGTTTTTATAAAAGATTCTATAAGCAAGGCTCGCGATATTAAAATTAAGAGAGAGCCGGAAGATGTTACTACAGAAAATTCAAACAGATTTCAAAGAAAAGAAAAGAAATTTGTTCCCGTGGATATGGGACCTGAATTCTCAGATAATAACGAGCCGATGTATATCGAAGAGCTTGTGGGTAATGCAAGGAAAAGAGATCTTGGACCTAACAAGAAAGAACCGAAGCCTTTTATTGATATTTCAACGGGTGAGGTTATCGAAAATAATCCTGCACCTCTTGATGAAATAATCAAAAAAGTTAATGATAAAAAGGTTCAGAAGAAAAACGATGAACCTAAACGTGAAGGTATTAAGGTTAAAATAGCTAAAGAGGATAAGGCTGCTGAAACAAAACAGGAAGAAAAAAATGAGATTACCCCTGTATTTAAGGTTTATCAGAAGCCCGGAGTTGATTGCCTTAATTATGCAACAAACAGCTCGTCAGGTAATTATGAGGATGAATTAAAGCATAATGCAACAAAGCTTGTGGATACACTTAACAGCTTTGGTGTTGCCACAAAGATTGTTGATATCTGCAGAGGTCCCTCTGTAACGCGATATGAACTTCAGCCTGCTCCGGGTGTTAAAATCAGTAAGATTACCGGTCTTGCTGACGACCTTGCACTTGCTCTTGCATCTGCAGGAGTAAGAATCGAAGCGCCGATTCCGAATAAATCAGCTGTCGGTATTGAGGTACCGAACAAGAACAAATCTATGGTTTCATTACGTGAAATCATTGAAACTCCGATTTATAAAAACGCTAAAAGTAAGCTGAATGTTGCTTTGGGTAAGGATATTACCGGTAATGTAATATGTGCAGACGTTGCAAAAATGCCTCACTTGCTTATTGCGGGTACAACAGGTTCAGGTAAATCTGTTTGCCTTAACTCAATGATTGTCAGCATTTTGTTTAATGCTACACCTGATGAGGTCAAACTTGTTATGATTGACCCGAAGCAGGTTGAGTTTACTGTTTACAACGGAATTCCGCACCTTCTTGTTCCGGTTGTTTCTGACCCGAGAAAGGCTGCGGGTGCTCTTGGTTGGGCGGTAACAGAAATGCTTCAGAGATATAAGATGTTTTCTGAAAAGAGCGTCAGAGATATCAAGGGCTACAATAAGCTCGCTGAAACCGATAACACAATAACACCGATGCCGCATATTGTTATCTTCATTGATGAGCTTTCTGACCTTATGATGGCAGCCCCCAACGAGGTTGAAGATTCAATCTGCCGTCTTGCACAGATGGCACGTGCCGCAGGTATGCACCTTGTTATTGCTACACAGCGACCTTCGGTTAATGTTATTACAGGTGTTATTAAAGCAAATATTCCTTCAAGAATTGCTCTTTCAGTATCTTCACAGATTGACTCAAGAACTATTCTTGATGCTGCCGGAGCCGAAAAATTGCTCGGTAACGGTGATATGTTATTCAGTCCTGTCGGAATTTCCAAGCCCGTACGTGTACAGGGATGTTTCCTTTCTGACGAAGAAGTTGAAACTGTTGTAAAGTTTATCAAGAGTCAGAGCGACGAAAAGAAATATGACGAAGACGTTATGCAGGAAATCGAAAGACAGGCTGCTATGGAAACGAACAAAAAGAGTTCTGCTGCAGCTTCATCTGATAATGATGATTCTTCAGGTGACGAGATGATGCCGAAGGCTATTGAAGTTGTTGTTGAAGCTCAGATGGCATCAACGACTTTGCTTCAAAGAAAGCTTAAGCTTGGTTATGCTCGTGCAGCACGAATTGTTGATGAACTCGAACAAAGAGGAATTGTTGGCCCGTTTGAGGGTGCAAAACCGCGAAAAGTTCTTATTTCCAAACAGCAGTGGATGGAAATGAATGCACTTGCAAACTCATCTGCTCCGATTGAAAATCCGATCGAAACCGATGAATATGATGACGAATAAAGAGGTATTCTGATGTTTTTACCCGTAACCGCAAATGAAGTTAAAGAAAGAGGATGGGATCAGGTTGATTTTGTCTACGTGACAGGAGATGCCTATGTTGACCACCCCAGCTTCGGTGCGGCTATAATTACAAGAGTACTTGAAGCTGAGGGATACAGGGTTGCTGTTCTTGCTCAGCCCAGATGGAATACTACTGAAGATTTTATGCGTTTTGGCAGACCTAAGCTCGGATTTCTTGTTTCATCAGGAAATATTGATTCAATGGTTGCACATTATACTGCCGCCAAAAAACACAGAAGTCACGATGCTTACTCTCCGGGTAAACAGATGGGTTTACGTCCGGACAGGGCAGTTATTGTTTACTGTAATAAAATCCGTGAAGTTTACGGTAATGTTCCGATTATTATCGGAGGACTTGAAGCTTCACTGAGACGTTTTGCACATTATGATTACTGGGATGATAAAATCAGAAGAAGTATTCTTTTTGATTCTCAGGCAGATCTGATTTCATACGGTATGGGTGAAAATCAGACTATTGAAATCTGCCGACGTCTTTCTAACGGTGAGGATATTTCAACAATTACCGATGTTCTCGGAACTTGTTACGCGTGCGATGTAACAGAAACACCGTTAACCGGCAAGGAATGTCCTTCGTACGAAAATGTTGTTAAAAGTAAAAAAGAGTATGCTGTTTCCTGCAGAATACAGCAGGACGAACAGGACCATGTAAGAGGTAAACTCATCAAGCAACGCCACGGTAATAAAATGCTTGTGCAGAATCCGCCGATGCCTCCGCTTACTCAGGAGGAAATGGATTGGGTTTATTCTCTTGATTATGAACGAGCATATCATCCGTCTTATGAAGAGCTAGGCGGAGTTCCTGCTATTGAAGAAGTTGAGTTTTCAATAACTCATAACAGAGGTTGCTTTGGTGCGTGTAATTTCTGTTCAATTGCTTTTCATCAGGGACGCTCAATTACTACAAGAAGCAAGCAGTCTGTAATAAAGGAAGCTGAGTTTCTTACACAAAAGAAAAATTTCAAAGGTTATATTCACGATGTCGGCGGACCGACAGCAAATTTCAGACGTTCGAGCTGTCTGAAACAGCTTGAAAACGGTTTGTGCAAGGGCAAGAAATGCCTTGCTCCTTCACCGTGTAAGGCTCTTACTGTTGATCACAGTGAATATCTTGATATATTAAGAACTCTCCGTGAGTTACCTAAAGTGAAAAAGGTTTTTATCCGTTCAGGTATACGATATGACTATATGCTCAAGGATAAAGATGATACATTTTTTACAGAACTTGTTAAGTATCACGTCAGCGGTCAGCTCAAGGTTGCTCCTGAGCATTGTTCGGCTGTTGTACTTGATAAAATGGGAAAACCTCACATTGATGCATATATTGAGTTTTCAAAAAAATATTTTGAACTCAGTGACAGTGCGGGTAAAGAACAGTATCTTGTACCGTATCTTATGTCTTCCCATCCCGGTTCTACTTTAAAGGAAGCTGTTGAGTTGGCTGTTTTCCTTAAGAAAAGACATATTCGTCCTGAACAGGTGCAGGATTTTTATCCGACACCGGGAACGATTTCGACTTGTATGTTTTACACGGGACTTGATCCTTACACAATGCAGGAGGTATATGTAGCCAAAACTCCGCACGATAAAGCACTGCAAAGAGCATTACTGCAGTATTACGACCCTAAAAACAGAGCTCTTGTTGAAGAAGCACTTCGTAAAGTCGGACGTGCTGACCTTATAGGTACATCCGAAAAGTGCCTGATCAAGCCTCTTTATAACAAAACTCCGCAAAAGAAAGGCGGCAAGAGAAATGTTAAAAGGTAAAAAGGGCTTAAGAATATTATTTTCTGTAGTTCTTGCTGTTATAGTTGCTGCCGTTGCGATGATTACGGAAAATGCAAATGTGGATCACGTAACTGTCGGCGAAATGTTTATTGATTTTGTTGATGTAGGGCAGGGAGACTGTACATTAATAAGAACTGCAGATGCAGTTATACTTGTTGATGCCGGTGAAGCGGGTACTGCTGACACCGTGGTCAGTTATCTCAAAGAAAAGGGAATAAAAAATATTGATTGCTGTATTGCAACTCATCCGCATTCTGACCATATCGGTGCATTATACAGAATTTTTGAAGAATTCAGCGTTGATACGGTTCTTTTGCCCGATATTCCTGATGAGCTGATTCCTACTACGTCAACATATGAAAAATTTCTTGACGGACTCGAGAATGTAAAAAATATAATTCCTGCCGGTGCCGGAGATGACTTCGACTTTGGCAGTCTGAATATTGATGTACTCGGACCGGTTAAGGAATACGATGATCTTAACCATATGTCGTTGGTTTCTAAGGTTAGCTTCGGGAATACTTCTGTTATGCTTACGGGTGATACCGAGACTCCTGCTGAAACAGATATGCTTAAGAAAAGAAATGTTGATTATTCGGCTGATATTCTGAAGGTCGGACATCACGGAAGTAAAACCTCCACGAGTGAAAAATGGCTTAAAGCTGTTAATCCGCAGTTTGCGGTTGTATCCTGCGGTCTTGACAATGATTACGGTCATCCGCATAAAAGCATTGTAAACAGACTTGAAAATTTTGGTGTAGAATATTACCGTACGGATTTGGAAGGCCATATATTATTCAAATCTGACGGAAATGAAATTACATTGATTAAATAAATTATTTTTAGGAGCAGATAAATTATGAAATGGACAGGACTTAATGAATTAAGAGAAAAATTTCTTTCTTTCTACGAAAGCAAGGAGCATCTCAGACTTCCGAGCTTTTCACTTATTCCTCAGGGTGACAAGAGCCTTCTTCTTATTAATGCAGGTATGTCACCGATGAAGAAATACTTTACGGGCGAAATCACACCCCCGTCAAACAGAGTTACAACATGCCAGAAGTGTATCCGTACACCTGACATTGAAAATGTAGGTAAGACTGCACGTCACGGCACATATTTTGAAATGCTCGGTAATTTCTCTTTCGGTGATTATTTCAAGAGAGAGGCAATTGCATGGGGATGGGAATTCTGTACCAAGGTTATGGAAATGGATCCCGAAAGACTTTATATCAGTGTTTACCTTGAAGATGATGAAGCATACGATATCTGGACAAAGGAAATCGGTGTTGATGAGTCGCATATGGTAAGATTCGGCAAGGCTGATAACTTCTGGGAGCACGGTGCAGGTCCTTGCGGTCCTTGCTCTGAAATTTATTACGACAGAGGCGAAAAATACGGTTGCGGTTCACCTGACTGTAAGGTAGGTTGCGAGTGTGACCGTTACATTGAGTTCTGGAACCTTGTTTTCACACAGTTTGAAAATGACGGTAACAATAACTATACTCCGCTTGCAAGACCTAATATTGATACAGGTATGGGTCTTGAGAGACTTGCTTGCATTGCTCAGGACGTAGACAATCTCTTTGAAGTTGATACAGTTCAGAATATTATGAAGCATATCATCAAGATTGCAGGTGTTGAATATCACGCTGATGATAAGGCTGACGTTTCACTTCGTGTTATTACTGACCATATCCGTTCAACAACATTTATGATCGGTGACGGTGTTATGCCTTCAAACAGCGGACGTGGATATGTTCTTCGCCGTCTTCTCAGAAGAGCTGCAAGACACGGAAGATTGCTCGGCATTAACCGTCCTTTCCTTGCTGAAGTATGTGAAACTGTAATTGAAGAAAATAAAAATGCATACCCGAATCTTGTTGAAAAGAAAGATTTTATTATAAATGTTCTTAAAACTGAAGAAGAAAGCTTTAACAGAACAATTGACTCGGGTCTTGAAGTTCTCAATGAGATGATTGAAAATTCTGAAGGTAAAGAGCTTGATGCTGCTGATGCATTCAAACTTCAGGATACTTTTGGATTCCCGATTGATCTTACAAGAGAAATTCTCGAAGAAAAGGGAATGACAGTTGACGAAGAAAAGTTCAAGGAGCTTCTTCTTGAGCAGAGAAAACGTTCACGTGACGCTCATAAGGGTGCAGGTGCTGAAGGCTGGAACGATACCGGTGTTGTTTCAAAGGGTATTGATGCAACTGTATTTAAAGGCTATGAAGCAACTGAAGCTGAGGGTAAGGTTATTGCAATTATTCTTGACGGTGAACGCGTTGAATCGCTCGAAAATGACGTTTACGCAGCAGTTGTTACAAACGAAACAGCATTCTACGCTGAAAGCGGCGGTCAGGTAGGCGATACAGGTTATATTCTTGGCGAGTCATTTAAGTTTGAGGTTGAGAATACTTCAAAAACAAATGACGGTGTCTTCCTTCACTACGGTAAGGTAGTTGAAGGTGTTGAGCTCAAGCTCGGTGACGGTGTTAAGACTGTTGTTGATGCTAAGAGAAGAGGCTCTATCGCAAGAAATCATACTGCTGCTCATATTCTTCAGGCTGCACTCAGAGAAACTCTCGGTTCTCACGTTGAACAGGCAGGTCAGCTTGTAAATGAGAATGCTGTCAGATTTGACTTTTCACATTTCTCTGCTATGACAGCAGAAGAGATTGCAACTGTTGAGAAAAAGGTTAATGAAATCATTCTTTCTGCAGCACCTGTTTCAATGACGGAAATGCCGATTGAAGAAGCTAAAAAATCAGGTGCTATGGCACTCTTCGGTGAGAAATACGGTGATGTTGTACGTGTTGTTAAAGCAGGAGATTACTCAACTGAACTCTGTGGCGGTACACACGTTTCAAATACAGGTAACCTTGGTTTGTTTAAGATTGTTTCTGAGTCTTCTGTTGCTGCAGGTGTAAGAAGAATTGAAGGTGTAACGGGCGAAGGTGTGCTCGAATATATCGATTCTCTCAACAATGCAATTATCGGTGCGGCAAAGGCGTTGAAGGTTGCAAACCCTGCTGACCTTGAAAAGAAGGCTGTTGCTGTTGCTGCAGAACTCAAAGATAAAGACAGAGAAATCAGTTCTCTTACATCAGAACTTACAAACCTTCGTTCAGGCAGTTTGTTTGACAATGTTGAAGAAATCGGTGGACTTCGTGTTATTTCTGCAGTTGCAGGCGAGGTAACACCCGATGAACTTCGTCAGCTTTCAGACAAAGCAAAAGCAATGGGTGACGATATTGTTTGTGTGCTTGCTGCTGTGAACAAAGAGAAAGGTTCTCTTAATTTTGCTGCATCTTGCGGTAAAGAAGCTGTTGCAAAAGGAGTTAAAGCTGGCGATGTAGTTCGTGCAGTTGCTCAGAAAGCAGGCGGCAACGGTGGCGGTAAGCCTGATTTTGCAATGGCAGGTGCAAAGGAAGTTGACAAAGTAAACGATGCAATTTCTGCTGTTACAGAAATCGTATCTTCACTTATTAAATAAGGAGAATAGCTATGGATTGTTTGTTTTGTAAAATTATAAACGGTGATATTCCGTCAGCAAAGGTTTATGAAGATGAAACTGTTTTCGCGTTCCGCGATATTGAGCCTCAGGCTCCGGTTCATATTCTTATAATTCCGAAGCAGCATATTAAATCTGCTGCTGAAATTACTCCTGAAAACAGTGCGGTTGTTGCTCACATTTTTGAAGTGGCAGCAAAAATTGCTGAGGACGAAGGCTTAACTGACGGTTACAGAATTGTAAACAACTGCGGTGACAGTGCAGGTCAGACCGTTAAGCACCTTCATTTCCACCTTATGGGTGGCAGAGAATTCACCTGGCCTGCGGGCTGATGGGGAGGTAACGAAATGTCAGAAGTTTATAAAATGATCATTGCAGGTCTTGAACGAGAACTTCCACTTTGTCCCATTAATGAAAATTTATCAATCGGTGCATTTATTATTTTCGGAGATGTTGAGCTTACTGTTGCTGCTTCTGCTGAATTGTTAAAAAAATGCCCTGAGTTTGATTATATAATCACACCTGAAGCGAAGAGTATTCCTCTTGCTTATGAAATGTCACGACAGAGCGGTAAGCCGTATTTTGTTGTGCGTAAAAAAGCAAAACTCTATATGCAGAATCCTGTGTCGGTCAGTGTGAGGTCAATCACAACTGACTCGGAGCAGGTTCTGATACTTGATGGTGCTGAGGGTGAAAAAATCCGTAATAAGCGCGTTATTATAGTTGATGATGTTATTTCAACAGGCGAATCACTTGCTGCTGTTGAAAAGCTCGTTGAAAAGTTTGACGTCAACGTTGTTGCCAAGGCTGCAGTTCTTGCTGAAGGTGACGCTGCAGACAGAGATGACATTGTCTTCCTTGAAAAACTACCGCTTTTTGAAAGATGAATCTTAAGTACAGACCTTTTGCAGCTATAGGAATTACAGTTCTGCTGACGTTGTTTCTGATAATTTTTGTCAGCGAAAAGTTCGCACCGATATTTTTATGTACAGGAGCTTTTGCGTCAATCGTTGCACTTTTGTTCAGAAGTATCCGCGAACGTCTTGTTCCGTTGTATATTGCAGGTTCGGTGTTGTTTTCAGGCCTTGTGTATTATGCCGCTTCAACTGATGTTAAATATGCAGAACAGTTTATAGGAAAAACTGTGAACATAAGCGGTGAGGTAACTGATAGTCCTACATATTCAAATTACCGCTATTATTATATTTTGGATCTTAAGGAAATTGACGGGAAATCAGTAAATTCAAAAATCAGATTGTCTTTGCCTAATGAGCTTGACGTTGAAGTTTTTGATGATATTTCGTTGGACGTAAATATTTATGAAATATCATCCGATAGTCGGGATGTTAAACTTTATTACTATTCAAAAGGCGTTTTCCTTGGTGCTTACTCGTATAATTCCGAGGATACTGTAATTCGGGTGGAGAAAGATGATTCTCACAGAATCGCAAAGAGTATTCTGAAGCTTAAAAATCTTATCGTAGGTAACATATCGGATAATCTTCCGGGTGAAAAGGGTGCTACTGTAACAGCGATGCTTCTCGGTGACAAATCTGACCTTTCTGATGAACGTAACGAAAGTTTCAGAGAAGCCGGAATAGCACCGATTTTTGCAGTTTCGGGTTTACATCTTTCTATCTGGGTACTTGGATTATTTGATTTACTTAAAAGTTTTGGTGTAAAGAGAAGAGTAAATTCGATTATTTCGATTTTGTTTACGGTTTTCTTTATGATTCTTACGGGTCTTACTCCTTCTGTATGCAGATCAGGAATAATGATGATCCTGCTTCTTATAGGAAATGTTTTCTACCGTAAAGCTGATTCTGTTAATTCGCTCGGTTTAGTAGCCTTTATGTTGTGTACGCTGAACCCGTATATAGCTGTCGATACCGGATTTTTACTTTCTTTTTCAGCTACATTCGGAATAGTAACACTTGTACCGTTATGTGAAAAGTATATATTTTCTCAGTTTGCTGAAAGCTGGTTTGGCAGTACTCTTAAAAGTATACTTGCACCGATTGCAGTCAGTGTTTCTGCAAGTATTGCGGTTTTACCGTTTACAATACTTATGATAGGTCAGGTTTCCGTTCTTGCGGTTCTGTCTAACCTGTTGCTTAGTTATGTTGCAACGGTATGTATGGTTGTCGGAGGTTTTGCGTCTTTAATGAACGGAATTCCGTTGATTTCTGATGTTCTGTTTTCCGTGGCAGGTTTGCTCTCTGGTATATTGTTGAAAGCGGTCGATGTTTTATGTGATTTTCCGATTACACTCATCAGCACGGAGAATATGTTCTGGAAAATCGGTGCTTTAGTTGCTATAGCTATACCGATTTTTGCAGTCGCTAATTTCTCCGGAAAAAACATTTTCAGATGCATCTGTATTGCAATGTCTGCCAATATACTGGTTTTCTCGCTTGTTTCATATTTTTATTATGACGGCCTCACCCAGATTCGTATTCTGAATGTTGGTGAGGGAATATCTGTTGTTGCATATTACGGTGGAGATAAAATTGTCCTTACGGGTGAAGCTGACAGCTATTCCAAACGTTATCGTATTATAGAAAATTTGGAATATTACAATCAAAAACGAGCAGATTTGCTACTGTTAGCAGATAAAAATGCTTTGAATGATCCGGCGAATTTTCAGATTATATCATCCTGTGTTTTTAACCGTATAGTTACACCTTATTCAAATCAATCAATTGAAAATTTTGTTGATGATGACAAGCTCTTTGTTGAACCTCGTGCATCAATAGAGGTCTTTGATGGTGATAATGTAAGGTATATCACTTGTGAAAGTTATTCACTTGCATTATGTAATTTTAATGATATATCTGTGCTCTTCTTGTTTGATTCATATAAGAAAGCAGAGATACCTGAGGAATATCTTGATGCGGATATTCTAGTCTGCAGAGGTTTTATTCCGTATTGTATTTCACCGCAAATATATAAAAATGTAATTGTCTGTGGTGACGGTAAAACTGCACAGTCGGTTGTTGAGTATGTTACCTCAAGCGGAGGCAATGTGTTGCCTATGGATGATTGTGAATCAGTTTTAATTAATATTCGTGATGATTCACATAAAATTGTTGTATCGGAGGACTGAGAATGCCTGTTTTAAAAGAAGACGAACTTAAAATGCAGATCAAAGCATCTCAGTTCGCTAATTTATATTTAATTTACGGTGAAGAAAAGTATCTTGTTAAGCATTATACAAATCTTCTTGAAAAAAAGGTTGTTGATCCTGCTTTTGCAGACTTCAACTTACATATTTATGACGGTAAAAATGTTGATCTTGATGATGTTGCTGTTGCGGTTGAAGCACTTCCTATGATGAGTGAGTATGCTTGCATTTTGATTAAAGATCTGCCGGTTGACAGTCTTAATGCTGAAGACAGTCAGAAGCTTGAAGCTATTATCAGCGACATTCCTGAAACAACTGTTATAATTATTTCGTTACCTACTCTTAATGTTAATCTAAAAAGCACTAAGTGCAGAAAGCTTACGGACGCTTTTACCAAAAACGGAAGTGTTATTGAATTTTCTCATTTCACTTTACAGAAACTTATAAAGCTTATTGAGAAAGGTGCAAAGGACAGAGGTTGTACCTTCGGATTTTCTGAGGCGAATTATTTGATTTCCTCAGTAGGAGACGATATGACCGTAGTTCTTAATGAGCTTGAAAAAATCTGTGCATACAAAAAAAGCGGTGTCATTACCAAAGAGGATATTGATGCTGTTATTGTAAAAAGTATGCAGGCACGTGCGTTTGATCTTGCCAAGGCACTTGTTGCGAATAATTGCGACACAGCTATGTCTATTCTTGATACACTGATCTCAATGAAAGAAGAGCCAATAAGTATACTCGGTGCAATTATTACCCCGTATATGGATATGTACAGAGCAAAGGTTTATCTTTCAGGCGGTTTGCGTGCGGAAGATGCTGCTAAGGATTTTAATTATAAAAACAAGGAATTCAGGCTTACAAATGCTGCAAAAAGTGCTTCGAAGTATTCTGTAAAACAGTTGAGAAGTTTTCTTGAGGTGCTTTTTGAAGCTGATAATATGTTAAAATCAACTTCTGTCAATTCAAGACTTATACTTGAGCAGACAATTACAAGGTTGTTGCTGGTGTCTAACGGTGAAAAGATATGATAAAAGTTGATAAAATTATTGTAGTTGAAGGTAAGTACGACAGAATCAAGCTTTCTTCAATAATTGACGGTGTTATAATCGAAACGGACGGTTTCGGTATTTTCAAGAACAAAGAAAAGCAAAGACTACTTAGGAAACTTGCGGAGAAAAAAGGTTTGCTTATTCTTACGGACAGTGATTCAGCGGGCTTTGTAATAAGAAATTTTATTACTTCTATTGTTCCGAATGAATATATAACCAATGCATATATTCCTGATATTTTCGGAAAAGAGAAGCGTAAGGAGTCTGCGTCAAAAGAAGGTAAGCTTGGTGTAGAGGGAGTTTCTTCCGAAATTATCGTGAAAGCGTTGGAAAATGTTGGCGTAGGTTGTGTTTATACAGAAAATAAAGACAGAAAAATTGTGACAAACATTGATTTATACGATGACGGTCTTAACGGTACAGCTGATAGTAAGATTAACAGGCTGAAGCTTCTGAAATATCTTGATTTACCGCAAAGGTTAAGCACAAAGGGGCTTGTTGAAATTATTAACACTCTTATGACATATGACGAGTATAAATTTGCTGTTGAAAAGAGCAGGGAGGTTGAGTTATGAGAATAGGACACGGATACGATGTACACAGACTTTGTGAGGGTCGTAAGCTTATAATCGGCGGAGTAGAAATTCCTCATGAATTGGGATTGCTCGGACATTCGGATGCTGATGTGCTGCTTCATGCAATCAGTGATTCATTGCTCGGAGCTGCAGCTATGGGTGATATAGGCGCTATGTTTCCGGACACAGATCCTGCTTTTAAAGATGCAGACAGTTTAGTTTTATTAAGACAGGTTGTGTTGAGACTCAATAAATCAGGATTTAAGCCGATAAATATTGATGCTACAATAATTGCTCAGAAACCGAAAATGCGACCGTATATTGACACTATGCGTGAGAATATTGCCAGAACTCTTGATATAGATGTTTCGTGTGTCAATGTCAAAGCTACAACTGAGGAAAAATTAGGCTTTACGGGTAGCTGTGAAGGTATTTCGGCACACTGCGTGTGTTTGATTGATTAATTAATTCTCTTAAAAGCAATAAAACGAAAGAATAATAACGATTGGGTGAATGCTTATGGCTGAAAAGTTTGAAAATATAAAATTATTCTGGGACAGACTTTTGTCGGTATTCTCAGTTTTCACTCTTACTGACCTTGTGGATATTGCACTTGTAGCTTTTGTAATTTTCAGTGCTATTAAAATGTTAAAGGAAACAAGAGGAATTCAGATTGTAAAAGGTTTATTAGTTGTCGGTGCATTATATTTTGTGATCAATTTGCTGGATATGCATGCAAGCTCGTTCTTGTTCAAGACAATTCTTTCTGATTTCATTATTGTACTTATTATTTTGTTTTCTCCCGAGATCAGGCATGCACTTGAAACAATGGGCAGAAGAAACTTTGCATTCTTTAATTTTTTTGGTGCTCAGCAGGGTGACTCGATGTATGAACGAAAAAAGGCTGCAGTGCTCGAAGTTTGTAAAGCTTGTACTGAAATGAGCGATAAAAAGATTGGTGCACTCATTGTTTTTGAGAGAGAAACCATGGTCGGTGACGTCATTAAGACTGGTACGGTTATAGATGCAAAGGTTAACCGTGATCATATTGAAAGTATTTTCTTCCCGAATTCACCGTTGCATGACGGCGGACTTGTTATCAGGGATGGAAGAGCTTATGCTGCAGGTTGTATTTTACCGCTTACAGATAAGGATATGCTTGCAACTCATCTTGGTACAAGGCACAGAGCGGCTTTGGGTATTACGGAAAAAAGTGATGCTGTTGCTGTTGTTGTTTCTGAGGAAACCGGCAAAATTTCTGTTGCTCATGCAGGCACTTTGCATCGAGGGGTTTCGGACGGTGTACTTATGGAAAAACTGTTCAGTTATGTTTTACCGCAGCATGATAACGCAGCAAAAGGAATTATCAGCTCAAAAATCAGCAAGATAATTAAGAAAATCAAAGGAGAAAACAAGAAATGAGTAAACATTTATTAAATTTACGCGGTCTTTTTTCGAACACAAAATTTCTTGTAGTTTTCTCAATAGTTCTTGCTTTTATTTTCTGGGTTGTTGTTGCAATTGAGTATACACCAATTGTTCAGAGCGTGATTGAAGATGTTCCGATAGTTATTGATATGACCGATACACCTCCTGAAAGGCTTGGTCTTAAACCTTTTGGAGGTGAGAACCTTACTGTAAATATTACTGTTGAGGGCAAGAGATACGATGTCGGCGGAAAAAAAGTAACAGCTGAGGATTTTATAGTAGAAGCTGAAACTGCTTATGTTGATTCTGCAGGTGAGAAGGCTCTTGCTATTAAAGCAACCCCGGTCAAATCGAATGTTGAGTATGAAATAGTTGATTTATCTTCGGATTATGTCAATGTGTTTTTTGACAGAGAGGTCACAAAGGAAATCAGTTTAACACCAAAGATAACATCTGATTCCGGTAATGTGGCTGCTGAAGGTTTTGTTTTCTATGAAGAAGAAGTAAGTGTTGAAAAGACCATAAGTGTAACAGGTCCTAAAACCGAAATTGATAAAATTCAGGAAGCTTTTCTTGAAATCAATCTTGCGGAACCTTTAACGATGAGCAAGGCTGTTGAAGGAGCAATTGTTTTTGAAACCGGTACGGTCGATGAAGTCAAGTATCTTAGCGTTAACGGAGAAAAGGCTGAAAACGTTAAATTGACA
This sequence comes from Clostridia bacterium, assembly GCA_017380575.1. GTDB lineage: Bacteria > Bacillota > Clostridia > Oscillospirales > Acutalibacteraceae > CAG-488. The sequence continues at coordinate 64,386 of JAFODS010000067.1, read as the reverse complement.
GCTACTATTCCGATTTACAAGTTACAGAAATTACCGGTAACTGTTTCGTTCACACATGCACCGAAAGCGTATCTGGATACGCCGCTTAAGTTTGATTCAAGTCCTGAAACGGTTTATGCTGCTGTTCTTCAGGAGGGAACAGAGGAAATTTCTGAACTTGTTATCGGAGAAATCGATTTTTCAATGATAACTCCGGTGAAACACGTCTTTTCTTTTGATTCTTCGGATATTAAGAATGTAAAAATTCTTGATAATACCAAAAAAATCGACGTTACTTTACAACTGCCTGAAGGTATCGCTACTGCCAAAGTAAATGTTTTGAAGGACAACATTGTTGTTGAAGGTGCGGATGCTGATTCAATATACGATATTCAGTTTGAAGGCTCGGGAATTGTTAATGTGTGTGCAGGTTCTGCTGAAATTCAGGATATAAAACCTGAGGATATTCACGGTGTGATTAATCTTACGGATATTGAAGTTAACAGTACAGAACAGCGTGTGCCGATAAGATTTACTGTTATGTCTTCAGAAAACAGTTGGGTATCCGGTACATATTATGCAACAGTTAAAATTAAATGAGTTTTAAGTAAGAGAAGGTTTTCTTCTCTTACTTTGTTTTTATAAAATAATTATTAATTTTTTAACAAATATTTTAATATTTTGTGTTGTAAAATTATTTTGGTTTGTGTTATAATAATATGAAAAATATTATGGATAATTGTATGTTTAGGGGGTGTCTGATTGAAAAAGCTGAGAGCTGTTATTGCTATCGTTATGGTGTTTGCAATAATTACTTCTTTTTCGGGCTGTTCGTTCCGATTTACGAGCTTTGACAATTTAATGCGACCTCCGAAGCTTATAGGAAAATATCAGGGACTTCAGGATGCGTTCGAAAATGCAATAAAGGAAAAGGTTTCTTTGCTGACACCTGAAAATGGTGATCACCAGTCATCCTTTGTTATTGTTGATATTGATAAGGACGGATCGGAAGAGGCTTTTGTCTTTTACGTACTTGCAGACACACCTGAAATTGCGAAAGTTTCTTTTTTCAGATATTTTGAAGATGAATGGAAATATGTTGCAACTCAGGACGGTCCCGGCAATACAGTCGATAAGGTAATTGTTTCGGATCTTGATAATGATAATAAATCAGAAGTTCTTATCGGTTGGTACTTGTTCTCAAGTAAGAATAACAGAGCATTTTCAGAATATTCTGTCAATCAGGATTCTTTTAATCAGATAGCATCGTATCCTTATACTCATTTTGATGTGGTTGACGTAAACGGTGATGGCTGCCGTGATGTTCTGACTCTTACGGTAGACGCTTCGGTTCAGGATAAACTTACAGCTACGGCAAGAGTGTATAATCTAGATCAAAACAACAAGACACTTTCGTTGTACGGTGAAACTGCAATGGACGGTAATATTTCAGCATATTCATCAGTAACAATGGAAACGGTTAACAACACAAACTATATTTATGTTGAGTCAGCAAAGGGTCTCAGTGAATCTATTACGGAAGTTATTTATTGGGATGCTAAGAAAAACCAACTTGTTTCACCGCTGTTTGATATAGCTTCACAGTCAACGATTCTTACGTGGAGAAACATAAATCTTTCTGTTTATGATGTTGACTCAGATAAATTCCTTGAAATTCCGACAAGCGTTGAAATGCCGGGTTCGAATGTAACAACATCTGATATCCTGAATTCGTCGTCAGCGGTAACTTCTGACAATAATCCGGCCACTAAAATGTATTTTACAAAATGGGTTAAGTACAGAAACGGTAAGCTTGTTCCTGTCCAGTATTCGATTGTCAACAAGCAGTTGGGTTATATGCTGAATGTTAAAAGTTCTTGGGTGGGCAGGATTACTGTCTGCGGTACTGACGGCCAATGGGACTACTACCGATGGAATGCAACAAAAGGTGAAATCGGCGATTTATTGTTCAGTGTATATACGTACAATAATGCTGACGAGCAAGAGGCAAAAAAGTTCAACGGATATGAAATTATTAAAACAACATCTGCAAAGACTTATGTTTACAGAATTACTGATGAAGGTAAAAACTTCGGAATAAACGATGAATGGCTTGTAAAAAGCTTTATTTTAACTGATTTTGGGGGATTACGATGAATAAAGTGAAAATTTTAGTTGCTGAAGACGAAGCTCCGATCCGCGAATTTATTGTTATAAACCTGAATCGATCAGGATATGAAGTTATTGAAGCTTTTGACGGTCAGGACGCTTATGAAAAATATATTCAGGAAGGCGATTCGATTAAAATCGCAGTTCTGGATATTATGATGCCACGAATGGATGGTCTTGAGCTTTGCAAAAAACTCAGAAGTATGAATAATAACATCGGAATTGTGATGTTAACTGCAAAAACACAGGAGATGGATAAGGTTACAGGTCTATTGCTCGGTGCAGACGATTACATTACAAAGCCTTTTTCGCCATCTGAGTTTACTGCACGAGTTGATGCACTGGCACGCCGTGTTTCAGCGGTAAGAAATGCTGCTGATAACGACGATAACGTTATCGTTTCCGGTCCGTTCAGACTTGACTGTAAGAGCCGTTCGTTAACGAAGAATGATGTCTATATTGATATTACTCAGGTAGAGTTTCAGATACTTGAGTATTTCTTCAAGAATCAGGGAACAGCATTAAGCAGAACCGATATTCTCAATTATGTCTGGGGAGCTGATTATTATGGAGAAGAGAAGATAGTTGACGTAAATATACGTAGAGTAAGAAAGAAGATAGAAGAAGATCCCTCAAATCCGAAGCATTTGCTTACAATATGGGGTTTGGGTTACAAGTGGGTTTGATTGAATTATTATTGTAAGAGGAGGTGTACGCATTGTCAGCAGAAAAGAAGATTGCGAAAACAATTAACGGATTTAACGGTCTTACTAAACGTTGGTTTATTCAGACAACAATTATTGTTATTGCTTTTTTACTTGTCATCTGTGTTGTCGGTGCGTATATTGTACATTCCTATTACTACGATTCAGTTGAACGCAGAATGTTAAATTATTCAAACAGTGCGGTTGACACATACTTTGAAAGCTTTTCAAGTGATGATGCAACTTTTGAAAAAGGTGCACGTAGTTTTGTTTATGATTTTAAGGACAAGGCAACTGTTGAAGTTTGGGTTATTGATAAATACGGTAATGTAATAATTTCTTCAAGCGGTTTTCCAATCAATAGCTCTACTGCGGTTCCTGAATATGAAGCGGCGGTAACAGATCTTAATAATATTGCAAGGTGGACGGGTGAACTTGATTCGGGTGAAAAAGTTTCATCTTTAACAAAACCGGTTTTAAATTCAAAAAGTGAGATTATCGGTGCAGTAAGGTATCTTGTTTCCTTGGAAGAAATCGATGCACAGATCAATACCTGGTATGCAATAATTTTTCTTGTTTTCTTGTTACTTGTCCTTGTCTTGTTGATTTCCGGTGTAATTTTTATAAATTCAATTGTTAAATCAATTCGTGATATCAACGACACAGCCAGAATGATTGCTGAAGGTAATTATGATGCTCGTATCGACCACTATCTTTATAAAGATGAGGTTGGTGAGTTGTGTGATACTATTAATAATATGGCGGAAAAAATCAAGGTGTCTGACAAAATCAAGAACGATTTTATTTCAACAGTATCGCACGAGTTGCGTACTCCGCTTACGGCAATCAAAGGCTGGGGCGAAACCTTGTTGCAGATTGCCGACACTGATCCGTCACTTACCGAACGTGGTATGGGTGTTATTATCAGTGAATCTGCCAGACTCAACGGAATTGTTGAAGAACTTCTTGATTTTTCCAGGATGCAAAGCGGAAGAATGTCTTTGAAAATTGAAAAGATGGATGTACTTGCTGAACTTGACGAAACGGTATTTGCATTCAAGGACAGAGCAATGCGCGAGGGTAAAGAGCTTGTTTATACTGCTCCGAATCTTCCCGCACCGATGGACGGTGACCCGGACAGAATCAAGCAGGTTTTTGTAAATGTGCTTGATAATGCTTTGAAGTACACTAAACAAGGCGGCAAAATACTTACAATTGCAGATATTTCGGATGACAGGATTAAAATTACTGTTTCTGATACAGGATGTGGAATTTCAGAAGAGGATTTACCGCACGTTAAAGAGAAATTTTATAAAACAAATATGACTGTTCACGGTTCGGGAATCGGACTTGCAGTCGTTGATGAAATTATTCGTATGCATAACGGTACATTTGATGTTGACAGCATTCTCGGTAAGGGCACAACTGTTACTATTTGTTTTGATATTGATCATGTTGAAATTGAGGATGCATGGGATATTGATGAAGCGATTGCCAAAGAGAATGAAAAGCGTACTATGGAGGAAGAAGAAAATGCCTGATAATAAGAAACACAGTGTTGGCGGTCAGGCCTTGATGGAAGGCGTTATGATGCAGGGCCCGGAAGGAACTGCGATGGCATTAAGATTACCTGACGGTAAAATTGAAACTCAGCTGAAGAAGGTTACTCTTCTCAGAGATAAATATAAATTTTTCAGGATTCCGTTTATCAGAGGTCCCGTAAACTTTGTTGAACAGATGATTTTCGGTTATAAGTGTCTGATGGAATCTGCTGAAAAGACAACTGTTATGGAAGACGACGGCGAGGATATGTCTAAACTTGATAAATGGCTTACAGATCATTTCGGTCCGAAGATGATGGCTGTTATCGGTGTAATATCAATGGTTATTGCAATGGTCATAGGCTTCTTCCTGTTTATGTGGTTGCCTTCTTTTGTGGCAGACCTTATTCTCGGAGAGGGTATGAATACCTGGAAACCGGCTATTGAAGGCGTTATGAGAATTATTATTTTCATAACTTATATGTATCTTACTTCGCTTATGAAGGATATCAAGCGATTGTTTATGTATCACGGAGCGGAGCATAAATCCATTTTCTGTTACGAAAAAGGCTTGGAGCTCACAGTTGAAAATGTAAAAAAACAGAAAAGATTCCATCCTCGTTGTGGTACCAGCTTTATCTTCCTTTCTTTGATTGTAAGTATTGCGATTTCAACAACTGTTGTTGTGATCTGGCCACAATTAAGAAACGAAGAAATGCGAATGCTGTGGATGGGAATTAAGGTTCTTTTGCTTCCGCTTATTATGAGTGTTGGTTATGAATTGATTCGCCTTGCAGGTAAGCACGACAATATTCTTACCCGTATAATCTCTGCTCCGGGTACTCTGATGCAGAGAATTACTACAAAAGAGCCTACAGACGATATAATTGAAGTTGGTATTTTGTCTTTGAAGGTTGCTCTTGGTATGGAAAAAGAAAATATTAACGAATTGAAAAAAGAAGCAGAAGTTGAAAACAATGACGATTAATGAGGCTTACCGTTCAGGCATCGATATGCTCAAAAGCAACCGGTTAACTGATGCTGAATTTGATGCAAGATGCTTGCTTGAATTCGCTTTAGATATTGACCCGACACGGTTCTTTATATCACGTTCTGAATTAATTGATGTTAAGAAAGCTGAATATTATTTTACATTGATTAATCGAAGAATGAACGGTGAACCGCTACAGTATATTCTTGGTAAATGGGAGTTTATGAGTAACGAGTTCTGTGTCGGAAAAGGTGTTCTTATCCCAAGACCTGAAACTGAGAAACTTGTTGAACTTGCGAAAGAATATTTAACAGATATCGAAAAACCCGTTGTAGTGGATTTGTGCTCCGGCTCGGGTTGTATTGCAATAAGTATAGCAAAACTGATTCCGGACGCGACTGTATATGCGGTTGAAAAATATGACGATGCTTTTTGTTATCTTACAAAAAACATTTCACTCAATGAAGTTAATAACGTTGTCGCTGTACAGGGTGATCTTTTTGACAAAGAATTGTTGCGTGATGTTTCTGCCGACCTTATTGTTTCAAACCCTCCGTATATCCGAAAAGCTGATATCGAAACACTTTCTGATGAAGTGAAATGTGAGCCCGTGACCGCACTTGACGGCGGTGAGGACGGTTATGATTTTTACCGATTCCTTTCTTCGTATTGGCTTAACGAGTTTCTTGATAAAAACGGTGCTGTAATGGTTGAATGTGCCGAAGATCAGGGTGACTATATATCGGAACTTTTTTCTGAGTATTCCGAAAAAAACGAAATAATTTATGATTTTAATGGGTTACAACGTATTGTAACTGCCTATAAGTAAAGGGAGAAAGATATGCTTTTAAGTTTGCTTCGCAATTTTGGCGATTTTGACATCGTTAATTTAATAATACGCCTTTCTGCAAGTGCGTTTGTTGTTTTCTGTACAACACCGATTCATGAATTTGCACACGCTTTTATTGCATATAAGCTTGGTGATCATACAGCAAGACTCAAGGGCAGACTTACAATCAATCCGTTTGCACACATCAACTGGATAGGCGCTTTGATGATTTTTCTTGTAGGTTTCGGTTACGCTGAACCTGTTCCTGTCAATGTCAGAAACACTAAATTGAAAAACAAAAAGGTTGCAATGGCTCTTATTGCTGTCGCTGGTCCGATTTCAAACCTGATAATGGCATTTATTTCTTTGTTCTTTATGTTTGTGGTTCAGAAGTTTTTTGGAGCGAATGATCACATTTTTGTATCGTCTGCGTATTATTTTCTTTATTTTGTTACGTCGATAAATATCAATCTCGCAGTATTTAATTTGCTTCCGGTTCCACCGCTTGACGGTTCACGAATTTTATTTGTGTTTTTACCGACAAAGTATTATTTTTCCGTAATGAAGTATGAAAGGTATATTTCTCTCGGGATAATGTTGTTACTGTTCACGGGTATTTTAACTACACCGCTTGTGCAGCTTTCAAATCTTGTTTTTAATTTGTTCTGTATGTTTTTTGAACTCATTTTCTAAGGAGTAGTTTATGGAAACAATTTCCTATAAATTGGATGTGTTTGAAGGTCCGATGGATCTTTTGCTGCATCTCATAAGTAAACATAAAATTGATATTAACGATATTCCGATTCTTCTTCTTGTTGAACAGTATCTTGACTATGTCCGTCAAATGCAGGAAGAGGATATGGAAGTTGCAAGTGAGTTCCTTGAGATGGCTGCGAGACTTGTATATATAAAGACGGTTTCTTTATTACCTGTGCATGAGGAAGAAGCGGATGCTCTTAAAACTGAATTGCAGGGTGAACTTTCTGAATATAAAGACTGTAAGCTTATGGCACAGAAGCTTTCTGAAATTGCGGACGGTTTTGATTACCACTCACGTAAACCGGAAAAATTTGCACCGGATATGACATATACAAGACTTCATGAACCGTTTGAACTTATTAAAGCTTATCTTGCGGCTGTCGTAAGGGGAAAAAGAAATCTTCCGCCACCGATTGAAGCTTTTTCAGGTATTGTCGCACATAAGATTGTGCCGATTAAAGAGCGTGTCGGTTTTATTATGGACAAGCTTTTTAAAAGAAAAAAGCAACGATTTAAAACATTCTTCGAAAAAGCTGAATCACGTTCGGAGATGGTTGCAACCTTCCTTGCTTTACTTTCACTTACAAAAGATAAGAAAATTGTTCTTAATGATGTTGAGGGAGATCTTGAAGTAGAAATGGTCGATTCGGATATTAACTTTGATGTGGAGGAACACTACGCGGATGAAAATGAATGATTTGCAGGCTGCTGTTGAAGCTATTCTTTTTGCGGCAGGTGAGCCGCTTGAACTTGAAAGAATTGCTGAAGCGCTTGAAATAGAAAAAGAAATGGTTGAATCTGTTCTGATAGAACTTGGTAGAGCTCTTGACGAAAATGAGAGTGGAATATGTCTTGTGAGAATGGATGACCTTTATCAGCTTTGCACACGTCAGAAGTATGCTGATGAAGTAAGAGCTGTTCTTGAAATTAAAAAGAATGCACCGCTTTCTAACGCAGCTTTTGAAGTGCTTGCAGTTATTGCATATAACCAGCCTGTTACAAAAGCTTTTATTGAGCAGGTGAGAGGCGTTGATTGCTCAGGTGTAATTCAGACTTTGATCCTTAAAGGGCTTGTTGAAGAACGAGGAAGACTTGATTTGCCGGGCAGACCGCTTATTTACGGTACAACACCGGAGTTTCTGAAATGTTTCTGTGTTAATAACCTTTCAGAACTCCCTGAATTACCTGATCACGAGGATATGCCTAAGAACGATGAACTTCCCAATCAGCTTGAAATTAATCTTGATGACGGTCAGATAATTGAAAACACAGCAATCACAGGAGAAATCCAGGCAGTTGAAGATGTTGAATAGGAGGTGTTGTTTATGACAGCCCTGTACATAATTCTCGGCGTAGTTTTGTTTTTTATTGCAGTACTGAGCATTCCTGTTGTTCTTGATATGGAATATGGCGATGTTTTTAAGCTCAGAGTGTCATGGTTGTTTGTTAAATTTAACATTCTTCCTAAAGATGAAAGCAAAAAGAAACCGAAAAAAGAAAAAAAGCCGAAACAGGAAAAAACACAGGCTGAAACTGCACCCGCTGAAACGCCTGTTGCCAATACAGCTAAAAAAGAAAACCCGATTAAGATTTTTTACGAAGATCAGGGTGTGCTCGGTATAGTAGAACTTATAAATAACGTTGCATCATATCTCGGAAAGTTTTCCAAAGGTTTTCTTAAAAGTATTTATATAAAAAAGCTCAGGATAAGAATATGGGTTACCGAGGGTGATGCAGCACAGACTGCGATTAAGTACGGTAAGTTTTGTCAGATGATTTATCCTCCGCTGGGCTTCATTTGTTCATCATGTCACGTTAAAGATTACGATGTGAATATTTGGGCAGAATATTGCGGAGATAAAACGAAGGGTGAGTTTGAAACGAAAGTTGCACTTATCCCGAGAAGTGTAATCAATGCCGGAATTGCGTTTGTATTCCGACTTGTGGTAAGGCTTGTAAAAGCATTACTTGTATATTTAAAAGCTAAAAAGAAAAACAATAATTTGAAAGGCGGACAAGAACAATGAAAGATCAGTCAGCATCAGGAATTTTAGCAACAGCTATTGACAGAATTAAGGAAATGGTTGATTGCCAGACAATTATCGGTGATACAATCGATGCAGGTGAGGGTATTAGAATTATTCCGATTTCAAAAGTTACATATGGTTTTGCTTCAGGCGGTTCTGATTTCCCGACAAAAACATCAAAGGAACTCTTTGGCGGCGGCGGCGGTGCCGGTGTAACAATCTCTCCCGTAGCTTTCCTTGTTATCAAGGACGGTGACGTAAGCGTTAAGTACGTATCGGAGGGTGCAGAAAATTCAGCAGAAAGAATCATCAGCATGGTTCCCGATGTTGTTAACAAGGTAACTGACGTTGTTACAAAGTTCAAGTCAGACAAGACAACTGATGTTGTTGATTCTGTTTTTGAAGATATCGAATAATTCATATTAAATAAAACTGCCTTTGCCCGCATATAATTTACGGGCAGGTGGTTGTATGATTAAAAAGTTAATATCATTTTGTGTAATACTTTCGATTTGCGTGCTGAGAGTTTCTGCCTTAAATGACAGATCACTTTCGGCTGAGTGTGCTGTTGTTCTTAATGTGCAAACAGGTGAGGTTTTGTTCTCTAAAAATGCTGATATGAGGCATTCAATGGCAAGTACAACAAAAATTATGACTGCTTTGCTTGCGGTAGAGTCAGGTAAACTGCAGAGTGAGATTGTTGTTTCGGACGATATGCTGAAGGTTGAAGGTACATCAATGGGTCTTGTTGACGGTGACAGTGTTTCTTTAAATGAGCTAGTTTACGGTATGATGTTGTCTTCGGGAAATGATACAGCAAATGTTACAGCGTTCTTTCTTGGTGACAGTATTGAAAATTTTGCATCGATGATGAATAATCGTGCCACTGAAATAGGGATGAAAAACACTTCTTTTGTAACGCCTTCGGGTCTTGACGCGGATGAACATTTTTCTACTGCTTATGATATGGCACTTTTAGGGGCAGCAGCAGTTAAGAACCCGAAGTTTGTTTCGGTGTGCTCTTCTGAGAGTGTTTCTGTAACATTCGGTAATCCACCGTACCGGAGAAAGCTGTATAATCACAATAAGTTGCTTAATCTTTACGATGGTGCCTTGGGAATAAAAACAGGATTCACGAAAAAAAGCGGAAGGTGTCTGGTGTCCTATGCGAAAAAAGATTCAGCCGAACTGGTTGCGGTTACGTTAAATGCACCTGACGATTGGAATGACCATATCAAAATGCTTGATTATGGCTTTTTAAGATTAAAAGAATGTGTTGTAAGGCCTGCTCTACCGTCGAAAATTTCTGTTGTAGGTGGAGTAGAAAATTCGGTCAGCATAAACGTTAAACCATTTGTTTACTCTTATTTGGATTCTCAGAATAGTTATTACAGACTGTTTCTTGATAAGTTTGTTTATGCTCCGATTACATCCGGGACAGTTGTAGGATATTGTGAGTATTATCTTAACGGTGCTGTTGTAGAAACACAACCGATTGTAGTGAATGAAAGTGTACAGAGAATGTAGTTAACAGATTAAAGGAGAAATAAAATGACTGATGATAGAATCAGGCTTCAGAAGTATTTATCGCAGTGTGCGGTAGCTTCTCGCAGAAAATCCGAAGAACTTATTGCTTCGGGCAAGGTTAAGGTTAACGGTAAGGTGGCGGGACTTGGCGACAAGGTTAATCCCAAGCGTGATACGGTTACTGTTAGCGGAAAGAAGATAGTGTCTTCTAAAAAGCATTATTATATTATGCTTCATAAGCCGAGAGGCTTTATTACTACAATGGAAGATGAGCTCGGAAGAAAATGTGTTGCTGAGCTTGTTAAAGATGTTGGTGCGCGAGTTTATCCTGTCGGAAGACTTGACAGAGATTCTGAGGGTCTGCTTATTATGACAAATGACGGTGAGTTTGCCAATTATCTTACCCATCCGTCAAAGCATGTGCCTAAAACATACAGAGTAACCGTACGTCCCGATGTTACAGAGGATCAGCTTGTTGCTTTCAATGAAGGTATTGAAATTGACGGCAGAAAAACTGCACCGGCTGATGCTCACATTATTGAAAAAAGCGATAACAGAGTTGTACTTGAAGTGATTTTGCATGAAGGCAGAAACCGTCAGATACGCCGTATGTGCGAGGCTCTCGGTCTTGAAGTGGCTCGTCTTAAGCGTACCCATATCGGTTCTCTGAAGCTTGGTATGCTTCCTCAGGGAAAGTGGCGTAATCTTACCGAAGATGAGGTTCACCGTCTTAAGGTTTCTTCAGGTATGCGTGTAAATAAATTTTAGGAGCTTGTTTATGCTTAAATTTGTACCGTTGAATTACAATGAGTTAGGCTTACCTTTTCGTGAAGATAATACTCTTGCGGGTTATATTGGTTACGACCTTTCGGATGACAACAGAGAGTGTGGTAAATGCGTGTTCCGACTCAACGGTTATTCAATGGAAATACTGTATGTTGATTCATATGACAACGATCCTGAAACTATTGAAGGTCTTATAAGAAGTGCACTTAATTATGGCGGAAACCGCAATGTTTATATGGCAGAGTACAAAGCTGACAAAGGTGTTGAAGTTGCGGTTGCTTTAGGATTTGAAGATAATAACGGTGTTCTTTCGGGAGACATTCCGACGTTGTTACAAGGAAGTTGTTGTAAAGGAAAATAAGAGGTATTAATATGGTAAGAAGTATGACAGGTTATGGTCGTCATCAGGAAACAATTGATTCGATGAACATAACTGTTGAAATTAAAAGTGTTAATCACAGATATTTTGACTTTTCATCAAGGACTCCGAGGATTTACGGCTTTCTTGATGAGAAGCTTAAAAGCTTTGTGCAGTCAAAAGTTGCACGTGGTAAGATTGAGTGCTATGTTCAGGTGGACAACCTTGAGGATGACAGTGTAGTTGTTGAAATTAATCACTCTCTTGCTAAAGGTTATGTTGAAGCTTTCAAGTCGCTTTCTGAATCGTATGGTATAGATAATAATCTCAATGCGGGAATTCTTGCTCGATTTAATGATGTATTGCTTATCCGTAAGGAAGAAGCAGATGAAGAGAAAATCTGGAGTGCGGTTAAATCTGTTGCAGAAACTGCAGTAGATAAGTTTATTTCAATGCGTAAGGTTGAGGGTGAAAAGCTTCGCGATGACATCTGTTCGCGTGCTGACAATATCCTTGAAAAGGTTGAATATGTTGAATCACGTTCACCTGAAACGGTTAAGGAATATACACAAAAGCTTCTTGCAAGAATGAATGATGTGCTTTCAGGTGTTAATGTTGATGAAGCACGAATTCTTACTGAAGCTGCAATATACGCTGACAAAATTGCTGTGGCGGAAGAAACGGTTCGTCTCAGAAGCCATCTTGAACAGCTTAAAGGATTTTTCGAGTCTGAAGAAGCTATCGGCAGAAAAATGGATTTCCTTGTTCAGGAAATTAACCGTGAAGCTAATACAATCGGTTCAAAGGCTTGTGATGTTGAAATTGCACGCTGTGTGCTTGATATCAAGTCTGAAGTCGAGAAAATTCGTGAACAGGTTCAGAATATAGAGTAAGGAGTTTGTTATGAAACTGATTAATATAGGTTTTGGTAATATGGTCAACGCTGAGCGTATTATCGCAATAATAAGCCCTGAGTCTGCACCTATTAAGCGAATTGTTCAGGTGTGCAAAGAAAACGGCACACTTATTGATGCTACACACGGTAGACGTACACGTGCGGTTATAATAACTGACTGTGATCAGGTTATTCTCACGTATCTTCAGGCTGAAACTGTTGCCAACAGGCTTGATGAAGAAAAGGATTATGAGGAGGACGATGAAGATGCATAATGATGGCTTGCTTGTTGTTCTCTCAGGTCCTTCAGGTTCGGGCAAGGACACGGTTCTCGCTGAGTTATTTAAGCTTGATATTGGTCTTGTACAGTCAGTTTCAATGACCACAAGAAAACCGAGAGATAACGAAAAAGACGGTGTTGATTACCTTTTTGTTGACGAGGATTGTTTCGTTTCAGCAATTGAAGAGGGAAAAATGCTCGAATATGCTAAGTATGGTAATAATTATTACGGCACGCCGAAGGCTCCGGTCGATAATTGGCTTAATGAAAACAAAGTGGTTGTATTGAAAATCGAAGTACAGGGAGCTGGTAATATCAGAAAGCTTTATCCTGATGCTGTAAGTATTTTCCTTACACCGCCGAACAAGCAGGTTCTTGAAGAGCGTTTGCGCAACAGAGGTAGCGAGGACGACGAAGATGTCAGACGCAGACTCGATATTGCATGCAGTGAGCTTGAAAGAATCTGTGAGTATGATTACGTTGTAGTTAATGACGATCTTATGGATGCTGTAAGAGACGTTAAAACAATAATTTTTGCTGAAAAACTCAAAGTAAGCAGAAGAAATAAAATTTTAAGTGAGGTAAATAAGTAATGTTTGATCAGAACAAAAAATTTAAATTCAATCCGGATCTCAGCTCTGTGCTTTCGAATCACATGAGCCGCTATTCACTTGTAAGAGCAACTGCAAAGAGAGCTCGTGAAATTTCAGAAGAGGCTGAAGAAGACGGAATTATTCTTATCGAGAAGCCTGTAAGTATTGCTATTGATGAAATCATTGACGGTAAATACGAAATTGTTGAACCTGACGAGATCAAGAATTTATAATCTTTAAATTTTTCAGGAGGTAGAATATGTCTGGGTACATAATTGCATCGGTTGCTATTGAAAATTCAACCAATTCATTTGATATGGCATATGACTACCTTGTTAATGAAAAAGATTCAGCTTTAAAACCCGGTTGCAGAGTTCTTGTTCCGTTCGGAAAAGATAATAAATGCCGTCAGGGTATAGTTATGAGTGTTTTTCACTCTGATAAATCAACTGATAAATTAAAAAGTATTATGCAGGTTATTGACGAAAAACCGATTCTTTCAGACGAAATGATTAAGCTGATTGAATGGTTGAAAGAGCGTACTTTCTGTACGTTATTTGACGCTGCAAAGACGATTCTCCCTGCAGGTATGTGTCACCGTGTTGTTACGACTTATGCAGCTGCAGGCGATGTTGATTTATCTGGTGTTGATGCTGACACTTTGCAGATTTATGAGTTTATTAAAGCTGCAAACGGCTATGTTGACGGTGAAAAGGTACTGAAGACTCTTGGATTTGTGCAGGATTTGTCTGTTCTTGAAAGAATGACAAAGGACGGCTTGCTTTTCAGAAATTACGATTCTGCACGCAAAGCCGGAGATCTTACTGTTAAAATGGTGAGGATTACCGAAACAGGCTTAAATGCACTTGAATCTACGGATAAAATCACAAAGAAACAAAGGGAAATCCTTGAACTTCTTGCTGATATTGACACTGCATCCGTTAAAGAAGTATGTTATTTTACAGGCTTTACGCCTGCTGTTGTACATGCCCTGGCTAAAAAAGGATATGCTGAGATTTTTGATAATGAAGTTTACAGAATTCCCGGCGGCGAAATTCAGGATGTTTTTGAAGCACCTGAAATTGTTCTTAACGATGAACAGAAAAAAGCTTATAACAGCTTGCTGAAACTTTATAATAAGGGTGAAGGCGGAGCTTCGCTTTTGTTCGGTGTTACCGGTAGCGGAAAAACGCAGGTCTACCTTAAACTGATTGACTATATGGTTTCTGTGGGTAAGCAGGTAATTGTTATGGTTCCCGAAATTGCTCTTACACCGCAGACAATTCAGATTTTCCGCAGACGGTATGGCGGTAAAACTGCAGTTATACACAGTGCACTTTCAGCAGGGCAGAGAATGGACGAATGGAAGCGCATCAAAAACGGAGAAGTACAGATTGTAGTCGGTACAAGAAGTGCTGTTTTTGCTCCTTTGGATAATCTGGGTCTTATTATTGTAGACGAGGAGCAGGAGCATACTTACAAATCTGAAAAGAGTCCGAGATACAGCGCTAAAGAGGTCGCTCTTTTCAGGTCAGCATACCATAAAGCTGTGACTGTTTTTGCAAGTGCAACTCCGAGCCTTGAAACGTATTCTAAAGCTAAAAGCGGAAGGTACACTATCAATAAACTTTCGAAGAGATACTCAACCGCTGAACTTCCTGATGTAAGGATCGTTGATATGTGTATTGATGCATTGAGCGATTCTTCGTATTTCAGTAAAGAACTTGCTGATTCAATAAGTGATAATCTTGAAAAAGGACATCAGACTATACTTCTGATGAACCGTCGAGGTTACAATACTTTTGCATCCTGCAAATCCTGCGGTTATGTTTTTACCTGTCCTTCGTGCAGTATTTCTATGACATACCACAGAGCCAACGGACGGCTTATGTGTCATTATTGCGGACATTCACAGCCTTTTTCAAGCTTATGTCCGGAATGCAATTCGACTGATGTGCGATATTCAGGTGTCGGCACACAAAAAATTGAAGATGAATTAACCGCTCTTTTTCCGTCTGCACGTATACTTCGTATGGATGCGGACAGTACTATGAGCAGACATGCCCACGAAGAAAAACTGTCAGCTTTTGCTAAGGGTGAATATGATATTCTTCTTGGTACTCAGATGGTTGCGAAAGGGCTTGATTTTGAAAATGTTACACTTGTCGGCGTTATAAACGCTGACGGACAGCTTAACAATGATGATTTCCGCAGTCAGGAACGTACTTTTGATCTGATTACTCAGGTGGTAGGTCGTGCCGGTAGAGGTACGTTCAAGGGTAAAGCGATTATTCAGACTATGACACCTGAGAATGATGTTATCAATATGGCTGCACAGCAGGATTATGAAAACTTCTATAAAACTGAGATGAAATTGAGAAAAATGCTTATATATCCGCCTTTTTGTGATATTGCACTCGTAGGTTTTCTTGGTATTAAGGAAGAAAATGTTCATGCAGCTGCATCAAAATTTTTCTTGAAGATAACCGAAAAAATTCGTAATGAATATAAGGATGAAAAGGTTATTATTCTTGGTCCTATGACTGCGAGAGTTTCTAAAGTAAGCAATAAATACCGATATCGTTTGATAATTAAATGTAAAAATTCAAAAAACTTCAGAAAGATGATGTCTGAGGTTTTAACTGAAGTTTTGTCAGAGGTATCAAACCGGGTGTCGGTTTACATAGATATTAATCCTGAAAATATTATTTGACAGACGAAAGGGAAATAAAATGGCAATAAGAAACATAGTTAAATTAGGTGATCCCATTTTATCTAAAAAAAGCAGACCTGTTGAAAATTTTGACGAAAAGCTTTTTACAATTTTAGATGATATGAAGGACACTCTTTATAAAGCTGAGGGTGCAGGTCTTGCTGCTGTTCAAGTCGGAATTTTACGACGTGTTGTTGTAATGGACTGTGGTGACGGATACCTTGAGCTTGTTAATCCTGAAATTGTTGAACGTTCTGAAGAAGTTCAGCATGAAACGGAAGGTTGTCTTTCTTTGCCCGGAAAATTCGGTGTTACAGAAAGACCTAAATCAGTAATAGTAAAAGCACAGAACCGTGAAGGTAAATGGTGCCTGTATAAGGGTGAAGGTCTTAAAGCTCGTTGTTTCTGTCATGAAATTGACCATCTTGACGGTATTCTTTACACAAGTCATGTTATCGGTGAGCTTGAGAGTAATTAACGGAGGAACACTATGGATATAGTTTTTATGGGAACTCCTGAATTTGCTGTTCCTTGTCTTGAACGACTGATCAGTGACGGTCATAATGTAAAGGGCGTTTTTACTCAGCCTGACAAACCGAAAGGCAGAGGACATAAAATGCAGTTTCCTCCTGTTAAAGAGTGTGCTGTTGAAGCAGGTATACCTGTTTATCAGCCGTTGAAAATGAAAGACGGGGAAGCAATTTCGATTCTGGAAAGTCTTAAACCTGAATTGATTATTGTTGTTGCATATGGAAAAATCCTTCCGAAGGAAATTCTCGATTATCCTAAATATGGCTGTATTAATATGCACGCTTCAATTTTGCCTCGATACAGAGGTGCAGCGCCTATTCAGTGGAGTGTACTTAATGGTGAAAAAATCAGCGGTGTTACTGCAATGAAGATGGATGTTGGCCTTGATACAGGCGATATGCTTCTTACAAAAACTGTTGAAATCGGTGAAAATGAAACTGCAGGTGAGTTGCACGACAAACTTTCTGTACTCGGTGCGGATGTTATGTCTGAAACTATTGACTTGTTATTAAAAGGCGAGTTAAAACCTGAAAAGCAAGATGATTCAGAATCAAATTATGCACCTATGCTTTCCAAAGATTTGTGTCCTATTGATTGGAATGAGAGTGCACAGAAAGTACACAATAAAGTAAGAGGTCTTTCTCCCTGGCCTGTAGCCACTGCAAAATTAGGAGAGAAAACTATTAAAATTCATAAAACTGCTGTATCCGGTAAATGCAATGCTACATCCGGAGAGGTGGTTGTTTCTGATAAAAAGCTTATTGTTGCTTGCGGTGAATCAACGTCTGTTGAAATTATTGTTTTGCAGACTGAGGGTAAAAAAGCAATGAATGCTTCAGATTTTCTCAGAGGAAATCCGATTGAGAAGGGAATAATTCTGAAATAAGGTGATTTAATGTTTTTTGGAAATTATTTTTCGTATCTTCTTTTTGCCGCACCTGTTCTTATTCTTTCACTTTTAGCGCAGGCTAAGGTTAACGGTGCATATAAAAAATACTCAAAAATACCGAACTCGCGCAGAATTACGGGTGCCATGGCGGCACAGATGATTCTTAATCATTACGGCATTACTGATGTTAGAATTGTAGCTTGTGCAGGTAAGCTTTCTGACCACTATTCTCCGAACGAGAAGGTCATCAGATTATCACAGAACGTGTATAGCGGTGCTTCAATTGCTGCAGTCGGCATAGCGTGTCACGAAGCGGGTCATGCAGCTCAGCACGCTGAAAACTATCTTCCGAATAAAATACGTACAGCTCTTGTTCCGGTTACAAATTTCGGTTCACGTTTCGGACTTCTGATTGCTTTTCTCGGCTATTTCCTTGCATACGGTTCATTCAATTCTGATTTTGGCTTTTACTGTATAATTGCAGGTCTTGCACTTTACGGATTTGTAGCTGTTTTTCAGCTTGTTACTTTGCCTGTTGAATTTAATGCAAGTAAGCGTGCTTTACGGGTAATTGAGGAAACAGGTATGCTTACAGGTGAAGAACATAACGGTGCAAAGAGTGTTCTTACAGCGGCAGCTATGACATATGTTGCGGCACTTGCAACGGCAGTTGTTAATCTTTTATATTACGCTATGCGTTTACTTGGCAACAACAGACGCAGATAAGGATTTTTATGAAAACAGCAAGACAGACGGCGTTTGAAATTTTAAACAGAATACAAAAAGATAATTCATATTCAAACCTTGTGCTTGATTCTTTTCTTGATAAATCAGAATTGCCGCAAGTCGAAAAGTCTTTTGCTTCTGCCTTAGTTTACGGAGTGATAGAAAGACTGATAACTCTTGATTATGAACTGTCACGTTACCTTAAACAGCCTTTGAAAAAACTGAAACCGCAGGTTCTGACGATTCTTCGTATGGGTGCATATCAGATTTTGTTTATGGATAAGGTGCCTGCATCAGCTGCAATTAATGAAAGTGTGAAGCTGACAAAGAATAACGGTGCTTCGTTTGCTTCAGGGCTTGTAAATGCTGTTTTAAGAAAAATCAGTTCTAACGGTATTACTGAAACTGACGATATCTCTGTTAAATATTCAGCACCGAAGTGGCTTTGTGATTTATGGATTAAAGATTATGGTGCTGAAACGGCTGTAAAACTTCTTGAAGCGACATTCGGTTCAGTTGAAACTACTGTTAAAGTTAATACTTTAAAAACTGACACAAAAAAACTTAAAGATATTCTTGCAAACGAAGGGTTTGAAGCTGTTGCTTCTGATCTTGTTGAAAACGCTTTAGTTGTTCGCGGAAGCGGAGCGTTACATAAAACCAAAGCT
The DNA here is from genome assembly GCA_017380575.1 of Clostridia bacterium. Lineage (GTDB taxonomy): Bacteria > Bacillota > Clostridia > Oscillospirales > Acutalibacteraceae > CAG-488. The sequence goes on along the minus strand of JAFODS010000067.1, from coordinate 45,421 downwards.
TATCAGGACGGTTTGTTCCATGTTCAGGATCTTGCTTCCCAGTTATGCTGCAGTGCACTCGGTGTCAAAGAAGATGATATCGTTTTTGATATTTGTGCCGCACCGGGCGGAAAAAGCTTTACCCTTGCACAGAATATGAACAACAGCGGAAAGATTTATTCAATGGATCTTTATCCGCAGCGAATTAATCTTATAAAAAACGGTGCTGAAAGATTAGAAATTACTAATATTGAAGCAACTGTAAATGACGGTGCGAAGTTCAATATCCAGCTTCCGAAAGCTGATAAAATACTTTGTGATGTGCCCTGTGCAGGTCTTGGTGTAATACGGAAAAAGCCTGAAATAAGGTACAAGAACCTTGCTGAAGTTGACAATTTACCGGATTTGCAGTATTCTATTCTTTGTATTTCTGCTAAGTATCTTAAAAATGGCGGAACTTTGATCTACTCAACTTGTTCTTTGAACAAGGCGGAAAATGAGTTTGTTGTTGAAAAATTCTTATCAGAACACAGTAACTTTGAAACATTTACAGTGTTACCCGAACTTAAAAGATACTCAGATAAAACTGATTATGTTACTTTGATGCCACATTTACATGGCTGTGATGGCTTTTTTGTTGCGGGACTCAGAAAAATTAAGGATGTGTAAATTTGCCTGACTTTGACATAAAATCAATGAATTTATCTGAAATTGAAAATGTCATTGCTTCGTTGAATGAACCTAAGTTTCGTGCGAAGCAGATATTTGATTGGCTTCAGGTATATGGTGCAATGAGTTATGACGAGATGACAAATTTGCCTAAAGCCTTGCGTAATATACTTAATGAAAAATATCCTGTCAGAAGCTGTGAGATTGAATTAAAACAAGTTTCAAAAATTGATTCTACGGTTAAGTATCTGTTTAAACTTTTTGACGGTAATTTTGTTGAATCTGTTCTGATGAAGTATAAATACGGATACACCTTATGCGTGTCTTCACAGGTCGGCTGCAAAATGGGATGTACATTTTGTGCATCAACAAAAAGCGGTTGCGTAAGAAGTCTTATGCCCTCTGAAATACTCGGTCAGATTCATGCAACACAGCGAGATATGGATATCCGTGTTTCACACGTAGTTATGATGGGTATGGGTGAACCGCTTGATAATTACGACAATACAATCCGCTTTCTAAAGCTTGCAAGTGACGAAAAGGGTCTTAATCTTTCTATGAGAAACATTTCGCTTTCAACTTGCGGTATTGTTCCTAAAATTTATGATTTGCTTGAAGAAAAGCTTCAGCTTACATTGTCTATTTCATTGCATGCACCGAATGATACAATGCGTTCAGCTGTAATGCCGGTTAATAAAAAATATCCGGTTAAAGAATTAATAAAGGCCTGCAAGGATTATACCAACTCAACTTCAAGACGAATATCTTTTGAATATGCGATGATAAGAGATGTTAACGACTCAGATGAATGTGCTTATGAGCTTGCTTCCTTGCTTAAAGGGATGTTGTGCCACGTCAATCTTATCCCTGCAAATGAAATCAATGAAAGTGAACATAAACGCAGTACAAACGACCGTTTACAGCGTTTTATGAATATATTAAATTCAAAAGGTGTCAATACAACCATACGAAGAAGCCTTGGCTCTGATATTGATGCTTCATGCGGACAGCTTCGCAGTAAGCATGTTCGTGAGAAAAAAGAAAAGGAGGGAGAACAGTGAAAATTTCTGCTAAATCAGATGTAGGTGCAGTAAGACAGAATAATCAGGATTTTTGTCTTTCCGGTGAATTTTCCGACGGAGTAACCTGGGCACTTGTCTGTGACGGAATGGGCGGAGCAAACGGTGGTAATATAGCGAGTGAATCAGCTGCTAAAACTATTGCCGATAAACTTAATTTTGGCTACCATCAGGCTATGAATGATAATTCAATCAAGCATCTTATTGTGTCTGCGATTGAAGCAGCCAATGCAACTGTTTTCTCAAAATCAAGAAATGATGATTCTTTAAAAGGAATGGGAACCACTGTCGTTTTGGCTATAATCAAAAACGATGCTTTGTACATTGCACACGTTGGTGATTCGAGAATTTACATTGTGACCAACGAAAGCATCACTCAGCTTACAAATGACCATTCGGTTGTTCAGCTTATGATTGACAGAGGTGAACTTTCTGCAGAAGAAGCTAAGGATCATCCGCAGAAAAATGTAATTACCCGTGCTCTCGGTGTTGATGATACAATTCGTATTGACTACAGTCAGGAGGTTTATAACGAAGGGGATATTGTTCTTCTTTGCAGTGACGGACTTACAAATTTTGTTGATGATTCTAAAATAAAGGAAATGTGTAATACCTATGACAGTTATTCGTTAGCGGATAAGCTTGTTGATGAAGCTAACCGCAACGGTGGCGGTGACAACGTAACTGTTGTAACTGTTACCGACAGATAAACGGGGAGGTAGAAATATGCAGAATTATGTTGGAAAAAGACTTGACGGACGTTATGAAATCCGCGAAATAATCGGTGTCGGCGGAATGGCGGTTGTCTACAAAGCCTACGATAATATCGATGACAGAATAGTTGCAGTTAAGATTCTTAAGGAAGAATTTCTTGCAAACGAAGAATTCCGCAGAAGATTCAAAAATGAATCAAAAGCTATTGCGGTTCTCTCTCATATGAACATTGTCAAGGTTTTTGATGTCAGCTACGGAGATCGTTTACAATACATAGTAATGGAATATGTTGAGGGAATTACTCTTAAAGAGTACATTCAGCAGCAGGGTGTTGTTAATCACCGTGAAGCTGTATTCTTTATTATGCAGGTTCTCAGAGCGTTACAGCATGCACACGACAAAGGAATTGTACACAGAGATATCAAACCCCAGAACATTCTTTTGCTTGAAAACGGTGTCATTAAAGTTACTGATTTCGGTATTGCAAGATTTTTTGCAAGTGAAACACGAACAATGACAGATTCTGCAATCGGTTCTGTACATTATATCAGTCCTGAACAGGCAAGAGGCGATGTAACCAACGATAAAGCTGACATTTATTCTGTTGGCGTTATGCTTTATGAAATGCTTACAGGTAAGTTGCCTTTTGAATCAGACAACACTGTATCGGTTGCCATTATGCAGCTGCAGAAGGATCCTGTTATGCCAAGAGAAATTAATCCTCAGATACCGATTGGTGTTGAGCAGATTATCATCAAGGCTATGCAGAAGAACCCGTATGATCGCTATCAGTCTGCAGCTGAAATGCTTCTTGATCTTGAGGAATTCAGAAGAAATCCTTCAATTAAGTTTGATTACAGTTATGCAAATAACGAACCTACTAAGTATATACCTAATGTTACCGGTAGTGTAACTGCGTATGAGGTTAATGATACTGTGGATGAAGATGATGAACCTGAAACAAAGAATCGGACCATTCCTATTCTTATCGGTGTAATTGCAGCTTTGGTAATTTTACTTGTTGCAGGTATATCTTTGGTGCTCGGTTTAGGTGATAAAACAGTTAAGGTTCCTGATTTTATCGGAAAAGAGTATTCAGAAGAGCTTTTTGAAAAGGAATATTCTGATTTTGTGTTTACAGTAACCGAAAAGCTTGATACCGCTGTGACACCTAACACAATCCTTGAACAGACACCTGCCAAGGGTGAAAAAATCAATCCTGAGAAGACTGTGATTGAATTAGTTATTGCTACCGGCAAAGAAATGGTAACTATTCCTTCTGAGCTGAAGGGTAAGGATTATGTTACTGTCAGAAACACTTTGTCTGATCTTAAGCTTAATGTTATTGACAAAGAATTACCATATACTTCTGAATATGAGTCTTCCGGAGTTGAACCGGGTACAGTTATTGATATCACTCCGGGTTCTGGAGAAAAGGTATATATCAATTCAACTGTAACAGTCACATATCTTTCTTATAATTCAAATAACGTTGAGCTTGTGCCTATGCCGGATGTTACAGGACTTACTAATGACGGTGCAACTCAGCTTCTCAGATCGAGCGGATTTGTAGTATCAATTCAGTATGATTATGACGATACAATCAAGAAGGACTATGTAATAAAAGGTTCTGTTCCTAAGGATACTAAAATTCCTAAGGGATCTGAAGTTACTCTTACTGTCAGTCTTGGTGTGAAGGTTGTTCAGAACGTTTCAATCAACGTATCTTTACCGAACACAGGATCTTTAGGCTCAGTTACCGTAAGTCTTGATTCGATTATGGTTTCTTCTGAAACTGTTACTCTTGACGGCTCCTCATACAGTGTTGAGGTTGATGGTTATAAATCTGATTCTAATCTTAAATTATTTATAAACGGTAAGGTTTATTATACATGTGATATTGATTTTGTGTCTGTACCCGGCGAAATCAAGAATATTTCACTGTATACTTATGAAGAAGATACAACAACAGAAACAACAACTGTTGAAACATTAGTTGTGATGCCTGATGTTTTGGGTGATACTCCAGAAGATGCACGCCAGAAAATCGTTGCGGCAGGCTTTAATGAAGATCTGATATACATCAACCCGTCAACAACAGGTTCGGTGGTTGTTAAGCAGTATCCGCCTGCAGGTTTGCAATATTCTTCAAATGCACGAATTAATATCAGTCTTGATCTTGGTGAGTTGAATTGAAATTAAACGGTACTATAATTAAGGGAATTGGCGGCTTCTATTATGTAGAGGCCGCCGGTGAAATATATGAATGTAAGGCAAGAGGTGTTTTCAGAAAAGAACGTATCATTCCTCTTGTCGGCGACAGCGTGGAAATTACCGTTGATGAGCATGGAAAAAATTCAATTGATGCAATCAACGAGCGCAGAAATTTTTTCAACAGACCGCCGATTGCTAATGTAGATAATCTTGTTATTGTTTCTTCTACCTGTGACCCTAAGCCGAATCTGCTGATAATTGACAGGCTTACAGCTGTTGCGTATCATAAAGGTGTCAGACCGATTATCGTCTTTACAAAAGATGATTTGTGCAGTGCATCAGAATACTGCGATAAATACAAAAAAAGCGGAATTGATACTTTTGTCGTATCAAATGCAACAAATCAGGGCGTTGACGAAGTTGTTAAGTTCTTGGACGGCTCAATAAGTGTTTTTACGGGAAACTCAGGTGTGGGCAAATCTTCTTTACTTAACAGTATTGAACCGCGTTTCTCATTAGAAACAGCTGAAATCAGTAAAAAACTTGGCAGAGGACGTCATACAACACGTCACGTTGAACTTTTTAAGGTAGGAAACGGATATATTGCGGATACACCGGGTTTTTCTTCGCTTGATTTTGAAACAAACGATGTTATCAGAAAAGATGAGCTTGCTGAATGTTTCCCGGAATTTTCAGATTATCTCGGATTGTGCAAATTTACTTCGTGTTCACATATCAATGATAAGGGTTGCAAAATAGCAGAAGCTGTTGAAAAAGGTGAGATCTGCCAATCAAGACACGAAAGTTATGTAGCACTGTATAATGAAGTCAAAGATTTAAAAGATTGGCAATTGTAACAAAATTTTAACACCGCCATAGTATGTTAGTAAAAGCTATGGTGGTGTTTTTATGAGAAGAAACAGATGCTGTCAGAACAGAATCGGATTGTATTTCACAGCTTTCGGTCTCGGGATGCTTATATCGTTAATGTGTCCGAAAACTTTTACGGTTGCGATTCTGTCAGTGGTTATTATTATTCTCGGAATCATCGTAGCAAAATAAATGGGGGATAGCTATGAAGGTTGTAATGTTTGAATCGCCTAAATTTTTAAAAGGAATTCTTCGCTTGATTTTCAAAATTAAAAAACAGGATGATGTTACATAAAAAACCGCTTCGGCGGTTTTTTCCATTCTCTTTTCCTTGCAATATGTATTGGTTTGTGATACAATTATCTTTGTATAGAAAGTGGGTTTTTGTATGTACAAAGAAAAATTGAAATTTAATTCTGACGGTAAGTTTGTGATACTTCAGGTCAGTGATGCACAGGATATGCACATACCCAGAAGTGGTATGTTTAAAATGCTCAATAAGTTTTATGACAAAATTAATCCTGACTTAATTGTTCTTACAGGTGACAACATTCTCGGCAACCATATCAATGATGCTCCGATAGGCAACAGACAAAATGTTAAAACTAAAAAAGGAACCCTTAAGAGGATGAAGAAGGCTCTCGGATATCTTCTGAAGCCCATTGAAAAAAGAAAGATTCCTTTCGCGTTTGTGTACGGAAATCATGACGACAGGAATTGTGTTACGAAAAAAGAACAGGCTGAAATTTACGGCACTTATGATTATTGCGTTCCGTTCAACCTTGAAAATGACAAAGTTGATTGCGATACATATAATGTCCCGATTTACTCGTCCGATTCGGACAAGCTTGCATATAACATCTGGATGATTGATTCTGCAGGTGCTGATGACAACGGTGACAACTGTTTTGAATATGTAAAACCGGAAGCAATTGAATGGTATGAAAATAAAAGTAAAGAGCTTGAAAAAGAAAACGGCTCTCCCGTAATGTCTCTTATGTTTCAGCACATTCCTGTTCCTCAGACAAAAGAACTGTTTGTTCAGTGTGATGAAAACGACAAGCTTGCAGTAAAGGGTAGGGAAGGAAAGTTTTATAAACTTGATCCGGACAAAGCTTCAGGTTTTGCTTTTGAGTATGCAGAAACTACTTCTGAAGATTTTGGTCAGCTTGATGCAATCAGAAGACGTGGTGATGTTTGTGCTCTTGTTTTCGGACATGATCATATTAACTGTTTTACAGCAGAAATTGACGGTGTAAATATTGTTCAGACTCCGGGTGCTTCGTTCAGAAGCTACGGAAATATGGTGTCTCGCGGTGTTCGTGTTTTCGAACTTGATGAAAACGACACCTCTACATTCAAAACGTACACAATCAGTTATTTTGATCTTTACGGAAAGAAATTCTCATCGATTATGAGATATATTATGAATGCAGACGAGTATGAAAAAATTAAGGCTGTTCTTGTTGCACTTTCGGCTGTGATCGGCATCAGCCTTGTTACCTATATCTGCTCTGTATTCCATCTTTTTACAAGGTTTTTATATTAATAGGAGAATAACATGGATAAAATATCTGCGTTTATTTCAAAAAAACCAAAGCTGGTTGTAATTATTTCGCTGATACTTCTTATTCCCAGCTTGATAGGGTATATATTTACTGATGTAAACTATGATCTTCTTTCGTATCTTCCGGATGGACTTGATTCTGTTAAAGGCCAGCAAGTCCTGAGTGAAACATATCATGTTGATTCAACAACGATGGTCATTGTTGAAAATATGCAGTCTAAGAGGGTAGTTGAATTAAAGGAGAAAATAGCTGAGGTTGAAAATGTTGCTTCAGTTTTATGGTATGATGATTTGATTGATACCAGTATTCCTTTTGATATCCTTCCGGATGAAGTCAGAAATGTTTTTTACAGTCAGAACGGAAATTATACAATGATGTTCGTGCAATTTAACCCTGAATGCTCATCTCAGGATGTTATTGAAGCTGTATCACAAATTAAAAAAGTGACGCAAAAACAGTGTTTGCTCAGCGGACTTACTCCGATTAATGCTGATATCAGAGAAATAACAAACAAAGAATTACCGATTTATATTGCTTTGGCAATCATTTTTGTTCTTCTTATAATGTTTGTAACGATGGAATCATATATTCTTCCGTTCGTTATGATGTTTGTGCTTGGCATTGCCGTAATTCTTAATATGGGTACAAACTGGATAATAGGTGGAGTTTCGTATATTACACAATGTGTCGGTGTTATCCTTCAGCTCGCGGTAACAATGGATTATTCAATTTTTGTTATTAACAGATTTGAAGAAGAAAAACTTAAGTCTGCTACAAAAGAAGAAGCGATGGCTAAAACTTTAAAAGCATCAGCAACTTCGCTTGTGGGCAGCTCAACCACTACGGTGTTTGGCTTTGTTGCATTGTGTTTCATGCAGCTTTCCCTCGGCTTTAACATCGGAATAGTTATGGTTAAGGGTGTTGTTATAGGTGTTATATCTGCTGTAACGATATTACCTGCATATCTTCTTATATTTGATAAAAAAATTAACGAGAAAAAGCACAAGGTTTTCTCTCCTGATTTTTCAAAAATAATTGATTTTTCAATCAAAAAACGAAAAGCCTTCGTAATTGCTTTTGCGGTGTTGCTGATTCCTGCAATTATACTTTCTGCCAATGTTAAGAAGTACTATAATATCACTTCAACATTACCCGAAGATCTTGATTCCGTTGTTGCTCTTGATACTCTCAAAGATGAATTTAATATGAAAACAACTCATTTCATTGTTGTAAACGATTCTGTGTCCGCAGAAAAGCTTATTGAGATGGAAAATCGAATCAATGACCTTGATGGTATTACTTCGATGCTTGCATATAACCAGTTTGTCGGTTCGTCTATCCCTGATTCAGTAATTCCGGACGGCATTACTGATATAATCAAGCAAGGCGGATATCAGGTTATGCTTGTAAATTCCGAATTTGAAGCCGCAACTGAACCTTCTAACGAACAGGTTGCTGAAATGTACTCTATTCTTAAGGAGTACGACCCTGACGGATTCATTACGGGCGAGGGTGCAATGTACAGCGATCTTGTTGATATAACTGTTACTGACTTTACTGTAACAAGCATTATTTCTATACTTGCGATTTTTGTAATTATAGCGATTTTGTTCAAGTCGTATTCCATCCCGATTGTACTTATTCTTTCTATTGAGTTTGCAATATGGATTAATGAATCAATTTCAACTATTTTCGGAACTCCGATTTCTTTCTTTGCACCAACAGTAATTTCTTGTGTTCAGCTTGGTGCTACAGTTGACTATGCAATTCTTCTTACCTCAAGATTTAAAGAAGAAATCAGAAGTGGAACAAACAAGTTTGAAGCAGTAAGAAAAGCTGCGATAGAAGCTATGCATTCTGTTTTCCAGAGTGCCGTGGTATTCTTTGTTGTAACTATCGGAGTTTATCTTGTTTCAAGTATTTCGATTGTTAAAGAGTTGTGTGCTCTTCTTGCACGTGGTTCAATAATCAGTGCTCTTATAATTATTTTTGTACTGACACCGTTGTTGATCTTTTTTGAGAAAACTATCTCAAAAACCTCGAAAGAATGGTCGCCCGAAGCAACTGTTAAGTCTGTTCAGGGCACAGTGTCTGTAGAAACGGTACAGAACCCGGGATTTATAAGTATCCCATCGTCTCAGTTTAATGAATGTGAGGAAACCGAAAATGAAGATATTTAAACGAATTTCCGCTTTCATACTTGTGCTTGTAACATTGTTTCTTTGCTCCTGTTCAAAGGTTAATCAGGACATAACAGAAACTCTGGAAGGTTCACAGGAGCAAGTTAAGTATACTTTGCCTGCAGGAAGCGTTACAAAAAACGAAACTGTTTATGTAAATCTCGATAATACAGGAAAAGTAACACAGACTATTGTAAGTGACTGGCTACATACCACACGCGGTCAGGTTTATGTTGATGATGTTACCAATCTTACACAGATTGAAAATATCAAAGACGACTCGGTTCCTGATGTAAGCGGCAGAAATCTTCGCTGGTATATGGATACTACTGATCTGTATTATCAGGGTAAGACGAATGCTCCTCTTCCTTTGCAGTTTAAAATTACATATGCGTTAAACGGTATGCCGATTTCTGCTGCGGATCTTGCAGGAAAAAGCGGGCATGTGCAAATTACCATAAAAATGATAAACACTAAAAATGAAGTTGTTAAGGTCAACGGTAAGGATGTTGTTATGTATACGCCGATGGTTGTTGTTGGCGGTACTACACTTAACGAGTCAAAGTTCCAGAACATCAGTGTTTCAAACGGCAAAACAATAAGCAACGGTAACAATCAGTTTACAGTTATGGTTGGTTTCCCGGGAATAAACGAAAGTCTCGGCCTTACAGACATTACTCAGAATGCCAATACAGAAATGCAGTATTCATTTAACGATACCTTTGTTGTTTCGGCTGATGTTACTGAGTTTGAAATAGGTAATTTTATGTTTGCAGCGTTGCCGATTGCATCGCTTGACCTTGGATTGAATTCAATTTCAACTTCAATGGATGATGTAAGAAAAAATCTTTCAAAACTCAATTCTGTTCAGAAGGCTTTACAGGATATCGATGCAGACCGCCTGCTTACGACTTTAACTTCAGATCCGAATAAAATTTCTGAACTCAGCGACCTTGTAGGCCGTGCGGCGAAGCTCTATACCGAAAATAAAGCACTCATTGATTTTCTCAATAATTTTGCTACACCTCAGAATATGCAGACCATTCAGGTTCTTACAGATTATATTTCAAGTGCAGATTTAGAGGGTATTGAGGAAGCCCTGGCTGTTCTTAACAGTATATTCGGTGACGAAGCGAGTGCAGCAAAAATTCAGGAAGGCTTGGACTTGTTAAAGAAGATGTCGGATGAACTTAATGATCCTGAGGTGCAGAGAGCAATCGATAATCTTCCTCAGACAGTAGCGACACTTAATGAATTGCAGAAAGCTATAGATGATAACAGAGATGTAATTGATGCTCTTCAGGTGCTTGCTGACAGTAATGCTCTTGCATCAATTGATTCTGCAGTTTCAAGTTTGGAAGGCTCATTTGCTATCGGAAGCATTTCTCAGTTTGCTACAATTACCGGTGATGCTGATGAGATCACAGCTAAGATGACTGCTTGGATTGAGCTTGGAAAACGTTATACCATCTTCACAACCAAAGCAAGCAATATGGATTCATCCGTTATGTTCATTTATAAGGTAGATGGACTGAAATCTTCTGTGGCAAATAATTCAGCCGAAAAAAATGAACCTGAAGCTGAGTCCAGTTCAGGTTTGAGTTCGTTGTTTAAGAAATTTTTTGGTGATTAAGTAGGGATTGTATGAAGATTAAAGTATCTGTAATTGTTCCTGTTTATAATTGTAAAATGTTCTTAGAAAGAGCTATTGAATCTGTAATAAGTCAGAAAAACTTTGCTGAAAACGAGTTAATTCTGATTGATGACGGCTCAACCGATAGCTCACCGCAAATCTGCGACAAATATGTCGGCTTATATAATAATATCAAAGTTATTCATCAAAAAAACAGCGGAGTTTCAGTTGCACGCAACAACGGTGTAGATGCTGCAGAAGGCGATTGGATATTTTTTCTTGACAGTGATGACTATCTGCTTGAAGATGCTTTTGATAAGATGTTTTCTCACGGTGAAGCAGATATTATGTGTGCCCGACATAATACTAATTCGCAAGAACGAAGTGATTATATTGAATTTTTTGAGCCGGGTAAGTATGACATTACGAGCATCAAGGATGATTTTATTCAGATGCTTTCGTCTTCTAACCAATTCTTTTTTACTTGTTGGGCCAAAATGTTTAAACGATCTTTGATTATTGAAAACAGCATTCGTTTCCCGGTTGGTCGTGCTTATGCTGAAGATATGGTTTTTGTTTATACATATCTCCGATACTGTAAGTCGGTTTCTTTTGTTAAAGATGAAGTTTATTTTTATTTTATCAATGAGAATAATGCAACTTCTGTCGTTTTTAAGTCATTTGATGTACAAAGCTTTATTTTTAACTGGCAATCTGATTATTTTAAAAGAATTGATTGTGATTATAAGAAAATAAACGAAAAACTTGTATCGACTTTTTTGTATCATAGTTTTTTGTCACTTAAAACAGCCGGAACTTATATGAAACTTTTTTCTTCAGTTAAGTATATAAATGAAATTCTTAACGATGTGCAATTCTATTCTTTATATACAACAAGCAATGAGTATAAAATGTTCAAAGTTAAATCTGATGAATTGCTTAATAAGTACATCAGAAAAAAGAGACCTTTTATGATTTGTATTCTTTATAAACTTATTGGTATAAAATCAAAGTTTTTAAAATAGTTGGGAGGTGCTCCATGGTTAAATTACCTAACTATATTTGGTTTTTGGGAAATATTCCTTTCAGAGGTGACGGAAACATTTATTCCGGTTCAATGGGATGTGATCCTCTTTTAGGAAATATTGAAAATAAAACGTTCAGGTACCGTGTCTGGCTAAGCAAAAATGACGACGGACTTATTTTGAATGCTGCTCATTATAACGGTGAGTATTCTTATGACGCAACAGATAAGAATATTATTTGTGAGAAAATTTTTGAAGCTTCTCCGAAGGGTATTGAAGAAGCACAAGCTTGGCTTCAGGAAGCTGAAGATAATGCATTAAAATCTTTTTAATTACGGGAGTTGTTAATATGATTGAATTGAAAACAAGATGGACTGAAAATGTTAATCCTGATTGTCCTTTGCCGGAATATCCGAGACCGCAGCTTGTAAGAAAGGACTGGCAGAACCTTAACGGTAGATTCGAATACGCAATCACAGGATTGAATGAAAATATTCCTGAAAAATTTGATGGCGAGATTATCGTGCCTTTTGCACCGGAGTGCTATCTCTCAGGTGTTGGAAGAACTGTTACTGAAAACGATTATTTATGGTACAGAAAAAAGTTTGTTCTTGACAGTTGTTTCAACGGAAAAAATGTTATTCTTAATTTCGGAGCAGTTGACTGGAAATGTGTAGTTTATGTCAACGGTAAAGTTGTTACTGAGCATCAGGGCGGTTACGTTCCTTTTTCTGTTGATATTACTGATGTCGTAACTGACGGTGAAAATGAATTGATTTTGCGTGTTTATGATCCGACAGATGCTTATTGGCAGGACAGAGGTAAGCAGGTTCGTGAAAGCAAAGGTTTCTGGTATACAGCAACGAGCGGTATCTGGCAGACTGTATGGCTTGAACCTGTCAGCGATGTTTTTGTTAAGAAGATTAAGATTACTCCTGATATTGATAATTCATCTGTTAAGATTTCAACTGATTATGATGGCGAAGCAACACTTAAAGCTATCGTCAAGGACGGCGATACAATTATCTTCGCGGGTGAAATTGAACGAAATGATGCTGTAATTAATATCAAAGAGCAGAAGCTCTGGAGTCCGGAAAATCCGTTCCTTTACGACATTGCATTGGCACTTTGCGACGAAAACGGCAATATACTTGATGCTGTTACAAGCTATTTCGGTATGAGAAAGTTCAGCGTTGGTTACGATGATAAGCGCATACCGCGACTTTGCCTTAATAATAAGCCGTATTTCCAGAACGGCCTTCTTGACCAGGGTTATTGGAGCGACGGCGGACTTACCGCACCTTGCGATGAAGCAATGATCTACGATATTCAGAAGATGAAGGAACTCGGCTTCAATATGTTGAGAAAGCATATTAAGATTGAACCTCACAGATGGTATTATCATTGTGACAGACTCGGTATGATCGTATGGCAGGATATGGTTTGCGGTGCTGAAAAGATTGACAATTTCGTTGTTGGTTTCTTACCGAATATCGGTATAAGAAAGGCTAAGGACTCGAATTATAATTTGTTCAGAGTTGCACCTGAAGAGTGCCGTGTCGAGCATGAAAAAGTTATGTATGAAACTATAGATAATTTATATAATTTCACTTCTATCGGCTGTTGGGTACCGTTCAATGAGGCTTGGGGACAGTTTGATGCAAAAAGAATAGGAACAGAAGTTAAGGCTTATGATCCTTCAAGAGTTGTTGACCATGCAAGCGGATGGCATGACCAGGGCGGTCCCGAAATCAACAGTATGCACCGTTATATCCTTCCGGTTACAATGCGTAAAAATGACGGAAGACCGTTTGCTCTTACTGAGTTCGGCGGATACAGCAGAAAGATAGAAAACCATATGTGGAATGATAAGAAGAGCTTTGGTTATATTATGTTCAAGGACAAAGCTTCTTTAACAAAGGCATATAAAAATCTTTTTGAAAAGCAGATTATTCCGAAAATTTCAAAGGGTCTTTCAGCAACTGTATATACACAGGTCAGCGACGTTGAGTTTGAAGTAAACGGAATTCTTACATATGACCGTGAGCTTGTTAAAATTGATGAACATACAATTAAGCAGATAAACAGTAAAATGAAGTATTGAGGTGCATAACCTTGGGTAAAGAGCTTAACAAAATAAAGCTTCTGTTTTTGCATGATATTTTCACAAGGCAAACTGACAAAGAACATGTTTACTCAGCCAATGAATTATGTGATCTTTTGTCTGAATACGGCATAAACTGTGAAAGAAAATCAATTTACAGTGATATTGAAGCATTAAAAGAATACGGTATGGATATCGTCAATGTACGTTCACCCAAAAGAGGTTATTATCTTAATGAACGAAAGTTTGATGTTGCTGAAGTTCGTCTTCTTATCGATGCTGTTCAGGCTGCTAAGTTTATTTCATCTAAGAAAACAAAAGCTCTGATTTATAAAATCGGAAATCTTCTGAGTGAATTTCAGGAGGAAGAGCTCAGAGAGCAAATTTATGTTGAAAGCACTTTTAAGTCTGAAAAAGAGGATTTGTACGAAATTATTAAGTCACTTGATGATGCAATAAAAAAGGCAAAACAGGTTCAGATCACTTATGCTAAACGAAAGTTAGAAAACAGATATCTGAAAAAAAGCGAAGGAAAAGTTTTTATTATAAATCCGTATTCGTTGCTTTGGTCAAATGATCATTATTATCTTGTTTGTAATAATGATAAATACAACAACCTGATGCATCTCCGACTCGACAGAATCTCGCAGGTTAAGTTACTTGACTCACCGTCAAAACACTTTTCTAAGGTTTCAAAATATACTGATAAGTTCGATACAGCTGACTATTCCAATAAAATTTTCAATATGTTTACAGGTGAATCCGGTGAAATTGAGCTTTGTTGCGATAACAGAATTATCGATGATATACTTGAAAAATTCGGTGATGAAACGCCTTTGAAAATTTTTGATGAAAATCATTTTGTTTTCAAGGCAGACGTTGAATTGAGTAGCGGTCTTATAAGCTGGATTATGCAGTACGGTGCTGACATCAAAGTTCTTTCACCGAAGAATCTTTCAGATGCTCTTATTGAAAAGACAAAAGAAATCTTATCTGTTTATGAATAATTTAAAATATACAGTCAACAATCCGTTTGAATCTTAAACGAGGAGTTGACTGTATGTCTTTTGTTAAAAAAATTGAAATTTCAATATCGCTTGCGATGATTACTGCTATTATTTTTAGCATTATTTCTTTTGCGGATACTGCTGAAGAAATACGAGAAGATGTTCTCCGGTTACATGTGATTGCTGCTTCAGACAGCGAAGCTGATCAAGCAATTAAGTTGAAAGTGCGTGATGCGATACTTACAGCAGGTGCAGATATTTTTGACGGAAGCGTTGATGTGGAAAACGCCGTTAAAAAAATTACACCGAAGATAAAAACTCTTGAAGAAACAGCTAACAAAGTAATCCGAGAAAACAAATTTGATTATGATGTTGCAATAACAATTGATAAAGAGTATTTTACAACGAGAACATACGAAACCGTAACTCTTCCTGCAGGTGAATATCTTTCTTTGATTGTAAAAATCGGGGAAGGAAAAGGAAAAAACTGGTGGTGCGTTATGTTTCCTCCTATGTGTATTTCGGCAGCTGCTGAAGATACGGTACTGCAGTCTGCTTTAAATGAAGATGAGATTAATCTTGTTAATCGTAATCCAAAAATTGAACCGAGATTTAAAATTATTGAAATGTTTGAAAATTTAAAAAACAGGACAAAAAGATAAACTTTAAAAATCTATAGTGTTTTTTTATAAAAAGCTTACTGTAATTTTGTGATTATAGTAAGTTTTTACTTTTATATATTTACAAACAGGGTTGAAATGTGTTAAAATAGACAAAATTTGTGGAAGAAGGTCTTGTAATGAAGAAAAAGTTTTCTTTACATTCATTGTTCGGCACCACACCCGGTGTCGGAGTTCAGCCAAAAGAAGCGTTAGCTTACAGTGTGGCTGGATTTGGTCAGAATTTTATTTGTACAATTATCGGTTCGTACATAACTGTGTTTATGACGGATGCACTTCTCTTTGGTGCTGACGGTGTTACTGTGGGTACGATGAACGGTGCGATTGCTGTTGCAGTTCTTATGCTCGGTGCTCGTGTTTTTGACGCTCTCAATGACCCGATTATGGGTTCTGTTGTTGATAAGACACGTACTAAGTGGGGTAAGTGTCGTCCGTATCTTAAATGGATGGCTTTGCCGATCGGCATCATGACGATCCTCTGTTTCTTGCCGATATTCAGCGCAGAGAATGTTTATAACGGTTCTCAGACTACACAGGCTTTTGTTACAATAGCGGTTATCTATGTTGTATGGAGCGTTGTTTATACGATTGCTGACGTTCCTTACTGGGGTCTTTCAACCTGCCTTACAAACGATACCGTTGTTAGAGGCAATATTCTTACTGTTGCTCGTATGTTCTGTACCGTCGGTGCAGGTATCGTTACTGTTTTTATACCGATGATTACAGGCGCTGTTACAGAAAAGTTCAAATATGCTGATACAGTAGCAGACAAGGCACTCATTGCCCAGCATAAAGCTGAAGCTATTGCTAATATGGTTGCTAACCAGGGAATCAGCAAAGATGATGCTATTCAGACTTTTGTCGGTACAGTTAAGCAGGGAATGGAAATTGCTAACGCAGATACACTTAAGTGGGTTTACTTCATAAGTGCTGTTGTTCTTGTTGTTTTGGCTATCCCGATGTTCTTCTATGGTTTCAAGAACACTCAGGAACGCTTTACTTCTGACGAGAATCCTCCGTCATTCGGTCACAACCTTAAGCTCCTCTTTAAGAACAAAGAACTCCTTCTTATCGTTCTTTCAGGTGTTCTCGGCGGTGCAAGAATGGTATATTCATATACCGGCGGACTTTATTTCGCAAAATACATCCTTCAGAATGAAGGCTTGTACGGAATAATTACACTTCTTGTTGTTCCTGGTGGTTTGGTTGCATCAATTCTTGTTCCTTGGATGTCAAAGAAATTTACAAAGAAATGGTCATATATCGCAGTTCATCTTTTCGGCGGCATTGTAATGGCAATAATGTATTTCGTTGGCTACGATGCACCTTGGAAGCTTATCATCTGTGCGATCGGTCTTGTTCTCCTTGGTATTCCTCAGGGTGTTAACAATATTATGACTTATGCAATGATCGGTGATACTGTTGACTATCTTGAGTGGAAGACAGGTGAAAGAGGTGAGGGTATCTGCTTCGCAATGCAGACTCTTATCAATAAGATCGGTATGGCAGTTGGTGCATTTATCGGTGTTCTTTCAATGAGCATTGCAGGTATTAATGCACGTACATATGAGGTTGCTAACCCCGAAGCTCTCTGGGATGTTCTTATTCTTTCGGGTGTAATCAGTATGTTTGCTTGTGCTGTTCCTATGTTCTTCTATACAGTTACAGAAAAGAGACAGCGTGAAATGGTTGCTGAAATCGCAGCAAGAACAGCTAAGAAATAATCAGCAGGTGATTCAAATGAGTAAATATCTTATTATAAACGCAGACGACTTTGGTATGTGCAGAGGTGCTAACCTCGCTGTTATGGATCTTTTTAAAGATCCTGCCAGTGCGCTTACATCGTCAACAATTATGGCACCGTGTGCATGGGCACCTGAAGCTGCTCAGTTTGCAAAAGCAAATCCTGAGCTTGGCATCGGTGTTCATTGGACATTCACAAGTGAATGGGGTAAATATCGTTGGGCACCCGTCGGTGCTTCAAACACAGACTCTCTCAGAGATGAAGACGGATTCTTCTATCACGAAAGTGACCAGGTTGAGCTTAATGCTGATATTGATGAAATTGAGGCTGAGTGTCGTGCACAGATTGAAAGACTTAAGAAACTCGGTCTTGAAAATCCGTCACACGTTGACAATCACATGGGTTCAATCTACGGCATTGAAACAGGCCGCTTCGAGCTTCTTAATGTAGCTTTTGATGTTGCTTCTGATTACGGTCTTCCTTTCCGTTTCCCGAAGATCCTTCCCGATGAAGTGTTTGATAACACAATGCTTGAAATCAAGGTTGACAAGGAAATGGTTAAGGGCTTGCTTTCAAATATCGTTTCTTATGCAGATATGAAGGGTGTAGCAATTCCGGATTTCCTCATTCCTAACGAATGGGGCGGACCGCAGGATGAAAGCTATGACAACTTCAAAGAGTATATTTATGAGCTTTACAGACATTTCCCTGATGGTGCTGTAACCGAAACATATATGCATCCGTCACTTGAAACTGATGACCTCAAGGGCACAACAGGTGCATGGCAGAGAAGAGTATGGGAGTATCAGATTCTTAAGGATCCGCAGACAAGACAGCATATTGAGTCACTCGGATTCAAGCTTATTAACTATCGTGACCTTGCAAAAATGAAAAAATAAGGTGATTGTATGTTTGAATTTACTCAGCATGAAATTACTTCCGAACAGCCTTTGCTTGATCCAAAAGGCAATATAGCCGAACCGGGTTTTGCGAAGAAGCTTTTATGGAAATATGACCGCAACGCTATCAAGGCTAATAAGCTCAGAATCAAGGAATGGGATTACTATTATATAGGTACTCAGGATTACGGTCTTTGCCTTACCGTTTCTGATGTTGGTTATGTCAGCAGTCTGTCTGTTTCTTTGCTGAAGTTTGGTGATAAGCCTTTTCAGATGAACGACAGTGAACTCGGTATTTTACCTCTCGGAAAAGTAAATATGCCTTCGTCAAGCGTTTCGGGCGATGTCAGCACAAAAGCAGGCACTCTTGAAATGACATTCAATAATGACGGTGTTAAGCGTCATTTGTTCGGTAAGTACGATAATTTCTGCAACAGCGGAAAAACTCTTACCTTTGATGTTGTTTTGTCTGATTGTCCAGAAGAAAGTATGGTTATCGCAACTCCTTTTGATAAAGACGCACATTTCTATTACAATCAGAAAATCAACTGTATGAAAGCTGAAGGCTTTGTTAAATTTGATGATATTGATTGGCAGTTT
Source organism: Clostridia bacterium (assembly GCA_017380575.1). GTDB lineage: Bacteria > Bacillota > Clostridia > Oscillospirales > Acutalibacteraceae > CAG-488. The sequence continues at coordinate 26,456 of JAFODS010000067.1, read as the reverse complement.
AACGAAGAAAGCAAGGCTCTCGGTACACTTGACTGGGGTCGCGGTGTCTGGACTTACGACAATACCTGGTATTGGGGTAGCGGACAGATGGTTCTTGATGACGGAAATGTATTCGGTTTTAATATCGGATACGGTTTCGGCAATACAACAGCCGCGAGTGAAAATATGCTTTTCTTTAACGGAAAGTCACACAAGCTTGATCAGGTTAAGTTTAACATTCCGATGAAAAACGGTGACTTTGACTATATGTCTCCGTGGACATTCACAAGCAATGACGGACGTTTTGAAATGAGTTTTAAGCCTGTCATCGACCGTGTTGCACCGATTGATCTGAAGGTAATCTGCATGATTCCGCATCAGGTTTTCGGACTTATTTCAGGTACGGCAACTCTTGATGACGGAACAGTTATTGAGATTAAAGACAAAATGGTATTCGCTGAAAGAGTACATAATAAATGGTAAGATTTATATAAAAAGACAGGGAGCGGTTTGGGTGTTGTAAGATAATTCTTCTGACACACAGAACTGCCCCTGTGTGTTTTAGGGGGGGAGTATATGCGAAGTATTATCATACTAATAGTCTGTTGTATATTTTTTTATTGCTCAATTAGATTAGTGAAAAGATCTCACCAAATTAAGAAAAAAACTATTAATGCTTTTTTTGCACTTATATCAGTATTTTTTTTAATCTTATTTAATATATTTCCGTTAGAAAATTACTTTTTAACATTTGGCTCTGCAAAAGAGGCTTATGAATTTGTCAATTTAGGTAAATCTAATATTGAAATAGTTGTAGAGGGCGATACTTGCGATTTCGTTGTTGACAGGAAAAAGGACTCAGATATATATTTGATTATACCCAAGACCGAAAATGGATGGAAAACAGGATTAGGTATAAATACTAAGAGAGTTTTTCATAAAACTTACCACGGAAATATTGTTTATGTTTATCAATATAAAAATACAAATGATTTTTTTGTGACAGTTCTAGATTCTAATGGCGGAATGTCTGATATAACGGATAGTTATAATTCGGTTTTTTGCTCTTTAGAGAAAACGAATGATTTGTTGGGAGAGACTTTTGTTACTTATTTCACTCATATTACTGAATTTAATGAACAATATTTTATTGTGATAAACGGAGAAAAAATTGAAATGAAAACAAATATAGAGGAAAAATAGCACAAGGGACGGTTAGCGTGAAAATATAGGAACGCAATTGATGTTTCAATGTGTTCAAGGGAACTTAATCCTAAGGGTAAATGAAAATTAAATATCATTCAAAATGAAAGCACCCAGTCCGGGTGCTTTTTATTGTCAATTTTTCTTGTAGTAAATTGTAACCTTTTGTAGTTGATTATATTGAAAAAATTGTTATAATATAATGGAGGTGATATGTAATGAAAGGAAAATTGATCGTTATTGAAGGTCTTGACGGAAGCGGAAAGTCAACTCAGATTGAACTTCTTAAATCAAAATTGTCGGATAAGCAGGTTCGTCAGATTAAGCTTCCTGATTATGACAATCCTTCAAGCACTCTTGTCAAGATGTACCTGCACGGTGAATTCGGCAAAAATCCCGAAGATGTCAATGCATATGCTGCTTCTGCTTTTTATGCGGTTGACCGTTTTGCTAACTATAAAACAAAATGGAAGGATTTTTACGATAACGGGGATATTATTATTTCTGACAGATACACAACATCCAACGCATATCATCAGTCAACCAAAATTCCGCGTGAAAACTGGGCTGAGTATTTCAAGTGGCTTGAAGATTTTGAATATAATTTAATTGCAATTCCAAAGCCGGATGCTGTAATTTATCTTGATATGCCTATCGAAATTTCTCAGAAAATGATGAGTAAGCGTTATAGCGGTGACGAAACAAAGAAGGATATCCATGAAAGTAATATTGAATATCTTCTTAAGTGTCGTGAAGCAGCTCTTGTTGCAGCAGAAGAAATGGGATGGCATGTAATAAAGTGCAACAACGGTGACGAACCGAGAAGTATTGATGATATAGGAAATGAAATTTTCGGAATTGTATCAGAGGAGTTAGCGGATGTTTGATTTTCATCAACCTACAATGAGTGACTTTGACTGGCTAAAAAAAGTTCTTGATGAAGCAAAACCGATGAGCTGTGAGTATGCATTGAGCAATCTTATTGGCTGGGCAAGGCATTACGGGGCGCAGATCGCTGAAATTGAAGGGTGCCTTGTTGCTAAAATCCAGAAGAATGAAGTGTTTGGCTTTCCTAAAGGTGATAATTGGGTTCAGGCTCTCACGGCATTAAAAAATGAATATGATTACCCGTCTTTCTATGGCTTGACAGCTGAAGAAAGAGAATTAATAGAAAAATCTTTTCCGGGTGAATACGTTTTCTATCCGTCAAGAAATTCATTTGATTATATATACAGAGTTTCGGATCTTGCGAACCTTTCAGGTAAGAAATATCACTCAAAGAGAAACCATATTTCGTTTTTTAAAAAGACCTATAATTGGTCATATGAGGAAATGAATTGTGACAATATCGCTGAATGCGTCAGAATGAACGAAAAATGGTATGAGCTTAATGTAGATAAAGATCCCGAAGGAATTGAAGCTGAAAGAGAAGTTCTGAATCTCTCTTTTGAAAATTTCGAAAAGTTTGGCTTCACGGGCGGATTACTGCGAGTGGACGGAGAGGTTGTTGCATTCACTTTCGGTGAAAAACTCAACGAAAACACTTTTGTTACGCATTTTGAAAAAGCATTTGCTGATATCAGGGGTGCATATCCTATGATTAATAATCAGTTTGCACTGAATACAATTAATTCTTTTGAGTTTGTAAACAGAGAAGATGATATCGGCTCTGAGGGCTTGCGCAAGGCAAAATTATCGTATTATCCTGAAATCTTACTTGAAAAGTTTACGGCGGTGAAAATTTGATAAAGGTATATAATGCTGAAAATCTGAATAGGGAAGATGTAATCAATCTTTGGATACATGCATTTGGCGATACAAGGGAATACGTTGAGTTTTTTCTTGATAACTGTCCTGACTATGTTTGTATTGAGTATTTTATTGAGTATAAGCTTGTTTCTCAGCTGTTTATTCTTGATGGTGAGCTTGCATCAGAAAAATGTAAATACCTTTATGCTGCCTGCACACACAAAAATTATAGACGTCGTGGCATAATGGAAGAATTAATTGAATTTACGAAAAGTTATTGTAAAGATAATAATTATTCTTCAATTTTTCTTGTACCGGCAAGTGAAAGTTTATATTCATACTATTCTAAATTTGGTTTCGAAGCTTCTTTTATGAAAAAAGAAGCTGTTATATGCAATAAGTCTTATTCGGAGCTTGAAATAACAGATACAGATATTGATAAAGTATTTGAAATAAAGAAAGAGCTCGTTGAAGGTGTTAACGGATTCCGCTTTTCGGATGATGTAATGAAATACACAATAAAAGAACACGTTTTCAACGGCGGAAAAATATATGTAAACAAAAATGATGCTAATATGACTGTTTCTTTTTGTTATTACAACGGTTCTGATATTGTCGTAAAAGAATTTTTAAGCAAAAAAATGGAGTTTAATTTGGATTTTTTTCAACATTTTCTCAATAAAAATGTTGAAAACATTTACATTTACGCTCCGATAGTGTATAATAGTACAGATATAATGGAAAAATATACAAAATGTGGTATGTGCTTTCCGTTGAACGAAAAAATATCTGATTTTTTAAAGAAACATACGGATTTGTATGCCGGAATGTATCTTGACTGAGAGGAAATTATGATTTACGTTTTTTTAGCAAAGGGTTTTGAAGAAATCGAAGCGTTGACGGTTGTTGATTATTTGCGTCGTGCAGAATTAGAAGTTTATACTGTGGGAATTGGCGGTAAAATTATAACCGGTTCTCACAATATTCCTGTTTTCTGCGATCTTGATGAAAATGAAATATCAACCTCTGATGCGATCGATGCTGTTGTTTTACCGGGAGGAATGCCCGGAACACTCAACCTTGAAGCTAATAAAACTGTAAATACTTTTATAGATTACTGTGTTCATAATGATAAATACGTCTGTGCGATTTGTGCAGCACCTTCAATCTTAGGCCATAAAGGTCTATTAAAAGGACGTAAAGCTTGTTGTTTCCCAGGATTTGAAAATGAGCTTGAAGGTGCGAAAGTTTCGGATGATTTTGTTTGCACAGACGGTAAATATATAACGGCAAAGGGAATGGGAGCTGCAATTGAGTTCAGCCGAGAGATAACAAGAGTGCTTCTTGATGACTTTACAGCTGACAGGATTAAAGCTTCGTTACAGTGTCCGTTCTGAGGGAGGAAAGAGTTAAATGAATGATGACAGACAGAAAAATTCAGATCTCGATCTTAATAAAATTCTTGAAGAGTATTCTGCGATCAATCGTGAATCTGTTCGCAGTTCGGATTCAGGCAGTCAGTACGGCCGACAGGAGTCCTCTTCAAGCTACAACGATGTTCCGATAAGTAAGAACAACTCTGCAGTCAGAAGAAATACTGAAAACCTCAATGCACCGGCGAAGAAATTTGTTCTGCATATAGATGAAACAGTTATCGATTCTGCGGATAATGAGCCTGTTCGAAAGCCTCAGAACAACAGCGGAATTTATTTTTCTAATTATCAGAAAAAATCCAACACTACACCGAATGGTAATAGAAACAACACTACAGCTAACGGTGCACCTGTTGCGAAACCAACAACTCAGTCAAATAACAAAAGTGTATCCGTTAAAAAGAATATCGGAAGTCGTGCAGCACTTATATTTTTAGCAATAATTATCGGTGCAACTTCTATTCTTTCTTATATCGGAATTTCTTGCATCGGTGATATGCTTGCGATTAACAGAAGCGAAGAAAGCATTGAAGTAACTATTCCTGAAGATGCTAAGTACACTGAAGTTATTGATATTCTTCATGATAATGATCTTATTAAAAATAAGCTGTTCTGTAAATTATTTACTCAGTACAGACATTTTGATGATGACACATACCTTAGCGGTAAGTATTATCTGAGCAGCAGTATGGGGCTTGAGGGTATGCTTAAAGATATGATGGTGGCTCCGATCACAGCTGACACTATCAAACTTTCTTTCCCTGAAGGCTGGACAGTACAGCAGATTTTTGAAAAGCTTGAGAAAAACGATGTTTGTGAATCAAATAAGCTTTATTCAACAATCAGATCAAATTATTCTTATGATTTCTTTGCGGAAATAGAAGATAACAATAAGCGTTATCTTAAGCTTGAGGGATACCTTTTCCCGGATACTTATGATTTCTTTGTTGGTGCCGATACTAATTATGTTATAAAAAAGTTCCTTGATAACTTTGAAAGCAAGTGGACACCTGAATATCAGGCGAGAGCGGACAAGCTTGGGTACTCCTGTGATGAAATTATAATCATTGCGTCAATCATTCAGAAAGAAGCAGCAAACTCTGAACAGATGAAAACTATTTCTTCTGTTATTCATAACAGACTTAATAACGGTGCCCGTTTCCCGACGCTTGGTTGTGACTCGACTGCATTATATGTAACGAATTATGTTACTCCTGTTGTTGGTGATGCTGCCGGTCTTAATTATTACAGCTATTATGACACACGTTCCAATAAAGGCTTGCCTCCCGGACCTATCTGTAATCCCGGTATGGACGCTATCAAGGCAGCTCTTTATCCTGAAACAACAAAGTATTTCTTCTTTGCACACGATAATTCAGGTAAGATTTATCTTGCAGAAACACTTGACGGACACAACACAAACCTTGTTAAAATCATCAAAGCAAATAACCAGAACTAATGGAGTTTTCTATGGATAAAAGCAGTAAAATTTTTGTTCCTGAATTGTTATCACCGGCAGGTGATATGGAACGTTTTGAAAGAGCATTATACTTCGGTGCAGATGCAATATACCTTGGTGGCTCTGCCTTTTCAATGCGTGCGGCTCCTTCTAACTTTACCACTGACGAACTCGAAAAAGCATGTAAAGCAGCACACGAAAAAAATGTAAAGGTATACCTTACATGTAATACTGTACCGAGAAATGATGAAATAGAAAAGCTTCCTCAGTTTTTGATTGATTCGGCTCAGGCAGGTGTTGATGCGTTTATAATTTCGGACCTTGGAGTTATGTCACTTGCGAAAAAATATACGCCTGACGTTGATATTCATATTTCTACTCAGGCAGGAATCACGAATTATGCATCTGCAAACGAGTGGTATAATATGGGTGCTTCGCGTGTTGTAACAGCCAGAGAGCTTTCACTTGATGACATTGCAACAATGCGAGCAAAAACACCTAAGGAGCTCGAGATTGAATGTTTTGTTCACGGTGCGATGTGTGTTTCTTTCTCAGGCAGGTGCTTATTGTCGAATTATCTTGTTGGCAGAGATTCTAACAGAGGTGACTGTGCTCAGCCCTGCAGATGGCAGTATGCCTTAATGGAGAAAACCCGACCAGGCGAATATATGCCGATTGACGAAGATTCAACCGGTACATACATTATGAACTCAAAGGATATGTGTATGATCGAGCATATTCCGGATCTTGTTAAAGCCGGAATTTCGAGCTTCAAGATCGAAGGCAGAGCGAAGTCTGCTTATTATACATCTGTTGTTACCAACGCCTACAGAGAGGCAATTGACGGATATCTTAAAAATCCGACGGATTCTTATAAACCTGAACAGTGGATTATTGACGAAATGTATAAAATGAGCAGTCGTGAATACTGCACTGGCTTTTATTACGGTCATCCTACTGAAAATGCCCAGATTTATTATGACGGAGGCTATAAACGTGATTGGAGCGTTATGGCTGAGGTTGTTGATTATAAAGACGGAAGAGTCGTTGCAAGGCAGCGTAACAGAATTTTTGAAGGCGATACTCTTGAAGTTTTGCAGAGAGGAAAGAAGCCTTTTGAAGTTAAAATTAATGATCTCAGGGATGAGAGTGGTGAGCTTATCGAAAAAGCTCCTCATCCGATGATGATTTTTACTTTTGAAAGTGATATTGAAGTACCCGCTGATGCACTTTTGCGCAAGGCACTGTAATTTGGAGGCTGTTTATGCTTTTAAGCGATATACTTAACGGAATTGAATTTGAAACAGATTCTGATATTCAGGTTAATATTGATGATATAGTATATGATTCACGTAAAGCTACAGAAGGAACTTTATTTGTTTGCTTGTGTGGAGCTCGATTTGACGGTCATGAATATGCTTTGAGTGCATATGAAAAAGGTTGCCGTTGCTTTATGGTCGAACGCCTCTTGGATTTGCCGTCAGATGCAATTCAGGTTAAAGTTGCAAATTCAAGAGCCGTTCTTGCAGTATCTTCAGCTAACTTTTTCGGTCATCCGACAAAAGAACTTAAAGTAATAGGCATAACCGGTACTAAAGGAAAAACCTCTACAGCACATCTCGTCAAGGCTTTGCTTGATAAAGCAGGAATTAAATGTGGTATAATCGGAACAGTCGGTGCCTATTATGATGATATTGAAATTCCGACTGTTAATACAACACCTGAAAGCTATGAGCTTCAGAAAATTTTCAGAATAATGCTTGATAACGGTTGTAAAGCTTGTGTCATTGAAGTTTCTTCAATCGGACTTATGGCTCACCGTGTTGATTGTGTTGATTTTGAAGTTGGTGTATTTACCAACCTTTCTCCTGACCATATCGGTCCCAACGAACATCCTGATTTTGAAGATTATATGTATTGGAAATCGGTTTTGTTTGAAATTGCTAAGTGTGCGGTAATCAATATTGATGATCCTGCCTATGAAGCGATGATTAAAAACTGCAAATCACCAATAACAACATACAGTCTTGAAAAAGCGGATGTAACAGCGAAGAATGTTCAACTTCTTAAAAATAATCAGTTCATCGGAATCTCATTTGATTGTGTAGATAATGAAAATGAATTCTATACTGAAGTTGCGTTACCGGGACTGTTTAACGTATATAATGCTCTTGCAGCTATTGCTGTTTTGTCAGCTCTTAATATTAATGCTTCGGATTATATTGATGCTCTGAAAGAAATCAGAGTCCGCGGAAGAGCGGAATGTGTATACGTTTGTGATGATTTTGATGTTATTATCGACTATGCACATAACGGAATCAGCATGAAGAGTATGCTTGATACTCTTAAAAGTTATCCGCATAACCGTATAATTGCTTTGTATGGTGCCGTTGGCGGTCGTACTCAGTTAAGACGTAAAGAGCTCGGTCTTATCACCGGTAAAGAGTGTGACTTGTCAATTCTTACGTCTGATGACCCGGATTTTGAGGACCCTTGGAATATCATCAATGAAATCGGAAAATACGTTAAAGAAGCCGGCGGTGAATATATCGGAATCCCTGATAGGGGAGAGGCGGTAGAATATGCCTTAGGTTTGCTTGAAAAAGGTGATATTCTTTTGCTCGCAGGTAAGGGCCACGAACAGTATATGAAGATTAATGGCGAATATGTTCCGTTTTCTGAGCGTGAGCATATTGAAATTTTCAAGAGAAGGAGAGCGTGTAAATGACATATGAATTCAGGTCTGAAAAAGATTTCAAGTCTTTTGACGATTATCTCATAAAAAATGGCGGAACTTATATGCAGTGCTCTCTCTGGCCGGATGCAAAGCCCGCCTGGAAACCTCACTTTTATGTCGGTTTTAAAAACGGTGAAAGAGTTTTCCAATGTCTTATACTCGGAAGAGTTCTGCCTATGGCAGGTCTTGTCTGGTATATTCCTGACGGTTTTATCTGTGATTATACCAACGAAGTGCTTATATCCGAATTTACTTCATTCATAAAAGCTGAAATGAAGAAAAATAATGTTACGGTACTTCTTACTGATCCGCATATTCCGTTAAGAGTAAACGGTGAGAATCAGCAACAAGGTATTGATGCTCATAATATGCTTATTTCTAATGGTTATAAGCTTAATCATAATATTGAAAATTATATATATAAAGCTCCGGTTCAGTACTATATACCGCTTAAAAATAAAGAAACCGGAGAATCTTATTCTGCTGATGACATAATAAAAAAATGCGAAAAAGGTGTTCGTTACAGCGTAAGAATCGGCGATCAGCGCGGTCTTACATCAAAAATCTGCTCATATGAAGACGTTAAAAACGATCCTTCATTAATGGATGATTTTATGCAAGTAATGGGTGATACATCGGACAGAAACGATTTTATGGAAAGAAATTCCGGTTATGTCACTCATCTTATGGAAGTCTTTAAAGACTATATGGATTTGTCACTTGTTTATTATGACAAAAACGAAGATAAAAAGCTTCAGGATGAGCGTGACAGACAGGTTGCAGAAAATCTTAAGAAGATGGAAACCTGCAATGAAAAGCAGAAAAAGAAGCTTCAGAATGAAAATGAAACAATTCAGCAGCAAACTGATAACTATATAAAACGTTATAAATTAGCTGAAGAGTTTACAGATAAAAAAAGATTCTGCGTTGCGGCAGGACTTACAATCCGATATAACGGCATAGCGGGCTGTATTTTCGGCGGAAGCCGAAATATACTACGTAATGAAACAAGACCGAGTCATTACGTAAACTATCTCAGACTCAAGCGTAGTGTTGAATCGGGATGTGACATCCATGATCTTGGTTATATTTTTGTTGACGAGGCAGAACATCCGTCTGATGAAAATATGCCGCTCGGTGAGTTTAAAGTGCGTGAAGATTTTATCGGAATTCGTGATTTCAAAGCAAGCTTTAATTCGGATTTGATTGAGTTTATTGGTGAGTATGCTTTGGTTAACAATAAATTCAAATTCAAGCTTTACAATGATTTTGTACCGAAAGCAAGAAAGCTTAAAATCAAAATCGCAAGGAAATTAAGAAAATAATCAGGAAAGGAGATTGATTATGGCTACAAAAAAGAAACACAGAAGGCGCAGACAGCTTTCTAATTTTGCTGCTTGTGTTATTTCTTTCTGTTCAATTATCGGCCTTACTTCGCTGATTGTTCTGGGTTATGTCCTGATTAACATATTAGCTGTTACAAACGGTGATCCTGTTATCAACCTTGAAAACGCTAAAAATAATCAGAATCAGACATCATTTCTTTATGCAACTGATTCTGACGGAAATGAGATTGAGTTGCTCAGACTTCACGGAACTGAGAACAGAATCTGGGTTGACCTCAGTGAAATTCCGCAGTGTACGCGTGATGCATTCGTTGCTCTTGAAGACAAGCGTTTCAATGATCACAAAGGTGTTGACTGGAAGCGTACAATCGGTGTTATGATTGTTTCTAAGTATGAAGGTCAGGGTGGTTCAACCATTACCCAGCAGCTCGTAAAAAACGTTACCGGCAATAATGAAGTAACGTATGTAAGAAAATATAACGAGATACTTACAGCTCTCAATCTCGAAAAAAATTATAATAAGGATCAGATTCTTGAAGCGTATCTGAATACTCTTTATTTGGGTCAGGGTTGTTACGGTGTTGAAACTGCTGCAGAAACATATTTCGGTAAAACCGTCGGCGAACTTAACTATGCCGAGAGTGCCGTTATTGCGGCTATTACACAGAAGCCTTATTCACTTGACCCGATTAAAAACCCTGAAGAAAACAGAGACAGACAGCTTTACTGTCTTGAAGAAATGCGTAAACAGGGTAAAATCACAAGAGAACAGTATCAGGAAGCGGTAGAGTACGATCTTGTGTTCACAACTGATGAGGATTATGTTCCGAGTGCTGCAGAAATAGAACGTCAGAAGAACAAGAAAGAAGCTACGAACAACAAGGAAGTTCAGAGCTTTTATGTTGACTACGTTATTTCTGAGCTGATTGATGATCTTCAGAAGGAATTAGGTTGTTCTAATAAGGAAGCTACCAATATGATTTACGGTGGTGGCCTTAAGATTTATGCAGCCGTAGATCTTGATGTTCAGAAGAAACTTGAAAAAGTTTACGTCAATAAAACAAACTGGCTCGATAAAAAGGCACAGTCTTCGATGACTATTATGGATTATGCAGGACGTGTTGTAGCGATTGTCGGTCAGGCGGGTGAAAAGGAAGGTAACCGTGTTCTTAACAGAGCTGCGGACTCACCGAGACCTCCGGGATCTACAATCAAACCGCTTAGTTCATATGCTCCAGGAATTGAAAAAGGCGAGATTACATGGTCATCTTTTGTGAGAGACTCATCAATCTACTACTACAATCGTCAGTGGCCTAAGAATTATAACGGTGATCTTGGTTCGGGAAGCAATGTTTCCGTTCAGGTTGCGCTTGCAAAATCGTTGAATACAGTCCCTGCACGTATTTGTGTAAATATGCTCGGACCGGAAGTTTCATATGATTATGTAAAGAACAAATTCCATATTTCAACTGCGATTGACGGTAAAGATAATAGCCCTGCACCGTTGGTTGTAGGTTCAATGAATATTGGTATTACTTCACTTGAGCTGACCGCAGCATACGCTTCGTTCGGTAATGGCGGTTTGTACTATGAGCCGTATTCGTACTATTATGTTGAAAATTCAAGCGGAGAAGTTATTCTTGATAACAGAGATAATGAAGGTGAACAGATTATTTCACCTGAAACAGCTGATGTTATGCGTCATATGATGGAAACTGTCACAACAAAGAGCTATGGTACCGGTTATAATTACAAAACCTCAGGCTTTGATAACTACGCAAAAACAGGTACTACGGATAACAACTATGACAAGTGGATGGTTGGCGGAACACCGCATTATGTGGCAGCTGTATGGTACGGATATGATATTCCGAAAACTATTAATACATCCGGTAATCCTGCAGGCACAATCTATAAAACTGTAATGGATGAAATTCATAAAAATCTTCCTGAAAAAGAGTTTGAAGATACCTCTGAAGCAGTTAAGAAGTATTACTGTACATCTACAGGTAAGCTCGCTTCTTCAAAATGCTCTTCAACTGCTCCGGGATGGTACATTGAAGATCATTTACCTTCCTATTGTTCAGGTCACTATTCCGGTGGCGGTTCATCTGAATCAACAAGTTCAGGTAACTCTGGCAACAGCGGTAACGGAGGCAGTTCTTCAGGAGATTCTCCGATAATTGAACTCCCACAGATCATTATACCAACAAAACCGGCGGTGCCGGATGCTCCGACGGCTAACGAAAACGAATAATTTATATTGGAGGCGGTCATATGATAATTATGTCGGTTGATTACGGTGATGTAAGGACGGGCATAGCGGTCAGTGACCGCCTTGAAACATATGCTTTTCCTGTTGAGGTTATAAACGAAACTTATCAACCAAAGGTTATTTCAAGAATTAATGTAATTTCTGCAGAAAAAAAGCCGGATATTATTGTTGTCGGATATCCTAAAAATATGGATTCTTCCGAAGGATCACGTGCTCAAAAATGTAAAGATTTCGCAACAGAGCTTGAAAAAGCTACAGGCATAACTTGTGTACTTTGGGATGAAAGGTTAACAACAGTTTCAGCACATAACTATTTGAATGAAACTAATACTCGTGGCAAGAAGCGTAAAAACGTTGTTGATGCAGTTGCAGCAACAATTATTCTTCAGGACTATCTTGATTACAGGAGAAATAATAATGCCTGAAAATAAAATAAAAAAAACATTTAATCAAGGTTTATTATCTGTTTTTCTGATCTTGTCAGTAATTCCCGGATTTGAGCTTATCGGAAATTTGTTTTTGCAGGTTGTTGTTACTGTTATTTGTACACTTATTATCATTTTTTTAGCAGATTTTTTGTTTAAGACAGATGCTGACTCTGTTTCGAATTCATTGATAACAACAGTTTTGTTCTGGGTGATTTTTGCTTTATATAAACAGATTGAACTTCATATTACAAACTATGATAAGACGTTTCGTTGGTTGATGAATTTTTATTATGACAAACCTGCTTTGATTTTTGTTGTTTTATTTGTTTGTATTTTATATTATATTTTTAAATTGATGCTTAGTAAAAAGGATTCTTTTGTTTCTGATTATAAGCGATTCATTAAAAAAACATCAATATTGGTTCTGGCATATTATTCTGCTATTCTCGTATATTCATTTTATCTTATCAGAGATATCACGTTTATTCACCCTGAATTCAATATTAAACCCTTTGCTATGATTGAATTCACATTTACGAGAGGTTATATTGACTATGAGCTTATTTTCCTCTTCCTTGGAAATATAGCGATTTTTTTACCGCTCGGAATTTTTGTTTCTGCTTTTACAAAAAATAAAACTTTAATAATTCTTTTACCTATTATTTTAAGTTCAGGAATTGAATTTTCTCAATATTTCCTGGGAAATGGACATCCTGATGTTGATGACTTCATGCTAAATGTGCTTGGATTCTATATGGGTGTCGGAATTAAAGCGATGCTCGATCGCTTGGTTTTTAAATTTACAAAAGGAAAATTTACTTCATTTTTTATCTTTGATTAGCAAATCTTTTAATCCTATAGTAATCAGAATCAAAGAAAAAAGCTTTCGCAGTATCGTTTCATCGAGAAAATCAATAAGAAAATATCCTGCGGTAACACCGATTATTCCGCAGATAATATATGGTAAGCTTACGTTCCACTCTATTAACTTGTTTTTATTGTGTTTAACAAGTGCGATTATGGCTGACGGGATAAAAAATATAAGATTAACTCCTTGAGCGGTTAATTGAGGAAGGTTTTTATATAACGTCAGATATATTATCAATACGCCTCCGCCGCCGAATCCCATCGCACCTAATGTACCTGAAATAAAACCCGCTATGACATCTGTAATCATTTTAAAAACATCCTTACTCCGGCATAAATCATAAATATTGAAAATACCTTACTTAAAATTTTTGAAGGGATTTTAGGCAACAGTAAAGATCCTGCGAATGAGCCGATGATTCCCGGAATTATATAAACATATGAATCCGAAAATTTTACATTGTTGTTTATTAAATATATAACCGCGCTGATTACAGTTAAAGGAAGTATTATTGAAATTGCTGTGGCGTGTGCTTTTGTCTGGTTTATATTGTTCTTTTTAAGGCATTCTATCGCAACAATACCTCCGCATGCACCGATTAAAATATTTATTATTCCTATTAAAATACCTGCGAGATAATTTATTGTTTTTTTCATATTGATTTTTCACCTGCATAAAATTATGTGGGGTGTTGATATGAGAAATTTAATTTTAAAGATTTGCTTTTTTACAATTTCTTTTACTTTAGTTTTTACTTTTTTTATTGAAATATTTATTGATAAGAATTTAGAAACAACTTCTTCAATTCCCGATAACTGTTATACCGTTATAATCGATGCCGGTCACGGTGGTGAAGACGGCGGTGCGGTTGCTTACGACGGTTCTCTGGAAAAGAACTTCAACCTTGATATTGCACTCAGACTTCAGAAAATACTTGAATTATACGGATTCAATGTAATAATGACACGTACTGAAGATAAAATGACTTGTGATGATAATCTCAAAACTCAAAGACAGAAAAAGATTTCTGATATAAGAAACAGACTTGAGATTATAAATAAGTTCAGTAATGCTATTTTTGTCAGCATACATCAGAACAAGTTTTCTGACAGCAGGCAGGAGGGGACTCAGGTTTTTTATTCCCCTGTAAACCTTAACAGCAAAAAATTGGCAGATTACATTCAAAACGCAGTCGTAGCCAATCTTCAGAAAAATAATAAACGAAAAACAAAAAAATCAGGAACAGAGATTTTCCTTTTATACCATTCGACTATTCCTGCAGTTATGGTTGAATGCGGATTTTTGTCAAACATTAACGATTTATCGCTTTTAAAAACTGACGATTATAAAAATCAAATTGCAACACTTGTTGCTGACGGTATTATAAACTATTTTATTCAAAGGTGATTTAATGGCCTCTAAAGCAAAAAATGTATATGTATGCTCCGAGTGCGGATACGAAAGTGCCAAATGGTTCGGTTGCTGCCCCGGATGTAACGAGTGGAACACAATGTCCGAGGTGTTCAAAGCTCCTGAAAACACTAAAAAGGTGACTCGTTCGGTTTCAGCGCTTACCTCAAGTGTGCAGAAAATCAACGAGATAAGCTGTGATAGCGAAATCCGATATAAAACAGGCCTCAATGAGCTTGACAGAGTTCTTGGCGGCGGTATTGTTAAGGGATCTTTGGTATTGTTAAGTGGTGATCCAGGCATAGGTAAATCAACAATTTTACTGCAGATTTGTCAGTATCTCGGTCAATCACTCAAAATACTTTATGTATCTGGTGAAGAATCGGCTCATCAGATCAAACTCAGAGCCGGTCGTTTGGGTGTTGATACTGAAAATCTTTCTGTGTTCTGCGAAACTGATGTTCAGGTAATAAGTGAATATATGCGTTCTTCACAACCGGATCTTGTTATTATTGACTCGATTCAGACAATGAATTTTACCGAACTCAACTCTTCACTCGGCAGCGTTGCTCAGGTACGAGAATGTACCAACTGTCTTATGCAGATAGCAAAATCATTGAATATACCTACTATTGTTGTCGGTCATGTTAATAAAGACGGAAATATAGCAGGTCCAAAGGTTCTTGAGCATATAGTTGATGCTGTTTTGTATTTTGAGGGTGAACGTCATCTTTCGTACAGGATTCTCCGTGCCGTTAAAAACAGATACGGCTCTACTAATGAAATCGGCGTTTTTGAAATGAAAGATAACGGTCTTTCTGAAGTCGAAAATCCATCTCAGATGATGATTTCAGGCAGACCGAAGAATACCTCGGGTTCGTGCGTTGCTTGCCTTATGGAGGGCTCACGACCGATTTTGGCAGAGGTTCAGGCTCTTGTTACTTCAAGCGGCTTTGGTAATCCCAGAAGAACGGCAAACGGCTTTGATTACAACAGGCTTTCGATGTTACTTGCTGTACTTGAAAAACGTGCAGGTTTTTTCTATGCCAATACGGACGTATATATAAATGTTGTCGGCGGACTGAAGCTTTATGAACCTGCTTCTGATTTATCAGTTGCCCTGGCATTGATATCAAGTCTCAAGGATGAGCCTATAAGGGACGATGTGATTGCATTTGGAGAAATAGGTCTCGGAGGCGAAATTCGTTCAATAGGCAGCTGTGAGCAAAGAATTAAAGAAGCCGCCCGACTTGGATTCAATAAATGCATTGTACCGTATCACAATTATAAAAATCTTAATGATAACATTAAATCTATCGTTGAGGTCGTTCCTGTAAGAACGATTCGTGCAGCTTTTGATGCCGGTATTTAGAAGGGGAGAGGGTAATTGAAAAGAATAATCAAAACGCCCTGTCTTCCTGAAAATAATGTAGCTTCAGTCTTGATTTCTTCAGATTATCCTGATCTTTCAGATGCTTTACTTAATAAATTTAACATAAGCACAATACAAGTTCAGCGAAACAATGCACTTACGGATGATATTGCATCACATCCTGATTGTGCGTTTGTACAACTGAATGATAGAATTGCAATAGCTGAAAAAACTGTATATAAAAATATTGTTAATTATTTAACAATAGAGGAGAATGAAGATAAGTTTAGCTTATATAAAAGTTATGAAACTATCAGTTCACCGTATCCGGGAGATATCAGGCTCAATGTAAGAGTTATATCAGATATGATTCTATGTAATACGAAATATATCGACGAAACGATACAAGATTTCGCTGACAAATACAGCTATCGCTTAATTCACTGCAATCAAGGCTATGTAGCTTGTTCTACGGTGTTATTGAATAATAATGCTTTAATAACTGATGATGAAACAATACATCGTTCAGCACAAAAAAATGCAATCGATTCAATTTTAATTAATAAAGGTTCTGTTAAGCTAAAAGGTCGTAATTACGGTTTTATTGGCGGAACCTGTGGTATGATTGGTAAAAATCTATTGATGTTTACAGGTAATCTTGATACACACAGCGATGCTGAATTAATCAAATATTTTCTAAAAAAACATAGTGTTGATTACATTGAACTGAACGATGGACCGTTAATAGATATAGGCGGAATTATACCTTTTTCAGAGTATATTAAATAAAGTTAATACTTAATATATAGATTTTTATTCTTACCACTACCCTAAATTATACAAAATATTTCTTTTGTATAATTGTTGATAAAATTTTAAGGAAAATGATAATTATGCATAAAGACGAATTTAAGACACTACCCCTGTCTGTTATTGAATTTTTGAATTATATGAGCGTAATTAAAAATAAATCGGAGCTTACTGTTCTTGAGTATGCGTCCGATTTACGTCTGTTTTTCAGATTTTTACTTATATACAGAAAAAAAGTTGATGAAAGCACCGATTTTGATTCAATTAATATTTCTGATATCGGTCTTGATATGATTGAAACTGTTTCTATTCAGGATGCTTACGCTTTTTTGTCTTATTGCAGAAATGTCAGAAAAAACGATGCAGCTTCACGTGCAAGAAAAGCATCTGCTCTAAGAGCTTATTTTAAGTATATGTCAATTAATACTAAACAAATTGACGAAAATCCATTGCAGGAACTTGAGTCACCCAAAGCTAAAAAAGCATTGCCTAAATACCTTACTCTTGAAGAAAGCATCAATTTACTTAACAGTATTGACGGTAAGTTTAAAGAACGTGATTACTGCATAATTGCTTTATTCCTTAACTGCGGTCTTCGTCTTTCAGAATTAGTCGGATTGAATTACGGAGATATACGCTCGGATAATTCAATGCGCGTAACAGGTAAAGGAAATAAAGAAAGAATTATTTATCTTAACGAGATGTGTGTTAATGCAATCAATGAATATATGAAGGTGCGTCCTGTTGAAGGCGTTAAAGATAAAAACGCTCTTTTCCTTAGCAGTCGCCTTTCGAGAATTAGCCCGAAGACTGTTCAGCACATAGTAAAAACCTTTCTTGATAAGGCCGGACTTGGTGATCAGGGATTTTCAACACATAAACTAAGACACACTGCCGCAACCTTAATGTATCAGCAAGGTAATGTTGATGTGCTTCTTATCAAAGAAATACTCGGACACGAAAACCTTGCAACAACTGAGATTTATACTCATATTATAGATTCACAGCTTAAAGATGCCGTTGCCTCAAATCCTTTAAACAATCTTTCAAAAAACAAAGATATTACTGAATAGTTTATTCATTATAATTCTTACGGCGACTGCAAGGATTATAAACAAATAAAGTGTCAATGTTTTTTTATAGTATACACCAAAGTTGTAATTGTTAAGTCTTTTCGACTTTCCAAGCGTTTTTATAAGTAACTGTGACATACTCATGCTTTCACCTGTTATTGTTATCAATGAAGCTAACGAAAGTATACAATACGGTAATATCATAATTGCAACATAAGCGAGTCCTTTTAATGTGTAAGTATCCAAAAAGAAGTATACAATCATACTAAAAATAAAACTGTATATTAACGGAACTGCATTTACCGTAAAACAACCGTAAACGGATAATCCGAAGAAAAATATTACAACAGCAAAAATAGTCGGCAATAAAAGATGAAGTGTTAAATTTTCGTATATTGATACACTTGTATCAGAGAGAACATATTGATTAATTAATTCACTTAATTTTAAATATATTCCCCTCTCCCCTTTTGCAGCCTTTGAACCCAGAATAATTCCCGCAACTGAAAATATTACGGGTGTTACAACCTTCCAATCAGGCATATAATTATTAAATTTTATTTTAAATTTATGCAGATTTACCGGTTGATTAATAATTTTTTTATCCAAGCTTTATCCCTCCGTACAAGCTGTCAATTAACAGTAAAACATATGCAGACAAGCTGAAAAAAATACCGCTGTGACTTTAAAATCACAGCGGTTTCAAATTTTTTATTTAGTTCCGAAGATTCTGTCGCCAGCATCTCCGAGACCGGGAACAATATAACAGTGATCGTTAAGCTTCTCGTCTTCAGCTGCAAGGAAAATATCAACATCAGGATGAGCTTCTTTGAGAGCAGCTACTCCTTCAGGTGCAGCAATAAGACCCATAAACTTAATTGATTTAGGATTTCTTTCCTTTATCAAAGTAATCGCATCAATTGCGGAACCACCTGTTGCCAACATCGGATCAAGAACAATTACATCGCGTTCATTGATGTCTGCAGGTAATTTACAATAATATTCAACAGGTTTCAATGTTTCAGGGTCACGGTACAGACCGATATGGCCTACTCTTGCTGAAGGAACAAGCTGAAGAACACCGTCCACCATACCAAGACCTGCACGAAGAATTGGAACAAAAGCAAGCTTTTTACCCTCAAGGCTGTGTGCAGTACATTTGCAGATCGGTGTTTCAATTTCAATTTCATGCAAAGGAAGATCTCTTGTTGCTTCGTAACACATAAGTGTTGCAATTTCACTTACAAGGTTTCTGAAATCTTTTGATGATGTATGTACATCTCTCAAAATTGATAATTTGTGCTGAATAAGAGGATGATTGGTAATAATAACGTTGCCCATGGTTTTTAACCTCCTTAAAACTCACCGTTTTCAATTGCTGAAATCTGATCTATTCTTCTCTGGTGTCTGCCACCTTCAAATTCAGTATTGAGGAAAATATCAACAAGCTCATTTGCAAGACCTGCACCTACAACACGGCCGCCAAGGCAAAGAATGTTTGCGTCGTTATGAGCTCGTGTAAGCTTTGCGCTGAAATAATCCGAACAGCAAGCAGCACGTACACCTTTCACTTTGTTTGCAGCCATACTGATGCCGATACCTGTACCGCAGCAAAGAATTCCGAGAATTTTTTCTTCAGTAACAGCTGTACCTACTTTATATGCAATAGCAGCATAATCAACAGATTCACTTGTATAAGTACCGTAATCCGTGATTTCATAACCGCCGACTTCTTCAAGATGTTTTTTGATAGATTCTTTGAGCTCGAATCCGCCATGATCGGCACCGATTGCAATTCTCATATTTTTCACTCACCTTTTTTTAGTTTATTTTTTAACTCGCGTTCTGCCTGAGGTAAACGCAAATATTCAGGTACTAATTCATTACTTTTAACATAAAGTTTTTCATCTTTTGTTTCAGTTGCAAGGCATACACCCGTTGCGTTCTGATATTTATAAGCTTCAGGTGCAACTTTAATCTCAGCGAAATTGTCACACAATGCACGATAACAAATATCAGCACCGTCACCGACAAGTATTATTTCTTCATTGTAAGAAGATAACATTTCTTTTAATTCGGATATAGGTACTGCAAGGTCGTCTGTAAGCCTTTCGATCGCTGCATCCTTCACTCTGAAAAGTGCTGTATAAACCTGTGAGCAACGAGCATCCATAACAGCAGCAGCGATACAATCGAAGCCAATAAGATTGTACGCCATTGATTCAAGTGTTGAAATTCCGATAGTATTTATATTTTTTGTATCAGCAATTCCTTTTGCTGCAGCAACGCCGATTCTGATTCCTGTAAATGAACCCGGGCCCTTGTTTACAGCAACAACATCAATGTCATCAAGAGTTAAAGATGCACATTTTAATGCATTATCAAGCATCGGCATCAATGTCTGTGAATGAGTCAGACCTGTGTTAATATAGAAACTGCTGAGGATTTTTCCGTTGTCTGTAACAGCCACAGATGCAGATTTTGCTGAGCTGTCAATTCCTAATATTTTCAAAGTAAATCTACTCCAATTATTTCAATGTTTCTTTCGTTCTCATTTTCACCGGGTGAAAAAATCACCTTGATACAATCTTCAGGCAAAGCGTTTTCAATATTCTCGCTCCACTCAACAGCAAGAATTTCCTCTGCATCAAGATAGTCAAAATAACCCGTAGAATAAAGATCATCCCAAGTTGATATCCTGTACATATCGAAATGATATAATTTGTTCTCTTTACCCTTATATTCATGTACAAGAGCAAAGGTAGGACTGCTGACGTTCTTTTCATCAATTCCAAGACCTTCAGCAAGACCGTGAGTAAATGCTGTCTTTCCCATTCCCATAGGTCCGAAATAGGCTACAACCTTGCCTTTACTCAATTTACTGCCGAGTTTATTGCCGAGCTCTACAGTATCTTTAACGCTTTTGCTGTAAAAAGAAGACAAAATATCACTCCATCTTTAATCATTGAGATTATTATATCATATTTTTTAAATAAGTAAATAACTTTGTACTTGAAATTAAAACAGATTACATATATAATTATTCGTGTATTAAAATATTACGGAGGTGAAGCTTTGAACAAAATAATTTACTGGTTTAAGGATTTTCTTAAAGGTACAGACAAATTCCTTATCACGCTCAGTATTTTACTTTCAACCTTCGGTATAATCATGGTTTACAGCGCCACAAGAAGAACTCTGACTGAAGATATGCTGATACCCCGTGATGTCCGCACAATGGCAATCGCTGTTATTCTCGGTGTAATATGTGCTTTTATAATTTCATTGGTAGATTATGAAGCTCTGGCACGACTGTGGCCTATTATAGCGATAGTTTGCTTAGGTTTGATGGTGTCACTGTTCTTTATCGGCGATGCTCCTTCCGGACGTTCTGACGCAATTTCGTGGATTAAGTTAGGCAGTTTTTATTTTCAGCCATCAGAGCTTTTGAAGATAGGATTTATGATAACCTTTGCCGTGCATCTAAACAACGTAAGGCACGATATAAATAAGTTTAAAAATGTTGTTATGCTCGGTATTCACGCTATGGTTGTTGTTGCACTTGTTATTCTTACAGGTGACCTCGGTTCAGCTCTTGTTTTTGTTGTAATGACACTCGGAATGCTTTTTGTTGCAGGCTTATATATCCGATACTTCTTGTTTGGCGTTGGTGTTATTGCCTGTGCGGCTCCGTTACTTTGGTTCGAATTCTTCTCAGACTTCCAGAAGCAGCGATTTATGGCTATTTATTCCCCTTCTTCTTTGACCGAAGCAACCTATGAGGAAGTAATTTTTCAGCAGCAGCAAGGTGTTAATGCAATTGGCTCAGGTAAAATATTCGGTCAGGGATTGTTTGAAGGACCATACACACAAAACGGTCTTGTTCCCGAAAGCAGAAACGATATGATTTTTACCGTTGTCGGCGAAGAGCTTGGTTTGGTTGGTGCAATTTTTGCATTAGTTCTACTTTTAATTCTTGTAATTAAGATAATTTATGTAGGTCAGCACGCGGTTTCTTTTGTCGGTAAAATCATCTGTACGGCAGTTGCTGTTATGATAGTTGCACACGTAGTAATCAATATAGGAATGTGCCTCATGGTTTTACCCGTAATCGGTATCACGCTACCGTTTATGAGTGCCGGCGGATCATCCAGTCTTTGCATTTATTTTGCAATAGGTATGGTTATGAGTGTTTATCGTTCGTCATTGACCCGCGACCCGGTCGATTTTAAATTCGGAAAAATTTATACTCCGTTCACAGATTAAAAAAACAGCCTCGGTTCAAAACCGAGGCTTTGTTATTATGATTTTTTCTTCTTGATCTGGTTTACTATATCCCATTCAACCATTGCTTTGATACCCTTTTTGTTTGTTTTTGAATAAAGAAGGTTGATAAGAAGATATGCGATAAGTCCTGCAAGAATACCGACTACAATACCGCCGAGAATATCTGACGGATAGTGAACACAAAGATAGATTCTTGAGCATCCCATAAGCACTGCGAAAAGAAGTGCTGTCCAGCTTATGTACTTTTTATTACTTGCAAAGAAGTAGCCTGCCATTGCTGCCATTGCGGATGTTGTGTGACCAGACGGGAATGATTTTTCGCCAACCTTTGTTGAACCTGCATCAATCCACCACTGCTTGAAAGCTTCAAAGCAATCGCTGAGTTCGTTCTGGAACGGTCTGGGTCTTGCAACAAGCGGTTTGATTGAAACGTTTGTGAAAAGTGCACCTACACCGATAGCAAGAAGCATTGCCATGCCTGCTTTTCTTGTTTTCTTGAAGAGCATCATTATTATAGAAATGATGATAAAGAAAAGACCCTCTTCACCTAAAAGTGTTACAAACTTAAAAAACGGATCCCAGAAAGTACTTCCTGCTCCCTGATTGAATGTGTTGTGGAAAAACTCTAGAATTGCATAGTCGAAACTATAGAAAGTGTCGTTTAACCACTGAGCTGCAGCTGTTAATTCAGTCATATGATAAACCTCCAACAAATTTTGCTAATTATAGCATTATTTTGACACTATTTCAATACTTTAAGGCGAATACTTGAAAATTTTATTCTTATATGATATTATATTTTCATCATAAATTAGGAGGAATACGATGAATCTTGCTATCAAATCTATTTCTGTAATCCTTTCAGTACTTATGGCTATTTTGCCTACACTTCAGGCTGCTCCTCAGCCCGTACCAAGCACAACTGCAGCAGAAAATTATAAATATACACTTGAAGATATGAGTGTTGTTTATGATGAAAAAGACGAAAACGGTAATTATTACCCTCTTGTTGTAGTTCCCGGAATTTCACATTCTATTACATACGTAGTTGACGAGAACTACGATTATGAAAACGCTGAAGATCCGTCAAAACCGCCGATCAAGCAGGATGCTTTCGGCAATGATATGACAGGTTCAACCATTATTCTTGATATTCCGGCAATAGTTCTTGCAGCTGTTACTCAGTTTATTGTACCTCTCGTTCTTTCAGTAATGACACAGAGCGACGCAGGTCTTGTTGACGGTATCGCAAAGCTTGCAGACGCCGCTTTCTCTGTTCAGAAAACACTTCCTGACGGAACGTTTGCTAATAACGAAATCGGTTTGCTCGAATTCAATGGCTCATTTGCTGATTTTGCAACCAAGGATTATGAGAATCAGTCATATATGGAAAATCAGACTGAATATCTTTACAAAATTCTTCCTCTTCGTTCGGTTGCTGAAGTTATCGGCGAAGAAAATCTCTTCTTCTTTACCTTCAGTCTTTTCGGCGACGCTATGGCTTCAGCTGATAACCTTGATAAGTACATTGATATGGTTCTTGAGAAGACAGGTGCAAAGAAGGTCAATCTTCTCCCGATAAGCCTTGGTGGTACTATATTCACAGCTTATGCTGAAAAATACACTGACACAGATAAAGTAAACGCTGTTGTAAATGTTGTTCCCGTTCTTAACGGTACACAGGTAGTAAGCGATATGTATCAGCGTGATTTCAACCTTGATGGTGAGTATTGGTACAGAGATCTTTTCCCGATTATAATCGGTGAATTTACTGAATACGGAAGCATGATAGGCAGCCTCGTTAACCTTCTTATCCGTGCACTTCCTGCTGATGTCAATGCTTCGATGATCACAAGTATGTACAACGTACTTCTTGAAAATCTTCTTATCAACACTCCGCAGATGTGGGCAATGGTAACTCGTGAAGATTATCCTGAGCTTGCCGAAAAATATCTTGGAGACGCTGAGCATGCACCAATCAGAGCAATGACGGATGCTTTCTACCGTGCACAGATGAACCTTGAAGATAACATCAGAACAATGGTTGATAACGGCATTGAAATCAATATTATTTCAGGCTACAGCCTCCATACAGGCGAAGCAAGA
The DNA here is from genome assembly GCA_017380575.1 of Clostridia bacterium. Taxonomy (GTDB): domain Bacteria; phylum Bacillota; class Clostridia; order Oscillospirales; family Acutalibacteraceae; genus CAG-488. Next base: position 1,921 of record JAFODS010000067.1, on the reverse strand, counting down.
TATAACTTCTTCCAGCTTATGGGTGATTCATTTGAAGTTAATGGCGACGGCATCATCCAAGTTGAATCAACTACTCTTGGTGCAACTGCTGCTCTTCCCGGTGAACAGTTACCCGCTGATTATAAGCAGGCAATCGACAGTGAATATTCATATATTTCACCTGACAGAGAGCTTGATGCTTCAACAGGTGTACTTCCCGATAATACCTGGTATTTCTACAATATGAACCATGAAGACACAGCTAACAATGCACCTGTAATCAATCTTGCTCTTGCTCTCCTCTACTCTGATGAGGTTGATGATGTTCACACAAATCCTGAAAAATTCCCGCAGTTTAACGGAAATTCAGACAACTGGTTTATCAGACGTTGGAGATATAACGACCTTAAGAAAATTTATCAGAAGTATCTTGACGGCGAAATTGAAATGTCTGCAGAAGATGCAAAAGAATGCGAAGCTCTTCTTTATGAATGTGAACGTGTTATGCGTGCAACCATCGCTGACGATGCATTCTGTAAGGAAACTACACTCCGAGTAAATATTATGTGTAACAAATACTCAGGTCTTTCTGACGAAGATATTTATATTCTCACTCAGAAGCAGATGAATGAGCTCGACCCGACAGTCAAAGCGATTGAAACAATTATCAAGATTACCGATCAGTCACTTTGCGGAATTTTCGGCACAAAGGCATACTCCCAGTTCTGGATGGCAATGTTTGAATGATTTAAAAAGATGCTCTGATTTTCAGGGCATCTTTTCTTCATATAATAAATTTATTAAAATCAAGCTATAATTGTATATTTTCAACATTGAATTTGAAGCACCTTTGTGATATACTTATTCGGTAACGCAATATATTGGCAGGAGTTGAAAAAAGATGGATTCATTCGCAGAACTTTGGGAATTAATTAAAGAAGAATGTAAAAAACAGGTATCTGAATCCATATATAACGTTTGGTTTAAAGATATGGAGCTTGTAAGCTTTACTGAAAAGAAGGTTGTTATTGCACTTTCTGATTTCAAGCGTAAAATCATAGAAACAAAATTTATGGGCAAACTTACAGATTCCTTTACAAACGTGTTAGGATTTGACATAGATATTGAACTTGTTGATGTTGATGCTGCAACAGAATATGTATCCAAGAAGGAGCCGGAAAACCTTAAAGCTGAGGATACTTTTGATTCTTTTGTTGTCGGTGCATCTAATAAATTCGCATATGCCGCAGCAAGTGCAGTTGCCAATGATCCCGGAAACAAATATAACCCGTTGTTTATTTACGGTAATTCCGGTCTCGGAAAAACTCACCTTCTCAATGCTATATGTCATTCAATTGAACAGCAGAATCCAAATGCAAAGATAATCTATACTCGCGGTGAAGATTTCACTAACGAACTTATCAGATATATTTCTTCAAAAAGTACAATTGAATTTCATAAAAAATATCGTAACGCTGATATACTTCTTGTTGACGACGTTCAGTTCATTGCTGGTAAGGAATCAACGCAGGAAGAGTTCTTCCATACATTTAATGCTCTTTATCAGGCAGGAAATCAGATCGTTCTCACATCTGACCGTCCTCCGAAAGAGATTTCCCTTCTTGAAGACAGATTAAAGAACCGTTTTGAATGGGGCTTGATGGCAGATATCCAGCCACCCGATATTGAAACACGAATGGCTATCATCAAGAGAAAAGCTGATATTCTCAACTTTGATCTTCCCGATGAATGTGTCCAGTTTATCGCTGAAAAGCTTAAGAACAATATCCGTCAGCTTGAAGGTGCTGTTAAGAAGATGCAGGCTTTTGTTACAATGCAGGGCTTGCCTGTTAATCTTGCAACCGCACAGAAAGCGATCGCAGATATTTTTGTAGATAAAGTACCTGTTAAAGTTACTGTTGAAAAGATTGTTTCTGAGGTT
>JAFODS010000066.1 GCA_017380575.1 Clostridia bacterium | reverse complement strand
GGGTGAATTTACTTATGACACATCAACAGAGCCGAGCATCTTCTCAGGTAAGCTCGGTGACACAATCAAGGAAACATTTAAGACCGTAGGTAAGAGATTTACATACGGCGGAGATACAGGTAAGGATCAGCGAGTTTATTATTTCAACACAAAGGAAATAATGGACAACAAGTTCGGCACACCCAATCCGTTTATGTTTGAGGTTGCCAACAAAAGACTAAATCTTTACCGTTCCGTTCAGGTAAGATGTAACGGTGTGTATTCATACAGAATTACAGATCCTCTTCTTTTCTACACAAAGCTTGCAGGAAACGTAAGCGATGAATACAGAAGAGAGGAAATTGACAATCAGCTCAAGACAGAGTTTATCTCTGCTCTTCAGCCTGCATTCGCAATGCTTACAGAGCTTGAGCTTCGTCCCGCACAGATCCCCGCACACACAACTGAACTCAAAAATGCTCTCAATCAGGCACTTCAGGTTGACTGGACACAGCGCAGAGGTATTTCTGTTGAGTCAATCGCACTCAATCCCATTACCCTCACACCCGAGGATATGCAGAAAATCAATCAGATGGAAGATGCCGCAACAATGGGCTCAAATCCGTTTATGATGGCGGGCAGAATGACAGATGCTCAGGCAAATGCCATGGAGGCAGCAGCCGCAAATGAAGGCGGTGCAATGAACGGCTTTATGGGATTCAATATGGCTATGGGAGCAAACGGCGGTTTCAATGCACAGCAGATGTATCAGGCAGGTATGCAGCAGCAACAGCAGATGGCTCAACAGCAGACAGCACCCGTAACACCCGCACAGCCTGCTCCTGCAGCACCTGTACAGGGCGGTTGGAAATGTGCTTGCGGTACAGTAACAACAGGCAATTTCTGCCCCGAATGCGGTTCATCGAAGCCTGCAGAAGGCTGGACTTGTTCCTGCGGTGCGGTGAATAAAGGCAAATTCTGCCCGAACTGCGGACAGAAAAAGCCTGAGGGAAACCCTGTTTATCAGTGCAACAAGTGCGGTTGGAAGCCTGAAAACCCGAATAATCTGCCGAAGTTCTGTCCCGAATGCGGTGATATTTTCAACGAAGCTGATAAGCAGTAATGGAGATGATTAACCTTGTCAACAGTACTTGAACAAAAATGCCCTTGCTGTGGCGGTGCGGTAGAATTTGATGTCGGTACGCAGAAGCTTAAGTGTCCTTACTGTGACACTGAGTTCGAAATTAACGATATTCCTCAGGTCGAGAATAACTCTGCAGAGGCTGTTAACTGGCGTTCACAGTCTGCACAGTGGGCTGAAGGTGAAACAGACGGTATGAAGGTCTATTCCTGTAAATCCTGCGGTGGTGAAATTGTTGCCGATGCGGCAACGGGTGCAACAAGCTGTCCTTACTGCGGAAATCAGGTTGTTTTGCAGGGACAGTTCACGGGTGCATACCGTCCGGATATGATAATTCCTTTCAAACTTGATAAAAAAGCTGCAAAGGAAGCTTTCAAAAAACATCTTTCAGGGAAAAAGTTCCTTCCGAAAGGATTCCTTGATGACAATAAGCTTGAAGAGCTTAAGGGTGTTTATGTGCCTCATTGGATTTTCACCTGCGACGCTTATTCTCAGATGATTTTTCAGGGAAAGAAAACCTCAACATGGGCAGACAGTAACTATATTTACACAAAAACAGATATTTACGATATTTACCGTGAGGGCAAAATTTCGTTTGATAATATTCCCATTGACGCATCGCAAAAAATTGACGATACTCTTATGGAGTCAATCGAGCCGTTCGATCTTACACAGGCGGTTGATTTTAACACGGCATACCTTGCAGGTTACGTAGCGGATAAGTTTGATGTAAATGTGGACGAAAGCTCTGCGAGAATAAATGAAAGAATGCGTCAGACTGCATTTGAATCTTTCAGAAGAGACACAGTACAGGAATATATCGACGTTGTTGAAGGTTCGATTAATATGAATGTTACTGACGGGTCTTATAAATATGCACTTTTCCCCGTATGGCTTGTCAATGCAACGTGGAACGGCAAGTCTTACACATATGCGATGAACGGACAGACAGGCAAGTTCGTGGGTAATATTCCTACAGACGAGAAGAAAGCAAGACTTACGGGTGGTCTTATCGGACTTGCGGCAGGTCTTCTTGCATATGGAATTGCCTGGCTCATCGAGTTGCTGTAAGGAGGTGCGGAAAATGACAAAAAAGATAATGATTTTTTTAGCTGTAGTGTTACTTTGTCTTTCAATGTTCGTTTCTGCATCGGCATTTACGCCTGTGGAAAGAATGCTTCCATTGGTTGTTGATGAAGCTCAACTTCTTTCAAAAGAGGAGAAATCGGCACTTATCGCAAGATGTGAATCGTTTACAACAGAGCACGAAATGGAAATTGCAGTCGTTACGATTACTGATCTTCAGGGTATGACGGCTGAAATGTATGCTGACGATTTCTATGACTATAACGGTTACGGTTACGGAGAAAACGATGACGGCATACTCGTGCTTTATGTTGACGGTGCATATGGTGAGCGTGAGCTTCACATCACGACTCACGGAAAAGGTACCTCGGAATTCTACGACACGGTAAGAGAAGAAATGTACGTCATAATGAAGGACCTTATTATCGAAGAGGATTACAACGGTGCATTCAATGCCTTCGTTCAGAAAGCAGAAGAGGTTATGAAGCCGTACGTAAGCCCGACAGTGTTTTTTGTTTGTGTTCTTTTCGGTGTAGTGGGCGGTTTGCTTGTTACTAACCATATGACTTCAAAAAATTATTCTGTTTATCAGCGCGATGCAACAATTTATGAGCGTTCGGGAAGTCTTGAACTTGTGAATTACCGTGACAGATTGGTTAATACAAATATTCAGAGAATTCCTAAGGCAACTTCAAACAATAACGGCGGTTCGCGTAGCACGACACACAGAAGCTCGTCGGGAAGAACGCACGGCGGAACAGGCGGAAGATTTTAATAAAGCAAAAAGCTGACCGATCGGTCAGCTTTTTTTAGAAATAATACTGTTGGATTTAACCATAGATACGGATTTATTGAAATTTAAACAACGTTATGCTATACTTCAATCAGGAAGATTATTAAGTGGGGGATGCATTATGAAAAAATACGATATAGCAGCATTTATCTGGCCTTCATATACGGGAGATGAACCTCGTACACGTATTTTCTGGCCCGAAGGTTACGGCGAATGGCAGACTGTAAAAGCGATGACGAATAAAGGCTACGAAGGCTGTCGTTGGCCGCGAATCCCGACCTGGGGATACGTCAACGAAGCTGACAGCAGAGTCATGGAAATGCAGATTGACTGTGCCGTTTCTCACGGTGTAAATGTTTTTATTTATGACTGGTATTGGTACGATAACCGTCCGTTTCTTGAAAACTGTCTTAATGACGGCTTCCTTAAAGCACGTAACAATAAGCAGATGAAGTTCTGCCTTATGTGGGCAAATCACAACGCAAATCACCTTTGGGATAAGCGTAATTCCGACCGCGACCTTGAAACGGTTATATGGAGCGGTGTTGTTACACCGCAGATTTTCTCCGAAATCTGTGACAGAACTATTGAAAAATACTTTTCAGAAGAAAATTATTACTGCATCGACGGCTGTCCCGTTTATATGATTTTTGATATTGATAATTTTATCCGTTCGTTCGGTTCAAGTGTCGAGTGCAGAAAGGCTCTTGACGAATTCCGCAGAAAGACTGTTGAAGCAGGGTTTAAAGGCCTTCATTTCCAGGTTGTTCATTGGCGTAACCGCGTTTTCAATTGGCTTAATGACGATGATCCGCAGAAGGGCTTTTCTTCAGCCGAAATGTACGATTTTCTTGGGGTTGATTCCGTAACGAGCTATAACTGGGGATGCTCAACGGATTTTGACGGAGATTTCAATGATGTTACAAAAAATTATCTTGATGCAATCACCAAAGAATCCGAAAAGCTGAATGTTCCGTTCTATCCTAATATTTCGGTAGGCTGGGATAATAACGTCCGATTCCATAATTTTATTCCCGGGGTTGTTACGAACAATACACCCGAAAACTTTAAAACAGCCTGCGAAAAAATCAAAGATTTTGCAGATGCTTCGCTTGAAAAAGGTATAATGAAAGCTCCGTTTATAACCGTAAACAGCTGGAATGAATGGACAGAAACAAGCTATCTTCAGCCCGATGACCTTTACGGCTACGGCTACCTTGAAGCAATCAAAGCTGTGTTTGACGGTGAATGATTCAGGTTTTTAAGATTCACCGCATTAAAATCGGATAAAGGTAAAGGCAGATATACGGGAGCGTCCATATATCTGCCTTGATTTTTATATTATATTGCTTTGCTTACGGTTTCCACAGGTATTTATTCAGATCAATATGACCGTCGTTTTCAAAAACTATGCCTTCTTTTTCAAGTAACTGTCGCTGAACGTCACCGCCTCCGAAGGCGAAGCTTTCGGCCGTTCTGCCCTCACGGTTGACAACGCGGTGGCAGGGGATAACACCCGGTGCAGGGTTTACGTGTAAAGCGTATCCGACAACTCGTGCCCAACGCGGATTGCCTGCAAGCAGTGCAACCAGTCCGTATGTTGCGACCTTACCCTCGGGTATGTTGCAAACCACTTCATAAATTTTTTCAAAGGTTGTCATAAAATCACCCTTGTTTATCATTATCAGCTTTGTCTTTGATTATTACAAAACGAATGACAGCACCTATTGCAATCTGCACAAGACTTATTCCCAACGGAATAAAAACAAGCCTCCACAAGTCGAAAACTGTCAAATCGGGAGAAAAAGCAGAAATTATACCTATAATGAAAAATAAAGCCAGAATCATACACTCAATTGCAACTAAAAATTTCAAAAAGAATCTGAAAAATTTACCGCCCACAGTTTTTGGGAAAATCCATGTCATTGCAATATACCAATTCCAGATAATTTCTTCAAAAATAAATTCGAACGGAAGTACCAATATGTTAAATAAACAGCCCATTCTGAAACCGCCTTTCTGCGGATTAATATAACACAAATGCTTTAGCAGGTCAATGATGTATCGTCAATGATGTATCGTCAATGGCAAAAATAATTAAAAAAGACCACGTTTGTCATGGTAGACAAATATGGTCTTTTTGTCGAAGAATGGTTATTGTTTTAATACAAAAGTATCTCTTTGGTGTAGAGGAGTGAAATCATTTTAGGGGTGAACAAATAGTAGATTCAAAATAAGTGTAATCCACAGGCAAGGCGCCGATTTTCTCTATAAAGAAGCGATTAATCATCAACGGGATATTGCTCCTGCTGTGCATAAACTTTATTCTACTTACTTTCAAATAGGTTTTGTTTTCAACTACATAAAAGGAGAGCTGATGGTCTATTGATACACCTAAGCGCGAAAAAACTATAGTTAGGCAATCAGTATCAAGCGTATATTTAAGAGTATCCCTGGCATTATGTATAGACAGTTGATTGATTGCTTTAGATTGATCGCAATCTAAAACAAAACAATAGTGCTGTGTTAATGGATCGGAGTTTGTTACATTATTTCGAACTTTTTTATCTTCCATTACTGGCTTGAAAATCAAAAACAATGCCAAAGGTATAGAAAGAATAAGCAAAGCGATAAACACGATATATTCCATAGATATACCTCCTGTTACGTATTGTTTTGATTTATTTTACTATAAAAACGGCTATTTTTCAATAGTTAAACAATTGTTACATATAGGTCGACGATTTGAAACAAGTGAAATATTTGCCTTGCTACAAATGTGAAATAATGTACTCCGTAAATTGTGAATTTTGATGCGTGTGCATCAAGTAAGCTAAATTAAATCCACCCATCCGCCGTTGAGGGGGATTTCATCATCAAAGATGATTTCACTCACCCTAAAGGTTGTTTCTTTTCATGCGAAAGAGCGCCTAAAAGTAGCATAAGCAGGGGTAAAAACGACCAAAAGTAGTGTGTAAGTTAAGTCGCATCAACAAAAACGCCTCTTTGTGCATTAAACTTCCACAATTTGTATTCTATGCGCTTCCGTAAGAAAGGAATCAAACGAACAAGGAGCCCGTGTACCCATACTCCTGCAGGACAATCTTCTGTTAAATC
>JAFODS010000065.1 GCA_017380575.1 Clostridia bacterium | reverse complement strand
AAGCAGTTTTGAAAGAGGAGATTTTTGACTCGGCAAGGCAAAAATCTGCAGATATACTGACGTATTTCAAGGATTTTTAACGAAGTCGAGGCGAAAATATACCTTTCAAAACCTTATGGCTTGTTGGCAATTAAAGTATAATATTTGTAACAGTTTTGCGTGGGAGGTCTTGTTATGTCAGCGGTATTAAAAGCGATACTTTCCGTATTCACAACAATTTTTATGTTACCTTCGATGATAGGAATCGGACTTTTCGGTACGGATAATACAAACGAAAACTGTTACGGGGAAGTCAGACCGGATACCTGGGTGGCTGTTGACGGACTCGGCAGAACGCTGCCGACCTATGAAGAAGTTGGCGAACGTGACGGAGAAAAGTTTGTCGGACTGTTTTATTGGATATGGCATACGAATTTTGCTTCGGGATTTGAAGCGGAAAATGCAACCGAAATTCTTTCTGAACACCCCGAAGCTCTCTACGATTATAACCATCCTGCGTGGGGTGAAAGACCTGACGGCAAACCGTATTATTGGAATGAGCCGCTTTACGGTTACTATCAGAATCTTGATGAGTATGTTGTAAGGAAACACGCTGAAATGATTGCCGATGCAGGCGTTGACGTAATTATATTCGATTGCACTAACGGTACAGATACGTGGGATTCAGCTTACGAGGTTCTTTTCAAGGTTTTTGACGAAGCAATCAAAGACGGTGTGAATGTTCCTCAGATTGCATTTATGCTTCCTTTTACCTCGGATGAAAACTCAAAAATATCTCTTCATAATCTCTACGAGAGAATTTATTCAAAGGGAAGATACCAGCACCTTTGGTTTATGTGGAATGATAAGCCGCTTATAATGGCACATAAGGATTCGCTTGATAAGCATGACAGTTACGACAAAGAAATTCTTGATTTCTTCACTTTTAGGAAAAACAATCCGACGTATTTCGACAGCAACTATCCGATAACTAAACAAACATGGGGATGGTGCAGCGACTATACTCAGACAAAGTTCGGCACATCACTTTTCGGAGATGTTGAAGAGATGTGTGTTTCTGTTGCACAGAATGCTGCGGATGGCGAGCTTGTAGCGATGAACAGCGGAAAAAACGTTCAGGGCAGAAGCTTTACTCACGGCAATTATTCATACAGCTTCAAAAAGGGAGATGAAACCGTAACTGTTGATTCTTCAGTTGAGAACAGTATGCTCTACGGTCTTAATTTCCAACAGCAGTGGGATTATGCGATTGCCTGTGACCCTGATTTTATATTCGTGACAGGTTGGAACGAATGGATTGCAGGCAGATGGAAAGAGTGGCAGGGAACGAAAAATGCGTTTCCCGATCAGTTCAGCAATGAATACAGCCGTGATATTGAACCAGCTGCAGGTATACTCAAGGATCATTATTACTATCAGCTCTGTGCAAACATCCGCAGATTTAAGGGTGTCACAGAACCGATGAAAACTGAGGGCGGGCAAACGATAAATATCTTTGGCTCAGATAAACAGTGGCAATGGGTGGAGAATGAATACTTCCACTATACAGGCAGCACAAAGAAACGTGATGCTGACGGCTGGCGCGGACTTCATTATGAAAGCGACACGATGCGCAACGATTTCAGAAGTGTCAAGGTGACGTATGACCATCAGAATGTTTACTTCAGAATTGAAACAGTTTACCCGATTACCTCTTACAATGACCCTGCGTGGATGAGAATTCTCCTGGATACGGATTCTACGGGTGAAAAAGGACATTGGGAAGGCTTTGAATACATAATCAACCGCGAAAATGCAACTGAAAGCACAGTAAATGTTGAGCGTTCAGCAGGCGGATGGAACTTCGAAAAAACGGGAATGGCACAGTATACCGTTAACGGAAACGTTATGGAGTTAGCGGTACCGAGGAAAACACTCGGACTCAGCAAAGGAGCAGAAGTTCATTTTAATTTCAAGCTTTCTGACAATATGCAGAACGACGGAGATATTATGGATTTTTATAAATATGGTGACGTTGCTCCGGGCGGAAGATTTATGTTCGCTTTCTGAACTTTTTGAGATGCACATTTCAAAAGCATAAATCTGACAAGAGTAGCGAGGGTTTTAAAGACGCAATATAAAAAATAAATCCTGTCGAAAAAATTAAATAATCGCAAAAAAACGGGAGTGCCTGTTCAGACACTTCCGTTTTTGCTGTCATATCGTCATTTTTATATCCCTATAATTTCTCTTATTTCTTTTGCGTTTATATCATTAAGATTACGGTTTTCCGAAGCGGAGATGTACGCTGCAACACCTGCTGCCTCACCGATTCCGATACAGATAGGCATTACCCTGAAATTTGAATGTGCCATATGTGTACCCGAAATGTTTCTTCCGCAAAGCAAAAGATTTTCTTTAACTTCAGGAAGAAGGCAACGGTAGGGGATTGTATAACCATTCTGTTGGGAGAAATGCTTCTGCACACCTGTTTTGTCAAGACCTGCACCGGTAATGTTATGCACATCAAAATTGAAATAAGCATCTTTTACAACATAGTCATCAAAGACTTTCGCTTCAAGAATATCCTGCTCGTTCAAAGTGTATTTTCCTTTGAAATGTCTTGTTTCGCGTATTCCCATAAGTGACGCAGAGCTGATAATATAGCATTTTTCATAACCGGGAACAAATTCACGAAGATATCTGACGATGTCGTCCATCTGCCTGCGACATGTAAGCGTAGCACGTGTCAGGTCATCTGCATTGGTGCCGTCAATATCGATTGCATTTGTCATATTACACGTTACCACGCCCGGAAGGGTGGATTCGTAAGTCAGAATATGACCTGCAGGATAAGGTATATGCTCTTTTGCAAGTGCCTGAAGTTCACCGTTTGGTGTGTCGTAGGTTGATTCAAACGAGCCTAAAAACACAGCACGGTCATAATCAACACCGCCGACCTTGAACATAAGTGTTGCGGGTTGCATCTTATTGTCGCTTTCTCTGCCAAGAACAAATTCAGCGCCTGCTCTTGCGGCAATATCACCGTCGCCCGTGGCATCGATAGTGATTTTTGCAAAAATATATGTTTTGCCTGATTTGTTGATTACGGTAGCACCGAGGATTTTATCTCCGTCACAGATTGCATCTTCAGCAAAAGTGTAAAGCATAACCTTGCAACCAACTTCACAAAGCATTTCAAGATAGAGTGTTTTAAGCTTTTCGGGGTCAATAAGATTGGTGATTTCGTTTTTGAATTCACCTTCGTTGTTCTTTGCTGTCCTTTTAAGAATTTCATAATACAACGGGCTTCCGCAGCTACCCGTCCAATGGCTCATAAGTCCTGCTGTTGAAATTCCGCCAACATCTCCGCTTTGCTCAACAAGGATTACCTTAGCACCGTTTTTGGCTGCACTGTATGCCGCCGCAAATCCTGAAGGACCGCTTCCGAGAACAAGAACATCAGTATACACTTCAAACTTTTCAATCATACTTAACACCCCTGCAAATTCTTGCTTGTCAGATTGATTATATCATACTTTCTGAACGAATTTCAATCTGACGGAAAACAAAAACTGCCTTCAAAAAATGAAGGCAGTAAAAATTGGATTCGGTAAGTTATTTTTTGAAAATTAAAACTCCGCCTTTAGTTACGGGAATTTCTTGCAAAGAATCTGTTACTATACCGCTGTCTGTGATTTCACCCTTACAGTTCTTAACGGTAAATTCTTTGTTGATTGCATTTTTCACAATAACAGAATCAAATCCCGAAGCATTCACGATTACGGTGATATCACTTTTTGCGTCAACGACATTATTGGTATAAATTGCAACGACTGTTGTGTTATCAAGTGTTGCCTGTGCCTGCGAAAAGTCATTTTCAGGATTTTTTGCGGTTAACTTGCCGTCAAAGAGTACATTTCTGTATTCCTTCCAGAATGAGATATAAAATTTCAGCATTTCAATATGCTCTTGCGGTAAATCCTTTATAAGCATTGAAATCTGCGGAACAGAAAAAATAACATTAGCAAACTGAAGGGCAGCGTTTTCTACGCTGTCTTTTTCATTCCACATTATCATATCCGAATGAACAGCGGTTTTGCCTGAAGTTAATCTTAAGTTCACTATCTGACTGCGGTTTGCCAATATGTCGCCCGGGCAATCTCCGACTCTGAGCATATTGCCGTATTTTCTGATAGAAGGACCTATGTATGACTGACGGAACTCGATTAAAATATCGCTGTTTATTGCTGTAAGCTCAGCCTTAATTTCGGACATAAGAGCGTGAATTGCATCTTCAAGCGACTGAAAATCACGTCTTTCATCAAACTCTAACGATTTACCCTTTAAAACAAAGCTGTCAATAAAATCAAGCTTAAGTCCGTCAAGCTTCCACTCGGTAACGGCCTTTTTATAAACACCGCAAAGGTATTCTCTGACCTTTTTATATCTCGGGTCAAGAGCCCAGAAATCCTTTTCATTACCTGATTTGTCAAGGAAGTAGTCTTTGAACTCTTCATATTTCTGAGAATACAGACCGACGAACGGTACCGAATACCAAAGTATTACTTTCTGACCGATTTTATGAATTTCATCAATGAGAGTAGCCATATCGCCCATTTTGCTTTCGCATACAGACCAATCACCGCAATAAGCATAACCGCGGTTGTTATCATCGGTCTGCCAGCCGTCATCGATTATGACGGTTTCCATACCAAGCTCTTTTGAAAGACGGCATTCTTCTAAAATCTCTTCCTTTTTCAGATTCTGATGAAAGCTGTACCAAAGGGAATCCATCGGCAGTCTTGCACTTTCGGGAACAAATGCAGATTTGTAACCGCATTCATTTTCCCACCAGGAAACAGTTTCGTAAATGCTGTCATAGAAGGGAATGTTCCTCATATCAATTCTGATTTTTGCAGAATAATTTTTCACCGCATTTGTGGGCAGAGTGAAAAACATTACTTCACAAAGAATTTCTGCGGTTTCTTCGCAGTAGCCCATTGAAACTTTTGACGGTGTATCAACATCTGAGAGTGAAACACAGATTTTATTCTTTGAGTCAAAGGCTGTTATCTGCTGAATGGGCATACCCGAAGCAAGTCTTGAAATGGCTTCAACCCCTGACCAGTCAGGACGGATTGTATGATTACGTGCAAAGGAATTCCATACACCGCAACAATTAGTAGCACTGATTTTCCACTTGATGGAAAACTGCTCAGGCACTGCAATTTCTGCCTGTTCCATTTTTAAATCAACAAATAAAATATCATTTTCAATTGATTTGATTAATGTAACATCACATTTATCATTTTTGCAAACAACATCAAAATTTAAATTATACATAAAAATCACCACTTAAAAGTTATAGAAAACCTTTGTTGCAAAATTCCAGAAGACAAGAGAAACCTTTATAAATGCTTTCCAGATCTTTGTGAAGATAATTTCGAGCCAAGAAACACCGCCAACATCGATAATTTCAGAACCCTTTTCATCTGCGAGATCATATCCTTCCAAAACTTCGCTTTCATATGTTCCGTTTTCGTGCAGGGTGATGACTCTGCCACCCCAGTTGATGATTTTTAAAGTCGAGTGAGGCTTAACGCTCGGTGTGTTGACAATATCCACACCGTCAATCTCGACGGTAAAGCTGTTGGAATGGTCGTGACCGAAGAACATTGCTCTGACATCACCGTTTTTACTCATAGCGTCAAGCTGACCGTAGTTGTAATATCCAGGGCAGGGCTTTTCCATAAGATAGCCGTCTTTGATGTTTGAAAGATTGGGAATAGCCTTCATTTTGTAAGCTATGCCGTCAAAGGCTTCCACATTTTTTGTGTCGCCTTCCTTTGCAACGGGAAAGAGCTTATCATAAATTTCCTGAACGATGATGTGCTGGAAAACAACAGAGGGAACATATTCACCGCCGTTTGCGTTTTTCAGTGCTTCAGCCTTATTCTGATACCATTCGATCTGCTCGGGATGTACTGACTCGTAACCCTTGCCCTCAACCTCACAGCCTGAATCGAAGCAGTAGATTTCATATGCTACACGACTCTCATCGTTAGAATATACAGAAAGACTGCAGGTGCCGCAACCGAAGAGCTCAGGATTTTCGTCTTCACTAAGACAGTATTCACCGCCGTATTGCTTGTAAAGAGCGAACATATCATCAATTGCAATGCCGTGAAGGTAATCGTGGTTACCGAAGGTTATTACAAACGGAGTTTCTGCCTCAATGAACAAGTCGCATATTTCCTTGACTGCAGCAGGATAATCTTCTGTTGATGCCTCGCTCATATCGCCACCCAGAACAACAAGGTCAGGGTCAGACGCAGCGAGTGCTTCTTTTACATATTGCTTGTGAATTTCGGGTATCGGATAAACGGTATGCCAGTCTGTTAAATGAAGAATGGTGAAATCGCCGTTTTCGTCGAACTTCAGCACGGAGTCTGTATCTGTCGCGAAGCCCGTTACCGTTACAGCGGTAGTCATTATTAATGTGAGAACGATGCAAAGAGTTTTCTTGAAAAAATTTTTCATAATTTTTCTCCTTTTACTTTGATATATTTTTTAAGTCAAGGATATAATTAGCATTGAAATTATACTACAATTCTCAGAACTTTTCAACTTTAAAGCATTAACCGTTTACAGTAAAAATAAAAAGTACAACGATTCTGAATTAAAACCGTTGTACTTGGATTCTGATTTATTAAGCTGCAAGTTGTTTTTCTGTTCTGTTGATCGGAATCGGCTTAATCTTTCTGTAACGGATGATGCCGATTACAACCGAGATAAGCGAGATTGATTCGCTCAACATACCGCTGTATGAAAGTGCAAAGAAGTTATAAACAAGAATAAGTGTTGATGAGATAAGAATTGTCTTGCGGAAATTTCTTGCATCGAAAATACCCATACACACAGTGTTGACAACAAGTCCGAGCGTTATAAGTAAAGAGTGAATACCTTCCCATGAAAAACAGCTTACTGCTGCCATAGCGACTGCAAAAAGAATGGGCGTTACCAGATCTGTTTTGTGATTTTTTTCACGGTAGAAGAATGCAAAATTACGAATAATGCACACAATGTTTAAAGTAAAACCGGAAACAGCACCTATAAGAAGATACTGTACACAGCTTAATGCTGTTGCGACAGTCTGAATAATCATAATCTTGCTCTTTTTAGTGCGCTGATAAGAGTAAAAGAATAAAGCGACTGAAATGAAACCTATTGTGTGACCGAATAATTGAATGTAGTTTTGCATAAGTACCTCTGTGTATTTTGCTGTAAAGTTTTTTATTACCGAGAGTAAATTATACTTATTTTTCAACAAAAGTCAATTGGCGATGTGCAGATATTGCACAAATCAAGTGCGAATAATTTGGTGATAATGACGAAGATTGCTAAAGGTACCTCGCAAAGCTTGTTTATCGTTTGTTTTACGGTTATAAAATACAGCAAAATAAAAAAGTCAGGGAACACATTGTGCTTCCTGACTTTTATGATCGTCTGACAATAGTCAAAATATGGATTTAATGAATTAGTTGATTCTTATAACAAGGTCGCTTTCGGGATAACTGCAGCAAGGATGGATGAAATTGAACTGCATATCTGCTATACGGCGCTTGTCTTCGCCTTCGGGGATATAAACCTTACCGCTTACAAGCTTGCTTCTGCAGAAACCGCATTCGCCCGTATGACATCTTGCGGGAACTTCAATGCCTGCACGCTCAAATGCACAGAGTACAGTTTCGTTGCTGTTTGCCTTAATAACCGATTCGTTTCCGCGGTTAATAACTGTGATGTTAAATTCTTTTGATTCTTCTGCTTTTTTACCGGAAGAGAAAACTTCAAAACGGATATACTTTCTTTCTTTTTCAAGCTTCGGAAGCTCTGTTTCAAGGAATTTATACATACCGCCCGGTCCGCAAACGAAAATGCTGTAAACTTCAGAAGGAGCATATTTCTTTATGATATCTGCACCGACAAAGCCTTTTTCGTAGCCTTCTTCATCGCTGTGGCTAAGAACATAAACCACATTGATTTTCTCGTTTTTCTCAGAAAGTGAGTCAAGCTCCTCTTTGAAAAGGATTTCGTCTGAAGTTCTGCAACCGTAAAGCAAGGTAAGGGCACAATCCTCGTCACCCTGGTCTATTGCTCTTGCGAGTGAAAGGAAGGGAGTAATACCGCTGCCGCCTGCGATAGCAACGATGTTTTCAGCATCTCTTAATGAGCAGTATGTCATATTTCCTTCCGGTGCAAAAGCGATAACTTCATCTCCAACGCTCCAATTATCAAGAATGTAATCAGAAACAAAACCGTCAGCAATACGCTTAACTGTGATCTGATATTCTCCGTTTAAAGCTGAGGCAGGGGAGGAAGCGATTGAATATGAACGGGTAACAACTGAATTGCCGATTCCGAGCTTAAAGGTAAGGTATTGACCTGCTTTGAAATATGCAAGCTCTGTTTCACCTTTGAAATAATAGCTCTTTGCAAGGTTTCCGTGCTCTTCAATTTTGCTGATTACAAGCTTCTGCTGCTTGGGGTGAAGGCTTTTGGCAACTTTGTTAACACCGAAATCGTCAGTACGTGTCGGCAAAACAGCTTCAGTACTGTCAATAAACTTTTTTCTCTCTGTTAAAAACTTTATTGTATTGACACTATCCTTGAAAGTGCCGTTTACAGAAAACTTTTTCTTGCTCATTTATTTTGCCTCCTTTTCCATAGCGAGTACCGCAGCCTTTGCTGCCATATCGCCTGTTGTATAGCTCGGAGAATAGCCCATATGTCTTGTAGTATAGCCACCTGCGAAATAAAGTCCGGGGATGCCTTTATCTATAAGATCAAAAACAATTCTTTTAACGATACCGTCGTCTTTGCTTGCTTCATAACCGTAGATAGTTCCTGCAGGAGCATCGGTGTAACGGGCATAAGTCATCGGAGTTGAAATCTCAATTTCTTCTATGTAATCCTTGATTTTAACGCCTGTTGCCTTTTCAAAATTGTCTATCATTTTTTCAGCGAAGGCAGTCTTGGTCTTATGGTAATCCTTAGCAGAAACCTTGCTCCATTCGTCGCCTGCGAAAATAGAAGTCATATAAAGGATACTTGTGCCTTCGGGTGAGCAATCGTCAAATGCTCTGTTAAGACAAACTGTCGCCTGAACATCATTTGTCTCAAGACGTTTGCTGAGCTCGTAGCATTTTCTGTTATCGTTAGTCGGATAAATGAAATAAGTGTGGTTGTTAAGACCTAACTCATCGGCAGAACGGTTAAGTCCCAAAAATACTGCAAAGCCCTTAGCACCCAATGTTTTAGCGTTAACTTCCTTCTTGAACTTTTCGGGAACATCTTTTTCGTCCATAAGCTTTGTGAATGCATTGTACGGTGAAGCGTTACAAATAACCGCTTTAGCATTTATTTCAGTGCCGTCATCAAGAATAACACCTGTTGCTTTGCCGTTTTCCATTTTGATTTTCTTAACGCTTGTGTTAAACCATGCGTCACCGCCGTTTTCGGTAAATGCTTCAAGCAAAGCTGTGCTTATCTGATGGCTTCTGCCCTTAGGAATAACAGCACCGTCAATAATATATGAGTGAAGCATTGTGAAATAGTGAATAACATTAAGCTCGTCGGTAGGCTGACCAAGATAGCACCAATAACCGTTAAGGATATCTCTTGTTTTCTGGCTTGTACCGAATGCTTTAAGAACCTCGTCAACAGAGTAGTTTGCAACCTTAAGGAACGCTGTATGCTCAGAGAAAATCTCTTTAATCATTTCGGGCTTGAAATCTTCAATGTTACTTACGAAATCCAAAGTTTTTTCAATGCTCTCAATAAGCTCAAAAATCTTTTTAACTACAACTGAAGAACCGGGATCGTATTCTTCGAGCTTGTTTATAAAAGCGTCCTTGCCCAAAGGCATTAAATAGTCACAATTTTCCTTTTCATCCAATGTGAGCAATCTGTATGCCTCGTCAAGTGCTACCCATTCAATTTTATCTGCTGCACCAACTTCCCGGAAAATCTTCAATAATGGTGATTTTCCTGTAATAGAGCCAATACCGCAAAGCTCATGAAGCGATGCTTCAAATTCAAATCTGCCTCTTACGAAGCTCGTAGCAAATCCACCGGGTAAATTATGACGTTCAATAAGCAATGTCTTCTTTCCCTCTTTGGCAAGACGTGCTGATGCCACAAGACCGCCGTTACCTGCACCGATAACAACTGCATCATAGTTTTTTACCATATTACCACTTCTTTCATAATAATACTTTAATGCAAATGAATTATAACACTTATGCCAAGACAAACGCAATACTTTTTTGTACCTATATGGACTTTTAGATACATTTTGATATCACTATATTTTTACGACCCTATCGAAATTTCTGAAAACATAAAAAGCACTCGTTTTCAGAGTGCTTTTTGATATAAAATCGGGACGGGTTGTAATTGCGTACCGACTGCGGTGTTGTTTTAATAAATTATTTTTCGAAAGTAGCCATAGCATCTTTTATTGCATAAAATGCAGGCTTGGGATTTCCGTTGAGATCTGTTATTCCCCATGCAGTTTCATATGGACAGTCTGACTGTCCGCAGTACCAACAAGAAGGCGAATCCTTCCAGCAAAAAACAAAAAATCCTGCAAGACAGTTTATCTTTTTCAATGCCGGCAAAAGTTCTCTGTAAAACTCAGCATGACCCTCAGGGGTATGGGATATACCTGTGACTTTTTCATCGAGATAGCAGTAGAAATGCTTATCCATAGCCTCGAAAACCGCATCTCCCCACGTTGCAGGGTCAGGGAATTCTTCATAGACGTGCGATTTCAGTGCATCCGGCAGCTTTGCGACAAAATTCTCAATGTCGGCACGTGCTGCATCTTCGGAATCATAGCCGTAACGTGCAAGGATTTCGGCACGCTCTGCATCACTTTTCGGTTCGCCTGCACTGATATAGCCGAATTCCGCAACAATGATCGGTTTTTTAGTTATTCGGTTTACCTTGCGGACTGCGGAAACATAGTCGTGCAGCTCGCCACCGTACCACGTACCGTAGTAAAGGTCAACGCCGACATAATCCATATACTGCAGATAAGGTTTCATAAGGTAGTGCAGTTCTTCCATCACGCCTGCGGAGTTATAACCGATAATCAGGTCACCTTTGACTTCGCTGAGAGCCTCTGCCTGAATGCCAATGAACTTTGCCGCTTGCTCCATTGTCAGCGGATATGTGAAGTTGGAAACACCCATCTCGTTTGTTATCTGTATTCCGCCTATAATATCACGCAGGTCATTGCAGAGGAATACGGCAATTTCTTTAGTACGATCTGCATTTTCGTCAGCTGATGGGTCAAAACCGCCGATATCAAAATATGATCTCGGGTAGGGAGTGATTGCAAGAACTTTAATTCCCTGATCAGCGTAACCTTTTGCTCTGTTTTTGAACTCAATATACGAGTTGCTGATGCTGCCGTCTGCATTATACGGGTACGGAATGTCAAAACGTACCCAGCCAAGACCAAGCTCATCGATTCGCTCGTAGTTTTCGTCAGGATGACAGACTCCGTAAATATATCCGCCAATCTTTTCCTGAAGCAATTGAGCATCTTTGTTTGTGCCGTTAAAGAAACCTGTTATTGATGTGAACAGCAAAGAAAAGATAATCAATACAGATTCAAACCAACGAACTATATTCATACGAAAACCTACTTTCTGTTTTAGTTTATGGTAGCATATACAGCAGAAAAGAGCAACGCTCATAATTTTCGCCGCACAAAGCATATTTGCCGTATACATTATATCACTCACGCAAAACAAAAAGCAACAGTTTTTCATACTGTTGCTTTTGAAGTTTCAGTTCGATAAATCGGAATTACTTGTTCTGTTTATTAATCTTGTTTTGCAGACGTATACCACATGCCGAAAAGGCGGAATAGTCTGTTTATGGGTTCAAGAATTTTATAGATTAATTCGCCACCCAACAAATCATCGATTTTGATATTTTCCAGAATAACGTTTTCGCGGAACAGCATATTAACCGCCTGACTGTTATAGGAACGGAATTTTGTGTTATTATCTATTGAATAAAACTGATGGCAAAGCTGTCCGTCTTCAGTGGATCTCATTGAGTTCAGGAACGTTATTTCACCGCCCGAAAGCACAAGAGCAGGCTCTGTTTTTGATGAGCCGTCATGTCCAACATTAACAAATGTTGCCGTGCTGTCTTTTGCATTGAGGAATGACTTTGCGCCGTAAATAAACGTATTGAAAACAGTTATGTTTTCGCAGGTATCAAGAGTTATAAACGTTGTCTGCTTTCTTCCTATCGGAATGAAAAAATACTCAAAATTATTCTCTTCTTTAACTCTGTTTTCAAGTTCGGGTATATCGAAGTTTTCATAACCGTTTCGAGGCAGCGTGTTCGCGTTCTGATGACATCCCTCAATCGTACCGTTTTT
>JAFODS010000064.1 GCA_017380575.1 Clostridia bacterium | reverse complement strand
GGTTCTGACGGTATTATTCTTATTACTCCGTCGGATTGTGCGGATTTTAAAATGCGTATTTTCAATGCTGACGGCAGCGAAGCAAAAATGTGCGGCAACGGTATACGCTGTGTCGGTAAATACGTTTTTGATAAAGGGTATACCGACAAAACTCACCTGACTGTTGAAACTCTTTCCGGCATCAAAACGCTGGATTTAAAAACGGTTGGAGGTAAGGCAGTATATGCAACCGTTGATATGGGTAAGTGCAAAGTAAACAAGTCTGTTACTCTTGAAGCACTTAATCGGGAAGTTACACTTCTTCCGGTATCCATGGGAAATCCGCATGCCGTTATTTTTGTTAAGGATGCGGAAAATGCACCGCTCACAACTCTCGGTGCAGCTCTTGAACATCACGAATTTTTCCCCGACGGAGTTAATGTTGAATTCGTTCAGGTGATTGACAGCCTGACATTGAGAATGAGAGTGTGGGAGCGTGGCAGCGGCATAACAATGGCTTGCGGCACAGGCTCCTGCGCAAGTGTTGCGGCGGCAGTTGCAATGGGATATTGCCGTGAAAATGAGTTGGTGACCGTTAAGCTTGACGGCGGTGATCTTAGTGTAAAAATGCTGCCCGATAAAACCGTTATGATGACAGGTCCTGCAAAAACAGTTTGTGAATGTGAGGTTGATATGTGATGACACCGAATACAAATTATGCCAACTTGAAGGATTCTTATCTTTTCTATAACATAGCTCAAAAAACGAAGGCATATCTTGAAGCAAATCCCGATAAGCATCTTTACCGAATGGGTATCGGCGATGTTTCTCTCCCGCTTTGCGATGCGGTTATAAATGCTTTACACGAAGCTGTTGACGATCAGGCGGTAAAAGAAAATTTTCATGGCTATATGCCTGAATGCGGTGCACCGTTTCTGCGTAAAGCGATTGCAGATTATTATGCCGTAAACGGAGTAAATGTTTCTGCTGATGAGGTGTTTGTTTCAAGCGGAGCAAGCGACGAGCTTGGTGATATCCTTGATCTTTTTGACAAGGACAGCTCGGCTCTTGTGATTGAGCCTGCATATCCTGCCTATGTTGATGCAAATATTATGGCAGGCAGAAACATAATTCATCTTGCATCAGGTGAAGAAAACGGATTTCTTCCCGAACCCGATGAAAGCACAGTTGCCGACATTATTTATATCTGCTCTCCCAATAATCCTACCGGAGCGGTGTTCAGCCGAAATCAGCTTCAGGCATGGGTTGATTTTGCGAATGAAAAAGGCTCGGTAATTCTTTTTGATGCGGCCTACGAAGCTTTTATTGAGGACGAATCACTGCCTCACAGTATCTTTGAACTTGACGGTGCTGAAACCTGTGCAATAGAAATATGCTCACTTTCAAAAACGGCAGGTTTTACGGGAACAAGGCTTGGTTATACAGTTATTCCGAAACGGCTTATAAGAAATGGTATGAGCCTTAATGGGATGTGGGTAAGAAACCGTACAACCAAAACAAACGGTGTATCCTACATTATTCAAAAAGGCGGAGCAGCAGTATTCACTCCCGAAGGACAGGAGCAAATCCACAACAATATTCAAATATATAAGAACAATGCAAAGGTGCTGACAGAAGCTCTTGACGAGCTTGGTATTTGGTATACGGGCGGTAAAAATGCGCCGTATATCTGGCTTAAGTGCCCGAACGGTATGGGCAGTTGGGAGTTCTTTGATTATCTTCTCAATGAGGTTCAGGTTGTCGGTACTCCGGGTGAAGGCTTTGGTGCCTGCGGCGAAGGGTATTTCAGATTTTCAACCTTCGGAAGCCCCGAAGATACAAAAGAAGCAGCCCGCCGTCTGGTGAAGCTGCTCGGAAAGAAGTAATCGGAAATGCGTGATTATAAAAAAGAATTTGAAAACAGAGTTGAATTCATAAAATCCGTTTTGTCTCAAAGCGGCGCAAAGGGAATTGTTTACGGAAACAGCGGTGGCAAAGATTCTGCCTTGGTCGGTATTCTTTGTAAAGCTGCCTGTGATAACACGGTAGGCATTATTATGCCGTGCACCTCAAAAAGAAATTATGATGAAGATACCGTCGATGCCGAAACCGTTGCAGAGAAATACGAAATCGAAACCAGAACGGTTGACTTGACTCCCGTGAAGGAAGCGGAAATTGCGAGTATTACGGATGTAACGGAATTAAATGAATCAGCTCTTGCGAATATGGCACCCCGAATCCGTATGTTGACATTGTATTCTGTCGCAGCTGCTGAAAACAGGCTTGTTGCAGGAACGGGAAACAAGAGTGAAGCCTATGTCGGATATTTCACAAAATGGGGTGACGGTGCTCACGATTTTAACCCCATTGCAGACCTGACTGTTACCGAAATATATGATTTTCTTCGTTTTCTTAATGCACCTAAACGCATAATAGAAAAAGCTCCTTCAGCAGCACTGTTTGACGGTCAGACAGATGAAGAAGAAATGGGAGTAACCTATGCAGAACTTGACTCTTTTCTCTCAGGTGAAAATATTGCAGAGGATAAACGAAAAATAATTGAGCATATGCATAAGCTAAGCGAGCATAAGAGAAAAGGGATAATTACATTTAAGAAATGAAAGAGAAGGATTGCCGAAATGTTTAATTCAGATAATTTGTCTGTTAACGCAAATAACCATTTAACAGTAGGATGTTATGATACCGTTGAGCTTGCGAAAGAATTCGGAACACCGCTTTATGTTCTTGATGAGGATTTAATGAGAAAAAATTGCCGTGAATATAAAACTGCTCTTGAATATCATTATGACGGAAACGGACTTATTCTTTTTGCAAGCAAGGCTTTATGCACAATGTATACTTCAAAACTTGCTGCCGATGAAGGGCTGGGGGCTGATGCTGTTTCGGGAGGAGAAATTTATACTCTCTTCAAAGCGGGATTCCCTATGGAAAAAGTGTTTTTTCACGGTAACAACAAAACCCATGATGAAATCGAGCTAGCAATTAGCTTTGGTGTCGGACATTTTGTTGTCGATAATAAGGAAGAGCTTGAACTGATTAATGAAATTGCAAGAGAGAAAAATTTCGTTCAAAAGATACTGTTCAGAATAAAGCCCGGTATTGATGCCCATACCCATGATTTTATAAAAACGGGACAGATTGATTCAAAATTCGGTGTAGCTCTTGAA
Source organism: Clostridia bacterium (assembly GCA_017380575.1). GTDB lineage: Bacteria > Bacillota > Clostridia > Oscillospirales > Acutalibacteraceae > CAG-488. The sequence continues at coordinate 108 of JAFODS010000064.1, read as the reverse complement.
AACGGAGAAGCTTTCAAAATTTATGAATATGCAACTACTCTCAGCAACATTAAAGTTGACGGAGTTCATTGTCATATCGGCTCGCAGATATTTGATGTTGAACCCTTC
>JAFODS010000017.1 GCA_017380575.1 Clostridia bacterium | reverse complement strand
GCTTTCGGATAACGGAAAGTTTGCCGCAGTTGCAACGCTTGATGCGCTCAACGGTGAAATTAATTCAAAGCTTTATGTTTTTGACTTTAAGTCCGAAGAATATGTTTCGTGCTTTGACTATAACGGCACAACACTCGTTAAAGTTGATTATGTCCGCAAGACTGATATAGTTGCAATCGGTGATAATCTTCGCTCATATATCCGAAAGAATACTAAAAGACAGGAAGATGTTTCTTACGGTGCAGACTTGCTTTCGAATTATTCGGTAACGGATAAAGGCAGAAGTACTCTTGTTCTTTCAAAATACGGAAGCACATCTCTTTCAAAAGTTAGTGTTTGTTCAAATAACGGTGAGGAAAAATTTCCGTTAAGCTTCGAGAAAGAAGTCAAATGGGCAGACAGTGACGATAAATATACAGCAGTCCTTTTTGAAAATGAAGTTATAACGTATAACAAAAGAGGAAAAGAGCTTGCTATACAAAACTTCGAAGGTAAGCCTTTAAGAGTTGCTGTTGACGGCAATAAAATTTACATTCTTACAACAGCAGGTATTCAATGCCTGAAAACAAGAGGATAATGGTGAGGTGTTATTATGACAGAATACATTATTGATATTATTCTTGCCGGAATTTTTATTGCAATGACGGCGATTTATTTCAGAAGAGGTTTTGCAAAAACGATTCTTAAATTTATTTCATTTTTCCTTTCAATCGTTTTGTCACGCGCTCTTTCAGGTTCGGTAATGGATTGGGTGCTTGAAAATACAAGTCTTTTTACGGGAACGGAACGCTACATAACAAAGCTTATAATCACGGTTCTTACCTTTGTTGTTGTGTCAGCGGCACTTAATGCATTGGTTGTGCTTGTAAATAAGTTTTTCAAGATTCCTGTTCTCAAGCAGGCAAACAAGCTTTTGGGCGGTCTGCTCGGAGCACTTTGCGGCGGTATTATCGTAATTGTGCTTTGCTTCGCTTTCCAGATTACATCTCACGTAATGTACAAAACGGATTTTGCACAGGCGGTCGAAAATTCAAAGATTGTACAGTTTGTACTTTCAGATGAAAAGGTAAATGAAGGCATTGCGTCCTTTAAAATAATGGAGGGTTAATTTATGAAAGATTTATTTAAAAACTGGAATACTATTCCGAACTGGATTTCTTTTGCAAGAATTATAATGGTGCCGATTTTTGCGGTGCTTTTCCTCAATGATGAAATCGTATGGTCAGTGTTTGTACTCTTCCTTTCAGGCTTTTCAGATTTTATCGACGGCAAAATCGCACGTAAATTCAATCAGATAAGCGAGCTCGGCAAAATGCTTGACCCCGTTGCCGATAAGCTTACACAGATGACAATTGCAGTCCTTCTTTATCTTCGCTTCAGTGCGGCGGACGGACTTGTTAAAACATTCAGCTGGATTTTCCTTATTTTCATTATCAAGGAATTCGTAATGGTGGCATTTGGTGCATTTATGGTTGCAATCGGTCTTAAGCCGAGTGCGGCAGAAATTTACGGTAAGGCAGCAACATTCGCATTCTATGCGGTTATGCTTCTTCTTTTCGCGTTTGCTCCCGATGTTGGTGCATTTACAAATCTCTGGGTAATTCCCGAAACACTTCTTGTTATCCTTGTAGCTCTGACAGCAATCCTTTGTGTAGTTGCTTTTGCAAGCTACCTGCCGACAACATATAAGCAGTTTAAAGAAAAGTATTTCAATAAGAAATAAGCAATAAGCAATAAGCAAAAAATTAGGTGAAGTTTATGAAACAGATTATGTGCAGCAAATGCGGTATAAGACCTGCTGTGATTTTTATGACCCGTATGGATGGGGATAAAAGCTCAAAGCAGGAGGGCTTGTGCCTCAAATGTGCAATGGAATCCACAGGTCCCATAAAGCAGATGATGGAAAATATGGGTATCACTGAGGATGATTATGAGGCAATGAGCGAACAGTTCGGTGCTATGATGGGAATGGGTGATAACGGTGAAGGCTTTGAGCCCGGCGGTGTGCCGACGTTCCCGTTTATGCAGAACTTTATGCAGAAGCCTCAGGATGACGGTTCGGAGTACACAGATGTTGATGATGACGAACCGAAAGATAAAAAAGAAAAGAAACACGGTAAGAAAAAAGGCGAGAATAATCACAAGAAGAGAAAGTTCCTTCCTCTTTATTGTACAAACCTTACTCAGAAAGCCAAGGACGGCAAGATTGACAGAATCATCGGCAGAGATAACGAAATCTACCGTACTATTCAGATTCTTTGCCGTCGTTCAAAGAATAATCCTTGCCTGATCGGTGAACCCGGTGTAGGTAAAACAGCTATTGCAGAAGGTCTTGCATTAAGAATTGCAAGCGGTGATGTTCCTGCAAAGCTTGCAAATAAGGAAATACATCTTCTTGACCTGACCTCGCTTGTTGCGGGAACTCAGTTCCGCGGACAGTTTGAAGGCAGAGTTAAGGGCCTTGTTGAAGAAGTCAAGGCCGAGGGTAATATCATTCTCTTCATCGATGAGGTTCACAATCTCGTCGGTACGGGTGGCGACTCTGAGGGTGCGATGAATGCGGCAAACATCCTCAAGCCTGCTCTTTCAAGAGGTGAGGTGCAGATTATCGGTGCAACTACCTTTACGGAGTACAGAAAGTATATCGAAAAGGATGCTGCTCTTGAAAGAAGACTTCAGCCCGTTAAGGTTGAAGAGCCTTCAATCGAAGACACATATAATATGCTCGTCGGTATCAAGAGTTACTATGAAAACTACCATAAGGTGCAGATAAGTGACAATCTCGTGTACACGGCGGTAACTCTTTCTGAAAGATTCATCAACGACAGATTCCTTCCTGATAAGGCAATTGACCTTCTTGATGAAGCTTGTACCTGTGCAAATCTCCGCAACAAGAACCTCAGCGAATATGAGCTTAAGCTTAATGAAAAAGCTGACCTTATAATCCGTGAGCAGGAGCTTATGGAAAATACGGACGAGCCTGATTACGAAGCTATTGCAAAAGTAAAATCAGAGATTATGCAGTGCGAAGCAAGAATCAATCAGCTCATTCCGCTTGTTGAAAATTCACCTGTAACGGAAGAAGATCTTGCACGCGTTATTCAGCTCTGGACAGGCATTCCGGCACAGAAGATTGTTGAAAGCGACCTTCGCAGACTTGCAGACCTTGATAAAAAGCTTAAGTCAAAGATTATCGGTCAGGATGAGGCTGTTGATGTTGTTTCAATGGCAATCCGTCGCGGCAGAATTCAGATAAGTCCGCGTCGCAGACCGTCATCATTTATCTTTGTCGGTCCGACAGGTGTAGGTAAAACCGAGCTTGTAAAGCAGCTCGCAAACGAGCTTTTCGATACTCCCGAAACTCTTATCCGTCTTGATATGTCCGAGTTTATGGAGAAACATTCTGTTTCAAGAATTATCGGCTCACCTCCGGGTTATGTCGGTTATGACGAAGCAGGACAGCTTACTGAAAAGGTACGCCGTAAGCCGTATTCGGTTCTGCTTTTTGATGAAATTGAAAAGGCTCATCCCGACGTTATGAATATCCTTCTTCAGATTCTTGATGAAGGTAAAATCAACGATGCTCAGGGCAGAACAGTAAGCTTTGAAAATACTGTAATCGTTATGACTTCGAACGCAGGCAGCAGCCGTGGTGAGGGTGCATTGGGCTTTGCAAAGACAAAGGGCGATGCAAGTAAGGACAGAGCGATGAAGGCTCTTAAGGAATTCCTCCGTCCCGAATTTATCGGCAGAGTTGACGAAATTGTAGTGTTCAATGACCTTGACGAAGAAGCATTCAAGAAAATTGCAGTGCTTATGCTCGATGAGTTCAAAGGACCGATGCAGGATAAGGCAATCAGCTTCAGCTATACTGACGAGGCTGTTGAATTCCTTGCAAAGAAGTCCGTTGGCGGTTCAAGAGGTGCACGTGACCTCCGTAACGAAATCCGCCGCAGAGTTGAAGATAAGATCGCAACAAAGATTATCGACAGCATCGACACTCCCGTAACTTCAATTATGGTTGATGTTGAAGATGATGAAATAGTGCTTAAATGAAAAAACAAGGTTACTGTACGATATAGTGCAGTGACCTTGTTTTGCTGTTATTGACTTTTTTCTTTCAGTTGAGTATAATTAACAGTGTTTATGCAAAGAAATAATCGTTTCAGGCAGGTATTTGCTATGGAGAAAATTATTGTTCGCGACGTGATTTTAAAGCAAAACAGAATCGAATATAAGGTTGAATTGTCAAACGGAATTGCAGATGCATTTAACCAACCCTTTGAATATTGGGTTGAGTACAATGAAATTGTTGAATCACTTCCGAAGAGTATTGCGATCATTCCCTTTATATGCAATGTGTTGCCAATCGTATGGGTAGCAGATGCGGAACTTTGTGTGCCTGAAATAGACGAAGATTTTTTGATGTCACTTGAGAAAACGAAAAAGGCATACGTTGATATGTATCCTAACATTGCTTTCAAAGGTAAACTTAGAGAAGAAAAAGTAATAAAGAACGAGAAAAATTTTAAAAACGAAAAGAGAAAATCGACGGCATTTTTTTCGGGTGGAGTAGATTCATGGGCGACGCTTGTTTCGCATATAGGAGAAGACGAACTCAATTTAGTTACCATATGGGGTTCAGATGTGAAGCTCGACGATGATAAATCGTGGAAAAAGGTTGAAAATTATACACAGAAAGTTGCAGATAGCTTAAATTTAAAGGCGATTTTTATAAAAAGTACATTTAGAGAAAGCTTAAATTATACTTTTCTCGATAATTTGATTAGCGGAAAAGTACGCAATAACAGTTGGTGGTATTTCATCCAACATGGAATTGCACTCATTGGTCACGTAGCACCTTATGCATATCTTAATAATATCGATCTGCACTATATTCCTGCATCCTGCTCAGCTAAAGACAGAAATAAGCAACTGGCTTCCTATAAGACTATTGATGAAACGGTAAAAATGGCTTGGTGCGATGTTGTTCACGATCAATTTGAACTATTGAGAATAGAAAGATTGAAAAAAATTATTGATTGGAGAAGTTTAACTGGAGAAGAGGTTGTTTTAAGAGTTTGTTACAGTGACGATGCAAACGGATCTAATTGTAGCAGATGCGAGAAGTGTTACAGAACTATACTGGAGATTCTGTCTTGTAATCACAATCCTGCGGATTTTGGGTTTAACTTTTCTCTTGCTGATATTGTCGATGTGCAGATATATTTCTATGAGAATCACAAACGTTTATTTGTTGACAAGGATTATTACTATAAAAGAATTATTGAAAATGTTGACAGCAACAGATGCGATCTTGAAAGCACAGGCTTGTTTAAATATCTTAAATGGCTGATTGATGCAGAGGATATACGTAAACTTCAGAAGGTTAAAAGTGTCAGAATGTATAAGTTGAAAACAAAAATTTATAAAATGCTTCACGGGTAATGATATGAATAAAGCAAAAAAAATAGCTATAAAATTAATCGAAAGTTCGCTGATGATAATAAAAAAAGTTCAAAGGCTTTTTTGGAAAGTAACGGATATATATTACGTAAAGTTTTTTAAACCGCCTGTTGTGAAAAGTGTTGACGAAACAATAGACGTGATAATCAGCAAAAAGGTTTCTGTCAGTAGATACGGTGACGGAGAAATGAAGCTTATGAATAACAAGGATATTTCTTTTCAGGAAGCTTCAGCATTTGTAAGAGATAAACTAATTGAGACTCTTTCGAGTGACGAAGAGGGACACATAGTATGTGTTTGTGACGTTTTCGGTGAGAAAATCAATAGTGTGAATGTTGATTTTTGGCGAGAGATGCTGTATAGATACAGAAGAATTATGTACAAGCATATGATTCCGGGTAAAACTTATTATCATGCAGGAATTACGAGACAATATTTAGGAAAAAAAACTCAGGAAGAATCAATCAACTGGATTAACAAAATGAAAAAAATCTGGGATGGCAGGGGTGTGCTTCTTATAGAAGGTGCATACAGCCGTGTAGGTGTTGGCAATGATCTTCTTGATAATGCAAAATCAGTTAAAAGAATTTTAGGCCCCGAGAGAGAAGCTTTTTCCAAGTATAACGAAATTATTGAAAAGGCGATGGAGTTTGACAGAGATACATTGATTCTGCTTGCTCTGGGACCGTGTGCAACGGCTATGGCATATGATCTCCATAAACTTGGATTTCAGGCTGTTGATATCGGCCATATAGATATTGAGTATGAATGGACTCTTGCCGGTTCACAAGGCAAAGATAAAATCAAAAACAAGTATTGTAATGAGTCTGGTGTTGCAATCACCGAGGAAGAAAAAAATTACACAGATGAAACGTACGAAGCACAGATAATTGCAAAGATTTATTAAACCGTTGTTAATGAGGTGGGGACGATGTCACAGAATGGAACTGTAATAAAAATTAAAACGTTTTGTGCATCTGTTTTATCTTTGCCTAAGGTTTTGATTTCTATAATAAAGAGAAATGTGCAGATTTTTATTAATAAAACTTCAACTAAGCACAGAAAAATAAAGCAGATCTTCCTCATCGGCACACCTGAATACGGTAATCTCGGTGATCAGATTATTGCTGTTGCAGAGCTTGAGTGGTTAAGGAAGTATTACCCTGATTATGAGATTAAGGAGTTTACTCACGAAACTCTTATGAAGGATAAAAACTGCAGGATGTTGCTTTCGCAGATAGGAAATAAAGATATTATTTTTCTTCAGGGCGGCGGAAATCTTAACGATATGTATCTGAACTGTGAGAGAATACGCAGGTGCATAATATCATCCTGTCCTGAAAATAAGATTGTACTTTTTCAGCAGTCAATTTTCTTCTCTGAAACTGAAAAAGGAAGATCTGTAAAGTCGGAAACAAGTTCCGCTTATAATAAGCACAGCAAGTTCACAATTATAGCAAGAGAAAACAAGAGCTTTGAAACAGCAAAAGAAATTTTTGATCAGTTAAAGGTTTTGAAATATCCGGATATGGCAACGTATCTTTTCGGCAAAATAAAACCTGATGCCGATATCAAGGCGAACGGAATTGTAACTTGCCTGAGAGATGATAATGAAAAGTTCCACTCTGACGAAGAGTTGCTGAGAATAAAATCTCAGCTTGAAAAAGACAATGTGATAATCACAACAGATACGAATATCAAGCGTGTTGTTACACCCGAAAACAGACTCAGAGAAATCGGATGTCTGATTAATAAAATTGCAACGCATAGGGTGATGATAACCGACCGTTTCCACGGAGTGGTCTTTTCTATTCTTGCAGGCACACCTTGCGTTGTGCTTCGTTCGTCAGATCATAAAATCGTCGAGGGTGTAAAATGGTTCAAGAATGTTGAGGGCGTTTTCTATGCTGAAAATATTAAAGATGTACCGATGCTTGTTGAAAAAGCGAAGGCTGTCGGCAGGATTGAACCGCCTGATTTTACTCATTATTTCGATGAGCTTTATAAAGAACTGAATATATGAAATAACGCTATGCTGAAAACTTAAATCAGCATAGCGCTTTTTATTTCACTTTAATTTCAATAAATCTCGGAATTTCGCGTGCGGAAATCTGGTAAATTCCTGCGTAATCTCCTTCGAAAAGTACAGTGACTTCATTTTCTCCGCCTTTGAGCTTAAATGTGCGGTCACCGTCAGTTTTGTCAATGCCTGTAAGAACGGGGGATTCAAGAAGACCGATTTTAACGTTGTCTGTATCTGTTGCGGTTATTGTAACTTCTGTTTTTTCGTTGGCGTAAATGTTAAGGATACACTCGATGTAAACCTTATCGTCTTCAGTATAAAAGTCAACGAAGCTGCTTTTGTTGCTGTTGTCAAGAATAACTACGGTATCGTTTTTATTAAAAGCTGAAAAACAGATTGCGATAACGGCTACTATAATTAAAAAAGGAATACCTTTCCTGAAAATCTTTTTCTTCATATCAGCACCTCTTAATTAATTATACTATAATTTAATTTCAATGTCAAAACTGTTGACAAGTATGAATAAAAAATGTAGAATATGAAATTGAGTTTCAGTTTCAATTTCAATTTCAGAAGGTGAAAAAATGGAAAATTCATACAACACCAAACAGGGTGAATTGATTTTAAATCTTATAAAAGCCGAAGAGGGTAAGCATTTTACTGCAGATGAAATAATAACCCTTCTTGCTAATGAAGGTAAAAAGGTTGGTAAGGCAACGGTTTATCGTCACCTTGATAAGCTTATCCGAGCAGGTGAGGTGCGTAAATATATCGTTGAAGAGGGAACGAGTGCCTGCTATGAATATGTAGGTCATAACCACGATTGTAAGTCGCACTATCACCTTAAATGTTCATCGTGCGGAGAGCTTCTTCACGTTCAATGTGAGTTCCTCGATGAAGTATCTTCCCACATTCTCGGTCATCACGGTTTTTCAATCAAACCCGAAAAGACTGTTCTCTACGGTCTTTGCAAAACTTGCAGGGAGGCAGAAAATGTTTAAAAAATTGCTGTCAGTTTTACTTTTGACGGTAGTTTTGCTTTCAACTGTTTCGGGTTGCGGATTTGAAAAAAACGAAGATAACAGCAAAATGACGGTAGTCACAACGATCTTTGCACCGTATGATTTTGTAAGACAGATTGTCGGAGATAAGGTTAACGTTGTTATGTTGCTTCCGCCTGGCGTTGAAAGTCATTCGTATGAACCAACACCGTCAGATATTATTGAAATTGAAAACGCTGATTTATTCTTTTATGTAAGTGAACACACGGAAACGTGGGTTACTCAGATTACATCATCCCTGAAAAATAAAAAGGTAGAAACCGTTTGTATTGCCGACGGAATCGGTATTGAGGTTCACGGCCATAACCATAGTGAACACCATGCTCACGACCACTCTGACGAATGTACAACGGACGAGCATATCTGGACAAACCTTGAATATGCTTCCTATATGGTTGATTTCCTCGGCAAAAAGATTGCCGAAAAGGATACAGCGAATAAAGAATTCTACCTTGAAAATGCAAAAGAATATAAAAACAAAATTCTCGGACTAAAAGCGGACTTTGAAAAGATGATTTCATCTTCGAAAAGGAGAAAAATCGTTTCGGGCTCCCGCTTTGCGATGAAGAATTTTACCAATGAATTTGGTCTTGATTTTACAGCAGCATTCGATTCTTGCGTTGATAATACTGAGCCGAGTGCAACGGTTATGGCAAAGATAACCGATAAAATCAAGAGTGAAAATATCCCCGTGATTTTTTATGAAGAACTTACAGAGCCAAAGATTGCACGTGCCGTTTCTCTTGAAACGGGAGCGAAAATGCTTCTTCTTCATTCGTGCCACAATGTTTCTTCAGAAGAACTCAAAAACGGAGAAACTTATCTTTCTTTAATGACACAGAATTATAATAATTTAAAGGAGGCGCTTAACTGATGCCGATGATATCGTGCGAAAAAGTTTATATGAGTTACGATTCAACAAAGGCTGTTGAGGGTGTCAGTTTCAGCGTTGAGAAGGGCGATTTCCTTTGCATTGTCGGTGAAAACGGTACCGGTAAAAGTACACTTTTAAAGGGTATTCTGGGGCTTCAGAAGCTCAATTCAGGCACTATAGTTTTTTCGGGTATAAAGTCAGGGGAGATAGGCTACCTGCCTCAAAGGACGGTTGTGCAGAAGGATTTCCCGGCAAGTGTATGGGAAGTAGTCCTCAGCGGCAGACAGACTAAGGGCTTCAGACTTTTTTATACACCTGAGGATAGGAAGACAGCACGTGAAAACATTTCCCTTATGGGAATTGACGATATAAAAAATAAGCCGTTCAATGAGCTTTCGGGCGGTCAGCAGCAGCGTGTGTTGCTTGCCCGTGCTCTTTGCGCAACTCAGAAAGTACTCTTGCTGGATGAGCCGACGACGGGACTTGACCCGTTTGTGACGGCTGAGCTTTATAAGCTTACGGCAAAGCTTAACCGCGAATACGGAGTGACAATAATAATGGTTACTCACGATATTAAAAATTCGCTTGAATATGCAAACAAAATTCTTTCAATGGAACACGACGGCGATTTCTTCGGAACAACTCGGGAATATCTGAAAACTCCGGCGGCTAAACGCATTTTCGGAGGTGGTATCGATGATTGAAACGTTTTTTCAGATGTTTGAATATGAGTTTATGCTCCGTGCGATAATTGTCGGTGTGCTGGTTGCATTGTGTTCGGCTTTGCTTGGTGTAACTCTTGTATTAAAGCGTTATTCGATGATAGGCGACGGACTTTCTCACGTAGGCTTCGGTGCTTTATGCATTGCACTCGCAATGAATCTTGCACCGCTGACGGTTTCTGTGCCCGTGGTCGTTATTGCTGCATTTCTTCTTTTGCAGATAAGTGAGAACAGCAAAATCAAAGGCGATGCTGCAATAGCACTTATTTCGAGTACAGCTCTTGCTGTCGGTGTAATTATCACTTCAACAACAACGGGAATAAATTCGGATGTTAACGGATATATGTTCGGCAGCATCCTTGCGATGAGCGATGCCGATGTGCTTGTGAGCATAATTCTTTCTGTAGCGGTGCTCGTGCTTTATGTTGTTTTTTACAACAAGATTTTTTCCGTTACATTTGACGAAAGCTTTGCACGTGCAACGGGAACAAAAACAAAGATGTATAACACTCTCATTTCTCTACTTACGGCAATAACGATCGTAATCGGTATGAGGATAATGGGTGCAATGCTTATTTCAAGCCTTGTGATTTTCCCCGCACTCACTTCGATGCGGGTGTGCAGATCTTTCAGAAAAGTCGTTGTAACATCTGCAATAGTTTCAATTGTCTGCTTTTTAACAGGTCTGTTTGTTTCTTTTGCATATTCACTTCCGGCAGGTGCAAGCGTAGTAGCAGTGAATGCTGTTGCATTCGGAATATTCAGTTTAATCGGAATTATTAAAAGAAAAGTTTCATAAATTTACAAGAGGTGATTGATATGAAAGAATTGGCAAATATCAAAGAGGTTAAAGAAAACCTTGTTAAGCTTATTTCTGACGATTGGGCACTTGTTTCTGCAGGTAACAAAGATAAGTGGAACACAATGACAATCAGCTGGGGTGCAGTCGGTGAGCTTTGGGGCAAGGATGTTGTTTTTGCTTTCATCCGTCCGCAGAGATATACAAAAGAGTTTATGGATAACAGCGATTATTTTACAGTAAGCTTTTTTGATGAAACCTATAAGGATGCTCTTAAAATCTGCGGAACAAAATCGGGCAGAGATTGCGATAAAATAAGCCTGGCAGGTTTGACACCTTCTTCTGACGGCGAAGCTGTTTATCCGTCGGAGGCTCGCCTTGTTATCAAGTGCCGTAAAATTGCCGTACAGAAAATGGATAATTCAGGCTTTATTGATGGATCGATTGAATCAAATTACCGTTCGGGCGATTACCATTTTGTCTATATCGGAGAGATTGAAAAAGTACTTGAAAAATAATTTAAAAAAATTATAAAAAAGTGTTGACAAAGCATAAAACCCGTAGTATAATAATCAAGCGTTCGAGAGAGAAAACTCTTGAAAGTCGGTGTTGATAGCGAAGAGGGTCCACCCGTTCCCATCCCGAACACGGTAGTTAAGCTCTTCTGTGCTGAAAATACTTGGCGGGCAGCCGCCCGGGAAGATAAGGCGATGCCGACACAAACAAACAACCGCTCAATAGAGCGGTTGTTTTACTTTGTATATACTTTGAGATAAAAGTAAAGCGGAGAGGTGACTCTCCGCTTTTGATTTTTTTAAACTGTAGCGTATGAAAGAATGTTTTTCATAAAGTCTGCAAAGAAGCGTGTAAGTTTTTCAAGCACATCGAAGATTGTGTCTGCAGTTGTGGGAGCAACCGATTCTTCTGTGAGAGGAAGAAGCTTTGCATTGTCGTAGTCATAAGTCATAAACTGCGGATATGCAGGATTGCTGCGGACTGTAAGCTGTTCGGTGCTTGTTGCAAGCCACATAATGAAATCTGTGCTTTCACCGTAGGGATAATCAACGTGTCCCATATCACGGAAGAACCAGGTCTGTTCGGGGAACATGCATGTTGAAGCGTCAATCTGGCGGTCAGGTGAGATATAATTATATTCAGAAGGAATCTTCTGTACATAATCGTCTGCAAATGTTTCACCAAGGTATGCGCTTGTTGCGCCACCGCTTGCATATTCAACGTCGATAAGGTTATCGGAGTTCTGTTTGGAAACAGTTTCGCTTATGGGAAGTGACGGCCAATTGTACTGTGCAAGGAGATAAACGCTTGTGCCGTTGTCCATAGCGTCGCTGAGAAGGTTCTTTGCGTTCTGCTGAACGTTGTAGTGATATGTATCGATTCTTTCAACAAACTTTGCTGTTTCCTCGCCGTTGAGCATTGTCTTCTTTGCGTCCTCATAGTTAATACCGGGAACGAGAGCCCAGAGTCCGGGCATACGTCCGAAAATCGGAATAAGAAGCTCTGCATAAATTCTTTCTTTAAGGTTATCGGTAATTCCGTTAGCGAAGTTTTCAAGGAAATTGTTCACGCCTGCAGACTCAAGAACTTCGTCAAGGTAATCGATAACGTTTTCCCATGTGTTGTCACGTGTAAGAAGAGCGAGTCTGTGCCAGAGGCAGGAAAGCGAAAGGCTGAAATCAGCTGAGAAAAGACTGCCGACGCAGGATGTACCCTGGAAAGCTGTTGAGCAAAGAATGATATTGTCAAGGTCATCGCTGCCATACTTGTAAAGGTATGAGAGTGTAACCGTTCCGCCCATACTGAAAGCGGCAAGGGCAATTCTGTCGTAATCGCCTTCAGCTTTGATTTTTTTGATAAATGCATTCAATCTGTCAGCGTGTTCAAGCGGATCTCTTCTCCAGTCATAATTGAAGAAATATGTGTTCTCAAGACCGAAGGTGTCAATGCCTGCACGGACTGTTGCAAATTCGTTTGATTCTCCTGCAACAAAAGGTTCTTCTTTGCCGACAAGAGAGCAATCAAAAAGGGTACCGTTTACGTCGTTGAGTGAATCTCCGTTCACATCAAAAGCAAGAGGTCCGAAGCAATCGTAAAGCGGAGGGAAGATTCCGTCGCCGAGGGCATCGTAATTTCCTGTTGCGAGGAAAGCGAGAACGTGCGGTACGATTTTAAAAACCATGTCCGTAATTGAATCTGAAGACGGAGGAAATGCCTGTTCGCCTTCGCTGTTGATAAGCGGGAAGGTGTTCATTCCGCTGACTACGACAAAAGCTGTTTTGGGTTCAGATGCAAAAGCAGGAACAAGAACAGCAAGCATCATAATAACACAGAGCATTATGCTGATGACAGTTTTAAAAGTTTTTTTCATAAAATCAACTCCTTGGGAATATCTTATCATATAATTTTGAAATTGCCAATATAAAAAATAAATCTTATCTTACTCTATTTTCAAAAATACCTTGATTTTCCTGTCGAAATGCACTATAATTATCTTAACATTTTATGGTTCAAGGAGGACTATCCATGAAACAGTTTAAGAGAATTATTGCTTTGGTAATCGCAGCTGTTATGATGATGAGCTTCGCATCCTGCTCAATGGTTGAACAGGAGCCCACAGACATCACAAACGATAATATCAAAATCGGTGTTATCCTTGCTGATGTACAGGATGCATCTGTAGGTAACACAGGCTATGCTGTAGCTGCAATCAACGAAGTGCTTGGCATGGGTTACGGCATCGGTGAGGAAAGATTCAACAAGGTTGAAGGCGTTAATCCTGACGATGAAGCTGCAGTTTCAGCTGCACTTACAGAGCTTGTAAATAAAGAATGCAACCTTATCATCGGTACTGATGTTGCTTATCTTGACGATATCGAAAAGATTGCAGGCGACAACGAGGATATGAAGTTCTTTGTGAATAATGCAGAGAATAACGGCAAGAATATCTATGGATACAAGGCTGATATGACAGCTGCAATGTACTTCACAGGTATTGTTGCAGGTATGAAGGCTGTTGAGCTTGAAATGCCGAAGGTTGGTTTCGTTGCTGCTGACGAGAAAAACACAGACCTCTCCAAGGCTTTTGAGATGGGTGTTAAGGCTGCAGCTGCTGATGTTACAGTTTCAGTTGCTTGCGGTGCTGAGGCTGCAGATCAGCTTATCAAGGACGGTTGTGCAGTTCTTGCTTCAGACTATGAGGATGAGAAAATTGCTAAGGCAGCAGCAGATGCAAAGGTATTCTTCTGCGGCTTCGGTTCAGAAACATACGCTAACGCAACAAACGAGGAAACAGGCGAGAAGCTTTATGAGTCAGCTTTCCTTTGCGCTCCTCTTTACAACTACACTCAGCTTTATGTAAATGCAATCAAGGCTATTGTTGATGAAAAAGAGCCTGAAACAGCTTTTGAAGGCGGCTATCTTGAAGGTATCGTATACCTTTCAGACCTTAACGAAGCTAACGTTGCAGAAGGCACACAGGAAGCTGTTAATACAGCTGTTGAAGCTTATGCAAACGGCGAGCTTGAAATCGTTGTTGCTGAATAATCAAAGCTTAAATATTTATAGCGGACGGCTTTGGTGCTGTCCGCTGTTTTTATCATTAAGAACAATGTGGTGGTGTTAATTTGTCAAAAATCGGATTGATTGTTGAAGGCGGAGGTATGCGCGGAATATACGGTTGCGGTGTCCTTGATGCTTTTCTTGAAAATTCAATCAGCTTTCATTACGGTATCGGTGTTTCTGCAGGTGCGGCAAATCTTGCTTCGTTTATTGCAGAGCAGGAGGGCAGAAACTACAGATTTTACACAAGCTACGCCTTCGACGAAAGATATATGAGCTTCAAAAACTATGTTACGACAGGCTCATTTTTCGGAATGGATTATATTTATTCTGAGCTTAACGAATATGTTGACCCGATAAATTTTGAAAAGCTTGTAAACAGTAAAACGGAGTATTATGTTGTGGCAACCGATGCCGAGACAAGCAAGCCTGTCTATTTCAACAAGGATGATGTGGAGAAACACCGAGGAGATGTTTTTAAAGCCTCGTGCTCGATTCCTGCAATGTGTCAGCCGATTGAAATTGACGGCAAGCTGTATTTTGACGGTGGTGTTTCGGATTCGATTCCCGTCAGACGTGCGTTGGAGGACGGTTGCGATAAGGTTGTGGCTGTGCTTACAAGGCCGAGAGGTTATGTTAAAAAGCCTGAAATGGGAAAAACAATTTATTCGGAAATTTTGAAGGAATATCCTGCCATTATAAAGGCGATGAATGTTCGCCATTACGTTTATAACAAAACACTTGAAAATTTATTTGAGCTTGAAAAGCAGGGGAAGGCGTTTGTATTTTGTCCCGAGCAGTCAGAAAGAGTTTCGATAATTTCAAGAAACAAGGAAGAGCTTGTGACACTTTATAATGAAGGCAAGGTTTCTGCAGAATTGCAGATGGAAAAGTTAAAAGCTTTTATGAATGAATAAGAGGAGCAGTTTTTACTGCTCCTACTTTTTTTGCTTATATTCAATTCATAACATACTCGCCTGAAAACAGTTCGGAAATCGCATCCTTAAGGTTGCGGTTTTCTTCTTTTATAAAATCAGGGTCGTCAATAATAATTTCTCTTGCGAATCGATTTGCCTCGTTAAGAATTGCCGTGTCCGTAAGCATTGCAATCTTCATTTCGGGCAGACCGTGCTGTCGCGAACCAAAGAAATCACCGGGGCCTCGCATTTTAAGGTCTTCGTCAGCTATTTTAAAGCCGTCGGTTGTGCTTGTCATAACCTTCATTCTGCGTTGTGCGGCTTCGTTCTGTGCATCTGTGATAAGAATGCAAGTTGATTTATACTGCCCTCTGCCGATGCGTCCTCTGAGCTGATGAAGCTGAGAAAGACCGAACCGTTCAGCGTTTTCAATAACCATAATAACGGAATTCGGAACGTCAACTCCGACTTCGATAACCGTTGTTGAAACAAGGAGTTTGATTTCGCCCGAAACAAATTTCGACATAACCTCTTCCTTGTCCTTGGGTTTCATTTTTCCGTGAAGAAGTCCTACGGAGTATCCGCTGAAAAATCCTCTCGAAATGTTTTCGGAATATTCCTGTGCCGCCGCAAGATCTGTTTCGCCTTCTTCAACAAGGGGACAGACGATGTAACCCTGTCTTCCTTCGTCAAGATGTTTTTTTACGTAATTGAAGGCTCTGTGCCTTTTGGCTGTATCAATGGCATAAGTTTCGATCGGCTGTCTTCCCGGAGGAAGTTCGTCAAGGATTGAAACGTCAAGGTCACCGTAAAGCATAAGTGCGAGAGTACGGGGGATAGGCGTTGCAGACATAACAAGAGTATGCGGTCGGTCGCCCTTTCCGCTGAGTGCACCTCTGTGCTTAACACCGAATCGGTGCTGTTCGTCGGTTATAACAAGACCCAAATTTTCGAATTCAACGTCATTCTGTATCAGAGCGTGAGTGCCGACGATAAGTCGGATTTCTCCGCTTTTAAGCTGTGCTTTTATTTCTCTTTTCTTTGCCGCAGTTACTGAGCCTGTCAGCAAAGCAATTTTAATATCTGTGTTTTCAAAAAACTTAAGGCAGGTTTTGTAATGCTGTTGAGCAAGAATTTCTGTCGGTGCCATAAAAGCACTCTGATATCCGTTTTTAGCAACAGTATAAATAAGAGCCGCCGCAACTGCTGTTTTACCCGAGCCGACGTCACCCTGCAGAAGACGGTTCATTGTGAAGTTGGATGTCATCTGCTGAACGCTTTCTCTGACAGCTCTTTCCTGAGCACCTGTAAGAGTAAACGGAAGTGTCTTTATAAAATCGTCTGTGAAATCATTTTCAATGCTGACGGGTGTACTTTCTTTTCGGTTACCCTTAAGCTTCATAAGACCGAGCTGGAAAATGAAAAGCTCTTCAAAAATCAGTCTGCGACGTGCTTCGGAAACTGTGTCCTCGTTTGTCGGAAAGTGCAACTCGTAAATTGCTTTGTTGATTTCCATAAGGCAGAGCTTGTCACGGAGTGACTGCGGAATACAGTCAACGAAATAATCTTTTCTTGCTTCATATGCCTGACGGACAAGCTTTTCGATAGCTTTTGAGTTTATGCCTGCACTCTGGTGGTAAATCGGACGGATTCTTATCCCGTTTTCAACAGGTGCAATCAAAGGTGATGACATCTCGCGTCTGTGAAAGTTTCCGCTTACCTTGCCGTAGAAAAGATATTCTTCTCCCGCTTCAAGCGATTCAGCGGCATACTTGTTGTTGAAAATCGTGATGTTCATCAGCGATTCTCCGTCAGTAGCAACTGTTTTGTAAATTGTCATACCTTTGCGGATTTTTGCTCCGCGCGGTTTATGGTTTACAATTGCACGCACACAACAGTTTGTATCAAAAGGTGCGCCTGCGATAGATGTGATTTTGCTCCAATCCATATAATCACGCGGATAAAAACGCAGAAGATCACCGACGGTGAAAATATCGAGCTTGTTAAGAATTTTAGCTCTTTTTTCACCGACGCCCTTAAGATATTGAATGTTGGTGTTTTTATCCATTATTCAACAGTCCATTCGTTAACGTTGTAAAGATAGTCGCTGACAATTGTCTTTGTGTCTGTTTTGAGTTTTGAGCTCTTAACGGTTATACCCGTACGGTACAAAAGCGGAATGAACGGAAGCTCGTCCGTAAAAGTGTCAAGGAATTCCTGCATAGTTTTTTCACCGTTGAGGAAAAGCCTGTAGTCTGTTGCGGATTCACATTCGTAATTGATTCCGAACGAATAAGCACCGTTTTCCGAGAAAAATCCGTTAAGGTTAAAGCTGTTCGGAAGCTTTACTTCGCCGATGTAAAGCTCGTAAGCACCTTCCTTGACAGCGTTTACGTAGCTGTTGTATGAATATTCCTTGAGAACAACCTTGATATCAGCCTCTGCGAGTGTCTGCTGAATGTTTCTTGCCATTGCAAGCTTGAATCCGTTTTCTTTGTTTACGGCAAGTCGAAGCTGAATCTGACCCGATTTCGGTGAATAACGTACGCCTGCACCGTTGAAGGTGTCAAAGCCTGCCCGTTCAAGCAACTCGATTGCAGCTTCCTCATCATATTTTACAGGAATCATCGAACATCCTTTTGTGCCGTAAAAAGAGGAATGAAACGGAGTGGATGTCGGCTTTGCAAAGTCAGCAAAAGCAACTGAGGAAATGTTGTTCCTGTCGATAAGCAATGATATCGCACGGCGGACAGCAGGATCCTTAAGAATGTTTGAATTGGAATTAATTCCAAGGTATACGAAGTTCGTTGTGTCGAAAGTTGTACTTGCACCGGTGTATCTTTTGTATGCACCGTCAGCAAAGCTTTCTGTGTAAAAATCAATCTGATTAAGTTCAAAAAGGCTGGTAACCGCTGAGGTTTCTGTAATATCCTTAAGACCGATCTGCTTGTATTCAGGATAATAACCGCCAAGGCGGTTTTTGTTAGCAACAAGCTTGCGGGTTTCACTTTCTGTCACAAGCTGATATCTTCCGCTTCCGACGGGAACTGCCGCAGAGTAATCGTCAGAGCTGTTTGTATCCTTATCGCTGTTTGCTTTTATAATCGGGAAGGTGAGGTTTGCGGAAGCATAAGGATCAGCCGTTTTCAAAGTGAAAACAACTCCTCCGCTTCCGTCTGCGGATGCATCGCTGAAGTTGAGAAGCAACGGTGAATACAGCTCACTTCTTTTTGCAAGTACGAATGAATAAACAACGTCCTGTGCGGTAAGTGCAGAGCCGTCAGTAAAAGTAAGACTGCTCTTGATTTTAACGCTGAGCCTGTTCTTGTTTGTGAATGAAGAGCTTTCAGCAATAACAGCAGTTGTGCTGAAGTCGTTGTTCACATTAAAAAGAGGGTCAAATAAAAGCATAGAAATGCTTTTGTTCACTTCACTTTTACATTCGTACGGATTAAGTGAATCTGTACGAAGATAGGGGATAGTGTAGCCGATTGCATCAATTCCCTCTACGTGTGCAGTTTCGGCATTTTTATCTGACGGATCAATTGAAAGGTCAAGCGGTTCGCAACCTGAAAATGTTACGATGAGCATTATCGCACAAAGCAACGCAGATATTATTCTTTTTGTTTTCATCAGCTCACCTCATTTACATAACCGATATCGGCTCTACAGATACTGTCAGACCTGTCTTTTCGTTGATTTCAAATATGCAACCGTCAAGTTTGATGTTGTTTTCGTCTGTCTTGAATCTTGTAGGAAGTCCTGTTTTAAGAGCCTTGATAACACATTCGCTCTCAACACCGAGCACGGAATTCGCAGAACCGCACATTCCGAGGTCGGTTATATAACCTGTACCGCCCGAAAGAATCTGTGCATCGGCAGTCTGTACGTGTGTATGGGTTCCGAAAAATGCGGAAACTCTTGAATCGGAATAAATCGCAAGTGCTCTTTTTTCACCTGTCGATTCAGCGTGAAAATCTACTATTTTAATACGGCAGTCCTTTGTTTCTTCAATCGCTTTGTCAAGACTGTCGAAAGGATTTGCGAAGTTTGAGTTCAAATATGCTGTACCGATAAGGTTTATTATAGCAATTCTGTAAGCACCCATATCGATCTTTGCAATGCCTTTTCCGGGAACGCTTGAGTGCATATTGTAAGGACGGATAATATCGTCCCTTTCGTCAAGATAAGCGTGAATTTCAGCTCTTCTGAAAACGTGGTTTCCGGTTGTTATAACGTCAACACCGCTTGCAAAAAGATGGTCTGCAGAAAAGGGGAGAATACCGTTGCCTGTTGCGGAGTTTTCACCGTTAGCAATACAGATGTCGATATTATAAAGCTTTTTCAATCCGGGAAGCTTTTTGCGGACAAATTCACATCCGCTGTTGCTGACAACGTCACCCAATGCAAGTATTTTCATTGTTTCTGCTCCTTTTCAAAATTTTTCTGAATGTCACGGCGTACATAGTTACGAGTACAATTCCTGTCGCCAACCACGAAACGGGGTAAGACAGATAAAGAGTAAACATTGAACGGTATTGCGGAAAAACCGTAAATACCCAAAGAACTCTCAGACCGCATACACCGACCATAGTTACAATCATCGGGATTACGGATTTGCCGAGTCCTCGCATCTGTCCCGTTGTAACGTCAAGAACGCTGTTGATAATGTAAGTTACTGCAAAAAGCTTTAAGCGTATAAGTCCCATATCGATAACTTCGCTGTCTGTTGAAAAAACAGTAAGTATCTGCGGGCCGAATGCAAGCAGGGCAACGCCAAAAATTGCCGCAATTCCCATACTTACCCCGATGCAGTTGAAGTAAATTTTACGTATTCTTTTGTACTGTCCTGCACCCAAGTTCTGCGATGCGAATGTTGTTGCTGTCTGCGAGACGGAGTTACAGCAGGTAAAAATGATACTGTCTACGTTTCCGGAGGCGGTGTTTCCTGCAATTGCCGCTGCTCCGAAAGAATTGATTGAAGATTGAATAATAACGTTCGAAAGGGAGAACAGCGAACCCTGAAGTCCCGCAGGAATTCCGATTTTAAGAATGTCGAGGAGTTCGTCCTTATAAAAATGAAGCTTTTTCATTGAAAGATGTATGTAACTGTTGATATTAAGAAGAATATAAAGAACGCATATTGCAGAAACATACTGCGAGATGATTGTTGCAAGTGCAACGCCTGCGACGTTCATATTGAATTTAATAACAAAAATCAGGTTAAGCACGACGTTGAGTATACCTGTTGATGTAAGAATATAAAGCGGTCTTTTGCTGTCACCTGTGGCACGAAGGATTGATGCACCGTAGTTGTATACCATATTTGCAGGAGTGCCGAGGAAAAAGATACGTAGATAAAGAGTGGAAAGTGAATGGACGTCGTCGGGTGTTCCCATAGCACTCAGAGCATAAGGCGAAATAACAACACCGATAATACCAATGACAAATCCGCTGATAATAGAAAGAAGCATAGCTGAATGTACGGTACGGTGAACGGATGCACCGTCGCCTGCGCCGATGTGTTTGGCAACAACAACGCCCGAACCCATTGAAAGACCGAGAAAAAGATTAAGCATAAGATTGACAAGTGTTGATGTTGCACCTACAGCTGCAAGTGAAATGCTTCCTGCAAACCTGCCGACAACCATAACGTCGGCAGCGTTGTAAACAATCTGCAGAAGACCCGTGACCATAAGCGGAAAGGCAAAGCCTAAAATTTTAGGGAACAGTACGCCTGTTGTCATATCTATGCTGTATTTCTTTTTTGCCATACTGACCCTCCTTGCCTTAAACTGATTCACTACACATTATAACAAACAATAAAACAAATGTACAGAAAAAAGAAATAAATGTTGACATATAATAAGAAAAATATTAGAATTATCTCTGCAATTATAAACTAAAGGGGAATAAGATTATGAGTAAAATGAAAAAGATTCTCGCTGTTGTGCTCACTGTGATTATGATTATGCCGATCGCAATGTTTTCAGCTTCAGCGGCAGCACCTGCAGCACCGGAATTCAAGTTATCACTTGTTTCTGAAACAGCTTCAACAGTAGTTGTAAGATTTTCTTTGACAAAAGGAACTTTCAGTGCATTGGATTTCGAGCTTCGAACTTCATCTGCAATCAAAGAGTGCACCAAAATCGATAAAGCTGAAGGCTTCAAGTCTGTGATTGTTGATTTTGTAAATAACGGCGTAACATTTTCTTCGTCGGAAAATCCTGCAACAAAGATGGTAGCAATTGCCTCAACAACTAATTTTGAGAAACCTTTTGCTATTTATGATTTTACCTTCACAAAGAAAACTTCAGCACCGGTATCAAACGCTGATTTTAATGCTGTAATCAAAAACTGTGCTGTTGCAACAGCTATGGGTGCAGACGGCAGTGCAAGCGTTAATGTTACAGATAAGGTAAAGGTAACTTTTGATTTTTACAGCTTTGTGCTTAACGATACTTCTGTATCAATGAAGTACAAAGACTCGTACACAATCAGCTACACAACAAACTATGCTCCCGAAAAACTTACCTGGACTTCTTCAAATGAAGATGTAGTCAAGGTTGACGCTAACGGCAAGCTTACAACAACAGGTACAGGCAGTGCAACAATCACCGTAACAAGTGCTGACGGTATGGTTAACGAAAGCTGCGAAGTAAGCGTAAGCTATCAGTGGTGGCAGTGGATTATCGTTATTGTTCTCTTTGGTTGGATCTGGTATTAATCAGTTGAATTTCAATCGGTCTTTCTTTTCAGAAAGGCCGATTCTTTTTTTATTATATCGCTTGACAAAGCTTTTTTATTTTAATAGAATTTAACTGTAACACTTTGCTTTAAAGTGCTAAAAGGAGGAGTTTTATGCAGACTACAATGGCATCAATAATGGGCAACCTTATAAAGCAGGTTGAAAAGAAAATCATTATGGAATCCTTGCCTATAACTGAGTGGGAAAGCTACACAGGCTGGCACCACAAACCGGGCGAGTTTACATACGACAATATGCCGCATCAGATTATGAAAATAGGTGACCGTTGGAGTGTCGGATATGATGCAACAAGATGGTTCAAGGCTAAGGTGACTGTTCCTGAAACTATGGATGGCAAGAAGCTTTATCTTTATGCCGGTTTCGGTGGTGAAGCACTTGTCCGCATAAACGGCAAAATCGTTGGTGCATTCAGCGATGAGGCAGGCTGGCAGGACCGTACAGTTGTAATCGTTGACAACAACAAAGCTGGCGACGAGCTTGATATAGAGCTTGAAGCAACTGTTAACTGCGGTATGTTCTGTGACGAAGCTATGGCGGGTGCAAAAGACCATACTTACACAATGAAGTATGCACATCTTGCTGCAATTAACGTTGAAACACAGAAATATTGGTATGATATCAAGAGTGCGTACGACAGCCTTGAGCAGATAGACAACAAGGTTATTTACGACAGCGTTTATAAAGCAATCGACGAATCTCTCCACGTTCTTGATTTTGACTTTGACGATGAAACCTTCTACAAGAGTGTTCCTGCGGCAAACGAGCTTCTTGTAAAGATGCTTTCTGAAATTCCTGATGCAAAGCAGGGTACTCTTTGCATGATCGGTCATTCTCATCTTGACGTTGCATGGCTTTGGACAACACGTGAACTTGTAAGAAAAACTGCAAGAACATTCTCCAACAACCTTGCAATGATGAAGGAATATCCCGACTTCAAGTTCACACAGAGTCAGGCAATCGTATATGACTATATGAAAAAATATTATCCCGATATCTTTGAGCAGGTTAAGGAAGCTGTTAAGGCAGGTCGCTGGGAAATCGTTGGTAACACTTGGTGTGAAGCGGATACAAACCTTGCAAGCGGTGAGTCACTTGTACGTCAGCTTCTTTACGGCAGAGAGTACTTTATGAAGGAGTTCGGTGTTTCTTCGGATGTTTATTGGCTTCCTGACTGCTTCGGCTTCACATGGGCTCTTCCACAGGTTATCAAGCGTTCAGGTATGAAGTATTTTTACACAGCAAAGCTTTACTTCAATGCAACCCATAAGTTCCCGTATTCTGTCTTTAACTGGCGTTCACATTCAGGAGATGAAATTGTTGCCTGCGTTCAGCAGCAGCATTATCAGGGTGAGTATGACGCTCATTACATCAAGGATAACTGGGAGCGTACAAATCAGAAAAATATTACAAAGAAATCCGTCGGTTCATTCGGTTACGGTGACGGAGGCGGCGGTGTAACAATCGGTCAGATCGAGCGTTCAAAGCGTTTTGAAAATATGCCGGGTATGCCGAAGGCAGAGAATACATTTGTTGCAGATTTCTTCCGCGGAACAGAAGAGTTCAAGGATGAAATTCCGACCTTCAACGACGAGCTTGTTTATGAAAACCACAGAGGTACTTTCACAAGCCAGGCATTTATCAAGAAGAATAACCGTCGCGGTGAATTCCTCTTCAGAAATGCGGAGTTCGCAAACGTTCTTTCAAATACACTCTTGGGTGATGAATATCCCGCAGAGAAGATGGAAGAAGGCTGGAAGCTCCTTCTTACAAATCAGTTCCACGATATCCTTCCGGGCACATCAATCCACGAAGCTATGGAAATGACACGTGAAGAATATGTGCAGATGAACGAAATCGGTAACGGTCTTCTTTCAACTGCTGTTGAGCATATCAATGAAAATATTAATGTTACAACTGACGGTATCATCGTATGGAATATGAACTCAATGCCGATTACAGGCACGGTAAATGTCAAGCTTCCGTTTGATGCAGGAAAAATTGTTGATGAAAACGGTAACGACTGCCGCTTCGTCAAGGATGGCGAGAATGTAATGTTCATCGCAAAGGATGTTCCGCAGATGGGCTTCAGAGTTTACAAGATTGAAAAAGAAACAGCTTCATTTGATAAAGTTGTCGCTGAAAAGACACTTCTTGAAAACTCAAAGCTTAAGGTTACTCTTGACGAAAATGCTGAAATTTCAAGCATTTACGATAAGGTTAACGGCAGAGAAGTTCTTACAGCAAAGGGTAATGCACTTTCAATCTTCCAGGATAAGCCGATTCACGAAAGTGCCTGGAACCTTGAACTCAACTATCAGAAAAAGCGTTGGGATCTTACAAAGGCAGACAGCATCGAAGTTGTTGCAGCTGACGAGGTCAAGGGCGTTGTAAGAGTTGTAAGAAGCTTTAATAAGTCAACAATCACACAGGATATAATTCTTTATGGCGATGCTGATTATATTGACTTTGACACAAAGGTAGATTGGTACGAAACAGAAAAGGTGCTCAAGGCAGCCTTCCCTGTAAGTGTTATCAGCTCACACGCAACATATGAAATTGCACACGGTTCAATCGAGCGTCCGACCCATTGGAATTACAGCACAGACCTCGTTCGTTTTGAGGTTTGCGGTCATAAGTGGGCAGATATTTCTGAAGGCGACTACGGTGTAAGCATTATCAACGATTGCAAATACGGCTACGATATCAAGGATAGCCTTATGAGAATAACTCTTATGAGAGCTCCTATCTGTCCCGACCCCGTTGGTGACAAGGGCGTAAGCACATTCGTTTACAGACTCTATCCGCATGCAGGTAACTGGTCACAGGCAGATACAGTCAAGTATGCATTTGAGCTTAATCAGCCGCTTAAGGGTTATGCAGCAAAGTCTCAGTCAGGTTCAATATGTGCTGAAAAATCCTTCGTTGAGGTAAGCAGAAGAAATATCGCTGTTGATGCAGTTAAGCCCGCACAGGACGGCAACGGACTTATTATCCGTATGTACGAAGCAGGCAAGTCAAGAGGTAACGTGAAGGTTAAACTCAACTTTGCCGATGTGAAGAAGGTTATTGAATGTAACCTTATGGAGGTTGACGAAAACGAACTTGATTTCAATAACAATGAGTTTGAGTTCGAAATCACACCTAATCAGGTAAGAACATTCAGAGTAATAATATAAAAGCAAAAGGAGTGGATTTGATCCACTCCTTTTTATCGTGCATTCAGTTTTTCTTCAACACACTCTTTCCAGCGTTTTGTGACAAGCTGGTGTCCGCCGGTTGTGGGGTGCACACCGTCCCAAAGAAGTTTGAAGATATTCGTAATTTTTGCGTATTCGTCAAACATATCCTGCAAGGGGACAAAAACAGCATTGTATTCGTCGGCAATCTCCTTTGCTGATGCGACAAATTCACAGACATGAGTGTTCGTGTGAAATAACAGTTTTTGAAGGTTTTATAGTTAGGAAAAAGGTTTGATGATTGAGTTGCAAAATGTTAGTTAATATGTTATGATTTCACAAATAGAGGAGTGGTTATTGTGGCAGAAAAAAGAAATACTTCTATACAGTTGTTGAGGATATGTGCCTGTGCAATGGTGTTTATTGTACATTTTGGTCAACGAGTTGGCTTTTCAGGGGTTTTAAAGAATTTCACAGATTTTGGACAATTTGGAGTTCAGTTGTTTTTTTTGATAAGTGGTTTTCTAGCATATAAAACTTTTTTTGAGAATCCAAATACAAATATTTGGAAATATTACAAAAAGCGAATGGTAGCAATATTACCGTTATATTATCTGGTCATTATATATTATTTTATTTCGGAGAACGTGTTGAACTGTTTTGTTGATGTTATTCCTGCTGACCAATTGGGTATTGGTTGGCTTCGTTATGTATTTTTATTAAATGGTTTTATCAATAGTGAAACATATTTCTGGAGCAATTTAGGTATAACTTGGACAATTCCCGTTTTTATGTTCTTTTATTTGATTGCCCCTTGGATTTTAAGAAAAGTAAAATCAATTATATCTGCTTGTTCTATTTGGTTTTTAGTTTTTGTTACAACTCAGATTATAAATGTTTTTTATACCTGTACTATCATAAGTAACCTGCATGTATTTTTTTTAGGAGCTGTGATATATGTCTTTTTACATGAAAAACGTGAAAAAATAGCATTTATATTTTTGCTCTTGGCATCGATATGTATGATAATATTAGGTGAATTTAAAAATGCATATACATTTATTTTTGCTTGTTTGATTTTATCTTTAAATTCAATTGATAACATATGCTTGCCAAAATGGTTGCAAAACCTAGTTGATACTATCGATAAGTATTCGTACACGCTGTATCTTACTCATGGTGTTGTATTTTGTAGTGTTATTGATAGATTAAATGCCCTTGGTGTTTCGAAAATATTAATTGCTATTTTAGCTGTATTAGGAACTGTTGTTGCTACTTGGTTAGTTGGAAAGTACATAGAAAAGCCGATTCAAAAATTTCTTAAAAATATTTTATAATGTGTTTAATCTCCTTGTTTTATAAATTTGTATCGATTACAATCTGTAAAACAAGGAGATTGTTAAATATGGGTATTAAGATTAACACAGTGTTTTTTAAAATACATATAAAGGTTACTGATACGATTCTTTGCGATCAAATAGTGGATTAAATCCACTCCTTTTTATCGTGCATTCAGTTTTTCTTCAACACACTCTTTCCAACGTTTTGTGACAAGCTGGTGTCCGCCGGTTGTGGGGTGTACACCGTCCCAAAGAAGTTTGAAGATATCCGTAGTTTTTGCGTATTCGTCAAACATATCCTGCAAGGGGACAAAAACAGCATTGTATTCGTCGGCAATTTTCCTTGCTTCTGCAGCATATCTGCCGACATTAGCCTGCATAAAGTCGCTGAATTCCTTGTTTTCGGAAATTCCGAAAAACGGCTCCATAATTACTATAAATAAATCTGGATTCTGACTGAGTGCACGGTCAAGAATACTTCTGTAGGTTTCGCTGTATTTTTCGGGTGTTGGAGCTGAACCGGTTTCAAAATGGTAGTTCAGGTCGTTGATGCCGACAAGGATGCTGAGTACCGTCGGTTTAAGGTCAATGCAGTCCTCCTTCCACCTTGCATGAAGGTCAGCGATTCTGTTTCCGCTGATACCTCTGTTGATAACTTCAATGTTTTTATCAAGGTTATCGATATACATTTCTGATGCAAGGATGTACTGATATCCGTGACCGTGAATGTGATTCAGATCGTTGTTTCTTCCTCGGTTGCCGTCAGTTATGGAATCTCCCTGAAAAAGGATAACATCGTTTTCTTTGAGTTTAAACATAATCTCACTCTCCCATGGAGAAATTATATCACGTAGAGAGTTGTAAAATCAACAAACAAAATGATTTTTACTATTTACTTTATTCTTTGAATATGGTACTCTAATAAAAAATGCAACGGGTGATTATATGTTATTTTCACGAAAAAATAAAGAGCCTAAGATAATGAAAATTGCAGACCTTGATTTCCTTACACCTGAAGCGAAGGAAGCTTTTAAGGTGCTTGAAATTGAAAGTACGGAACAGCTCCGAGGCAAGGAGGGCGACAATTTCTACCTTGATTATTGCGTAGAAAGCGGAGGCGTTGCAGACCGCGTAATTCTTTACGAAATGCGTGCTGCAGTTTACTTTGCAAATGAAGTAAAGCCCGACCCGAAAAAGCTTCGTTGGTGGTATTGGAAAGATGCACTTGTAAGCAGTGAAGAAACGGAAGAAGAAAATGAGCAAAACTAAAAAATATATGTCAACAAAAATCGCCTGTTACACGGGATATTTCGTGCAGGCGATTATTAATAATTTAGCACCACTTTTTTATGTAATTTTTCAGAATGAATTTGAAATTAATTACACAAAAATCAGCTGGCTGATAATGCTGAATTTTGTAACACAGCTTTTTGTGGATATTATGTCCGTTAAGGTTATTGAAAAGTTAGGCTACAGGATATCAATTGTACTTGCACACGTTTTCAGTTCTCTCGGATTGTTCCTGCTCGGAGTTTTACCGAGAGCAATGGAAAACCATTACATAGGACTTGTTATTCCTATTATAATTTATGCAACAGGTTCGGGACTTATTGAAGTGCTTGTAAGTCCGATTGTTGAGGGATTGCCGCTTGAAAACAAGTCAGGCGAAATGAGTCTTTTACACTCGTTTTATTGTTGGGGACAGATGTCTGTTGTGCTTTTCACAACAATTGCAATTAAATTCGCAGGCAGTGAAAACTGGGTTTATGCACCGATGCTCTGGGCAATAATACCTTTCATAAATATGTTTATGTTTATGAAAGTGCCGATTTTTCCGCCCGTTCCCGAAGGCGAGGACGAGATGAAGGTGAGTGAGCTTTTCAGAAGCGGTACGTTTATCCTTCTTGCACTTCTTATGCTTTGTGCAGGAGCGAGTGAGCTTGCAATGTCACAGTGGGCATCAACCTTTGCAGAAGAAAGCCTTGGAGTTGATAAGCTGACAGGCGACCTTCTGGGACCGTGTCTTTTTGCTCTTCTGATGGCGTCTGCAAGGGTCGTTTTCGGTTTGGTAGGGGACAAGGTCGATGTTAAAAAAGTCCTCATGTTCAGCGCGGGATTGTGCGTTACGGCATATCTGCTTTCGACTCTTTCGAAAAGTCCGATTGTATCATTGATCGGATGCGGTTTGTGCGGATTGTCGGTTGCTACAATGTGGCCGGGAGTTTTCAGTTTTGCGGCAAAGATATTCCCGAGGGGAGGCACACCTCTTTTTGCAATGCTCGCGGTTTTCGGTGACTTCGGATGTGCATTCGGACCTTGGCTCGCAGGTGTTGTTTCGGACGGTGTAAGAGCATCGACAATAACATTTGACCCGCTGAAATTCGGATTGATGATTGCTGTAGTTTTCCCGATAACAATGATAATTACAATCAGCGTACTGTCTAAAAAGAAGAATATCGATGTGTAAAATCAACACCTGTGAAGAAAACTCTTCATAGGTGTTTTTAATTGGATTTAGTTTATATTTCTCCTCGATAAATTCGAGTTTGTGGGGCTTTTCAGTGATGCAGTTTTCAGGCCCCCTTGCCCTAAAGGGGGCTGGCACGACGAAGTCGTGACTGGGGGATATTTTTTATAAAATAACGAAAAATCAATGTTTTTTTACAAAGTATCCCTCCGTCTTTT
>JAFODS010000063.1 GCA_017380575.1 Clostridia bacterium | reverse complement strand
TGTATAGGTTCGTGCTGTTCCCCACTCAGTGCTAACCTTATCAAGTTCCTCTTTTGTGTAGTGGTTAAGGTTCATATCTGCAACTGAATATTTTCCTGCCGGAACTGCTCCTTCAACACCTTCTGCATACTTAATTTCAAACTTGTCAAGGTACTTCATTTCTGAGCCATTTGATGAAGGTACTTTAGCTGCACTTGTTTCTACATTTCCGATAGCATCAAGAAGTGCGTTGTTTGTTGCTGCATTCTTATTGCTCTCATATGCATTCTTCGCTGCATCATACTCTGATTTTGCGTTATCAAAATCTTTTGTATCGTATACTCCTAAAACTTCAACAATCTTCTTAGCTTTAGCTACTCCGTCTGCTCCGATTTCAATACCGGATACAACTTCCTGTTTGCCTGAATAAGCGTTCTGATAAGCACTAATTATCTTATCAACTTCCGGAACAGATTTCCAGACAGCATAAAGACTCATATCACCTTCAGGAATAATTTCCTGTTCAGCCTTATAGTCAGCTGTTTTACTATTCTTTGTCAAAGACCAACCAACAAAAACATGATCATCCTTCGTTGCAAAAGGTACTTCTATCGAATCTCCATTCATATTAGCCCATTTTGCATAAAGGTTAAATGTTTCCTTTGAAGTTTTGTAAAGATCAGCTCCACCGGGATTGGCTATACTCTCCGCATTATTATAAAGCTTTGTTGCTGCATTTTCATCCTTACTCCAGTGAACAAAATCAATATCAAATAATTCTGTTTTTGTCAAATCTTCACCGTCATAAAAATCAACCTTGTAGCCTGGTGTTTCCGGCACCGGTGTAAGTGCCTGTGCTTTTCCGAAATAGAAATTCTGATCAACTGTAGAAGTACCTAAGTGCATACGTACAATAACCACATTCGGTGACCAGATCGGATAAAGAATCTTATTGCCGTTATCTGTGTTTTTAAACACCCACTCATTTACCGGATTTTTACCGTTACCGTTTACATCTATATCGGCACCCCAGCCTTCGAAGGTGTAGCCAGTTCTTGTAAGTTTCGGGAAACCGGTTACCTTTCCGTTTGCGTCTGCTGATTTGGAAATCGGGTTTGCCTTTATAACGTCGTCAGTCTTCGGTGTGTCCGCAAAGTTTGTTATGTCACGTACACAGATATCTGAGAATTTGATTTCTGCACCCTCAGTTCCTGAGCCGACACGAATTGATGCATACGGTCTTCCTGAAGGGATTTTCAAGGTACCTTTCAATGTTACTGTGCCGTTTGCAGCGACAGTTGTACTGACATAGTTAAAATCGACACCTTCATTTCCTATTCCGTCCTGCAACTCATTATTTACAAAGCTATCAAAGGTAAACAGATATAACTGAGCTATAACTGACATAGCTGAAAGATTTTCAGCTGTACATGAGAATTCATAGGTTCTGGCCGGGACTAGAGTCATCGCACCGGGTTGATGACCTTCGTAATGGCTTGTGTAACCTTTGTCGTCTCCGGACTTCAAAAGAACAGAGTTTGAACTATAATTAACCTTTATAACTGTTTCTTTTTCGTCCGAACCATTACCTTCCTTACCTGCCCAAAGATAATTATCAAAGTCGAACAGGTTGCCGAAAAGAACCTCGTATGCACTCCACTGTGCATAAAGGGTAATCACCTTACCGTTTTCGGAAGTAAGATTATAAACTTCTTCACCGTCGGCATAAGTGTCACCTGAGCCGTCAGCTTCTGTGTTCCAGCCACAGAACGTAAAGCCGGTATTCTTGAACCGATTCGGTGAAAGATTAACCTTTTCGCCGTAAGGTACAACCAGATCTTCCATTGCACCTGCAGTGGCACCGTTAGGATCAAACCTGATAGTGTATTTATTGATTTCCCAAAGAGAATACAGGGTCTTTGTTCCTTTTTCAGGTACCGTTACCGAATCAACAGCAGAGCCTGTACCTAAACCGGTTTCGTCGTCACGCTGTGTACTCCAGCCGAGGAACGTATAATTATCTCTCGTCGGCTTCGGGAAGTCATTGCTGTTTATCACAGTGCCAGGATTATCCGTCTTGAATATCGGGTCAGGAACAGAAATTGAAGCATCTGCAGTAATATCATAAATATAAATTTTACTGAATGTAGCTTTCGCCTTTGAAGTTACAACTGCTGCGCTTCGGTCAATGTCAAAACGTATTTTAGCAAAACCGGAAGGAGCTACAAATTCAGATGTGTAAACTGTTGTCTGGCCTTCCAGAAGCATATCTTTACTTCCTGAATCTTCCCAACGATGATAATCAGCTAAAGTTGTTCCCATCGTTTCATCAGTATAGAAGAACATATGCCACTGACCAACTGAAGCACCGGAATCAGCTGTGTAGGTGTACACAACTCTGTACTTATGATTCGGAATAAATCTGAGTGTTCCTGCGAAGTCCTGAGCTGAATAGTCTTCATCACCTTCAGGAGCAGTCATAGTAAACGAATTCTTATCGAAATCAACTGAAAGTGCAGGGTTATTAAACTGTGAAAAGAAAGCATCAAAATCGAACTCATTACCGAACATAATCTCTGCACTGAAAGACCACTGTGCATAAAGAGTTATAACCTCACCATTTTCTTTCGGAACAAGATTGACCTTTTCTCCGTCAGCGTATCCCTTACCGCTACCATCGCTTTTCGTATTCCAACCTTTGAATGTACATCCGGCCCTTTCAAAAGCATTTTCAGTAAGATTCGTTGGCGTGTCATAAGTCATTGACATATCTGCCATTGTACCCACTCCGCCATTAGAATCAAACTTAATGGTATAATTGAAAGCACTACTCCACTTCGGGAACAGCTGAATATTGTCCCCTGTCGGTGTTGCCTCTTCTATAACATTCTTATCCGGATCATCTTCCTTATACCAACCACGGAATTCGTAGCCATCTCTTTTTATGGTCGGGAAATCTTTTACCGTACCTCCGGCAGCTGCAACCTTATACATCGGATCAGCTTTTGTAAGGCTTTCATCAATGTCGTACGGTGAAACAAGCTTTGAAACGTCGCGAATGCAGATATCTGAGAATTTGATTTCTGCACCCTCAGTTACTGAACCGACACGAATTGATGCATACTGTCTTCCCGAAGGGATTTTCAAGGTACCTTTCAACGTCACTGTGCCGTTTGCCTCGACAGTTGTACTGACATATTGATGTTCAACACCTACATCACCTGTTCCGCCCTGCAACTCATTATTTACAAAGCTATCAAAGGTAAACAGATATAGCTGAGCTATAACTGACATAGCTGAAAGATTTTCAGCTGTACATGAGAATTCATAGGTTCTGCCCGGGATAAGAGTCATCGCACCGGGCTGATGACCTTCGTAATGGCTTGTGTAACCTTTGTCGTCTCCGGACTTCAAAATAACATAGTTTGAATTATAATTAACCTTTATAACAGTTTCTTTTTCGTTCGAACCATTACCTTCCTTACCTGCCCAAAGATAACTGTCGAAGTCAAACGCATTACCGAAGATGACCTCATTAGCACGCCACTTTGCGTAAAGCATACCACAGGTTGCCTGAGAGTCAGCCGTAACAGGATCACCTGTACATGACGGGTTAGTGTACCAGCCAAGGAATGTATGACCGGGACGGGTCGGAGTCGGCAAGGTACCGTATTTACCGTCCGCTCTGCCAACTCTACCCGCTGGTGAATATGCTGTTTGTTTTGAGCCTTCTTCAATTTTGAGGTTAAAAGTAAAATCAGTATAATCTGCATTTAAAGAATTTCTCCAAGACCAGAAGTGCAGCAAATCTGTACCATATGCAAGGTTATGTTTTTTTTCGGCTGATGCGCCAAAAATTACAGTTTCTGAAACAACCTCTTCTGCTGATGACGAAAGAGCTGCACGATAATCAATCTTTCTTCGGTCAGAAGGAGTACCTCCATATCCAGTATACGAAGTCAACTGACCATGTGGCACATCGGAATATGCCTCGAAAACAAGACAACCATCTCGGTTAGTTACCATACCTTTGGTTTTTCTTACAGTAAATTGGTAATCACCGGATGTCGGTGTAAATGGAGTTCCGAAGAAATGTGCATCACTGGTCTGCATACCATTAATTGTAATTGTCTCATCAGCTGAATTAAACTCAGTTTTAAGTCCTCCTGCAGTAGTTTCGATTTCCTTGTAAACGTAAAGATTAGGATTTATTCCATCATAGTTAACGTCGAAGTAAAATCTTCTGCCCTGGCCAGCTTTGAGTGCAGCAACTGCATCATCAAGCTTTTTAACAGTGTCAGAACTAGGAGCACCGTCAAGCTTTGTAAGTTCTTTGCAAGCTTTTTTATAAGCATTAACAAAATTTATCCATGCTGTGCTGTCTGTATCATAGTAGTAAGATCCGAAGTTTTCCTTGACACCAAATCGTGAAAACTCCTTGTGTGTTGCGTAAACAGCATTTCTGAGTGTACTTCTGTTAATATGCGTCGCGTTCATCGTGAAAACCTGTGCAGACACACATGAGTCAGAATCTCGTCCATCTTCAGAGACGAAAACGGTTTTAAACTGATACGCAGTGTTTGATGCTGATATAGTAGCATTCCATGTGCCGGAATATTTTATATCCTCTTTTTCTCCCTGTCCACTCTGCGTTGTGTCATCAGTGAATTGACCGCTACTATTCTCAGAACCATACATCGCCATATATGTTCCGTGATTTTCCCAAATAGTTCGTCTGCCATCATTTGCATTGTCATTATCTTTTGTGGCTAACCACCACTCATGGCCTTTAGATGCTGTTTTGCCTGTAAAATCGGCAACATACCACGCAACATAATCACCGTTATTTACATCGGCGGACATAAGACCTACACTAAGATTAGGAATCTGGTTAAGGTTTCCATAGCGACTGGTATCAATTAAAATATTACCTTTTGCTTTGACAATATTGTTCGCAAATCGAACAGTATCATCATTCCACTTACCATCTTCAGAATCTATATAGGTAGCCGTTTTAATATCAAATGTTGTATTATTGGTTGACGCTGCTGCTGTATTAACGGAAGTGCTAAACCACGTGCTTGCACCTGGGTCACCGAAAGATGTTCTGAAATAACCGTTGGTTTCATACTGGTTAGAATATACAGTATACATAAGAGAACCGTTTTTCACACAATCCGCATAACCTAACTTAGCTAATGATGTTGTTGAACTGTTACCAACAATATTTTGTGTGCTGGCAAAAGGTAAAAATCCGCTTTCTTTGTCGTTAGTAGCATAACGTGCCGCGTAATCTCCACCTGAAGTAATGGAATGCACACCGGAAAGCCAAGCAATTGTTGCACCGTAGTGAGAAGAACCACCCGTGTTTTTTACACGGTTAAGTCCGGCAATTGGAACAACATATGGTTTATAGACATAAGAATATGCAACAACAGACCTCATAAGATTATCTTCAGAACTCTTATATTTAAGTGTCCACTTAAGATAGCATCCGCTTACATTACTTGCAAGAGACGGCGATGTACCACCTGTGATGGTATACTTTTGGTACGTTCCGCCCGCAACATTAACGGTTCCGTTATCTGTTTTTGAAACTGATCCTGACAAAACACTGCCCGAGCTGTCTTCAAACTGATATGACAAGCTTACATCTGAAAATCCTTCCTCAGCAGCAAATTTAATTGTACCCTGTGTATTCGCTGCACTTGAAGGAGACGGATCAGCATAAAAATTACTATCGCTCATTGTGTTTTCTATATAAAACTGAAAAGCTGCACTTGTAGATTCATCCCACGACGAACTTACAGGACGCAAATAGATAATTTCCGGCACATAAAATGCAACTTTACCATTTTCCGTAGTTTTACTCTCACTCGTCTCAATTTCTGCGAGTGAAGCCGCATATTTACCGTTTACCGAGTGCATATCTCTGACCCAGAGTCTGACATAACGCATAGCGGTTGGCGAAAACTCATGCGGTACATAATCCTCCGGCTGTGAATTGTTTACAACTGCAAGATTTTTCCAATCTTCACCATTGGTTGAATACTGCAATGTATAGGATTTCGGGAAATAATTGTAATGTCCCGTTTTGCTGTCTGCAGCATGAAGTGTAAGTGACGAAAGTGTTTTAGTCGCACCAAGGTCAATTGTTACTGTTGTTTCATACGGAGCATCCTTCAACTCTGAACTCCAGCCATTAAGACCCTGTGCACTGTTTTGTTCAATAAATCCGTCTGTAAGACAGCTTAAGTACCAACCCGGAAGCTTGTTATCACGTGTACCCGGTGTACCGATTGAGCTGTCACCGTAGACTGTCTTATGATAAAGAGCATTGCCGCCCTTTGTTTCTTCCGCCTGCTCTGCATAACGGTAGTCTGCAGGAAGTTCGATAAGGGCAGCATCACCTGCCGCAATTGTACAGTTATAAGTTCCGTTCAATGATACATCTGACCAATTATCGTCATTATAATTATCATTATCAAATAGTCTTATATTTTTGATTTCGCTCGCAAAATTAAGACCTACTTTCACCGCCTGACCAAGATCGCTGTTGACAACCATAAGGTAGTTTCTGCCGGATGTTTTATCCTTAAGATATGAAACAACAAGGCTCTTTGAGTTATTGCCACCTTCAATCTGGACAAAGAAATTTTCCGGTATTGTTTCAAGACCGTAATGATCAGTACCTGTGATATAAACTTCTTTTGCATCACAGTTATAAAGTGCATTACCGACATTTCGTAAAACAGGGTTTACTGCCTGCATATTTTTGTACTGAGCAGTAATTTCACCGTTAACAGTAATAGCACCTGGTTCATGTTTTTCTGCTCCTCCTGCTCCGGGTTCAGTTGAGCTGTATTTCCAGTATGACAGGTGTTTGATACCGTAAGCAATGTATGTCATGCCCTGGTAACGCATATCTGTTTCTGTCGGATTTCTGTGTGTAAGGTTACCGTTTGCAGGTCCGTAGCCGTGAGTCTGCATACAAGCAGCTGTATTGAGGTTATACTTAAGGCCTGAGCGTCTGATAGCCTCAAGTGAATTGAACATCTGGTTGTAATTTGTTGTGTTATTATAATGGAACGGATAAATGTCGAACATAAGATCAACCTTACCGTTCACAAGTGCTGCCAGATCATTAAATGTATATTCATACTGCTCGTAAGAATTGTAAATATAACCGGGGAAATAGTTGAGAGAAACGAAAGAACCCGGCATTACGTCAGCAAGCTTGGTTGCTGAATCAACATATTCATTACCGTTCCACGGTTCGTCAAAAAGGTACACACCCTCAAGGTTTGAGATACCCTTATAATCTGCATAAACTTCGTCAACGAGCTCCTGAGAAAGATTTTCTTTTTCGGTCCAGAATCTGTTATCAGAAACAATTGAATTGAGACCGTGATTACCTGCCATTTCAAGCAAAGCGAGGTTTTCTTCTGTTGTTGAAAAATTATAGGAGTTTATGAGAAGATCAATGCCTGCCTCCTTAATACGCTCATACTGTTCGTCAGTAAACAGCTTGCCCTTCGGCGGTGAGAATGCGGAGATTGTAAAATTATCACGCTTATACGGCAATTCTGAGCAAACGTTAACATCAATCGTTACGGAATAATCAATCGTATCGTTTGTTGCGGTAATTGTTGTTTTACCTACCGCTTTACCTGTAGCCAAACCTGAGCTGTTTACAGCAACGACAGACGTGTTTGCAGGTTTCCACTCTATATCAAAATCATAATCAAAGAAGGTGTAAAACAAATCATTGCTTCTGTTCGGAGTCCATTCAAACTGAAGCGTGTCGCCGACAAGAATGTTTACATCTGACTTGTTAATTTTTGTATTAAAAACATTCTTTACACCATAGATTGCAAGTTCAGCGAACTGAACCATAGAATCAGATTCAAATCTTTCAGTAACAAGTACCCTGATGTGCGAAGCAAACGTATCGTTGGGCAAATCAAAAGTAAAATACTTGTCAACTTTATTAACTTCTGCAGTGTTTTCGTTGTGCTGATATACCTCCTCCGGTATACTTACCGTTTTAATTTTCTCATAGTTTACACCATCAAAGGATTTTAAAATTTCAATAGTCTTGGGGGCTTCACCATTAGGGAAAAGTACAACTTTTTTGATATGAGAAATATTGCCAATATTAAAATCAATTTGCAAATCATCTATGTTCTGGCCCAGACTTGTAAAACCACCTGAACGTGCTGTAACACCATCATTGATTTTGTTTTCGTTCCAAGGATCTGCATTATAACTATCATTAACAGTTACCTCGCTTTCAGGTGCAAGGTTGATACAATGTTCAGGGGCATAGGAATATATATTCAGATCGGTATTGGTTGCAGCTACCGTTTTACCGTAAATAGCAATTTCACCAAACTGAACAAGATAAATATCATTACCGTCAAGATTACCTCTTTTTGTTACATGAATCTGAACAAATCTTGCTCTTGTCGCTGTAAAGTCAACAGGAAGGGCAACATCCGAAAAACCGGCACGTCCGGTTTCATTTTTTATCGTTTTGTAAGTATCTTCCTTACCGTCCATCGAAGTTCTGATTTCAAACTCATCAGGAAATGCACCGTGTGTAAAAAGAGCAACACGGCTGATATCATAGTAACCTTCAAGATCAAAGGTAAGTGTAAGTGGTTTTGTCAAAGATTCATTTTGATTGGTAGTTTCATTTGTATCAGTACTGAATCCCGCTTTACTACCATTAAAGGTGAATGAACCGTCATTGATTCTGTCCAGATGCCACTTTCCGTCCGCAGACGAATAGCTGCTGGTTGCAGATACAACCGCCTTCAACGCAAAATCCTGCGTTCCCTCCGGAGCGTACTGCATAATCAACTCATCAATAGCAGATGCCTCAGCTGAAAATAAGCCTGACAAAACAGACTTCAGCTCAGGATATGCCATTGAAACAATGTTAAAGCTGAAAATACAGGTTATTACTAACAAAACAGATAATGCTTTTTTAACCTTTCTCATAGTGCCTCCTGAAATTGTCTGCATGAATTTTTTTGCATAGAAAAACATTTAAATTATAACAAAAAAAATATCAAAATTCAAGTAAACTTCAGCACCAAAACATATCCCTGTGTTGCTTAAATCTGTTGAAATTCAGCCATTATTCTGCTACAGAAAAAATGCTTGTTTTTATTAACTTTTTTTACAAAAAACTTCTTCAACATTATAAAAGACCAACGCCGAAAACGTTGGTCTTTTCCCGTAAACAATCAGTACTGTATCTTATAATTCAGATGCCTCTGAGTGTTGTGTTAATTATTCTTTATAATAATTATTCTGTATATAAAACAACCGGTCCGAACAAACCGCCCGATACCGAGTCTTTTGCATAATCAAGCTCTGTTTCAAAATACGGAGATAATTCATTTACAGTCCACTTGTCAAAATAATCGGTATGCACATACCAATTAGCTGATGTGTTAGTTACAACAATCTTCAGTTTATTCTCTTTTGCAAGCAGATTTTTAGGTATTTTCAATCTGTACGGAGGCATCAGAGTTGTTCCTAAATATTGGCCATTCAAATATACGGATGCCGTGAAACGGACATCACCAAGTTTGATTTCGCCTTCCTTACCTACAGCTTCATCGGGCAAAGTAAAGGATATTTCATAAGTGCAACTTCCTGAATATGCACTGCCGATTATACAGGACCAGTCACCAAGGCTTATCGGGGCTGCGGTTTCATTATGTTTAACATTTTCAAATCCGTTTTCGGTGCAAATAAGTTCAACATCTTTTCGGAATATGAAGTTATCGGAAATATCAAAATTTGCTTTGAATTCTTTTGCATTTTCTGAAACATAATTTTCATCTGTCAGTAACACAACAGCCGTTTCACCTGTAACAAGAGTAAGGTTGATAATGTCATTTTCAGTTTTTAATCCTTGCAATGTACCGTTCATCAAATCAAGCAGATAACCTTTTGAAGAAGGCAGATGAACACAGTAATTGGAGTTTTCCTCCGATTCATTGAAAAGAATAAAAATTTCTGCATTTTCAGCTTTTCTGTGCATCGCACGCAAGCCGCTTTTGTCAGCCTGTATAACAGATTTACAGTCCGAAATATCGTTGGAAACTTTTCCACCATATTCAATAAATTTATCAAGTGCATTTTGTGTTGCAGTCGGAATAAAAGCATTTTCGGGAATAACTACGTGCTTGTATTTCGCCCTTCCGATGTACATACATCCGCTGCCAGTGATTTCGGCTGTCTGAATAACATCGTCGTCTACAATATCGAAATCTACCGTCATATCTTCAAGTTTTCTGCCAAGAGCATCGTATTCTGCCGCAACAGTTTCGGCGTTGAGCCTGCCCTGAAAATCTGAAACGGGATAATAAAGTGCCGTTTCGCAGATACGTTCTCCTAAAGAAGAAATATAAGACAACCTTTCCGTATATCGGTTAAACTGCGCGAGATGACGGTAATAAGGCTGAGACTCTGTAAAAATCGGCAGTTCCTGTGCAAGAAGCTGACCTTTGCGACCAAGAGGAAAATTAAACGGGTTAAAAATATTAATTCCTCGCACAGCCTGATATCCCACGGTATATCTCATCATATCGTAAGTGAGTCCCGGACCTGCAACACCAAGGACTTCGCTCATTGCAAGCTTGCTACCGTTATGAGCAGCGGTCGATGAAGCGTATCTAGGAAAGAAGCCGTTGTAAGCGTTCATATCATCTTTTATTTTCACTTTATTTTCAGGATAAATCTGACGCCAGATAACATCTATACCCGGGATATCAAAGCATCTGAGAGCACGCATCAGATTAAAGTTTCCACCGCCGTTCATACAACCCTGAGGACTGTGGTCTTTATCAAGATGTCCGGTAAAGACAATCCCCTTTTCATTGGCCCATTTTTTGCACGGTAGCAGATAATTATCGCAGAACATATTACTACACAAATCATACCAACGACGAAGTATATGAACAGTTTCTTCTGTCGGTTTTTCTTTTCCTTCAATAAGTGAACGATACGGCAATATTGATTCACCGTAAGCTTGCTCATATTTATCTGCCAAATCTTTATTAAAAGGAT
Source organism: Clostridia bacterium (assembly GCA_017380575.1). GTDB lineage: Bacteria > Bacillota > Clostridia > Oscillospirales > Acutalibacteraceae > CAG-488. Next base: position 19,262 of record JAFODS010000063.1, on the reverse strand, counting down.
TCAACGGAGCCTTCGGCTCATCAGTAAATACCGCAGTGAACTTTCGCGTTGCCGATGCGTATTTTTCGTGAGTAATTTTAATAAAATATTCTGTTGCCTCTTTATTAAGCAAATCGGGATAATTACCGCCTGAAACATATTCGGGGTGATCTTTAACAACTTTTCCGCACGCACTGCCGGACGGCCAACCACCCTCATCATAAATCCAGCAATTCATTCCAAATGCAGTTCCTTTGTCAATTGCATAAGCACAAAGGTCAAAGTATTCCTCGGTAAGATATTCCGGATAAAGGTTTGTAGGCATACTGTCAGGTCTAAAATCCTTCGGTTCGGGAAGAATATAAAACGAACGTATACCAAGTTTTTGCATCTCTTCAAGCTGTTCATCTATAATTTCACGGTTACAGATATCGTTCCACACCCATATGTATACAGGTGCATTTGATACATCAGGCGATATGAAATTATTTATATCAAATTTATCATTATTTCTCATCGTTATTACCTTTGAAATTTAAACATTCGTGTCGTATTTACCCTGCTTTTTCAATCGTACAACAAAGCACTTAAGTGCAATAATCATAGCAACATAAAGCACAGCGAGCAGAACCGGATACACCTTTATTCCTAACAATCCGCTGATAAGACTTACCGCAGGCGGTGCGAGCATAACACCGATGTATGCAAACGCAATCTGCGAACCCATAATCGACTGCGAAACATCTTTGCCGAAATTGTGCGGTGTAAGATGTATCATATTCGGGTAAATCGAGCCGTTACCCAAGCCTATAAGGAACAGCCCGATAACAGAAACGGCACCGTTCAACGGAAGAAGCATAAGCACAACGGCAGGGGCAAGAATAACCGTGCCTATACCTATTCGTTTCCACGTGCTGATTTTATCGGCAAGTAAACCTGAAACGAAACGACCAATTGACATACCGACATAATATATTGTTAGAGCTACTGCACCGTACCTGGTCTCAAATCCCTTTTCTTCAACAAGATATGTGCTCCCCCATACTCCGCAGGCATATTCTATTGCATTGGTAACAAGCATAATAATCCATACCAATCGCACTTCAGACTTTTTTGCCATTTGCAAAAAAGTAAGATTGACGCTTGTTTCTTCTTCGGATTCTTCAGAAGAAGATGTCTTTTTCCACAACGGAACGGAAACAATCAGCAATATTGCGATAAAAGCCTGAACATAAAATGCATAACGGTAACCTCCACGCCAACCAACGTTGCTTAAGGCTTGCGCCATAAGATACGGGCTGAGAGACACTCCTATGCCGTAAAAGCAATGAAGAAAGTTCATATGGCTTGCTTTGCAGTGCAGAGCTACATAGTTGTTAAGTCCCGAATCAATAGCACCTGCACCAAGTCCGAGAACTATAGCAAGTGGAATCATAAACCAGAAAGACGGTGCACAAGAGTATCCGAGCAAAGCTGCCGCTGTCATAGCCGTGCTGAAAGCTGTAACCTTTGCAGTTCCCAACTTATTGAGAATTTTTGCGCTGAACATACTCGACAAAACTGTACAACCGGAAATCAGAAACGTGATAACACTTACCGCTTCAACAGGAATATTAAGTTCATCATGCATTGCAGGCCAGGCAGAACCGATAAGTGAATCAGGGACACCAAGTCCTATAAAAGCAATATAAATTATAACAAGAAGCAATATCGCCATATAAATTAAACCTCCGTAAAAAACAAACAATAAATTCTTGTTTAAAAACTTCAATTCTTTTAAAATTATATAGGTATTTCAAATCAAAATCAAGACAAAAAGCTGTCGCTGTGCGAGAAACTTATACAACCTGTGTCTTAATTTTTTAATATGAAAGAAATTTTTCACTGCATCGTATCGAGTAAAACCGATGAAAAACATTAAGTTGTAACAGCTTTTGATTTTTTCTGTTTGACTTTTTTCAAGTATTGATAAAAATCTATTGCATAATTAATCACATAGGTATATAATATCTGTGACAATTTAACAGACGGGAGCTTGTGTTACAGGCTGAGAGGAAGGTAAAACCTTCGACCGATAACCTGATTTGGATAATGCCAACGTAGGGATGCCTGGATATAAAAGTGTTTCGACGTGGCGAAATCAATCTGAAGCTGTTTCAGATTTTTCGTCACTTTTTCTTTTAAACACATCTTCTCAACGGTAAGTTACCAAATCGGTAGCTTACCGTTTTTGTTATTTCAGGAGGTGTTTTTATGGTAAAAGTCAATGGCGAAGAATTTGATGTTGCAGGAAAAACGATTGCAGAATATCTTTCAACCACAAACTATGACCCTAAAAGAATTGCGGTTGAACGTAATGGTGACATTGTTTTTAAGGCTCAATACAATGAAACCTTACTGCAGGACGGCGACAGTATTGAAGTTGTAAGCTTTGTGGGAGGTGGTTAATTTGATACCGACAAAAGAAGAATGGTATACAGCTTTAGTCGAAAGATACGGTGAAAAGATACAGAAAAACATTTCATCTGCCACCGTTGCAATATGCGGACTTGGCGGTCTTGGCTCGAATATTGCTTTCGCTCTTGCCCGTGCAGGTATCGGCAAGCTGATTCTTATTGATTTCGATAGTGTTGATATTACGAATCTGCACCGTCAGCAATATAAAGCGAATCAGATTGGTATAGAGAAAACGGAAGCACTGAAAGACAATCTTTTAGAAATTGCCCCATATGTCATAACCGAAACTCATACAGTTTGCATTACCGAAGATAACGCTGAGGCTCTCCTTGAAAAAGCAGACATTATCTGCGAAGCCTTTGATGATGCTGAATCCAAAGCGATGCTTGTAAATCTTGTGCTTGAAAGAATGCCTGAAAAGTATTTGGTTGCAGCGTCCGGTATGGCAGGATTCGGCAGTGCCAACACCATTCAGACACGAAGAATATCAAAGCGATTTTATATCTGCGGTGACGGAACGAGTGATGTGCAATCAGAAGGAAGTCTTGTAGCAACCCGTGTTATGCTCTGTGCCGCACATCAGGCACATGCAGTATTAAGAATTCTTACAGAACAATTCGAAACGTAAAGAAAGAAGGAAAAAACAATGAACAATGATAAACTTATAATCGGCGGACACGAATTTAACTCTCGTTTTATTCTCGGCTCAGGCAAATACTCAATGAAGCTCATTGAAGCGGCAGTAAAGGATGCAGGTGCAGAGATTATTACGCTTGCCGTTCGCCGTGCAAACACAAAAGAACAGGAAAGCATACTTGATTACATTCCTGAAGGAATTACTCTTCTCCCAAACACAAGCGGTGCAAGGAATGCAGAAGAAGCTGTGCGTATTGCCCGCCTTGCAAGAGAACTTGGTTGCGGTAATTTTGTAAAAGTTGAGATTATGCGCGATTCCAAATATCTGCTTCCTGACAACCAGGAAACAATCAAAGCTACAGAGATTCTTGCCAATGAAGGTTTTGTTGTTATGCCGTATATGTATCCCGACCTTAACGTTGCCCGTGACCTTGTAAATGCAGGTGCCGCTTCGGTAATGCCTCTCGCCTCACCTATCGGGTCAAACAAAGGTCTTGCAACAAAAGAATTTATTCAGATTCTTATTGATGAAATCGACCTTCCTATTATTGTAGATGCCGGCATCGGCAGACCGTCTCAGGCTTGTGAAGCAATGGAAATGGGTGCAGCGGCAATTATGGCAAACACCGCCCTTGCTACTGCTGGCGACCTGCCTATGATGGCTTCTGCATTTAAGAACGCTATCGAAGCAGGACGAAAGGCATATCTTGCAGGACTTGGCAGAGTATTAACACGCGGAGCATCAGCCTCTGACCCTCTGACAGGATTCCTCAGAGATTAAGGAGAAGATATGGAAAATCAATTTTTTGTAGATTCGGAGCATCTGTCACCCGAAGCACTTGAGAAAAAACACCGACTTGAAAGTGAGCCTTCATTCCGTAAAAGCCATATGGAATATATGCCCGGTATGGAGATAATCGAGTCAGATGTTTGTAAGAGCGTTATGTCACAGATGAACTCTTATGACTATTCAAAATATACTGCTGATGATGTTAAAGCGGCATTGGAACATAATACGTGTACGATAAACGATTTCAAAGCACTTCTTTCTCCTGCGGCAGAACCGTTTCTTGAACAAATAGCTGAACGTGCAAGGCTTGAAACAAGCAAGCACTTCGGAAATACTGTCTATCTGTTTACGCCTCTTTACATAGCAAACTATTGTGAAAATTACTGTGTATATTGCGGCTTTAACTGCTACAACCACATCAAACGTATGAAGCTATCACAGGAGCAGATTGAAAAAGAGATGAAAGTTATTGCAGACAGCGGTATGGAGGAAATTCTGATTCTCACGGGCGAAAGCAGAGGTCAGAGTAACGTGGAATATATCGGTGAAGCGTGTAAACTTGCAAGAAAATATTTCCGTATGGTCGGACTTGAAATTTATCCCGTAAATACCGATGAATATAAGTTTCTTCACGAATGCGGTGCGGACTATGTAACTGTATTTCAGGAAACCTATGATACGGATAAATATGAAAAACTGCATCTGCTCGGTCACAAACGTGTGTGGCCATACCGTTTTGATGCACAGGAAAGAGCACTTCGTGGCGGTATGAGAGGTGTTGCATTCTCGGCTCTGCTCGGACTTTCTGACTTCCGTAAAGATGCTCTTGCAAGTGCTTTGCACGTTTACTATCTGCAAAGAAAGTATCCTCACGCAGAGATGTCACTTTCGTGCCCGAGACTCCGACCTATTATCAATAATGATAAAATAAATCCTCTGGACGTTCACGAAAAACAGTTGTGTCAGGTGCTTTGTGCATACCGTATTTTTCTCCCCTTTGTGGGAATTACAGTTTCATCCCGTGAAAGTGCCGAGTTCAGAAACGGTATTGTGAAAATTGCCGCGACTAAGGTTTCCGCAGGTGTTTCCACAGGTATCGGTGACCACGAAAGCAAATATACGGGCAAAGAAGCCGACGATGTTCAGGGTGATGAACAGTTTGAAATAGATGATAACCGCAGCCTTGATAAGATGTATAAAGATATTGCAAACGAAGGATTACAACCCGTTCTGAATGACTATTTGTATGTGTGAGGTAATGAAAATGAAAAATTTTGACCCTACTTTATATTTTATAACTGACAGCACGAATTACACAGAGGAAGAATTTCTTTTCCGTGTTGAACAGGCACTCAAAGGCGGAGCAACTCTTCTTCAGCTTCGTGAAAAAGAAAAATCCACCCGCGAATATATCGAACTTGCAGAAAAGGTACACGAAATTGCAAAGCGTTACAACGTGCCTCTGATTATTGACGACAGAGTTGACGTTGCACTTGCGATTGATGCTGAAGGTGTTCATGTCGGGGCAAGTGATATGCCTGTTGCTACTGCAAGAAAGCTGATGGGCGATGATAAAATTGTCGGTGCGACGGCAAAAACCGTACCTTGGGCAAAAGAAGCCTATGAGCAAGGCGCAGATTATCTAGGAGTTGGTGCAATTTATCCGACAACCACCAAGGTTGTAACCGTTCTCACTTCAACCGAAACTCTTGATGCAATAACAAAAGCCGTACCTATTCCCGTCAACGCAATAGGCGGTCTTAATAAGGATAATATTGACGTTCTCAAAGGCATCGGTATTTCGGGAATCTGTGCTGTTTCGGCAATAATGAAGGCTGATAATCCTGAAAAAGCAACAAAAGAACTTAAAGCTAAAGCAAAAGAACTTCGCCTTATATAAAGAAAGGAAATAATGAAATGAGAAATTATACAACACAGATGGACGCCGCCAAACGTGGTATAATCACACCCGAAATGAAGGCAGTTGCCGCCAAAGAATACAGAACAGAAGAAGAAATCCGTAACCTTGTTGCTAAAGGTCAGGTAGCTATCTGTGCCAACAAGCTTCACACCTGCATTGACCCCAACGGTGTCGGCTCTATGCTTCGCACAAAAATTAACGTCAACCTCGGTGTATCCCGTGACTGTAAGGATTATGATATTGAAATGAAGAAGGTTATGGCAGCTGTTAATATGGGAGCAGAAGCTATTATGGATTTATCAAGCCACGGTAATACACAGCCGTTCCGTCAGAAACTGACTGCAGAGTGTCCTGCTATGATTGGTACTGTACCGGTGTATGACAGTGTTATTCACTACCAGAGAGACCTTGCAACCCTTACCGCAAAAGATTTTATTGATGTTGTACGTCTTCATGCACAGGACGGTGTGGATTTTGTAACACTTCATTGCGGTATTACCCGCAAAACGATTGAGCAGATACGCAAGCACAAAAGAAAAATGAATATCGTTTCCCGAGGAGGGTCTCTTGTATTTGCATGGATGAGTATGACAGGAGAAGAAAATCCTTTCTATGAATATTTCGATCAAATTCTTGATATCTGCCGTGAATATGATGTAACCGTTTCTCTCGGCGATGCCTGCCGTCCGGGATGCCTTGCCGATGGAAGTGATGTTTGTCAGATTGAAGAGCTTGTCCGTCTCGGTGAACTTACCAAACGAGCATGGGCAAAGGATGTTCAGGTTATGGTTGAAGGTCCCGGACATATGCCTATGGATCAGATTGAAGCAAATATGAAAATCCAGCAAACTGTCTGTATGGGTGCCCCTTTCTATGTTCTCGGACCTATTGTTACTGATATTGCACCGGGATACGACCACATTACTTCTGCTATCGGCGGTGCAATCGCAGCAGCTTCAGGTGCAGCATTTCTTTGTTACGTAACACCTGCAGAGCATCTTGCTCTTCCGAATGTAGATGATGTAAAACAAGGCATTATAGCATCCCGTATTGCCGCACACGCTGCTGATATTGCGAAGAAAGTTCCTCACGCAAGAGATCTTGATGATCAAATGGCAGATGCACGAAGAACTTTCGATTGGGATAAACAATGGGAATGTTCAATCGACCCTGAAACTGCACGGGCAATCCGTGACAGTCGTGCACCCGAACACGAAGACAGTTGTTCAATGTGCGGAAAATTCTGTGCCGTAAGAAGTATGAACAAGGCACTGAACGGTGAATATATTGATATTCTTTAATGAAATAAAATTAGTTAATTTCACTTGCAAAGGATTTGATAAAAATGATTAAAGGTGCAATATTTGACCTAGACGGTACGCTTTTTGACTCAATGTTTATTTGGGATACAATTGGCGAAAAATATCTTAGTGCAATAGGATACGAGCCGAAAGAAAACCTGAACGAAACTTTCAAAACGATGAGTCTTTACAATGCGGCCTGTTATTATAAAAGCGAATACGGTATTACTCTGTCGGTTGAAGAAATAATGGACGGTGTAAACCGAATGGTAGAAAAGTATTACATAAATGAGGTTCAGCTGAAACCCAGTGTTTATGATTTTGTAAAACATCTTCATAATATCGGTGTTAAGATGTGTATAGCAACCGTAACAGACAAATATCTTGTTGAAGCGGCACTTGAAAGATGCAGAATCAACGAATATTTTTCAGAAATCTTTACTTGCACATCTGTAGGTCACAGCAAGGATGAACCAGATATTTACCGTGAAGCATTAAAGCATCTCGGCACAACTAAAGAAGATACCCTTATTTTTGAAGATGCTGTTTATGCAATAAGGACAGCAAAGACCGACGGATTCAAGGTTGTTGCAGTTTACGATAAATCCGAAGAAAATCAGGCAAAAGTAAAAACACTTTGCGATTATTACATAACAGATTATACGGATATGCCGGGCTTTTGGAAATTTGCCGCTCCGATGAAAACCGCACTTTCAATAGCAGGAAGTGATTGCAGCGGCGGTGCGGGAATTCAGGCGGACATTAAAACAATGACAATGAACGGCGTTTATGCCATGAGTGCAATTACTGCATTAACTGCACAAAACACAACGGGAGTTTTTGCAATAACCGAATCTACACCCGAATTCTTAAAAGAGCAAATTGATGCCGTTTTTGAAGATATTTGCCCCGATGCTGTTAAAATCGGCATGGTTTCATCATCGGAGCTTATTTCTGTTATTGCTGATAGACTTAAATTTTATAATGCTAAAAATATCGTTGTTGACCCTGTTATGGTTGCAACAAGCGGTTCAGAACTTATTAAAACCGATGCGGTACAGACTCTTATAAAAAAACTGTTGCCTATTGCCACAGTTGTAACGCCAAACATTCCTGAAGCAGAAGTATTGTCTGGTAAAAAAATTCAGAGCAAGGAAGATATGCTGAACGTCGCAAAGTCAATCGGCGACAAATACGGTTGTGCGGTGTTACTTAAAGGCGGACACAGTATCAATGATGCAAACGACCTTCTTTATTCAAACGGTTGCTTCAAATGGTTTGAAGGCAAAAGAATAAACAATCCGAATACCCACGGCACAGGCTGTACTCTTTCATCAGCAATAGCATCAAATCTTGCTAAAGGATTATCGCTTGATGATTCAATACGAAATGCAAAGAACTATATTTCGGGAGCACTTTCCGCAATGCTTGACTTGGGCGAAGGTTCAGGCCCGATGATGCATAACTTTACACTCCAAAGACAATAAACATACTTGTGTGAGAAACTGACGGGCACACTGAAATATACGGTTGAATAATCCCTTCAAGTGAATAGTTTTTCTAACAAAAAAACTCCCGTGTTTTTTCGCGTGAGTGTTCTTTTGCTCATATAAAAACAACAAATCCGAACACATCGTTGGAAACAGATGGGTTCGGATTTATGATTTTGTGTATTCGGAGGGCAACGCGTGGTCATTCAAGAGTTAATTTAATAATGATTCGGCAAATTGAAATTTGTCGTCAACTGTAGCAGTCACAATAATTATCCGTTATACTCTGCCGTCATCGTTTTTTATTAATTCTGCGAAATCTTCAAGAAATCTGCTCATACCAAAATATAAAAAAGATTTTTATTTTTCTTTAATAAGCACCATACTGAAAAGCTCTAATTCAAAGGTAAGATTATCAGTAACTTCTGTAAGCTCACCATTGTGCTCGTTATCAACCTTATATATATCGTATAACCCCTTTTTACCCAAATCCAATGAAATCTCTTTGTTAGGCAAACAATCATTATCGCTATAATAAGTAAGTATAATTGTCGCTTTTCCGTTTTTATCCACACCGCAAAGAGAATAGATATTTCCAATCTCATTTTGAGAAGCAATTTCTTTTTCGCAATCGTAAAGTAAACCGTACCAATAAAAAGCATAGTAACCCTTTAACTTTTCATAGGTGTAAAAATCAAAAACACCGTTAAAAGCTGACGGACGAGTGTCATAATACATCAGCATATCAATGAACGAGTGCTGAGATGCACACATGCAAGCCATTATAAATGATGCACCCTTAATACCATGAATTGCTTTAAGAGAATAAACATATTCCTCTGTCCATCCCTTTACATAGTTCCATTCATTCAGTATACTCTCTGCATTTTCATAGCCGTACTTACCCAGAAGTGTTTTGATTCTTTCAGATTTTTTTATCATATGCTCGGGTTCGGTACAGTAAATATGCCAAGAAAAGAAATCCAGCGGTACGTTTCTTTTTTTCATCTCCCGAAGAAAATCCTCTGCCCATTCTTCATTCCAGGCAAGAGCGGGACCGCCTATTTTCAAATTAGGAAACCTCTCTTTAAGATGTTTTGCGGTAATTTCGAACAAATCAAAAAACTGTGCCTTTGTTCCGCCCCAAGTGCGCTTGTTGGATGAATCATCAGGATCAAGGTCGGCTTCGTTCCAAATTTCCCAATATTGAATATTAAGCTTGTAGCCATCTGCCCAACCCTCATTGTAATGTCGGATAATATGTTCGCAGATAACTGCCCACTTTTTGAAATCCTTAGGTGGAATAGTGCCATGCTTTTTTATCTGATGCTCAATTGTCTGACCTAATCTGAAAAAGGTTTCAGTGCCTGCATCAAGACAAACTAAAACACTTTCATCCGTACAAGGAAAATCATAGGAAGCGGGATCATACGGGTCAGCATCGAAATCCGGAAAAATGTATGAAATATCGTGGCTGTATGGTCCGCCGTAAATGCCGCAAACACCGGAATCATGGTTTCTGCTATACGGTATTCGTGCAGCCCTGTAATCTGAAAAATTACTGCGGAACTGGTCGTTGGCATGCCTTTTGTGCCAAGGACCTCCATTAGTTGCATTAAGAAGTTTAAATTTGTTGCCCGAGCTATTCAAATCAAATTTTAATATTTCCATTGCAGCCTCCACAAATTATTATTTATCGGTTAATCCACTCATTTCTTGAAATCGCAAATACCTTTGTAATTTCATTTATCTCATCAGCAAACTCATCTACTTGTTTGCAACCATATGACATAGCTGTTTTGACCGATGCTTCGTTGGTATACTTCATATAAGAATAAACAATGTTAAAAGGAGTGTTGTTAAAAGTCCAATCCCTGACAGCAATCGCAGCTTCTTTTGCATATCCTTTCAGTTGCTTGTCAGCTCTGATATGGTATCCGATTTCAGGTTTTATTTCACCGCCTATAAGTTGCATAGTTAAGCCGCAGTCACCTATCATTTCATCTGTTTCTTTCAAACATACTGCCCACAGACCAAAGCCGAATATCCGATATCTTTCTATGTTTCGCTCAATCCAACCTCTTACTCTCTTTTCATCAAATGTATAGGGATAATGATGCAATATATTCGGATCTGCTAATACTTTATAAAGTGCGTAAAAATCTTCATCCGTCATTTCCCTTAAGTATAAACGCTCTGTTTCAATAACCATTGTTTTGCCTCTACAAATTCTTATTTTTCGAATTGATTATACCATACAAAATCAAATCGTCAGACTTAACATCGAACATTATCTTATCTATATATTGTATTATATAGGTATTTTGAATAAAAAACAAGCAACCAAAAACGACATGTAAAAACATGTCGTTTTTCTGAGGGAGCTTCACTTTTTTGAACCTCTTTAGAATTTTTAAAAAACAAATTCTTTCACGGCCTTAAAGAATTGGTCTGTATGACCATAAGGCTTTGTATTTTCTTTTAATTCAAGGTTATGAATAACCGGAATTATTTTCTGAATTATTCTTTTATTATGCCTTCCTTAATCGTATCCTTCGGTTTTGCAATTATGAAAGGCTGAACGTACGGGTCGGCCTTTTCTGCACAGGCACCTTCGCGCCACATACCGAAAAATCTGCCAAGCGGGAAAGTATAATATCCGTCCTGCTTGTGGTCAGTTACATCGTACGGGTCGGCAAAAATAAGCACATCGTCGTACGGTGTTTCGGATGAGCAGGTGTCGATTCCTATAAGAACCTGCCAATGTCCTGCCCAGTCTACCCAATCGACCATAATCGGTGTTCCGCTATCGATTGTGTTAACAAAAAAGCTTTCAACCTCTTCTATGGTTTCAAATCGTCTGTCAGTATTGCTATGGTAATCAACATCCCAACCAATCAGGTCGAAGAAGTCAGCAATATTCTCAACCGTTGAACCTTTACACGGATGACTTTCAATAAGCTGACTGACAGCAATTTCGTGGTATTTTTTCTTTCCGAACCAGTTAAGCACCATAAGTGCACATGCGGCACCGCAGGTGTATTCCGTTGTCTGCTGATATGTTTCAAAATGGTTCAGTATATGAAGCGTTCCGTCGCTCTTCATATTATAAAAATCATTCGCGACGTAATACTTTGACCTGTTGTGGTCCGTCATTCCGCCAAATGACGATGCGCCCTCGTGATGAAGATTATCAGCATACTTTCCAGGGTACGGAATTGTTTTTGTTTCTTCGTCGTCAAGCGTGATATTATCTTTAGCCTTCTGCATAATCGCCTCTATGTCGGCACCGTAAATATCAAGGCCTTCTGCAGAAAAGAATTTTACGGTTTCAATACCGAACAATCCCATTGCAAGTGCTTTGACATAGTCAAATCCAAAATTGTTTTCACCGATAAATCCGCCCGCAGTAGTGACATAGTAAAGCTTTTTAGCCTTACAAAGACCTTCGGGGATACCTTTTTCGGAATATCGGAAAGTGATTCCGCATACTGTAATATTTTCCAGATAAATACGTAAAACCGCAGGGAACAGAAGATCCCAGTAAGGTGCTGAAATTACGATTGTATCTGCCTCAGCAAACTGCTTTGCCATACTAAAAAGTTCATCGTCTGTATTTCCGTTTTTAAGAAGGTCGTCTCTTCTTTTGAGCAAAACATCATCCAACGGTGGAAGATTTTCATCAAACAGATTAACCGACTGTATCTGACCGTTCAGTTTACTGAGGAGATGCTGTGCCAATTCGTCAGTTCGTGAACCTTCTTTAAAACAAGCATTGATGTGTAAAATTTTATCCATATCAGAACTCCAATGTATCAACCTTATTGAGAACTTCAATCAGCTTCGTTCTGTAGTGATTTACTGTTGCTTCGTCTCCATCTCTGCGAAGACAACGACGAAGAAGACGCATATAGCCGATAACCTTTGCTTTATTTTCAACAGCTTCAATTGCATTTTTATCATCAGTACCAAGATAGCGTGCAAGAGAAAGATTCCAGAATTCATGCGCCGTATCAATATCAATTCCAAGGAATGATTCAATAACTGTTTTATCGAGTTCGCTGAAGCCTACATATGCATTGAATGTTGAACCGAGTTCAAGCACAGGGTGACCGACCGCAAGAGTGTCCATATCGATAAGGATCGGCTCTCCGTTCTGAACCATAACGTTGTTTGAATGGTAATCACCGTGAATCATATAATTGCTGTCAGGGATTCCTTCAATAAGAGTACGCATTTTCTGTGCATTTGCTTCATCCAGATAAGAGGAAAGAAAATCTGCCCACTCAAGAACCCATTTTTTGAAATCAGGGAGTGCACCCTCTTCAACCTCAGTTGAATGAATCTCTTTCAATGTATCTACAAAATAAGCAACACTCTGAGTTAAATCTTCTTTGTTTGCTCTTATCAGCTTTGTTACGGATGTTGCATTAAGAAGCTCAGTAAGGCTGCCGTAGCCGTCACCTATACGAACTATTCCGTACGGAATTGCTGTGTTAACACCAAGAACAAATGCTCTTCTTGAATTTTCTCTTTCCTGCATAATTTCAGGAAGTGCATCACGGTTGAAATACTGCTTTACGATTGTTTCGTCATCGTAACGATATACTGCACCGTTAGCTCCTTTTGCAATAAATTCACAGCCGTCAAGGCTGATTCTCGGATATGTTTTTTCAACGGTCATCATCTCCGCAAAGCCTGTCATTTCGAAGACATCATAAACCTCAGGAGAAACATTTATTATCGCAAGCTGAGGCTCTTCCTTTCGCAGGCGGAGAATTACACGAAGACCCGCACTTGAGATATATTCAAGAGTATCTGCATCAAGAACGGTGTGCATTCCCGTATTAGCATTTCTTATCTCACTGATAACGGATTCAACATCAGCAGCATTTGTTGCATCAATACGCCCTGTAAGACTTATGTACAAAATATCTTTATCTGTTCTGAATTCAATGTTTGCCATATTAATTATCCTTTCTGAAAACAATTTTTACAAGTTCATTATATTCCTGCCAAGCAGAAAACTTTTCAAGAGGTGCAGTCAGTTCTGCAATGGTATTGTAATACCAGAACTGCTGTTCAGGATCTTTCTGATTGAACGACTGCCACATACTCTCGCCTTCAGCCTTCCATATCCTGTAAAAAGACCGCATATTAGCCAGCTTATCGCCCAACCAGAGCATCAGCACATCGACGTTTTCTGCATTTTTCAACACTTTAAGTGATTCTTCTTTTCGGATTTTCCATGTATCTTCAGGGGGTAAATCTGCTCGCTTATCCTCTGTTTCGGATTCAACAAGCTTCCTTACACGGTTACCGAAAAGCTCTTCAATCTCATCAAGGGTAATTTCTGTATCCTCAACAACATCGTGAAGCACCGCCGCCGAAATAACATCCTGATCGCTTGTCATTGTACCGACAATGGTTGCCGCTTCAAGCGGGTGAAGAATGTATGGCGTTTTATCCTTTTTTCTCACCATTCCGTCGTGTGCTTTAGTTGCAAATTCAATTGCTAATGTTAATTTATCCATCACTTGATCACCAGAATATCCGCAAAACCTGTCATTTCAAGGATATCCATAACTTCTTCAGAAACATTGATAAGTTCCATCGATCCTTGCGTATTCATCTTCTTTTGTGCAGTAAGAAGTACTCTGAGACCTGCACTTGAAATATAGTTAACCTTTTCAAAATCAAGCACTAATTTTTCAAGTGCATCACCCTCACCATTTATCGTATTTTCAAGCTCGGGTGCGGTTGTAGTATCAAGCCTTCCTTCAATTTTCAAAACTGTTGCTTCGTTGTTTTTATCAATTGTTATAGTCATCAGAACATCTCCTTTATATCTTCTTGGTCATGGTAAGAATATTTTTGCCGTTTTCGTAGGCGTAAGAAACCGTATCCATAGTTTTCTTGGTGATGAAAATACCAAGTCCTCCGATTTCCCGTTCTGCCGCAGAAAGAGAAATATCCGGTTCATCTCTTTCAAGAGGATTAAACGGTACACCGTTGTCCGTTATAACAAGAGTCATTATTCTTTCAGTATCATCAAAACCGAAAGAAAGAGAAGCGTTGCCTTCACCTTCACCGTAAGCATAGCTTGCAATATTGACAAAAACTTCTTCAACCGCAACGCAGATTGCCATTGAACTTTTCATCGGACAATCAAAGCTTTCGAGGCACTCTTCCGTAAAAGCCATAACTTCAGGAAGAGTATCTTTTCTTGCAGAGAAGATTTTTTCTGTCATAACAGCACCTTCTTTATTCTTGTAATCAAAAAGAAGCATCGTAATATCATCGAACTGAGGAGCATCGCCTGCAAACTTATCTATATCCTCTTTGAGTCCCGAAAGCAATGCGTCTGCACTCAGAACTCTGTTTTTCTCAATATAGGATTGTAATCTTGCTTCGCCGTAAAGAGCTTCATTTTCGTCTGTAGCTTCTGTTACACCGTCGGTATAAAGGAAAATCCTGTCGCCCTTATTAAGCGTTAATTCATTTGCACGATACTTCATACCCTCCATACCAGCAAGAACAAATCCTGCACGACTCTTAAGGTATTCACACTTACCATCAGCGTGAACAATAACCGGTGGATTATGTCCTGCATTTGCAAAACTGAGCTTACCTGTCAGAAGGTCAACCTTTCCCATCCATGCAGTGACAAACATACCCGACTCATTATTTTCACAAAGCTTTTCGTTAGCAAGGGTGAAAATTTCATCAACGGGAAGACCCCTTTCGGCAAGGTCTTTGATGATTGTTTTTGCAGTCATCATAAACATAGCGGCAGGTATTCCCTTTCCCGAAACATCAGCTGCAAGGAAGAATACTGTATTCTCATCAAGAGTATAGAAATCGTAGAAATCGCCGCCTACTTCTTTTGCCGCTATCATCTGTGCAAATATCGCATATTCTTCCGTATCCGGGAAACTTGACGGAAGAGCTGAAAGCTGAATCTGTTTTGCATATTCAAGCTCTTTATCTATTCTTGCAGCAGCTTCACCGATATATCTTTTCAGGGTTGCCACGGTTGAGTTGATGTCGTCAGAAAGTGAGGAGAACTCAGCGTTTGAACGGACGTCAACCTCAACATTAAGATTGCCTCCCGTTATTTCAGAAAGCGAACCGTTGATTTTCTGCAGATTGTTGATAATAACTTTTTTAATCAGGAAATATATAAAAATAAACAACGCTGCAAAAATCAGTATCAGCATAAAGATGCTTGTATAAAGCGATGCATCTCGCATAAGCATTGCTTCAGCCAAAGGCATTGCGGCAATTATGCAATAACCCTCAACAAAAGTAAAAACATAAATATATTCTTCACTGTAACCGTTTTCACTGTTTATTATGTTTGTTTTGTAAAGCTGACTTGCAGTTTTTCCCTCAAGCATCACTTTGTCGGGAGTTATACCTATTGTTGAAACGTGATCCCCATTTCGGGATGTGTGAGTAACAAGGTTTAACTTTTCATCACAGACAGCAACAAAACCGGAACTTCCGACGTGACGGTTTTTGGTAACGTCAACAACGAAGTCATCAAGAACATCGTGGAACTGATCTGCATCATATCCGACCTGGATAAATCCACCGTCATCAAGGCTGACACCGCCATACTTTCTCATCGTAACACCGTCATAACCCTGAGGACTGTACAACTGCACGTGTTCAGTTTTATCGCCTGTCAGCACCATAAATTCCTTTGACTGCTCAGTGCTGTTCATATCGAACTCGCCTATAAGTGAATCCAAGGTTGAATTTATAACCAAGCCTTCAGAATCAACAACGTTAATCTCAACAACATTGTATTTCTTTGCAAGGTCATCAAGCGAAACATCGTTGTTATTTTCATATTCTGAGCGAATATTTTTCGTTATTGTTAAAAGATTTTCGTCAGACTTTCCTCGTACGTCTGCGATAACATCGGTCATTGCGGAAGTAAAAACTTCTCTTGTTTCAATTTCAGCCATTCCGCTCTGAAGAAAATATGTAAAAACACTTGTTATTACACAAGCGATAACAATAAGCACAAGAAGTCTTCGTTGAAAAGTCTGAGAAATTCTTTCTTTATTTTTACCGTATTTTCTTTTACCGTAATTAATCAAGGAAACAACAAGAAGAGAAACTCCGACAGCAACAGCATTTCCTATTATCATCGGAAGAGTTGCAGCTTTTACAAACTCAAAGGCATATGCCGAATCTTTCATATTTGTGAAGAAAATCATAAGCATATGAAGAACTTCGCAAACAATCGTTATGAAAACACCGTAACTCCACGTAGGCCTTTTGTTATCAAACATAAACCTTCTGAGAACGGCTGCAATAATACCCGCAAGAATTGTTGAAACGGTACAAGCCAACCTTGTATACATTCCGCCGCCCCAGTAAACCGAAAAGAAACGGTACACTCCGCCTATGACACCCGAAATAACACCCGCAGGACCACCGAAGATAAGACCTGCGCAAAGCGGTGCCGCATCGCGAACATTGGCAACTGTGCCGAGAATTTCAACACCGTATCCGGAGGCGACGGCGGACAAACCGCCGAACACAACACCGATTAAAATTTGTTTTGAAGCGAACTTAAGGTTTTTGAATCCCGTTTTCTTATCCAACAGATAAAAAGCGGTAACAAAAACACAGTTCAAAAAAACCGGAACTAAAAGCTTCATTCTGTTCCCCCACTATCTTAATTAATGCATAATAAGCGCATAAATCGCTTTCATCGCATCCCACATCAATCCACCCAAAGCATTGAGAAAAACTATGATAAACATGTACACAAAAATGCTTATCGGGCTGATTGCTTTGCGGGATACGTTCAAGTAAAAGTTAAAATGTCCCTTTAAATTATCCTCTCTGCTTTGCTGCCACTGGTATGTAACAACGTTTCTTGCTTCAAAATAAGAAGGAAGAAAATCTTTGTAAAGTTCTTCTTCAAGACGTCTTATCCTGTAACACGACACATCATTAATTTCATAGTCATCAGAAATTGATATTGTTACGGCTACTTTTTTCAGCTTCTGTCTGTGAAATGCACCGATGCTGTTTATCTCTTTAGGAAGCAGTCGTGCTTCATTGATTCTGACTGAATATCCGTAGCTTTCGGAAATGATCGGTGACATAATCAGATCTCTGAATCGTGTTAAAAAGCTACCCACTTTTTTACGCTGTCTGAAAACTTCAGAAACAGATTTATGCGGAATACGGAACATAAAATAAACTTCATCGTTGTCAATATATTCAAATATACCGTCAAAAGGCATGTTCATCAAAGCTCCTTTTGAAACAGGCTTTATTGTATATTCAACGGCAGAAAGATGAATTATATCCACTGTTTTGCCGTTGTATGCAATTTCAGAAGCAACCTCGTTCTTTTTATAATCAACAACACACATACTGCTGAAAATTGCGCGTGAAAGATTTTCATCATTGAAGTGAAGAGAAACATCCTCTACTTCGCTCTTTTCAACAGCAAACGGGAAATACATATTAAGAGATTTAGTTTCTTTTATGCCTCTGATATGGATTGCTACATCCACATAGCTTTTTCCTTTCGGGTTTAACCAGTTGTTAAGATATATTGTGCTGGTGTCGTCACCGTCAACCCAGAATGCCCATCCGTCATCGGCAAAGAACTTATTTTTCTTACTCAAAATTATCACATCTTTCCATTAAGAAAATTTTGTGTTACTTTCTCTGATCGAATTTACAATGTTTTAAAGTAACATTATATCACATTAAATAACATAAAATAAATAGAGAATATAAAAAAATTGCATTTTTGCTTTTTATTTAGTTCAGATATAACGCCATATCTCAAAAAGGTTATGGCATTTAAGTTATATATAAAGAATATCAGATAGAAAATATCCAATCTATTCATTATTGATTCTTTCATATATATGGATGAAATATTTGTTAAAAGAGTTATCAATATTTTGATTAAGAACTTTTGAGTGTTATAAATAAAAATTTTGGTGCACCCAAAACAAACGCTTGCTTTGTTATTTTTTATGATTAATAAATGAATATAAATAATTAAGGATTGATTTCGGAGCAAAAAAGATAATCAAAATTAATAGAATATCGGTCAAATTTGTGATTATATTAAAATGTTGTAGGATCGAGTCCTGTTATCCATAAATAGGTATCCAAAGGGAGCGAAACCATAAAAATTAGGATTAAAATGAAAAAAAATTGAAAATCAAGGGTTTTCAAAAGGGGGTTAAAATAGTGTCCCCCCCACGTGTTAAGATCAAGCAACAAAAAAACGACATGTCGAAACATGTCGTTTTTTCTGGCTCCGTTATACCTATTCGAACCCTTATATCGCAGGGCAATTTAACTTACTAATTGCAAAAGCAATGATTATGTAGGTAATATTATTAAATTCAAGCAAAAAAACGACATGTCGAAACATGTCGTTTTTTCTGGCTCCGTTATACCTATTCGAACCCTTATATCGCAGCGCAATTTAACTTACTAATTACAAAAACAATGATTATGTAGGTAATATCATTAAATTCAAGCAAAAAAACGACATGTCGAAACATGTCGTTTTTTTTGGCGCCTCAAACAGGGCTCGAACCTGTGACACCGCGGTTAACAGCCGCGTGCTCTGCCAGCTGAGCTATTGAGGCGTATTTAATTTTTTATGCTCGGAACCTGTGACACCCTCG
>JAFODS010000062.1 GCA_017380575.1 Clostridia bacterium | reverse complement strand
GGAGGATATTAAAAAGGCTGTTAAGGATGCTGAGGAGTTTGCGGCTCAAGATAAAAAGGCTAAAGAAGCTGTTGATGTCAGAAATATGGCTGATTCTGCTGTATATCAAGGAGAAAAACTTGTTAAAGATATGGGAGATAAGCTTGATGCAACAGATAAATCATCAATAGAAGCTGCAATTCAGAAGGTTAAAGATGCTATTTCATCAAATAACGTTGATGATATGAAGAGTTCAACAGAGGAGCTTCAACAAGTATTCAATAATGTTGCACAAAAAATCTATCAGCAGAATCCCGGTGCAGCTCAAGGTTTCGACCCGTCTCAAGCAGCCGGCGGTGCAGCGCAAGGCGGCGATGATAATGTAGTTGATGCTGACTATACTGTAGTTGATGACGATAATAAGTAATTCCAACATTAATTAGTTGTTGTAAAAAAACGTTAAATCTGTTAGGATACGTTAAATCTGTAAATATGAAGCCTCTTAATATACATGAGGCTTCATATTTCAATGAAAAGAGGAAATCAATTTTATGGCAGATAAAAGAGATTATTATGAGGTTCTCGGTGTTTCAAAAACGGCCACAGAGGATGAATTAAAAAAGGCATACAGGAAGCTTGCAAAACAATACCATCCGGATTTGAATCCCAATAATCCTGAGGCAGAGGCAAAATTTAAAGAAGCAGGAGAAGCATATCAGATTTTGAGCAATCCCGATTCTCGTGCAAAGTATGATCAGTTTGGTCATGCTGCCTTTGATGGTACAGGTGGCTACGGTGGAGAATACGGTACCGGTGGATTTGGTGGCTTTGATGTTAACGATATATTTGAATCCATTTTTGGCGGTGGTTTTGGTGGCTTTGGTGGAGGCAGAGGCTCAAGAGGTCCGCAACGCGGTGCGGATTTAAGAACATCTGTTGATATTACATTTGAAGAGGCTGCCTTTGGAACGCAAAAAGAAATTACAATAACAAAAAACGTTTCTTGTGATGACTGTGAAGGTACCGGCTCAAAATCTAAAAAAACAAAACGCTGTTCTGTTTGTAATGGCAGCGGTCAGGTACAGGTAAAACAAAATACTCCTTTCGGTCAATTTATGAATGTTAAGACTTGTGACAAATGTGGAGGTACCGGTAAAATTATTGACGATCCATGCGGCACATGTCACGGTAAGGGAGTTACAAGAAAAGCAGTTAAAGTGAATGTTAAAATACCTGCCGGTATTGATAATGGTCAGGCAATTTCAATAGCAGGTATGGGAGAACCCGGTTCAAAAGGAGGTCCTGCAGGTAATTTGCTTGTTTCAGTACGAGTAAAACCACATAAGACTTTAAAAAGAGACGGCTATGATGTGCATATTGATAAAAAAATATCTTTAGTTCAGGCAGTTCTCGGTGATGTAATCAAAATTGAAACAATTGATGGACCGGTTGAAATTAACATTCCTGAAGGAACACAGAGCGGTGTATCACTCAGAATGAAGGGTAAAGGTATTCAACGTTTACAATCATCAGGCAAAGGTGATCAATATGTTCATATTACGGTTGTTATTCCAACACGTGTTAATGATAAGCAGAAGGAATTACTTCGCCAATTTGATGAAACTTTGGGCGGTACAATTGAGAACGTAAAGAAGAATGATTCTCAAGAAAAAAAGTCTTTTTTTGGCAAAAAAAAGTGATGCGGAGGTCTCAGCATGAATAAAGTACTTGATGCTTTTTGGCGTCCTTCAAGTGAAAACAGAGAAATAGTATTCAAAGATGTAACATTTGAAAATACTATGCGTGGCTTGAACATATTATATGGCAATTGTGGCGGTTCGTATGAAATGGATGTGTGCATTAATGGTGAGGTTGTTGCAGTTGCGGCTCTTACCGGTATTGCAAGTTATCGCACCAATGAGACTGTTCATGTTTGCATTCCGGAGATTCAACCGGGAACATATACAATCTCTTTTAGAACCAATCAGTATCCTATTATTTTTAAATTCATTTTTACTGAGACCACATATTTTGAAAACGTAGGTCATTATGAGGTGCCGGATTACAATTTTAAAGAAACAGATAATGACCTGATTACCGCAACAGATGAACTTGGCAGAAAGTTGCCAAACAGCGACCAATGCGGGCCTGTTAAAAAAAGACAGGTGGGGCTTTTTTATTGGACGTGGAGAAATCAGGATGTTTCTTGGGAGCCTACCAGTCTTGAAAAAATACTTAGAGAACATCCGGAGGCTGAATATGATATAAATCACTCTGCGTGGAAATCTATTGAGAGACTTCATTGGACAGAGCCATTTTATGGGTTTTATAGGAATGATGATCCGTATGTTATAAGAAAGCATGCTCAATATTTTGCCAATGCAGGTGTTGACGTGTTGTTTTTTGATAACACAAATGGCAGTCTTATGTGGAAAGATGCATACATGGCGCTTTTAGAGGAATTTCATAAAGCACGCCTTGATGGTATAAAAACACCGCAAGTTGCTTTTATTATGAACTTCGGTCCGTTAAAGACTACTTTAGAGATGCTTCGCTCTGCATACCAAGATTTGTATAAGCCGGGAAAATATAAGGATTTGTGGTATATGTGGGATGGTAAGCCGCTTGTACTTGCGTACCCCGAAGCTATTCCGACAGAGGGAAAATCTGAATTTGATACGGAGCTTTTAAATGAAATTCGTAACTTCTTTACATTCAGACCGCCTCAACCATTATATGCCGGCGGACCACAGCGCAAAGATCATTGGGGCTGGCTGGAGATAGCACCTCAGAACGGTTATGTACTGCAAGACTTCACAGCACGAGCTGACGACAACCATGCAGCACCTCGACAGGAGTCCGAAGACTTATCCATCTCTGGATAATTCACCTGCCGTTCGAGCCCGGGTAAGGTTCCTCGCGTATC